>JAVRBV020000088.1:0-35227 GCA_034531095.2 Nostoc sp. CreGUA01 | reverse complement strand
CTCTCAAAACTATACCCATTAACCGTTTCGACCTAATTTTAAGTATTTTGTCTGTTTGTTAAGAAAGATCCGGGTAATGGATAGCCTTGATAAGGGGAGGGGCGGTTTTGGCTTTAGACAAAACCGGGGTGGGGTGACGCGTTGAGTAATGGTAAGTTAGAGAACTCAATATCACGTCTTTACAAGGGTTTTACGTTAAGTTGACACCAATGAGCATTGCTGTGCCCGTACCGCGTGGTCTATTTACCTGAAAACTGCTGTAAAATCCGAAATTGTCTGACAAATGACATCAAAAAATAGTCAATCTATATTTACCCTGTTCCTGTGGATTTTTGGAAGTGACAACTATATAGTATGTGTCATCCTCAGGTAACCTAGCTCGGTCTATTAAAGCAGTATACACACCACCTTTGTCTTTGTTTTGATCTATGGCGATCGCTTGTCCTTTAGAATTGAGCAAGGTGACGTAAGGCGAAAACTCTTCATCAACACTATCTACACGAATACTGATCAGCTGATTTTTTCTACCTTGAAAATTAGAAACATTGTAAGCTCCTCCATTTTGTTTCAAGGTTGAACTTTTGGCAGTTAGTTGACCTGCTTCATCCAAAGTATAGCTAGCTCTATCATTCCTCAAAGCCAAACTATAGCGACCTATTTCTCCAGGATTTTGGCTAGTGACAGCAATCTTATAAGTGCCATTCACGGGCAATCGTGCAAAAATAAATGCATCATCCCCACTACTGCTTTTGTCTAAAGTGCCTTTTCTAACGATGATATTATTATCAGGATCGTGCAAAAACAACAACGGTTTTAAACTCAAGTTATTTGTTCTGCGGTTATCATTACTGCCAATAAGTCTAATTTGAACTAATTGATTTTCTCGACCTTCAAACTCGTAGAAATGGAAAGACCTACCTTGAGATTGAAAGTCATTTCTATCCAAAATACCCAATGCCACATCTACAAAATTAATCTCTTTGTAAGTAGGTATTTGTGAAGTCTGAAGATTTTGGGTATTTGCAGCTACATTAGAACTTGGCTTGCGAACTCTACCTGAGCCAGCAGAACGATTCGCATTTGAGTTAGCAGTTCTCCGTGCAGAGGATCTAGAACCAGAACTATTACTAGCACGATTCGCATTTGAGTTAGCAGTTCTCCGTGCAGAGGATCTAGAACCAGAGCTATTATTTGCAGCGCTAGAAGAACGCTGAGAATTTCCTGTGTTAGACGATATGCGACGAGTTTGCTGTTGTATTGGTGACTCAACAGGTTGTTTCTTTCTTGGAGATGTTGCCGCAGTAGAAGGAGGAATTTGTTCAATTCCTTTTTTTACTGCCTCTGGTTGTCTTTCATCTGGAGATTTAGCAATTAAAAAGTTTTGAGAATTTTCAGGTCTTCCCAAAGCACTGATAGGCAGCCCATTACTTGCGATTAACAAACTACTACTCAAGCAACAAATTAAAACTTGATTTAATTTGCGACGATAGTTGTTGTTTTCTACTAGCATTACTACGCTCCTAATTTTGCTGAAAATTTTGTTTGTCTTTAGGGAATAAATTTAATCTTTCGCGTTTTTATCCCAGTGAAATCAAGTTGGAATTTTGTCTAGACAAAATTTAAATTTAACTTCTTGATTCTCTAACTACCCTGACTCCTGAATTCTGACTCCTGAATTCTGACTCCTGAATTCTGACTCCTGAATTCTGACCTCAATTTAGACCACAGAGTAAATTCCAAATTGGTAGGTATATACTGAGCTACAAACTGAAACTACTGCTTTTCGGATTTTTGTCCAGATATTTTTGCCAAACTCAGCCAGATTCTATCTGACTATGGATGTGTGGAACTAACGCCAATCAATTGCTCAAAAGGCATCGTTAAAGCAGAACTTTTTTCAAGTTATCTAAATTGTTGAATACCTGATGAGATAAGGAAATTAGCGATTTGGATGGTGTGTAAATGAGATTAGCTAACAAGAGAGATTATACTGCATGACTTAAAATGAATATATACCCTAATATGGAAATGGATTCCCAGTATGATCTGTTGTGTGAATCCCGACTGCCAAAAACCTCTAAATCCTGACAAAAACAAGTATTGCCACAATTGTCAAGCGGAATTGATACCCCTACTGGGAGGTCGCTATCGTCCTACTCAGGTATTATCAGATGAAGGCGGATTTGGCAGAACCTATCTAGCGGAAGATGTACACAAGCTCAATGAATGCTGTGTTGTCAAACAATTTGCACCAAAACTTCAAGGAACTGGACCACTAACAAAGGCTGTTGAATTATTTAAACAAGAAGCTAGCCGACTGCAACAATTAGCAGAACATCCGCAAATTCCAACTTTACTCGCTTATTTTGAGCAAAACGGCTATTTATTTTTAGTGCAGCAATTTATTGATGGACAAAACTTGCTCAAGGAATGGGAGACGCGGGGAAACTATAACGAAATAGAGATTCGAGAACTTTTGTTAGATTTATTGCCGATACTAAAGTTTATTCATGTCAGAGGAGTAATCCACCGAGATATCAAGCCACAAAATATTATTCGCCGTCAAGGTGATGGGCGATTAGTGTTAATTGATTTTGGAGCTTCTAAGCAGCTAACAGCAACAGTACAAACTAAAATTGGTACTGTCATTGGCTCACATGGTTATACAGCCTTAGAACAAATGCAAGATGGCAAAGCTTACCCAGCCAGCGATTTATTCAGTTTGGGAGCAACTTGTTTTCATCTCATGACTGGGGTTCGCCCATCTCAACTGTGGATGCAGCAAGGTTATGGTTGGGTTGCATCGTGGCGGCAATATTTGAACACTCGAGGTAGAGATGGGATTTATCTGTCTGTAGAGTTGGGTGAAGTTTTGGATAAACTTTTGCAACCGGACATCCAAAAGCGTTACCAATCGGCTGATGAAGTCATCACTGACTTAACACCCAGGCTACCACCACCATTGTCATCAATTCCGCCGACTGTATTGACACCAACATTCACAACTAATTCAGCAAATACAGGGCTAGTCTCGCCAAAACCAAATAACAAACTCAAAAGTCAACTGCTGTTAGCTAGTAGTGTTTTGGTGTTGGGTTTGGGTGGAGTTTGGTATTTTCAACCTCGTCTCGATGAAGTTAGCGAGTTTCCTGAACCGGTTTCTCAGCCTGTCAATTCCTCGCCAAAAAACATGTTGGAAGTTCCTTATCTCGCCAAATCTCTCAAAGGGCATTCCAGCGATGTGAATTCCGTAGCCTTCAGTCTTGATGGTACAACCCTCGGTAGTGGTAGTGATGACAAGACAATCAAGCTATGGAATCTGTCAACTAAACAAGAAGTCCGCACTCTCGAAGGACATTCCAACTGGATTTGGACTATAGCCTTCAGTCCTGATAGCAAAACCCTCGCCAGTGGAAGCGCGGATAGGAAAATTAAACTCTGGAATCGAGAAAGTGGAAAGTTAATCCGCACGTTGCAAGGACATACCGACGGAGTTACCTCGGTAAGTTTCAGTCCTAATAGCAAAACCCTCGCCAGTGGTAGTGCTAGTAAGGACACAAAAATTAAACTGTGGAATCTGGAAACAGGAAAGTTAATTCGCATTCTTGAAGGACATAACAATGGTGTTCAATCTGTAGCCTTCAGTCCTGATGGCAAAACCCTTGCTAGTGGTAGTTGGGATAAAACAATTAAATTGTGGAATCTGGAAACAGGAAAGTTAATCCGCACCCTACAAGGACATGAAGGTTCAGTTCTTTCAGTTGCCTTTGCTCCCGATGGCAAAATCCTTGCCAGTGGCAGCAATGACAAAACAATTAAACTGTGGAATCTGGGAACAGGAAAGTTAATGCAAACGTTAAAGGGACATAATGATAAGATTAACTCCGTCACTTTTTTGCCAAGTACAGGTTTAAATAATGTCACTCTCATTAGTGGTAGCAGTGACAGGACTATTAAACTCTGGAATCCAGTAATAGGAAAAAAAATCCGCACTTTAGAAACTGGTTCTGGATATATTTATGCAGTTGCTATCAGCCCAGATGGACAAACTATTGCCGGTGGTGGCAGTGGTGAAAATATTTTGAAAATTTGGCAGACAATTCAATAAAAATTGCTAATGGCAAATTAATTGCAAGCTGGATATCGGTGGAGGAGTATATTGTGATAATATCCTCCACAGGATGAAAGTTTTTATGGAACAGAATTCAGGAGTCAGAATTCAGAATTCAGGACAAAAAAGTGGGAGATTTAGAACTGTCCTCATTTCGTAGGTTGGATTGAGGTAAGAAACCCATGTCAAAAAATTATTTTCGACAAAAAATTTATGATTAATATATTTTTCCTACTCATACTATTTTCTTCGCTGCTAGGGCGAATTAAATTTCCGGGACTCAATATTGGTATTCATTATTTATTACTTCCTGCCTTCAGCTTTGGCATAATTAGTTTGTCTTTGAAAGATACAAGAGAAACTATTAAAAAAAATAAAATTATTTTGATATGTTTAGGTGTATTATATTTATGGATGTGGGTTTCGTCGTTAACTAGTCAATTTCCCAGCACCGCTATTACTTATAGTATTAAATATTCTAGCTATTTTATATTATTTTTTGCTTTTCTAGTCTTAACTTTTCAAAAGCTGAAAACATCATCTTTAACGTTTTACTATCGTTGTATATTGTACTTACTACAAATAATTGGAATTTTTGGTTTTTTAGAAGCTTTAGTTCCCGATCACTGGATTTTTGAATTATTAAAATTTCCCAGCTTTTATCCCCAGATTGGTTCAATAATGCAAAACCCTAATCAGTTTGGAGTAATCATGGGTATTGGCTTGTGTTTAAGTCTGATTTTGTCAAAACAAAATAAAATTTCTCAAATTGAATTATATATTAGTGAATTTATTTTCTTAATCTCCTTGGCGTTGTCTGCGAGCAGAAATGCTTGGCTAATTTTTATTTTTGGTCTGATGATTTTATTGATATATAAAATCATTGATTTCAAAAAAACGATTTTTATTATCAGTCTATGGTTATTGTGTATTGTAACTATACCAGTATCTACATATAGAATTGGTTTGGGAGATAGTAAAATATTTCCATTAATTAATTTATTTTCAACCAATTCGAGTGAGATAGTGCTTCCTAGTCCTGTAGGAACAGCGTTATCAAGGTTCGCTCTTTGGCAAGCAGCTATTATTGAAACTATTAAAAGACCACTGACTGGTATAGGTATAGGAGTTTTTGCAGAACATATAGGAACCAAAGTTTTTGGGCCTAAAGGTTTTCATGCACATAATATATTTTTAAATGTGCTAGTAGAACAAGGAATTCCGGGATTATTGATTTTTGCTAACTTTTTAGTAATAATTGCATCGAAAGTTAAACATGTTAATCCTGTGGCGATCGCTCCAATTATGATGTTTTTAGCATCTCAAATGCCAGATTTTTTTGCCGAGGATTATACCTTTACAACTATTGAGTTTTATTTTCTGGCAGCAGCTGTAAATTCTCGAAAAGATTTTGTCATCCAGTAAAGCAAATAAGATTAGTTACAATGTTGAAAACAAGTACCATAAATCAGCGTCATTTTCACTTAATATTTCCCAATATATTTGGTTTTAAGGGAGGTATTCAAGTTTATTCAATATTTTTGCTCAGAGCATTACAAGATTTATATCCTGAAGCTAATTATGATGTGTTTCTCAAGTATGACAAGCACAATTTAAAACAAGAGCGAAATTTACAATTTTTAAATTCAACAAAATTTCATTATTTTGGACATTTACCAAGATTATTACAAACGATTTTATTTGCCATCAAGATAATTATCTTGGCTATTTTTCAACGTCCTAGCATAGTCATATCAACCCATGTTAATTATGCCACCGCTTGTTATGTTCTCAAACTCATAACCGGGACTCCTTACTGGGTAGTTGCTCATGGCTTGGAAGTTTGGAATATTGAGAACAAGATGACAAAATTAGCATTACAAAAAGCAGATAAAATCATTAGTGTTAGTAATTATACTCGCCAGCGCTTGCTTGAAGAAACAGATATTGAGCCAGAGAAAATAGTGGTTTTGCCAAATACGTTTGATGCTAAACAATTTGAAATCAAGCCAAAACCTACTTATCTACTCAAACGATATAACTTAAAAGATGAACAGCCTGTAATTTTGACGGTAACGCGCCTGGGACGCATGGCAAAATATAAGGGTTATGACCAAATTATTCATGCTTTAGTGAAAGTGCGATCGCAAATCCCCGATGTTCACTTTATTCTTGCAGGTAAAGGTGATGATTTACCTCGAATCAAAACTTTAGTTAATAGCTTAAATCTGCAAGATTCTATCACAATTGCAGGATTTATACCAGATGAAGAATTGTGCGCTCATTACAATCTCTGCGATGTTTTTGCTATGCCTAGCAAAGGAGAAGGATTTGGTATTGTTTATCTCGAAGCTTTAGCTTGTGGTAAACCCGTGTTGGCAGGTAATCAAGATGGTTCTATAGACCCATTAGCACAAGGAAAATTGGGATGTTTAGTTGACCCTGATAACGTTGAAGAAATTGCCGATAATCTCATTCAAATTCTGCAAGGTGATTTCTCAAATCCAGCAGTTTATCAACCAGAATATCTGCAACGAAAAACTATTGAAGCTTATGAATTTAGACAGTTTCGCACCAGTTTAGCAAGGTTATTTGGCTTGGTTGAGAATAGGGAACAAGTAATAGGCAATAAGAAATAGGCAAATGGAAGATTCAGTGTTTGTTATATTTCTTGTTTTCGGGTTTATTTGGGTTTTGATGGGAGTTGTTGGTTGGATTGCATTTTTAAAATCTGAGGGTGAGGATATTAAGTTTGGTAAGTGGGGACTTATAGTTGCTATTCCAATCTTAATACCAATAATTTTTACTTTAATTATTGGTGTATTTTATCATTAATAAAATGGGCGATCGCTGGACAGGGTGATAGACGGACAAGCAATGGGAAAATAAATTAATTAGATAAACTACTTGTCAGATTGTATGTGTAGAGAAATCAGTCCAACTGAACAAAATAAGGTACTAATAGATGTAGTTTATTTTTGAATCGCACTCCTAACTAAAATTACTGTACTTTCTACACCAGAAGCGATCGCTTCTGGAATATTACCTTGAATCGCCTGCTGCAACAATCCTTCACGGGAAGCACCCAAAACTACAACATCATAACCTTCAGTTTTCACTAATTTAATCACACCTTCGGCAACTGAATTAGCTTGTACTGGGACAGCAACAACAGTACTAGACAATTTCCGGCGGCGCATCAACTGACGAATAGCATTTTCTAAAACTGTCATGTTTGGCTTTAATTCAGATGGCTTAAACACCTGTGTCAAGCGAATTTTTGGGTCATTTCCCAAGGTGATTAAAGCCGGAAGCAATTTAATCGCTACTCGTGAATTCGGACCGCCAGCCATTGGGACTAGCCAGTTGTTGAAATGGGGAGACGCGGAGACGGGGAGACGCAAAGACGCGGAGAAAGAATTGTCGGTGTCCGCTGGTTCCCGTGCCGCCGCGTTTTCAGAAGCGTCCCCGCGTCCCCATGTCCCCGCGTCCCCATGTCCCTGCGTCCCCGTGTCACCGCGTCCCCGCGTCCCCGTGTCACCGCGTCCCCGCGTCCCCGCGTTCCCGTGTCCCCGCGTCCCTGCGTCTTCTTGAGTTTTGCCTAACTTGACTAAAACTACTTCACAGGTGGCTTGGCGAATTATGGTGTCTACAACGTTACCAAAAATCCGACCAGGGGTAGATGTGCTACCTTTCCAACCCATTAGGATTAAGTCGATGTGGTCTTCGTTGACTGTCTCTAAAATTGCCTGGGCGACATCGTGGGTAACTCGAATTTGTGTGTGGAGGGGAATTTCCCACTTTTTTGCTAAAATTTCTGCTTGTCGAAGCAGACGCCGACTTTTTGCTGTTCTGACCTGTGTTTCAGATGGGGAACTGTGGCGCGATACCAGCATTACTTGTATGCACTCTATTTCATAATGGCGATCGCGGGCAATCGCTGTTGCCATCTGCAATAATATATCTGCCGTATCGGGATTAGCTACGGGCACTAATAATCTCCCTCTACCAATGCTAGGCGATCGCGTTTGGTAAACTACATAAGAAGGTTCTGGGCGCAGTTTCGGTTTCCTGTCATCAGCATTCAAATGGTCTGCTTCCGCCCGAATAATATCTGCACGAGTAATAATCCCAATCAGTTTTCGTCCGTCCACCACTGGTAAGCGACTGATTTGATAGCGATCGAGTAAATAAAGTACATTGCTCAAGGTGTGGATTGGCGTTACTGTAATTGGCACAGGCGTCATAATTTCTTTTAAAGAAATATCATTAGCTAGGTTGGGATCGCTTAGCGTCTGCTTTGCACTCTCGCGGATTTTCAGTAAATCTGTTTGCGTCACAATTCCCACCAACTTACTATCTTCCACTACGGGAAAACCCCGATGATGGGAACGAGCAAAAGCTTGCATTGTTTCTTCCAAGTTCATCTCTGCATCCAAAGTTTCCACCCGTTCTTGCATCACATCTTTGGCGGTTAATTTGGTTAATGCTCCTTCCACAGCAACTTCTTTAGTGAGAGTAATACCTTTCAATTCCAAAAGTTTTTCATACAGCGAACCAGGCACCGCCTTCTCTGCAACCAAGTAAGCTGCTACACAAACAATCATTAAAGGTAGCACCAGATTAAAATCTGTAGTCATCTCAAACACAATCACAATTGCTGTGATTGGCACCTTGGAGACAGCGCTAAAAAATCCACCCATACCCGCCAGGGCATAAGTAGTTGGCGAACCAGTTCCTGTAATATAAAACTCAAATACACCAATGATGTGTCCTAAACAAGAACCCAAAATCAAACTAGGAGCGAATAAACCCCCTGGCGCTCCCGAACCAAATGCTACCAGTGTGAGGATGAACTGTGCCCCAAAAGCGATCGCTGCTACGGAAGGATGGGCTACTCCAGTAATTACATATTCTCTCAACCCAGTATTATCACGGAAAGACGCCGGGAGCATTGCCACCACAACACCAGAGATAAATCCAGCTAAAGCCACCCGCAGCGGTAAACTGACATGTAATCGTTGATAAAGTTTAATACTAAATATAATTCCCCGATTAAACAATCCACCGAGTAACCCTGCCAAAATACCCAACACCAAGAAAAAAGGAATTTCGGGGATAGAAAATTGGCTGGCAGATTGCGTTAATTGCAAATTCAAGTCTAAACTGCCACCACCCAAAAGCCGGGATATCACCCCACCGATAAACGAAGCAATAATCGCAGTTCCCAGAGTCAGCCCCGATAAATCGTGAAGTAACTCTTCCACGATAAATAATACACCTGCGATCGGCGCATTAAAAGCAGCTGCCAAACCTGCACCCGCCCCCGCTGCAATCATTTGCCGCCGATGATCTGGAGAAGTGGGAACCCAGCGACTCATACCCGCTGCCAAACTTGCCCCCACTTGGACAGTGGGGCCTTGGCGTCCCAGAGTCATACCCGAACCGATGGCGATGATGGCACTGAGTAACTTCACAGCAGCCACACGCCAAGATAACCTGATGGGTACATTAGCTAAAGTTGCTTTAACTTGGGGAATACCACTACCAGATGCCTCTGGTGCCAACCTTTCCACCAAAGTGCCAGCCACAAACCCCAGAACCAGACCAACCATCGGCAGTGCCAACCATACAGGTAAAAACCTAGTACTGTGGACACGCCACGTCCCCAGCCATCCCGAACCCACCTTCAGCAACACCGCAGATAAAGCAGCAACCAAACCGATAATACAAGCTTCGGCGATCGCTAAACCTCTTCTAGGCTGCCACCAAGTGCGAAAGCGCTGATTCAGAATTGGAAAAGACATAATTTTTGGGGATTAGGGCATAGGGCATAGGGCATTGGGCATTGGGCATTGGGCATTGGGCATGGGGCATGGGGCATTGGGCATGGGGCATTGGGCATTAAAAAGTTCTTTAATTTTGAATTTTGAATTTTGAATTTTGAATTGATTTGTCTCCCTCATCTCCCTCATCTCCCTCATCTCCCCATGCCCAATGCCCCATGCCCCATGCCCATTTAATTACTCCTCCCCATCGTCGATAGCCCTTCCACTATAAGAGATGGAGTATAACAAGAACCATTCCAATCGGCATCGTTGCCGAGTGTAACTAATTGCTTGAGAGCTGCGTAGACATTACCTGCAACCATCGTATCCTTGACGCGTCCAGTTACGTGACCGTTTTGGACGCGGTAGCCTAAATCAACGTTGATCGAAAAATCTCCAGAAATACTGCCGCCATTACCCAGCATTTGATCCACAATTAAGCCATCATCCAGCTGTTCAATCAACTCTTGTAGCGATAACGACCCTGGCTGGATGAGAAAATTAAATAAACCAGGGGTGGGATAGCTGCCTAAACTGGGGCGAAAACCATTTCCAGTGGTGTGGGTACCCAGTTGGAGACCGGTGGTGCGATCGCCATAAAAATGTTCTAAGATTCCGTTTTGGATAAATACTAAAAATTGAGTCGGAGTGCCTTCATCATCAAAAGGGCAACTGTAAGGGCCAGCTTCAGGATCTTGGTAGAGGGTGAGGCTTGGTGCCATGACTGGGCTACCCAGGCGTTCTGCCCAAGGGGAAGCTGCTTCTAAAATTAACTTGCCATTCAAAGCTGCTTGGACAGTACCCCAAAGCATATCGGCGGCTTTAGAAGTAAACAAAACTGGAACGCGGCCATTGGGAGATGCAACATTTTCTCTAGCCCAAATTAACCGCTGTAAAATTTGGTTAGCTAATTTATCTGGGTGGAGTTCGCCCCGTTGGGTTTGACCATCAGAAACACTCAAAAAATCATCGCCACGCACCCATTCTGCTGATACGTAGCAACTGAGAGTAGTGTCTGTGTAATGGCAATCTAAACCTTTAGTATTAACTAGTCTGGTGGTTTCAACATCGCATTCCCAGTCACCATTGCAGACAACATCCGGATAGACATCGCGGATCAGTGCGATCGCTTCCTTGCCCCAGTCTACCAAAACCTCTATCGGCACACTTTCCCCTAAATTTGGATAAGATGGCTGAAAATTAGAGCCTAATTCCACTGATTCCGGCTGATTAAGTTTACTCAAAGCCAAAGCTTTTTCCACCATCACTGGGGCTGGGACAGAACCATAAGCCACCGTCAGTCCTGGGCGCCCATTTCGCCAAAGCCGCAACGCTGTACCTTCAGATTGGCTGGTTTCTAGCTGCTTGAGTCGGTTTGCCTCAAAAAACACTGGACGAGAAAGCGAGTGCGACTGATACACCTCAGCTGCTTCTGCTCCAGATTTAATGGCTAGTTCCAGCAGTTCTTCTGCTAGTGTATCTTTTGACAAATTTTCAGAACCCATGACCCTTAGTGAATTGTGGATTTTGAACCGCATATCAACGCCAACAGACGCAGATAATTATCCAAAAAATCATCAGCGCCTCCTCGCAATTGCAATTTTCAACCACAGATCAACGCTGATAGACGCAGATAATTATCCCAAATCATTGCCATGTCTCAACGTTTCTTACGCGATCGCAATTTTTGGGCATAGGGCAAATAGGGAGTTAGGAGTTGGGAGTTGGGAGTTGGGAGTTAGGAGTTAGGAGTTAGGAGTTAGGAGTTTGGGAGGATGGCGAAGCATTAATTCTCTTTCCCCCATCTCCCCATCTCCCCATCTCCCCATCTCCCCATCTCCCCATCTCCCCATCTCCCCATCTCCCCACACTCCCTCATCCCCCTCATCCCCCTCATCCCCCTCATCCCCCATGCCCCATTAAAGATTAACCTCCTGCAACAGCCAAAAACCAGCAAACGATTCCGCTTGGGGATCGGACTGTATACCTAAAAAATGCACCCCATTAGCTTTTTGCTTGGCTGCTTCAAAACCTTTGGCTTCTGCTAAAGTTTGAGCTTTTTTGATATTTGCCACAATCCAGCTTTCAGTAACACCAGTTTCTAAAAGCAATTTCGTCTCTTGGTTGGTGTCAACTTTCAAAAAAGCCAACTCCAAACCAGACATCCAGCCGGCTAAAGGCAAGGCTCTAGATGAGAAAATCAAAACGCCAGGAATACGAGTTTCGGGTGATACTTGCGCCAACTCTAGCGGGAAAGCTTCTCCAAAGCCAATTTCCCACTCTGACATCTCTGCTAAATCCTCGGCTGTTAAACTCACAAATACCCACTGCTGTCCTTCTAAAGCATCTGGTAAACGTTGCGGCAAAGGTTTCTCCAACCGGACTGAGGGATTAGTTCCCCCTTGATACCCTGGTTCTTGGGGATAGACTTCCTGCATCCGCTGTTCTAACCATTGGTTGAGAATCAAAGTACGGCGGCTGGGCTGGGCGGGAATTCCCAAGTCTTGGCAAGCTTTCGTAATCATATTGTTCATTTGGCGGCGGAAAAAGCGAATTTTGATTGGCGCTTTTCCAGCTTGGTCAATAGCCTCTTGCAATACTGTCCGCAACCAGCCCGAATTTACCTGGGTACTGGGACAATATTGAGCATAGCGAAACAAAGAATCTGCTTTGGTGTTGGTATCCAAAGGACTTTCGCAGACTAAGACTTCCCAAACTTTTTTTTGATTGTCGTCCAAAATCGGACGAGAGTAAAAATCGATTTCCCAAATACTGCCCATGTTTTACGGTAAAAATTTGGCTGTTATGTTTTCGTAATATCTCGATCATACGAGTGTTAGGGCAGCATGGGGAATAAGGGGGATGAGGGGGATGAGGGGAATAAGGGGGATGAGGGGGATGAGGGGGATGAGGGGGATGAGGGAGTATTACAGCTATTTTCAGGTAAATAGACCATGTGGTAGGGGCACAATATATTGTGCCCCTACGATTATCTGTACCTCATCAACTTCCTATCTGCTGCAAGTTTTGGGGTGAGTGAGGAATTATAATCCTAAAAGACTCTACAGTTCTCTCATTCATTTGTCACGGTTAATCCAAACGGCTCTCAAACCAGCTGCTTTGGCTCCGTAATAATCTTCGGCAATGCTATCGCCAACATGCCATGCTGAATCTGGAGAACATTTATGTTTATTTAAAGCAATGGCAAAAATTTGAGGATCGGGTTTTGCTGCACGTACCTGGGTAGAAATAGTAATAGAACTAAAAAACTCTCTCAATCCCAAACTTTGCAATACTGAATAAATTCGGGAATCAAAATTAGACAGCACTCCTAAAGTAATTCCCAACTGTCGCCAATTGATTAAAGCCGGTAAAACATCGGGATAGACAAACCACGGTTCGCCAGTACCAAAGTGAATGTAAAGTTCGCTAAAAAAAGCTGAAAAATCAGAGAATTGCTTAAGAACACCTGCACTTTCAAAAGTGTTCAGGGCAATTATCCGCCACCAATCAAACTCACGTTGGGGAATATCTTGCAGGTCTGCATCTGGAAATATGGGCGGCGGCGCTGCTTTAAAGCTTTGAATGAAAGCTCTATTTAATGTCTCGGCGGAAACTGTAACGCCGAACTCCTGGGCTATCTGACTATAAACTTCACCCACACTGCCTTTAACGTCAAAGAGTGTGCCTACAGCATCTAAAAAAATAACTTTCGGTTGTTCCATAATTGGGATTGGGGAATGGGGCATGGGGCATGGGGCATGGGGAGATGAGGGAGATGAGGGGGATGAGGGAGACAAATCAATTCAAAATTCAAAAACTTTTGACTTTTGACTTTTAACTTTTGACTTTTTTATGCCCAATGCCCAATGCCCCATTCCCCTACTTAGAAAGTGTTTCTATAATAGGACGGGCGAGCCAATTAAAGCCAACTTTAAGCTGATGGTCTAAAGTTGGCAATCTGTATAAATAAGCAAGACGACGACCGATGTATCCCAAACGCCCTTCTAGTTTGATTCCTAAGCCAGCAAGGGTGGCGTTGTCTTTCCCTAATGCCATCATTTCTCCTAAGTGTTGATAGCGGAAGGGAAGTAGGGGACGATTGGTAAGAGAGGCCCAGATATTCCAAGCAGTGTAATCAGCTTGTTGGAAGGCTGCTTGGGCGGTGGCGGGGATTTGTTGTCCTTCTACGTCATGACAGTCTGCTAAGTCTCCCAAGGCAAAGATTTCTGGATGCTCGAAGACTTGTAGATTAGATGTAGTGCTGATTTGACCGCGCTGATTTTGCTTGAGGGGAAGAGATTTCACTATTGGTGCAACTCTTGTTCCCACTGTCCAAATTACTAATTCGACGGGAATTGTGTCTACTTGATTTTTATACTCTAGGGAGATGGTATCTTGGCCGATTGATTCGACCTTGGTTTCTAGGTCAAGAAATACGCCACGGGCTTCTAAAGCTTTTTTGGCTGCTTCACGGTTAAATTCTGGGGAAGTTCGCAGGATTTGGTCGGCGATTTCAACGATGCGAAAGCGTCCTCTTTGGCCTAGTCTATCGGCTAACTTACAAGCTAACTCTACACCGCTGTAACCAGCCCCAACGATCGCCACTCGAATTTTATCAGCATCGGATTCTTCTAAAAATCGCAGGCGCTCTTCTAAACGATAGGCGTCGGAGATTGTGCGGAATGTGTATGCGTAGGTTGCTGCGCCAGGTACTAAATCTAGCGGTGTCTCTCCTCCTAGCGCTAGCACTAATCGGTCGTAAGGGATTTGCGGCCCTTCGTGTAAGTTCACCCGTCGCTGGTCGATGTCAATCCCAGATACTACTCCTTGATAAAAACGTACCCCTGTAGCTTGTAAAAGTTCTTCAAATGGTGGGGCAATTTCCCAGGTTTGCAGTTCGCCAGTGAGTAATTCGTAAAGAAAGGGGGAAAATAGAAAGCGATCGCTTTGATCTACTAAAACAATTTCGGGTTTTTGCGTAGATTCCCAAGATAACTGGCTTAAACGCAAGGCTGTGTAGAGACCACCAAAGCCTCCACCAAGGATGCAGATTCTAGAAGTTTGTTGAGTCATCGATTCTATGGGACGGTCAATATTAGGAGGGCAACTAACTTAAGTGTAATGATTTCTTTGCCGCGATCGCCATCAGCCAACAATCTGAGTATTTTCCTTCATGGAGTTTATGGGTAGGCAATAACAATTCAAAATTCAAAATTCAAAATTCAAAATTCAAGACATTTTCAGACGGTGATTTAAACCCCGACTTAAACTGGCGCTACCTGTAGAGGTAGGGGTCTTAAACCCTTTTATTTACGATAAAAATTCAAAACTCCAAATAGTTGGAGTTGGAAATTTCAACCCCAAATCAACTGATACTAATCACTTATCCATTTTAATTGTCTCGCTCAAAAATGATACAGCTAATATTTAGTTAAATTTGGCTCTAATCGTCTCTATGCGTTTACGATTCACACCCAAATCACTCTGACCTAAACGGGAAGCTGAACGGACTTGCATGACATTAGCATTCTTGTCTAGATAAAATTCTACATCATCCACAAATCCCAGCAATGCACTTTTAAATTCTGCATATAAATAATCTGGGCTTTCGCTAATTATTTTAGTCCTTGGTAAAGATTCAATAATCTTTTTGAGATTCGCAATTGCTTGTTCTGGAGTAGATGTAAAAGTCAGTGGTGCAATTTGGTGGACTGTATCTGTGCTTTGACTAGAAACGCAGTTAGGAGAGTTAGGACAAGGTGCTAATTTACCGTTACTAACACCTAAGTTATTCGGTCGTTTACCTGCAAAAATCATAATTGTGTTTGTTAGTAAGTGAATAAATCAAATAGGACTGCTAGATTATTCTTGAGTATAATGCGCTAATAGCCATAAAGCATAGCGTTCTAATCCTACTAATAAGGCAGTAATACCGAGTGCTAGAGCGAATAAAACTAGATTACTCACGTTACCAGCTTTTAAGGCAAAGCTGAGAGAAGTAGCAACAGCAGGGGGATGCATGGCATCGAGTAAAATCATTAAAGCGATCGCAATGACCATTGCAATCCCACCTGAAATATACCCATTACCAAAGATTGAATAAGTAATAAATCCAATGCTAGCAGCCATTGTTTGAGCAATAATCAGCGTCCTCACCGTGTTTGTGCCGTGGAGGGGGTCAAGATAAATCAGAAACGCACTGGAAGCTAGGGACGCAAACAGTAAGCGCTGCTGACTGAGAGCTTCTACTAAAGCCATTACCATTAGTACTATCACTGTTGGTGCAGTTACCAGAGCTATCTCTCCTTTAAGGTCTAACCTGCGTCTGAGGGTGCGATTTTTTCCTCGTAAGGGTTTTAAACTCGAACGTTTTTGACTCATTACTTTTTAGTCAAATTTTTTGACTCATCCTCCCTTGGACTTACTGTAAAACTTTGCGGTCATTACTTCTTCTGGCAAATGATAGACTCAGTTCAACATCGGTGATGCGTTCGCTTTATGATGCGGTAAGTATCGTCTAAGCGAAGACAGATTATGACGCCAACAATTTCAATTAATGACTCTGGGCGCTTGCAACTCTCGCCTTTAGAAATCCCCTCTCGTTTACTATTGGGGCCAGGCCCCTCCAATGCCCATCCCACAGTTCTGGAAGCGATGAACACTTCACCAGTTGGGCATCTTGACCCGGCTTTTCTGGCGCTGATGGATGAAATTCAATCGTTGCTACGCTATGTATGGCAAACAGAAAATCCACTCACCATTGCAGTCAGCGGTACCGGAACAGCCGCAATGGAAGCAACCATCGCCAATAGTGTGGAACCCGGTGATGTAGTTTTGATTGGTGTCGCAGGTTACTTCGGTAATCGCTTAGTGGATATGGCGGGACGTTATGGCGCTGATGTGCGAACAATTACCAAGCCTTGGGGACAAGTTTTCAATTTAGAAGAACTGCAAACTGCCCTGAAAACTCATCGTCCAGCTATTTTAGCTTTGGTTCATGCCGAGACTTCCACTGGCGCACGACAACCTTTAGAAGGAGTTGCTGATTTGTGTCGTGAATTTGGCACTTTGTTATTAGTAGATTCCGTAACAAGTCTCGGTGGTGTTCCTTTATTATTGGATGCTTGGGGAGTTGACCTGGCTTATAGTTGTAGCCAAAAAGGCTTGGGTTGTCCGCCTGGTGCTTCGCCTTTTACCATGAGTTTGCGTGCAGCTGAGAAATTGCAACAGCGGCGCACGAAAGTAGCAAATTGGTATTTGGATATGTCTTTGCTGAGTAAGTATTGGGGCGCTGAACGCGTCTATCACCACACAGCACCGATTAATTTATACTATGCATTGCGGGAAGCACTGCGTTTGGTTGCCGAAGAGGGATTAGCAAACTGCTGGCAGCGTCATCAAAAGAACGTAGAATATCTCTGGGAAAGCTTGGAAGACTTAGGGTTGAGTATGCACGTTGAGCGTGAGTATCGACTGCCAACCCTTACCACTGTCCGCATTCCAGAGGGAGTAGATGGTAAAGCGATCGCTCGACAGTTACTCAATGAATATAATATTGAAATTGGCGGTGGTCTTGGCGAACTCGCTGGTCAAGTCTGGCGCGTCGGACTGATGGGCTTTAATAGTCGTCAAGAAAGTGTTGACCAACTCATAGCAGCATTGCGGCAAGTTTTAGCTAAGTAATTTTCAGATGATTAGGTGCGTGCGTTAATAGTAGCGTAACGCACCGGATAGAAAAGGCGATCGCTTTAGCATTGGTTGAGAAGCAAAGTTGATTTTCTACAAGCCGATACAATTAAATTGCAGGGCGATACAATTAAATTGCAGAGCGATGCAATCAAATTGTATGTCGATGCAATCGAATTGCAGGGCGATGCAATCAAATTGCAGGGCGATACAATCAAATTGCAGGGCGATACAATCGAATTGCAGAGCGATGCAACAACAATTCAAGAAGTTGGGTTAAGATTGCACAGCAATACAAAGTGCGACTCGCTCACATTTTGTGTCTCAAAAAACCCGGAACGATATATTTGTTAAGTATTCCTCAAATCTTAGCAACACATGAATCGTCTGTAGGGGCGTACAGCTGTACGCCCCTACTTGGTGAAATACTTTCACTGGGAGAAAAAACCAACAACCAGCAGCGGCAAAAAGATTAAGGCAGACACAATCAAAACGAGGGTTGCAGGCTCAATTTTAATTTGGTTCTTCTGTGGATCGCGCATTTGGCATTCTCTCAATCAATTAAGTATATTAGCCCAGCCTAATGGATGTTTACTACTTTTTCCAAGGCCAATCAGGTTGAGAAGCGTAAATCTTTTAGCTATGGAAGCATATTAAATTTACATATTTTGAATTTAGAAACTCTCATTTCTAAATTCATCGCTCCATTAGCTTATTTCTTCCAAGGGAGTTTAGTACCCATTTCCGTCAACGCAGAGAAAATCAGATAAAGAATCAGTAACCCAGCAGCTGCAAAGAAAGTTAGTAAATCACTATCCATAATTACTGTTGGCTAAAACTTTGCTAATCATCACCAGATTACCGTAATATTATGTTCTTTGTGGTTTGATTTTCCCTTGTCGCTGTGTAAGTCCTCAAAATTTCTCCCCGCGTCCCCGCCTCAGCGATAGAAGTTAATCTCTACCGTTTCTCTGAACTTGTAATCTTTGGTCTTCTGGATGCAAGCTGAACCAACCGTACCAGTGACGAACTGCTAACCAGACGGCTGAAAGCAAGCCGGCGAGACTGAGGGTGAGGCCGCTAAACGGTACTAATAATCCAAAGATGGGTAATACTGCTCCAGCAATAGTGCAGATGATAGCAGCCAAAGAAGTACTGCGGCTGGCACCTAATCCCCATGTCAAAAACAATAAGATAATGGAAATGAAAGTCCAAACCAATTGAGCATTCATCAAGCGAGCCAGATAGGTCAAAGTTAATAGACAAGCAAAGAAAATACTACCAGCGATCGCTATATTTTTGAAACTCATTGGTAGTGATAAATATAACAATAATATCCACCACAAAAATATTGCTGGTGCTAGCAACAACAGCCGGGGAATGATGCCAGTGTGACGAATTGGTTCGGTGTTAGTAAACACTCCCAAGGGATTTTTTACTGAAACATTATCATCAAATATCCAAGTAAATTGAGTGCTGCGTCCATCAACCTTAATCTCATTCGGTACAATACCACTGGCAAAATCAGCCGGAGCAAAGTTAGCAATTGCTGTGAGGCGGAAGTTAGAAAGCAATTGTCCTTCTGCGCTATAAACCCAACGCGGTCCCCCTTGAGCTTGATAGGTAACTCGAAAGGTGGTTGCTTCCCCTGGTTGCAAACGGAAGGGAAAACCATAGTCTCCAAGATTGGTTTGTTGTAGCCTAGTACCATCACGCTCTACTTTGTAGCTAGCAAGCAATGAATAGCCGTTAGGTGGCGGTGCTTCAAAGAAAAAATTATTAATATCCTTGAGTTGGTTAACTACTTTATAATCAGCAGTGTATTCCACGCGATAAATTGAACTGCGACCTGGAACATCTAGGCTTTGGTCGAGTTTGACTTGAATTTGCGAACCAGCCAAAGTCAAGAAGCGATTAATTTCTCGCGTATCGTTTACCTTAACTATCTTGCCATCGACTTGAGTTGTATAAGAGTATGGCTCCTGAACAGAGTAGCGCACTTGAGGAGCAGACTGTTCGAGCCTTTCACCTGCGACACTTTCAACGACTTGAGCCACCCTTGCTTGTTCCCAATGATGGTAGCGGTTGCTCAGAGTTGAACAGAGAAAAAATCCCGGTATCAACAGAATTAATACTAAAGTTAAATGTTGTAATCCCCGTAACAGTTGGGAATAACGAACAGCCCATTCACCAATGAAAACGACATTTTCGCTTTGGTGGCGACGTAGAGAAAAACTTATCAGAGCGATCGCAACTCCCAAAGCTATGACTAAAAATACTAATAATACTGAAGCTGTAACCGCTTGAGTTCCAAATTGCACAAGCTCAGTCGGATGTGTTAAATCAGGTAATCCAGGAATACCTTGAGCAGAAGATAACATTGGCGTATTCTTGCAGAATTTGGAGAACCAGACCGATAAAATCTCTGAAAAGTTTCTCCACGACAGTTTTATATGATACACCGACAATTTTTCTCGCCTAGTCTGCCGACAAAAAAATAAACAAGGGGCTGAAGTCCCTTGTTTTAACCCAAAACCCCCACGTAAAAACGCGATTTATCGCGTCTTATAGTATGTAATCAACAATTCTGCTGTATCAAAATCCGCCAACCTATTGATTCTGACTCCTGAATTCTGAATTCTCCTTCAAGATTCATCCAACCGCCGTTGCCATTCAGCATCAATTTGTGCAGAACGTTCAACTTCCTGTTCCATTAAGTCCGTTTCGGTAGAGTAAACCAATTCTTCATTGCCGATGACTTTTTCTGCGGCAAACTGATGTGCAAAGTCAATTTTTTGCTGCAAAGAACTATCCGCGCTTGCTAATAGCCTAGCGCGAGAAAGGCGATCGCGGTTCCGGGCAGCAATCTTTTTATTGCGCCACTGAATCCAAAAATAACGCAATAACGGTATCCCCAAAAAACCAACTCCATAAGCCAACAGCAGCCAATAAATTCCTTGGACAAAAGCTACCAGTCCGCCTAATTGAGCAGCAACCGTACCATCTCTCAATAAACTTCCCAATACTAAAGCGCCAACAAAATTTAATATACCCAAGCCAGCACTGAGCATAATTTGTCCTGAACTTGCGGCACTAAAACGCCAAGGAAATTCCTCTAAATAAACTGCTATTGAACTACGACGCTTTTTAGCTGCACTTACCTGCAACTCTGGGAAATAATACACAATTTGCCCTTGGTCGCTGACGGATGGTTGTCCATTAAATCGTGTCAGAATCGGCAACATATAATCTTCGTACTCTCTTTGATATTCCTCTCCAATGTCATCGAGATACGGGGAAATTTGTTCGGCTACCACCGCACCACGGTTATTCCGAATCACCGTAGCAATTTCTTGCCAGCGACGTTCTTCTACATTGGCGTTAGGATTACCATCACCAAACAAAAACGAAAACACAGCTTCAAAAAAATTCAAATCACTTTGTTGTCGCCTTTCATCTCGCCGTTGCTGGTAGTGAGTATCATAATTTGGGCTAAAATACCAAAATAAATTTGGGAAATAGAAGAACCCACCCCCGGAATTATTACCCCCATTATCGCTGTCACGGTCTGAATTGGCAGCGGTGATGATAATAATGATGGTAATAGTTATCAGGGCAATAGAAACAGTTAAGAAAATTCCAAAAGAAATGCGAATCAGATAAAACAGAACATTCCAAACTTTTTTCCACCATTCCTGCAATCGTAACTGGAAGTATTTATTACGTAAAATTAATCGAAAATTTTTCGGAAATAGGTAAACAATATCACCTGAGTCTGCTACTTGTAAATGTCCGCCAGCCTCAGATGCTAGTGCTAACAACCCAAGATTCGCTTCACCGACGTTCAATCCTGCCTGAGTTGCCACATCACCAACAGTGACGCGGTAACCCAGATGTTCCACTGCTTGCATGATGGTGGGATTGAGAGCCATTCCTCTCTCCTCCTGCGAAAATATACTCTTCTTTTTCAAGTATAAAGTTTTATTTTAAGTCGTTTGTTAAAGACATAAATCAACTCACAAATAACTTGACACGCAACATGTTATAATCATCATCCTTGGTTTAATTAACCAGCAAATTTTCTGCTTAAATATGGTTCAGTATACTCTCGCCCAAAGCCCAGAAATTATCCTCACTGTTTCTGGAAAAGATTCAGCTAAAGCTCGTAACAAAGCAATGGATCAGTTAATGGAACTGATGGATACAGGTAAGCTACCAACGGAACTAGAAGAAGGATTTGGCCCTCAACAATTAATTGAGGTCAAAGAGCCAAATGTTGATACTGCTAACGGTGAGGATGCTATTACCCAAGCTGTTCAAGTTCTGAGTAATTTGGCTACGCTGAAGCTGAAAGTTCAAGAGTCACGAACTGAAGCTTTAGAGATTCGTCAAGCGGTTGATGTTCTGTTTACCGATGAGTCCGTGAGTGAAGAGGAAATTACTCGCCTCAAGGAAGGTTTTAAAGTTCTGAAAAATTTTGCTCAAGCTAATGTGCGTTACCAGGAAGCACGAACGAAAGCAGAACAAGCTCGGCAGGTTCTAGATCAAGCTCTAAAATCCCCTGACAAGTAATTCTTCAACAATGAATCTTGAGTTGTTTCAATTCAAATACAAAAAGACAGGCTGTTAAACCTGTCTTTTGCTTTACTGGGGCGCTAGGATTCGAACCTAGGGATGGCGGGACCAAAACCCGCTGCCTTACCACTTGGCTACGCCCCAACAACTTCACCCTAACTAATATAGCAGCTAATCATGGGTTGATGTCAAGTACTTTCATAGTTGATTTTAGAACGTGGATTTTTACACAGCACCAGATTGTGGCAGTGTCTGTGCCAAGCAATGACGCAAACCTTGGGATCTCCACAGGGCATTGGTGACAAGGATGATAGTATAAACCATCTGTAGCGATTCATCGCGTCTTCACCCAAGGATGTGTTGCGATTATAGTATTGAATCGGTATGGGCAGGCGATCGCTATCAAAATTCCACTTTAAATATTAGTATATTTTTACACTAATTAATCAATTACAATTAGTTCCAGTTCAATTTTTTGCCCAGTCATAAAATGCAAAAATTTAGCTATTTTAATCAACAAAACTATTGCATAGCTATTTTGTGATTTAGTCAGTATCCAATTACTTGTTTTCGCAGAAAACATAGCTTTACCTATAGACATACCTCTCAGCTTTTGCAGTATTCTATAATTAGCGGTTTTGAATACTGAACCACAGTTAGGCGCTGTATTATCTTGATGTTCTTTTGCCCAAAGTTGTCTTGAAACTAGAGGATTTTCTGTGAATTCTGTTCGTTCAAATTTGAAAACTGCACTCAATATCAGTTTTGAGTGCATACCAGTAAATATAGTTTCTCGATAATCTCGTACAATTTGACTATTATCAAGTGTTTTTATAGATCCATCTTCAAAGAAAGTTACACTTTCAACAAAGTCATATATTGTACATCCGTGTTGCTTTCCTCTACCAGCGTTCATGGCTAATGCACCACCAATAGTTGCAGGTACAGACGCAAGATAATAAAAAGAATTCATGGAGTTTTGGTAACAGTATTTTAATACCTCCATAACTGAAACAGAAGAAGATACTTCTAATTTATTTTCAATTAGAGGGTTTATGTACTTAGGTAGTTTATTTTTCAGTATCAATGATTGAATATTCTTTCTCACAAATAGCGTATTGGAGCCATTTCCCATTATGTAAATATTTATTTTATTTTCTTTAGCCCACTTACAGTATTCTTGAAGATCGTCAATACTATTTATCTCTCCTACTCGCTCAAAGTAATGTTGAGTTCTATAGTGTGAAAGACTATTTGATGTCAAAGATTGAATCTTCAAATTAGACATTTTAATTAATTTTACTCCTGATTACATACTGTCTTACTTCGATCATCAAATATTTCTTGTAAAATTGCTTGAAGTAAATATTTTTTTGATTCTATTACTTTTGACTCTAATATTCTAGATACTGATTCATAATCAATATCAAAGATTTCCTGAGGAAGTGTTTCTGGTATTTCCCTAACTGAAAACATCCGGTTTTCTAGATTGAAATCCATCAACAAATCTCTGACTTTATTCTGTTTATCGCTACGAAGAAATACGTTAAAAGGTTTTTGAAAAATAATAGAAAATATCGTGCCGTGATAAGTATTAGTAACTATGTAAGATGCTTGACTATATAGCCCTACCCATTCTTTTGGACTGGCACTTTCCAGATTTATTTGTGCTAATTTATTTGGTTTATCAACTGAAACTATAGTGAGATTTTCAGAGTTAGCCAATAATTTGATAAATTCTTCTTCTTCTGGTTCTATTTCGGCATGAATATATAACAAAAGATATTTAGTATTGATTTGTGGAGGAGTTTTAATGGTATCGTAAGTAATTAAAAAAGTAGGATCTAAAACTTTGGTTGCTTTTTTGTTACATTCGTTATTAATAATATTTACACTATTAGAATCCCGGACTAAAATAGTTTGAAATTGATTAATAAAATGATAAATATTTTCTTGATAAATGCCTAAGTTTACGGTATTCCCAAAACTGGCTGCATAGCTTATCTTACGAGTACTTTGATTGCTAACAAAATCCAAAAAAAAAGCAGAATCAAAACCTCTAAATGAATCTAAGCACCATATTTGGTCACTGCCACATATTACTACGTCATACTTATCGTGATAGTATTCTAAGCCTTTTTTACCATAAAACTTTTTCTGACTCAATTTCACATGAGAAAGTAAAAAGCGTCTCATTTTCCAAGCTCTTGGAATATTGACCAAGACTTTTTCAAACTGTTTGAAGGGAATTAAAGGTCTAAGATATCTCCATACTATCTTCAGAGGTCGATAGTCTATTATTTCAACATCATAGCCTTGGCTATTTAGAAAACTCCAAAGCGCATAAGCTTGGAGTGTTGCTCCGTAATTATTGATATGGTGAAAAGTTAAAATTCCAATTTTCATCTTTCGTTATCTATAATAAAATATCAATCCGGCGCAAATCTGAGGGCGTTTAACTAATGGTTCTACTTCTCTGTCTGGAATCTGAAAAACGCTGGTCATCTAATCTGAATTGTTGCGCTGATTTGGATTCAGAAAATTCTTGCTAACGCAACTAAAGCCAAAGTTTTTAAATATACTTTTATTCTTCAGTAAATAATCTTGAAAAAGAGTCTACCACAATCTTTTTGTAAATTGATAGCTATGAAAGAAACTTTTTGCAGAAAATTTACTGATAAGTAAGTCTTTTAAATTTTGCTATATAAAAAATTGCTACTTATATTTTGGGTTTTAGGCGATGTGTCAATTTCCTAATCATTAGTTATGACAGCATAGACATAATATTTTATGATTTTTTTTACTTTCCTACTCTCCAGTTTCTTGCAGGAAGACTGCTGCAATACGACTTGATGATAGTAATTGCTTAGTAGCTAGCCATATAAATAGTGGAATTGTTCTTGAATAGCGTCCAAAAAGCCTACGTGGTTCTTGAATCCATCGATATAGCCACTCAAGTCCTAAGTCTCGAATTATGCGGGGTGCGCGTTTGTGGATTCCTGCATAAACTGGGAAAACTCCCCCCAACCCAATCATCACAGCTTGTATTTTACCCTTGTGTTGAGCTATCCAATTTTCTTGTTTTGGACATCCCAGAGATACTAAAACAGCGTTCGCACCACTAGAGTTAATCTTTTGAATCAAAGCTTCATCTTCAGTTTGAGTCAGGGGACGAAAGGGTAGAGGTTCCATAGCCGCTACCTTCATTCGAGGAAATTCGCGCTCTAACCTTTTTTCCATCCGAGAAAGAATTTCTATTTGGGAACCTAAAAAGAAAATACTGAGATTTTGTGTTTGAGATAACTGACACAAAGCTAGAAAAATATCCATCCCTGCTACACGGTCTTGGTGGATAGCTCCCATTTTCCGCATCATCCATACAAGAGGCATACCATCAGGAGTAACTATATCTGCATTTCGTAATAGGCTGGCAAACTCTGGGTTCCAATGAGCTTCAATCAGCATATGTACATTTGCTACGTATACACTCCTACTCTCACACTTACTCGCCCACTTCAGTATTGTTTGCACCTGGTCGTTAAAGCGTAGAGCCGTAATAGGAAAATCAAGCACTTTTTGAGTAGGTAGAAGCACTCTTGCCACCATAAATAATTCCTGTGTCCAAGAAAAGAATCCATAGATTACCTAGACCATTCCGAATATTTAACAATTCAGATTAGATAACTCCTGGCCTATGTTAGGCTTGTGTCATCTTTGGAAGTTAACACATGGAGGTGCAAATGCCTTCTCAGTAGACTTTTTGGCTTTTCCGGTAATACTAGAATTATTAGCTGCTGTGTTTTAGTTTACTGTTTTAACAAAGAGATTTCAGACGCTGTTTCGCAAAATTCATGTTTCCTTCATAATTAATTTTTGATTGATTCATCTAAGCATTACAATTGCGATAAATTCCTAAAGATTACGTCATATAAAGTGTGATTTTTGCTACATATTTTTCTGAGATCGGGAAAACACTAGAGATCTACTAACATGATTTTTGTACGTAAGTACGCATTTAGGAGGTTGGATTGTAGTTATTTTCTTTTTTAAAAAACTTTTATCATTTTTTTAATATTACAGATTCAACTCAAAGCCTAGATTTAAAAATTCATAATTTTTATTTTTTGCTCAAAGCAAAAGGCAAAAAAGAAGGGGAAGATAAGCTTACCTTCCCCTGGTGTATTATTTTTGCTTTCGTTCGGTTTATTACCTTCCTTCAGTTTTTGCCGTAACATCTGTCTTTGCTTTTTAAGTTGCCGCTTTCTAGCAGAACCGCCTCTACCCTTATCATTTCTACCTTCTTTCCGGGGAGATTCCCATCTTTTTAATCGCATAGTCTTTGACCTCTGTAGTATTGAATAGCTAAATGGTGAATAACAAAATATACTATAAAGATAGATTTTGGCTAGTAAATATACATAAATATTATGTTATGTTTGTGTATCTCGTGACTCTGGAGACAAGTAATACTTTGTATTACATATTATAACACGAATCCCAAAGTAATTTATTGATTCTTTTTTATTGTACAGACGGACTGTACTATAAACATTCTTCAATTAAGTTTTTTTGGTAGTGGGCAGGAGGAGAATCGAACTCCTATGACCGCAAGGTCGCCACATTTTGAGTGTGGTGCGTCTACCAGTTTCGCCACCCGCCCATTTATTCAACTTTCCTATAATACCCTATTTAGTCATTTTGCAACAACAAATCTCAAGAATAATAATCGAGCTTATATCTTGGTCTTTATGGCTTAAATGTGTGCAAGCTTTAATAAACTCATGTCAATGTCGTGTAGCTTGGCACAGCCGCTAAGTGCCATTGCGATATCTAGCTCATCTTGTAGAAGTGAGATGACATGGGATACACCTGCTTGTCCTGCTACTGCTAGTCCCCACAAAATAGGTCGTCCGATGAGTACAGCTTTTGCTCCCAACGCTAAGGCTTTGAGAATGTCTGTACCTCTACGGATACCTCCATCCAACAATACTTCTACCCTACCATTGACTGCTGGCACAATTTCAGCCAGGGCATCTAAAGAAGCGATCGCACCGTCGAGTTGTCTGCCTCCATGATTAGAAACAATGATTGCTTTGGCTCCATATTCCACAGCCCGCAATGCATCATCTGAGCGTAAAATTCCTTTGAGTATTAAGGGTAGTGGCGATATAGATTGCAACCATTCCAAGTCACTCCAGGTGAGTGCCGGGTTCAACTGTTGGGCAAAATAGGTAAACAACCCCGATTCACCTTTTTCATGGGAAATATCTAACCCGGAAATAGTGGCGAGATTAGCCAGATGTAAGTCTAGGGGTAAAACAAATTCATTACGTCTATCTTTTTCACGCTGTCCGAGAACTGGTGCATCTACGGTGAGACAAAGTGCTTTGTAACCTGATTTATAAGCTTTTTCCACCAAAGCACGAGTCAATCCCCGGTCTTTGTGAATGTAAAGCTGAAACCAGCGCACCGAATCGGGAAATTGCTCGCAGGCGCTGGTGACTTCTTCAATGCTCTTGGTTGCCATTGTACTTAACACCATGCCCACACCAGCTGATGCCGCAGCTAAAGCCGTAGCAAGTTCGCCATCGGGATGAGCCAGACATTGAAAAGCCATCGGTGCAATCAATAAAGGTAGTTGCAGGGGTTGTCCTAAAATGGAGGTATTGAGATGGCGATCGCTAACATCCACTAGCATCCGGGGTCGTAGTTTGATTCGCTCAAAGGCGGTACGATTGTCTTGCAAAGTGATTTCGTCCCAAGCTCCACTGCTGTAGTAATCAAGGGTCATTTGGGATAGATGCTGTTTTGCGAGTTTTTCGTACTCAAACAGGTTAATTGGTTGAAAGCGATCGTCGTCAGGTACAACTGTCATGGTAGCGACTGTGGGTTAAGCGATGGCATGTTTTTAATCCCATCCAAGTTATGATAAATCGCTCCGGAACCCATTTAACAAAAGCATTACTCAAACAATCGCCAAATCTTGATAGTGTTGTCATCGCTACCGCTGACAAGGGTTTTACTATCAGGACTGAAGGTAAGGGATGTTACAGTGTTGGTGTGGGCTGCTAATGTGAGAATTTCTTCTCCTGTGCCCATATTCCAGAGTTTAATGGTGCGATCGCGGCTACCACTAGCAAGAATTTGACCATCGGTACTGAAGGCTACACTTGTGACTGTGTTATCATGTCCCATCAGTGTGCGAATTTCTTTGCCGGTGGCGATATTCCAGAGTTTAATGGTGCGATCGCGGCTAGCACTGGCTAAAGTTTTACCATCTGGACTAATGGCAACGTTTGTTACTGTTTGAGAACTTCCCGCTAGTGTACGGATTGAGTATCCTTTTGTGAGATTCCAAATTTTGATGGTCTTGTCAAAGCTTCCACTGGCAAGAATTATACCATCAGGACTGATGGCTACTGACCGTACCCAAAATGTATGTCCTTTGAGTGTCTTAATTTGCTCCCCCGTTGCTAAATCCCAGATTTTAATGGTGTTGTCATCACTACCACTAATTAGGGTCTGGCTATCAGCACTGATGGCTAAGGTATGAACTGAGTCAGAATGACCTGTAAGAGTGCGAATTTGCCTTCCTGTTACCAGATTCCAGATTTTAATGGTGCTGTCATCGTTACCACTTACTAGAGTTTTGCCATCTGGGCTAATAACTACGACATTCACCTGTCCAGAATAGGTGTTCAGTGAAGAGATTTGTTTTCCTGTTGCTAGATTCCAAAGTTTAATTTTGCGTAGGCGTAGCCCTTCGTAGACATCCTCGCCACTGCTGGCAATGGTTTTGCCATTGGGGCTGATGGCGATGGATAAAACTGAGCTTTCGTGTCCTTGGAGGGTGTTAACTAAGGAAACTTTGCCCAAACTAATTTTTGGCGCTTCACCCAAAAGTGGGTTATTTCTGTTCGGACTATTTTGAATCAGCCTAGCAGACAAACTAGTTTGAATCCGGCGAAAATGTTTATACCAAGATTCGCCAAATCCAAATAACATAATAAAAGCACTGGCCAAGATGAAAATTCTCAGTAAGCTAGAAATTTTTGGTAAATTTGATGCTTTATTTATCTGGATTGTCACTGTCGAATTACTGGCTGGTGGCAATGCCAATGGTTGTTTTTGCACCAAATCTCTGAGGACTTCATCAACTGAGTGGTAACGTTCCTGGATGTCTTTTTTCAAAAGTTTGTCGATTACCAAATCCAATTCAGCATTTAACGGAGTCCGTAAATATTGTCGCCAATTACTCACCCAGGCATACCCGCATTCCATCCACAATTGAAAGGGAGAAGTCCCCGTCAGCAGGTGAAAGCAGGTAGCCCCTAAACCGAACAAATCACTTGCAGCAAAAGCTTTACCATCTCTAATTTGTTCTAGGGGAGAATAGCCGTGAGAACCAATGGATGTGCCAGATTTATTTTGAACTCTGGCTGTGAATTGCTTGGAGGAGCCAAAATCAATCAAGCTTAATCGTCCATCACTTTTATGCCGGATAATATTTTCTGGCTTGAGATCTCGATGAATGACATTGCGATCGTGGATAAACTTGAGTACAGGCAGTAAATCCAGCAAAATAGCTTGAATTTCCCTAGCAGTATAGGCCTTTTTGCGCTGTTGCAACTCCTTTAACAAATTTTCACCATTGATAAACTGCTGCACTAAATACAAACAGCCGTCTTGCTCAAAGTAAGCCAACAAAGTCGGAATTTGCGGATGTTCTCCGAGTTCTTGTAGTCGCTGCGCTTCTTGGGCAAACAACTCCATCGCCTTTTTTTGCGACCAAGTTCCTTGGAATTTTGGAGCTAATTGCTTGATGACACAGCGTTCATTGAGTTTATCTATGTCTTCTGATAGATAAGTTCTGCCAAATCCCCCTTCATCTGAAAGGACTCGGATAACACGGAAGCGATTTCTCAAAAGTGACACCAAGGGGGTGCCGCAACTTTGGCAAAACTTCTTTCCATTCGCATTCAGGGGGTTTGGGCAATCGGGATTTAAGCAGCAGATCATGATCTGACAGGCGCGACTGCATGACAAATTAAGCTAAGTTTGCCCCGTATTTACCCTTAAAAGAATCGACTCTCGCTGATTTGTGGTAGAAAAACCCTGTTCTGGGGATTGGGGAATTACTTATATTGTTAGCGTTTGTAAATAACAAGCTCTCACGTACTCAAATAGATATTTAGTCATTAGTCATTAGTCATTAGTCATTTGTGATTAAGCAATGCCCCATGCCTAATAAAAATCTATGCTATTTTCGAGCGCTTAGCTTGGTTCGTCTTCCTCATTGGTGGAAAACTACGAGAGCCATAGGATTAATTATTCTTTCGATTATATAATAATCTGAAAAAAAATTTTTGGAACTCTTAGTTTTAGTACTTTTTCTTGTATATTTACAATCAATAAATTACTAAGTATTAAAGACTAATGCCGATTAATTAATCATCACTGACTCTCGAATATAGTCAAAATGCTTACTAAATTTGTTTTTGAGATTTTCTATTTTTCATGATTAGTTATTCATTTGATACTTGCTCAACTCAACTGTACGATCTTGTTTATTTTAGCCTTGCTTTCCATCTGCGAATGGCAGTAGCAGTCCTGACTACAGGTGGTAAGTATACATCAGAATTTTCTTGTTGTGTAATTTGGGGATGCTTAATTTGGCAATCTGTAAATTCACAATTTGTAATTTCGTGATGTATGATACCTTTCTTTTTCACTTTTTGGTTAGTTAGGCAGTCTGCCAAGTTAGGCCACAAATTTTCCTTACCTAAAGCTTTTATTACTTCATCCGCAGTCTGAAAGCGATCGCTTAAAGAAAATTTCACCATTTTTCCTAAAACCAGGGCAAAATCATCGCTGATGTTTACCTCTTTTTGCCAAGAAATTTCGCCAGTAGTCGGATCTTGGTCGAATTCTAAAGGACTTTTGCCAGTCAACATATAAATACAAGTTACACCGAGTGCATAAATATCACTGGCATAAACTGGACGTAAAGAAAACTGTTCTGGTGGTGCAAATCCCATCGTCCCGACAAAATTGGTGTTTGCAGATAAATTAACTGAGTTTTCATAACTATCAATTAATTGTTCTTTGACTGCACCAAAATCGATGAGTACTACCCGTCCGTCATCTTCACGCCGCAATAAATTTTGGGGCTTAATATCTCGATGAATTACACCATGTTGATGAAGATACTGTAATACTGGCAACAATTCCTGTAAAAACTGTTTAACTGAGGCTTCACTTTTAGGCCCAGTTCGCCGCACTTCCCGTGCCAAAGTCAAGCCGGGTATGTATTCTTGAACTAAGTAAAATTCCTTATTTACTTGAAAGTAATCTAGTAACATGGGAATTTGAGAATGGCTACCAAGTAAAGCCAAGGTTTGTGCTTCTTTTTCAAAGCGCGTACATGCCTTTTGCCAGCTTTGACGACTAGTGACTTTTGGCGATAGCTGTTTGATGACACATAGGGGATTCCCTGGCAATAGGGTATTTTTGGCTAAGAATGTGATGCCAAAACCACCTCTACCTAAAACTTGGAGTATTTTATAGCGATCGCACAGTAACTGCTTGCAATCAAACACCTGGCTTAACTCAATCTGTTGTGAAGTGCTATCGTAAGAACCCGTAAATTTTGGAGAAAAGCGATTCATTAGTGAAGAATATCTGCTCTGAAGTGTTTTTAATTCTACGGCAAATATTCTTTGGCAACAGTAACATTACTGAAACTTTGTCAAATCATTACTACTTTATAAGCAAAAATTCAAAAACCAAAATTCAAACGGTTACATAGATCGTCTCCGTTAGTTTAATCGAACAACATTACTACGTAACTATACTTAGTCGAAAGAAACAAGATCCCCGACTTTTTAAATAAGCCGGGGATCTTGTTGTTACAATTTGCACAAATCAAAAAAGTTCTAAGGCACCTCAATGGGAATCAAAGCATTTTCTGGGAAGTAGTTACAAAAACGCCCTTCATCTGCAAGCACCAAAATCAGGCGTAGGGGATAATCTGGCGGAACTTGCAAATCTGCCCAGGGTACTGCTAACTCTAAACAACTATGTAAAGCTGCTTGGGCGCGACTAGTGCGGGAATGCCATTGATAATTGTCTCCAGCTTCCCGAAAATAAACCGATTGGGTCAGCAAATTAATTTCCAGAAGATGGTGAAAATGATAATTCATTGGGGCTGCATCTGGGACATCTGCCAAGGGAACTGGGCTGTTGACCATTGTTTTGTCTGGATAGTACCACAGCAAATTTAACTCTGTTGGCAAATCCCGCCCCGGTACAACACCACTTTTAAAGTCCACTCGCAAGTAGAAATTGAGGTGGTCTACCCCATACCAAAGTCGCTGGACGAGGCTGCTGTTGTGCATTGTTCCTCGCGCCCCACCGATTTCTATGCGTCCAGCTTTGTCCCAATCTTGTTCATCACCTTTGCCATCAATAATTGGATGAATAAACCCTTGTGGGCGATGATCTGCCTGTGCTTGGTGAATCTCTACTGGTTGTTTGAGGTAGGGCGGTACAGGTTCATTTAAGGCTTTGTAAATGCCAAGCAGATGTTCTCGAAACAACTGATCGAAGACGGCATCTTGATTTGAGGAGTGTCCAGCACCAAACCACCAAAACCAATCGGAACCTTCTGCAGCATACAAGGCTTCCCAAGCTTCTGGGTTATTTTCTTGGGTTACTTCTGGATGACTCGCTAATAAATTCCTGGCTTCTGTAAGGTAATCCCAAGCCCGATTTTTGGCGGGATCGCCGATCCAGGTGGTGAAACTGCCATCTACCCAAGAACCGCTGTGTAGTTGTTCTCCGGGGATGGTGGCTGTGGCTGGAAATTGTTCGAGAAATTCGGAGACGGTGACGAGTTTGAGGTGGGGTTCGTTGCTTAAGGTTTGATACAAAGCTTCTAGGAAGGGTTTACCGTCTTGGGGGTAATATTCCCAGCAATTCTCGCCATCTAAAGCGATGGTAACTAACCAAGGTTGTTGACTTTGACTGTCTCTTTGCATTTTGGCGATCGCTTGCAAATGTCCCACTAAGTCCGCAGCTGCCTGTTTGGCTGGCATGGCACTGTAGGTAAAGCCAATCAAATCTGATAATCTGTGATCGCGGAACACAATTGACAAGTCACCTGCTGGAGTTTGCAGGCGATACGGTCGATATAGAAGTTCTGGTTGTTCTACATTCCCTGCCCCATCCCGATGGAAAAAGTGTTTCAGCGTCCATCCTAAAACCGCTTCATCTGAGCATATCCACTTAAATCCTTGGTCAATAATATACGGCAGTATATGTGGGCTTACTGACTGTTCTGAAGGCCATAAACCACGGGGCACCTGTCCAAAGCGGTCTTTATAGAAGCTCCAAGCTTTCTCTAAGTGACGCGGGATATCTTCTGCCCACTGAAAACGCTGTTTTGGTAGTGTCATATTTGGCACAGCTACCCGACCAGAGTTTGTGTCAGCTAGCAAAGGTAAAATCGGGTGAGTGTAGGGCGTGGTAGTAATTTCTAATTGTCCCGCTTCCTGCATTTTCCGATGTTGGGGGATAATCCGACTGAGGATTTCTCGCTGTTTGGAATAAATGCGCTGGCGATCGCTTAAACTAAAATTTCGACCCTGCTTTAACCAAGTGGCAATTTCTGGGTCATCCCAAAACAGCGGATCGATCCAAGCCAGATTATGCCAAGCCAGCAAATCACCGTATTCTGACAATTCCCAATTTGCCAAACACCAACTTTGTCCTTTTTCCTGCCTTTGATAATACAACTCGGCATAGCGAGGATGAGGATCGATGAGGGTGTGGTGATTAGCATCAAAAAAGTGTTGAATAATGAATTCTCGCTGTTGCTGGCTCAGTTGTTCATCCGGTGTCAAGCTAGCTGTGAGGTAAGGGTCAAAAGCAGTGCCAGCAATATAATCTTCCAATTGCAATATCAGCGATGGTACTAAATTCACCGTTTGGTGTAACTTAGGGTACCGTTCTAGAATTAATATCAAATCCAAATAATCTTTAGTGCCATGCAAACGTACCCAAGGTAAGCGGTACTGTTGGCTAGGAGATAGGGAATTGCCGCTGCCAGGAGATTTGTACAGCGGCTGATGTTGATGCCAGATAAAAGCGACGTAGAGGGGATGGGACATAAGAATAGTCAAGAGTAAGGAGTAAAGAGCGAGGAGTTAATTTAATACTCATAACTCCTAACTCATAACTCCTAACTTTTACACCACTTGTTCAACTTCTGCAATTTCGGGAATCATTTCCCGCAGGCGGCGCTCAATACCCATTCTCAAAGTCATTGTAGAACTTGGGCAAGAACCACAAGCGCCTTGCAACCGCAGTCTGACAATGGGGCCATCGAGTTCTACAAGTTCCACATTGCCGCCATCAGAGATGAGATAAGGGCGCATTTCATCTAAGACTGTTTCAACGTTGTCAGTTGTTAGTTCCATAGTTTTAGACCTACTCAGTTAGGGATGGGCATTGGGAGTGTTGACAGTTGAGTTAGGAGTTAGGAGTTAGGAGTTAGGAGTTAGGAGTTAAGAATTTTCTCTTTTGCTTCTTTGCCTGTTTGCTCCACTGCTCTTTTGTTTCCTAGTCTATGTACGTTAAGTGTCGTCACTCATTACCCATTATCCAAAATTTTATTTTCCAGGTTTGTTAAATAGATCCTAAATCTAATTGTCACTAGATTGTCAGTTATCAATTTTTAATGACTGGTAAACGGGAAATGGGGAGATGGGGAGGTGGGGACAAGGAGAATAATTTTTAACTCCTAACTCCTAACTCCTAACTCCTAACTCCTAACTCCTAACTCCTAACTCCTAACTCAACACTCTCAATGCCCATACTAACTTAGGGCGTGTCATCAATTAGGTAAACTGGAGTCAGTGATGCTTGGGATTAAGCAAATAGAGAAATAATGACTCGACGTTATGCGCTGCGAGATGACCAGTGGGAGAGGATCAAAGACTTGCTGCCCGGAACACAGGGGTAT
>JAVRBV020000087.1:0-30172 GCA_034531095.2 Nostoc sp. CreGUA01 | reverse complement strand
GCACTCCTCGTGTGTTTAAGTGTTTTCTCTAAATACTCTGCGCTTTCGCTAATTTCCATTTTTAGCTGACGTGCCATTTTTTTGTTATCTAACCTAGACTCTTAACTCTCTATTCTATGCAACCTCAATGTAAATTGATATCAGCTTATTTCGGATGACATTTGTTGAAGCGGTAGCAAATACAAAGTTAATTAATATTTTTTCTTCGCTAATTGCCACCATTATTTTCTTAACACAGGGAATAGTCGATTACAAGCTTGGTATTATTCTCAGTATTACTATGTTTATTGGCGGCATTGTCGGATCGCAAGTTGCCCTCAAACTTAACAATATCTGGTTACGGCGTATATTTATCACCACAGTAATTGCCCTTGGACTCAAAACCTTACTTGATTTTTCTGCACTAGGTTAACAAAAAGCGATCGCTAAACATAGATTTTCCTGACAAATCACTAATTTTCTCGCCATTGCATCAAGCAGCTTGCTAGCTCTTTGTCATGACAGTTTAATATTTGAAACTCAAAGTATTTGTAATTGCTCATAGAACTGATAAAATCACCATATTGTCTATCGAGAATATGATGTTTTTGTGTATTTGTAACCAAATTGCAGCAAAAACCTAGTAATATACTACAGTATATAACTGTATTCCCATCTAGTAAGCGTAGATTAAGCGGAGGAAATAGAATGAGTTTGTGGCAGCGCCCACTAAAAATATTACAAGCGATCGCTGAACATAGAACCTATCGGTTCAGACTGAATTCGCTCAAAAGCTTTGTATCGCTGTTTTTGGCAGGTGCATTATTGAGTATCGCACTTGCCGCTTGCTCCGGTGGAGATGGGAGCAATTCTTCCACCGAAGCTCCTGCTGCTAGTCCTGCGGCTGCTACTAACAAGGATGTTCAACTAACCCTCGTTTCCTTCGCAGTTACCAAAGCTGCTCACGAAGCCATCATTCCTAAATTTGTAGAACAGTGGAAAAAAGATCATAATCAAACTGTCACCTTCAAGCAAAGTTATGGCGGTTCTGGTTCTCAAACTCGCGCCGTCATCGATGGTTTGGAAGCAGATGTCGTTCACTTAGCATTAGCAGGAGACACTTCCAAAATTGAGAAAGCTGGATTAATTAAGTCAGGATGGGAAAAAGAAGTCCCCAATAATGGTATCGTCTCCAAATCTGTAGCAGCAATCATAACTCGTCCTGGTAACCCCAAAGGCATCAAAACTTGGGAAGATTTAGTCAAAGGAGATGTAAAACTGATTACTGCTGACCCGAAAACCTCAGGTATTGCTCGCTGGAATTTCTTAGCACTTTGGAACTCCGTAATTAAAACAGGTGGCGATGAAGCCAAAGCGACTGAATATGTCACCCAAGTTTATAACAACGTGCCAATTCTGACAAAAGATGCGCGGGAAGCCACCGATGCATTTGCTAAACAAGGTCAAGGAGATGTGTTAATTAACTACGAAAACGAAGTTATTCTGGCGCAACAAAAAGGTGAGAAAGTAGATTATGTGATTCCCGATGTGAATATATCCATCGACAATCCCGTAGCTGTAGTAGATACAAACGTCGATAAACATGGAAACCGGGAAGTTGCTGAAGGTTTTATCAAATTCCTCTATACTCCACAAGCACAAGAAGAGTTTGTTAAATTAGGATTCAGACCTGCAAATGAGGAAGTAGCCCAAAGTAAAGCAGCTACAGATAAATTTCCTAAGGTAAAAACTTTAGGTACAGTTCAGGACTTTGGTGGTTGGGAAGAAATCGATCAAAAGTTCTTCGCAGATGGGGCTGTGTTTGATAAGATACAAGCCCAAAAGAAAAGGTAATTAACGAAGAATTCAGGAGTCAGAATTCAGAATTGGTAAATTCAGGAGTCACAATTAAAAATTCAGAAATTGTAGACCACCAAATTTTCAATTACACGCGAATGTTTGACCGTTTATACTACTAGGTTAAAGCAAGTTACATCCGCCAGTCATGCAGAATAGACATCTGGTGAAATGATGTAAGGGCGTAGGCTCCGCCTTCCCGTAGGGTACGGCCGTACTCCGAAACCCAGAAGCAAGCTACGCCCCTACTAAGGATTTCAGGCAACGCAGAATTAATTGTTGGAGATGTCTAATACTCAACTGAATTTTAGCTCTAGCTCTGCTTCTGAATTTTCTATTCTTAAAAAGACTCAGTAACCAGGAATTATATTGTTCTGGCTCCTGAATTCTGAATTCTGACTCCTGACTCCTGACTCATGACTTCTTTTGAAATTTTGAATTTTTGATTATGACAACTTTATCTCCTGCTGTGGAAGTTGAACGTAAAACACCGTTTTGGAAGAGATTGCAGCGAGTTCCTTGGACTTGGCGAATCACCATCGGATATCTGACGGTGATGTTGTTCATGCCCATAGTTGCGATGTTCTTAAAAGCGAGTACTGAACCTCCGGCTAAGTTTTGGGCGATCGCCACTAGTGAAATTGCATTAGCGACATATAATGTAACTTTTGTGACATCTTTGTTTGCTGCCTTGCTCAATGGCATATTTGGTACTTTAATTGCTTGGGTTTTAGTCCGCTATGACTTTCCCTTTAAACGCGTGATTGATGCCACAGTAGATTTACCGTTTGCATTGCCAACATCGGTAGCAGGTTTAACACTGGCAACAGTTTACAGCGATAACGGCTGGATAGGTTCGCTGTTAGCACCTCTAGGAATTAAAGTATCTTTTACTCGAACAGGGGTAGCCCTAGCAATGATCTTTATCTCATTGCCTTTTGTAGTGAGAACTGTACAGCCCGTGCTTCAGGAAATGGAACATGAAATTGAAGAAGCCGCTTGGTGTCTTGGTGCTTCTCAATGGCAGACCTTTTGGAAAGTGATTTTACCACCATTATTTCCGACAATTTTGACTGGTGTTGCTTTGGGTTTTTCCCGTGCAGTTGGCGAATATGGTTCAACAGTGATTATTTCTTCCAATACACCATACCAAGATTTAATCGCACCTGTACTGATTTTCCAAAGATTAGAACAGTATGATTATTCTGGTGCAACAGTAATTGGCATAGTTTTACTATCAATTTCGTTAGTGTTGCTATTGGCTATTAATTTCTTACAAGCGTGGGCAAGGCGATATGACAGTAGATAAGCCAAGTTTTCACTCATCTGCATCTGAAGATATTACAGATACAGCCAAGCCAAAACAGCAGAAAAAGTGGGTGCCAATAGTTTTAATTGGTATAGCGATCGCCTATTTAACTCTAGTTCAATATCTACCTGCAATTAACGTTTTTATCCAAGCCTTCAGCAAAGGAGTCGGGCCATTTCTATCTAACCTAAGCAAACCAGCCTTTCTCCATGCAGCATGGTTGACGTTATTATTAGCTGCAATTTCTCTACCATTAAATACAGTATTTGGTTTGTGTGCAGCTTGGGCGATCGCTCGCCATAAATTTCCTGGACGCGCCGTAGTTTTGAGCATTATTGACCTGCCCTTTTCCATTTCCCCCGTAGTCGCAGGATTGATGATTGTCCTACTTTACGGACGCAATGGCTGGTTTGGCCCTTGGCTGCAAGCGCACGATATCAAAATTATCTTTGCCTTCCCTGGTATGGTATTGGCAACAGCCTTCGTGAGTATGCCCTTCGTCGCACGGGAAGTAATTCCGGTTTTAGAAGAATTTGGCAAAGACCAAGAAGAAGCAGCTAGAACCTTGGGTGCTAAAGACTGGCAAATATTTTGGCGCGTCACCCTACCCAGTATCCGTTGGGGTTTACTCTACGGTTTAATTTTGACCAACGCCAGAGCAATGGGTGAATTCGGCGCAGTTTCCGTGGTATCAGGCAACATTGCCGACCAAACTCAGAGCTTACCACTGTTTGTGGAAGACGCTTACAAACAGTATGAAACCGAAGCCGCCTTTTCTGCCGCTGTACTGTTAGCCCTACTAGCAGTAGTCACCTTAGTACTCAAGGAGATTCTAGAACGCAAAACCCGCATTAAAGATGTTGAATAAGTTGGGCATAGGGTGGTGGGGCTTTCCAGGAAGTGTGGGAGGTGTGGGAGGATGGGGAAGAAATCTTTCCCCCCACACTCCCCACACTCCCCACACTCCCCACACTCCCTCATCTCCCTCATCTCCCCACTCCCCACACTCTCTTCTATGGTTAGTGACAATACACCTACTAATAAACGGATTCGACTCAGAATTCCTAAAGATTATCACCAGGAACCTGTCATTTCTCGCCTGGTGTCTGATTACGGTTTGACTGTGAATATCACAGCAGCAATTTTGGGAGCCAATGCTCTCGGTGATGGTTGGTTTGACCTTGAAATCAAAGGAACAGAGACACAAATTCAAAGTGGACTAACCTATCTCCACGATTTGGAATTAGAAGTTTGGGACGACACGAAAACAAGTGATTGGTAAAGTAGTTTGAGTGCATTCAGTTATTTGTGCTATGTTTGCGCTCTATCTACTAAGTAGTCGTACAGAATTAATTACACAACGTCATTGCGAATGGAGCAAAGCGAAATGAAGCAATCGCAAGAAATGAGATTGCTTCGCTTCTCTTCTCTACGAGACGCTAAGAGCGAACGAGACGCTCCGCGAACGCTCGCAATGACTGTAAATATTTTTGTCCAACTACTTATTTTGAGAGTTCTGGCGTGAGGAGAATGTGGCTTTCGCCAATGCGATCGAATGCAGGTGTAGACCAGCGATCGACTACTTTGCCCAGAATTGACATTTCTTGAACTAAGCGGTCAAATTTATCAGGGGTGAGAGATTGAGGCCCGTCAGATAAAGCTTTGGCGGGATTGGGGTGAACTTCAATCATCAAGGCATCTGTACCAGCGGCGATCGCGGCCATTGCCATTGATGGAACATATTCAGACCTACCAGTACCATGACTGGGATCAATCATAATCGGTAAATGGGTAAGCGATCGCAACACTGGAAGCACCGATAAATCTAAAGTATTCCTGGCATATTTGCCATCAAAGGTTCTGATTCCCCGTTCACAAAGAATCACATTGGGATTTCCAGATGCCAAAATATATTCTGCTGCCATCAGCCACTCGTCAATTGTGGCAGACATTCCCCGCTTGAGTAGCACAGGTTTATCTTGAGCGCCTACCTTTTTCAGCAACGAAAAGTTGTGCATATTCCTAGCTCCGATTTGGATGATGTCAGCGACTCTCGCCACTGCGGATAAATCCGCAGCATCCATGAGTTCTGTGACGATGCCCAAACCAGTAGCTTCCCGCGCTGCTGCTAATAAATCTAAAGCGCTTTCACCATAACCTTGAAACGCATAAGGTGAAGTGCGAGGTTTGTAAGCTCCGCCACGCAGAAACTTTGCTCCGGCTACCTTCACCCGCTTTGCCGTTTCCACAATCATCGCTTCATTTTCAACGGAACAAGGCCCAGCTACCACTACGATGGGATGATGCTCGCCGAAATACACGTCACCATTAGGTGTAGGTACTGCAACCTCGCTGGCTTCTCCATGTCGGAATTCTCGACTTACCCGCTTGAAAGGTTGTTGCACTCGTAATACTTGCTCAATCCAAGGGCTAAATTCCTGAACTTGTAATTTATCGATGCTAGTGGTATCACCAATTAGCCCTAAGACAACTTTATGAGTGCCAATGCTTTTTTCTACCGTGACTTTCCAAGTGTCACTCAGTTCTCGGCTGATGCGAGTAATTTCCTCAACAGGTGTACCGCTTTTAAGTATGATAATCATCTGTTTTTCCTTGTGTAAGTTATTGGGTGTAATATCATGTTCGGTTGAAGACTTATCATTAAGACTGACGCGGGGACACGGGGACACGGGGACGCGGAGAGATTTTAATAATAAGTAATTATCCGAACTTGGTGTAATATATTTAGGACTTACGCAAACTCTACGAACCCTTGGCGTTCTTGGCGTCTTCTCTACGAGACGCGAAGCGCAAAGGCGGTAGCCTACGGCAAGCCGCAAAGCGTCTACGATAAATTAAGCGAAGTTAGCTCTTTTTGCGTAAGTCCTGATATTGATCCGTCTCCCTGAAACGGCTACGGTGTACACACAAGTCTTTTAAAGTTGCTTCGTAACGTAGGATGGGTTAATTTTTGTAGGTCGATGCAACAAAGGTGTGAGTCGATACAACAAACGTGCAGAGCAATGCAACAAAGGTGTGAGTCGATGCAACAAAGGTGCAGGTCAATGCAACAAAGGTGTGAGTTGATGCAACAAAGGTGCAGGTCAATGCAACAAAGGTGTGAGTCAATGCAACAAAGGTGCGAGTCGATGCAACAAAGGTGCAGATCGAGAGACTTGTGTGTACACCGTAGCAAAGAGAGATTCGTCTAATGCAAAAATTCAGCAAGTTGTTCTAGCTTTGTCCAAGCAGCGCCGCTTTGAAGAATTTCCTGAGCAAGGGCAATACCTTTAACACAACCAGCTAAAACATCCGTTTCTCCATGAATAGCTTCACCAACTTGCAATGCGAGGGCTGTATTTAAAGCGACAACATCTTGTTGCGCTTGAGTACCTTTACCTTGCAAAACTGCCTTCAAAATTTCGGCATTTTCTGGGACATCTCCACCGCGTAACGCCGCAGTTGGCGCAAAACTCAAACCAAGTTCTTGAGGATTGAGCGTTAGAGAACGCACTTTTTTATTTTGGAGTACAGCTAAATCAGTGACATCTGCCAAACCAGCTTCATCTAAACGTTCGCGTCCGTGGAGGGCGATCGCTTGCTGACATCCCAATTGCGATAAAGCTTGAACAATCTCCTCTAGTAAAAGTGGGTCGTTGACACCAATAATTTGTCCTGTCGGTCGCATGGGATTTACTAGCGGGCCGAGCAAATTAAAAACAGTCCGCACTTTCAAAGTTTTTCGCAAAGTTGCGATCGCCTTGAGTGCAGGATGCCAACCTGGAGCAAATAAAAAGGTGATTCCAACTTCACCAACTGCGGCTTGCACTTTCTCAGGAGTGGCGTTGAGATTTATACCCAAAGCTTCCAACACATCAGCCGAACCAGTCTTGCTAGATGCCGAACGATTGCCATGTTTGGCAACTTTTACCCCACCGGCGGCGGCAACAAAGCCGACAGCAGTAGAAATATTAAAGGTTGAAGCGCCATCTCCACCAGTTCCACAGGTGTCAATTAGGGGGGTTGGGGATTGGGTACTGGGTACTGGGGATTGGGATTGTAAGACGGTGGCCATGCCTACTAATTCTTGTGCGGATACGCCTTTGGCTTGGATTGCGGCTAAAATTGCTCCTGATAGGACATGGGGAATGGCATCTGTGAGCCAACCTTGCATCAAATCTGTAGCTTGGGGAACCGTCAACGATTGCCGATTTAACAACTGTTGTAATAACGCTGGCCAGTTGTCAAACTCAGAAGAGATGTAGGTGTTTTCAGGTGGAATTTGAGTTAAAGCTATCATATTGGGTATTTGTCATTGGACTAGTTCTGAATGGAGAATAAGTTTGTAGTAAGGACTTTAGTCCTGAATTTTTAAGCACTAAAGTGCTTACTACGAACTCGTCTAAATTTAATGACATGAACCACTAGGGAATCAGGACTTTGGCGACGGTTTGCACATCTTTGTCGCCTCTACCAGAACAATTGATGACGATGCGGGGACTACCTTTTAACTGAGGACAAAGGGTTTCTAGATATGCGATCGCATGAGCAGTTTCTAAAGCTGGAATTATTCCTTCTAGTTGCGAAAGCCTTTGAAATGCATCTAACGCCTGTTTATCGGTGACGCTGTAATATTCGGCGCGACCAAGATCCTTTAAATAACTATGCTCAGGGCCAACGCCGGGATAATCCAGTCCGGCACTTATTGAATGGGCTTCGATGACTTGACCATCATCATCTTGCAGTAAATAGCTCATTGCCCCGTGCAATACACCTATTTTGCCTTTTGTCAAGGTAGCAGCGTGTTTTTCTGTATCTACACCTTCACCCGCCGCTTCGACTCCGATTAGACGCACTGAGGTTTCATGGACAAATTCATTGAATAAGCCGATCGCATTGGAACCTCCACCCACGCAAGCCAGTAGAATATCTGGTAATCCTCTCCATTTTTCTTGGCATTGAGCGCGAGTTTCTACACCAATTACCGCGTGAAAGTCACGGACAATCATCGGGTAAGGATGAGGCCCTGCAACGGAACCCAGGATGTAATGGGTTGTTTCCACGTTTGTCACCCAATCTCGAATTGCTTCGGAAGTTGCATCTTTGAGAGTTCCCGTACCCGCTTCTACTGGACGAACTTCTGCACCCATTAATTTCATGCGGAACACATTCAGGGCTTGGCGTTCCATATCGTGGATGCCCATGTAAATCACACATTTCAAACCAAACCTAGCACATACGGTTGCAGTCGCTACGCCGTGTTGTCCTGCACCTGTCTCTGCAATAATCCGTTGCTTACCCATGCGTTTAGCTAGCAACACCTGAGCTAAAGCATTATTAATTTTGTGAGCGCCTGTATGATTTAAATCCTCACGCTTTAAGTAAATTTGCGCTCCCGTGCCATCTGGTCTAGCGTAGTTTGTTGTCAAGCGTTCCGCAAAATATAATGGGCTGGGTCGTCCTACGTAATCACGCAGTAGGTTTTGCAATTCTGCTTGGAAACTCGGCTCGTTGCGGTATTGATGAAATGCTGTTTCTAATTCACTTAATGCAGGCATTAAGGTTTCTGGGACGTATTTACCGCCGAATTTTCCAAATCTGCCCAAAGAATCTGGTTGAACGGTTGCAGTTTTGATGTCCTGTATGCTTACCACTGGTTAAAATCCTTTGATGTTGAAATATATTTTCGAGAACTGAATATAGCGGTTCTCGGTTTAGTGAGGTAAAGGAACCCTTTTTACTTAGCCGAACCAACTTGTTGCAGGGATACTGGGGTAATATCATGTCCGGCTAATCACTTATGATTAAAATTTCTCCGCGTCCCCGCGTCTCCATGTCTCCGCGTCTCCATGTCCCCGCGTCCCCGCGTCAGTCTAAACAATAAGTCTTCAACCGGACATGATATAATTGCTGCTTTGAGTTCCTGACAAAATTTTTCCACGGCTTGTAATCTCTCAGTTGGGCTACCTTCAGCTAAACGTTTGACAAAGGCACTACCAACAATCACTGCGTCTGCTCCCCATTCCATTACTTGATGTGCTTGTTCTGGTGCTGAGATGCCAAAACCAACACCAATGGGTTTATCGGTGACGCTTCGCAACTCGGTAATTAAATCTTTTACACGGTTTTGGATTTGAGCGCGGATACCTGTAACTCCGGTGACACTCACTAGGTAGATAAAACCCTGAGATTGACGAGCGATCGCAACAATTCTATCTTTAGAACTGGTAGGAGCTACGAGTAAAATTACTTCAATTCCGAAAGAGGCAGCAGTCTGTATTAATTCTTCTGCTTCTTCTAAGGGTAAATCTGGCACTACCAACCCTTGCACCCCAGCAGCAGCAATTTGCGCCAAAAATGACTTAATACCCCGGTACAAAATGGGATTGTAGTAAGTAAATAGAATTATCGGCGCTTTCAGGCTAGGACTCACTACGTGCAACATCTCTAGCACTTGCTCTAATTTGGTGCCTTTTTGTAAAGCGCGGGTTGCTGCTGCTTGAATCACAGGCCCATCTGCGAGAGGATCGGAGTAGGGAATGCCCAACTCGATGAAGTCAGCACCGTTGCGATCTAAGATGCGTAAAGCTTCGGCAGTGGTTTCTAAGTTAGGATCGCCTGCTGTGATAAAGGGGATTAAAGCACACTGTTGGCGAGCCTCCTGCGGAGGAGCTTTGCTAACGCGTAAAGTTTGAAAGGAATCGGAGATAGAAGTCATGCTGAAAAATAGTTAATGATTGGTTAATAGTTTTGGAATAATTAACATTTAGCAATTAACGATGCTCATGCTAAATTTTTTGTTAATGAATCTTTTAGCTCCGTTAACGAGTCTTTGAACTCCGTTAATGAGTCTTTTAGCTCCGTTAACGAGTCTTTTAGCTCCGTTAATGAGTCTTTGAACTCCGTTAAAACTGCAAGAATCGTAGAATCGTAGGTTGGGTTGAGGAACGAAACCCAACATTTTCAGTGGTTTGTTGGGTTTCGCAAAGCCTCAACCCAACCTACACAGTTTAGGATTTTTGACGCTAACCCAAGCGTATTGGATTTAAGAAAGGCTAAAAATACTACGCACAGCTTGTTCTACATTGCTTTGTTTAACTAAAGACTCTCCAATCAAAACCGCACGCGCACCAGCTTCAGCAACAAAAGATAAATCAGCAGGTGTATACAGTCCAGACTCGCTGACGACAGTGATATCCAAACTTTGTAATTGTTGTTGACGCTCTGCCAAAAGTTGCTGTGTTGTTCCCAAATCAAGGGTAAAATCTGCTAAATTGCGATTGTTGATTCCTACTAAACTTAGATTGTCAAGCTTTAGCACCCGATCTAGTTCAGCTAATGTATGAACTTCTACTAGCGCAGTCATGCCTAAATCATGAATCATTCGCAAAAAGTCTTGGAGTTCTCGATCTGATAAAATAGCCGCAATTAACAATACAGCATCTGCGCCTGCTGTCCGTGCTAAATAAATTTGATAGGAGTTAATGATAAACTCCTTGCACAGTAAAGGTAATGCAACTTGTTGACGCACCCTTCGCAGATTATCAAAACTGCCCTGAAAAAACTTATGATCGGTGAGGACTGATAAACAAGCTGCGCCACCTCGTTCATAAGCTTGAGCGATCGCTACAGGGTCAAAATCTGCCCGAATAATCCCACGGCTAGGTGATGCCTTTTTTACTTCAGCAATTAAGCTTGGTTGGTTGGGATTTTCCTGCAAAGCAGTCAAGAAATTTCGCACAGTCGGGGCTGCATTTAACTGTTGTCGCAAGGAGGCTAAAGGTAGTTCTTGCTGCATTTGTGCAACTTCTTGCCTTTTATGCAACACAATCTCTTCAAGAATATGGCGAGGAGGGGCGAATTGATTAGTCATAAACATCCTAACTCTCAACTCCTAACTCCTAACTAATGATTGCGTATATGCACGCACGACATTTTTAATGATTTCCAAACCGACTTCTCCACCTAAAGTCATGATTGATTCTGGATGAAACTGAACGGCGGCGATGGGAAGTGTTTGATGTTCAATGCCCATAATTATGTTGTCATCAGAAATCGCTGTTACTTTCAGTTCTTTTGGCAAATGTTCCGGTAGAGCAAATAATGAGTGGTATCTACCGACTGCAAAGGATTCCGCTAAGTTTTTGAAGATGACAGAATTGGCATCGGTGACGAAAATCCGTGAAGATTTACCATGTTGAGGATAGTTGAGAATTCCCAATTGTCCATCAAAAGCTTCAACGATGCCTTGCAGTCCTAAACAAACTCCGAAAATAGGAATTTGGCGATGCACAAGGACACCGACAGTCTCAGAAACCCCAAAATCACTTGGTCTACCAGGGCCAGGAGATAATACAACTAAGTCAGGGCGTTCTGTATCGAATAGCGATTCTGAGAAACCATGACGCAATGTGGTAACGCTTGCACCAGTTTGGCGAATGTAATTAGCTAGGGTATGAACAAATGAGTCTTCGTAGTCTATTAATAAGATGCGTTTACCAGTTGCCGCACAAGGTAAGAATTTAGTTAACTTGAGAGAACTGGACTCATCAATTTTCTGACTCGTTTGCTTTACACGCCGAATTGTTTCAAATAACGCGGCTGCTTTAGTAATTGTTTCTTGTTCTTCAGCTTGGGGTATGGAGTCATAAAGGACAGTAGCGCCAACTCGCACTTCGGCGATGCAGTCTTTTAATCGAATTGTCCGCAGAATTAAGCCAGTATTTAAATTCCCGTTGAAATTTAAATAGCCGACTGCTCCACCATACCAACGCCGAGCGCTCTTTTCGTGCTGTTCAATAAAATCTATTGCGGCTTTTTTGGGTGCGCCGGTGACTGTAACCGCCCAAGTGTGGGAAAGAAAGGCATCTAAAGCATCAAATTGCGATCGCAATATACCTTCAACATGATCCACTGTATGGATCAAGTGGCTGTATAATTCAATTTGACGACGACCAATAACTTGTACTGAACCAGGTTCGCAGATTCGGGATTTGTCATTGCGATCGACATCAGTACACATGGTCAACTCAGCTTCATCTTTGTGAGAGTTGAGTAAATGACGAATTTGCACCGCATCGTCAAGAGCATCTAGTCCCCGGCTAATAGTGCCACTAATAGGACAAGTTTCTACCCGCCTACCCTCAACCCGCACAAACATTTCTGGAGATGCACCAATCAGATATTCTCCACCTAAATTAAAAATAAACCCATAAGGACTGGGATTTATATCCTTTAAAGTTTCAAATAGTTTGCTAGGTTCATCTTCATAGCCTTCAAAAAAGTTTTGACTAGGAACAACTTCAAATAAATCGCCTCTGCGGAAATAATCGAGTGCAATCTCAACTTTTTTGGCATATTCGCCTACTTTATGGTCAGCAGTTTGATTCGGTAGAAAATGTTTGCCGCGATAATCTACAGACTCACCTGTTCTCGGCAGATTCTTAGTGCTACCGTGCGCTGTTTCAAAATCATATTGTAGACGAAATGCACGTTGCTGATAGTAGTCAACAACAATCAATTCATCTGGCAAATAAAGTACCAAATCGCGTTGATCCGTAGGACGTTCTAGATGTTGAGTAATTGGTTCAAACTGAAAAACTAAGTCATAACCAAAAGCCCCATACAAGCCTAAATGCTCATCTTCTTGACTATAAAAAGTATCTAGAACTTCGCGGACAACGGTAAATGCTGAAGGCTGTTTACTGCGTTCTTCTTCAGTAAATCGTTTTTTTGTAGGTTTAACAAACCCTACAATACTATTACGATCTTGGGTGACTTTCTCAAGTTGTTCTGACTGAGATAGGCGCTTTAAGAAGAATGGTAAAAGTACTTGACCGCGTTCATTCAACGCTATCAAAGTGAAAGCATTCTCCTGTGTAGTCAACTCTAATGGTGGATTGACAAATCCGATCGCCCATCTTTTGTATCTGCCTGGATATTCGTAGCTACTCCTTAACAAACCTCCACGCTGAGAATTTAAATGGAATAGAATATCTTCGAGGGCAGTGTTCATCTTAACTTGGGTGATGGAGCGAGAAACACTTACACCACCAAGGGTTTTGTAGGAACGTGAATCAAAAATCATGAGTAATTTCTCTAGAATATTTATTAGTCAATCATTCATCATTATTAGTAGTTATTTTCAAATCTGGAACAGACTTAGAGGATGTTTGAAAAGTCATGATTGATGTATCCAATATTTTTTACCCCACCCTAACCCTCCCCTTGGAAAGGTGAGGGAACTAGATTTTCCGGTTTTCTCCCTTTATAAGGCAATACAGTTCAGTTAAGCATTTCTTTCTTCTCTTTGCGTCCTTGGCGTCCTTGGCGGTTCGTTAAAAAAATTGGCTTTGACAAAGAGTTTTGACCTTAACTGAACCGCATTGCTTTATAAGGGGGGATTAAGGGGGGTAAGAATGCAATTAAAATCACAGCCAAGGACTTTTCAAACAAATTCTTAGATAAATTTCTATCAATCTAAGCCAACATATTCTCTTTAAAAAATGTAATCAAAAACTTTTCACTTCTTATTTAAGAATACTAGATATCAAGCAAATAATACATTGAATAATTTTTCGATTGGGTGTCAATTTATTCGCTTTTTATACTGCTTTTCTAGTACATTTCCCAACAACCCAATTTAAAAACCTCCGCCTCCCCCAAAAGTAGTAAATAACCTCATAAACCTCAGCGTTCCTCCGCGCTTCCCTGGGTTTAAAATTCTCCCCTCATATCATGTCCGGTTGAAGACTTATTGTTTAGGCTGACCCGGGGACACGGAGACGCGGGGACGCGGAGAAATTTTAATCATAAGTGATTAGCCGAACATGATATCACTTCCTGTAACAGCGATATTGCTTGCCGATACAACAACAAATTCACCTCATGAACCTCAATTCTTTTGCCAATTCTGCACCAAGGACAAACGGTATCATGAAAGATGTCTATCAGCATATTTTTGTTTATTTAAATGCTAATATTTGTGTGCAGCTTTGCTTGAAAATTACGTTGGATAGCCATTGTATTTAAAGGCTGCATAAAACTGTTGATTTTCTCTTCAAAAAAGCTTTGAGCCTTTTCAAATTCCTGAATTAATGCCTCTCTATCTTTCCTCGCCACTAGTCTCGCTAACCGACTGTAAGTATCAGCTAAAAAGCTAATTGCATCACACCTTTCCTGTGTAGCTAACATAATATCCACACATAAATGAGGATTTTGGGAAAATAAACGTTTAACAATTTCGATTTCTTGACGATAATTAGGAGTTGACATTGTTAAACTCTGCTGTATATCGATTTTCGCTTGTGCTAAGAAAACACCAAGACTAAATCTACAGAAATGTTGCGTTGCTTGAACAATCACCATCATTTGATCGTGTTCTTCAGGCGTACAAACAATTAACTCTCCACCTTGACTTTTAATCAAGTCTAAAAACCATTGAAATGAATCATCGTTTCGACCTGGACAAACTACTACTTTTTGTCCAAAAAACGATTTGATATTTGGCCCAAACATTGGGTGTAAACCCATAACTGGGCCAGAATGGTGTTCGAGCATTGCCTGAGTTGGCTGTGCTTTAATACTCGTAATGTCACACAAAGCGGTATTTTGGGTAAGGTATTTAGCCGCCCGCTTGATAACATCAACTGTATGTTCAATAGGAACGCTGACTAAAACTAATTCTGCCTGACTTAATAGTTGATCTGCATATTCCCAATCCTCATATTCGAGGACACTAACATTATTACCTGCTAACAAAAGTTGCTCTTTAAAGAATCTTCCCATTCTGCCACATCCACCGATGATTGTAATTTGTCGGGGGCTGACATGATTTGTTGTATATTTAGGAATTAAAGTCCCATGACAACTCTTCAGCACACTCGCCCAAACAGACTCAGGAATACCAGCTTGAGCGAGTAGGGGAGCTACATCAGCCAGTTGTTCATCTAAAGAAGGTTGTTCTGATGCTGCTAATAATGATATGCGATCGCTCAATAAGGCAATCAAGCGTTGGTCAGTTTTTTTCAGATGATCTGAATAAGAGGATTTCAAAGGCATTTTTCTTCCAATTTTCAAATATCAACAAGTGATTCCTGAGAAATCAATTCAGGCAACATATCCAAAGTTGTTGCTCTTTTGGCAATCATATTAGAAAATAACTCTTCATACCGATCTAGCGCTTGCTCAAAGGAATAGTTTTCTACCGCAAATTTTCTTCCTTCACGCCCTAATTTTGCTGCTAATTCTGGCTGATTATATAAATCCAATACCGCAGTGGCTAAAGCATCTGCTGACTCTGGCTTAACAATAATACCGCCGCCACTTTCTCGAATAGCTTTCGCAGCAGTCCCAACTCCGGGAACTGAAGCCACAATTGGACGACCACTTGCTAACAATAGTGGTATTTTAGAAGGCATATTGAAGGAAATCACATTGCACTTTTGGACAATCAACCCGACATCAGCAGCTGCTAACATTTGCGGTAGTTTTTCTCGCGGTTGCAATGGTAAAAGCAAAACGTTATCTGCACCACAAGTAAGACAATGTTTTTGCAACCTTTCGAGGGCTTGGGATTCGCCAGCGATGACAAAGACAATTTCTTCTAGATGACGCAACCGAACTGCTGCTTCTATGACTGTCTCCAAACCTTGGGTGAGAGCAATATTGCCTGAATAAAGCACTACAAATTTACTATCGAGTTGATGGGTAGTTCTCCAAGAGTTATCGTGTTTTGGTAAAGGGCGAATAAAATTTAGATTTACCCAATTTGGAATGCAAGCAATTTTATTAACAGGTACATCTTTATTGATTAAATTATCTACAAAGCCATCGGCAATGACGCTAATAGTATGTGCAGTTCGGTAGGCAAATTTCTCTAAAGCTTCCAGAGCGAGAATCATCAACTTATTTTTAATTAGCCCAATACGCACAGCAGCTTCTGGGAGGATATCTTGCACATTCAGCACGACTGGGCAGTTGTATAACCAACTTATTAAGGTTGCAGGTAAACAAACTAGTAACGGCGGCACTGTTAAGAGAATTAAATCAGGTCGTTCACCCTTAAGAGCTTGTGGCAAACTTGTAAAGACAAAGCTCAACTCTAACAGTAGCCGATCTACAAGGTTAGGTTTAGACTTAATCCGCAGGTAACTACGTTGAATGGTGACACCATTTTTCTGTTCAGTAACGTATAACTTACCCCGATAGCGATCGTAAATCTGGCGCTGAGGATAGTTAGGCATACCTGTGATTACCCGTACTTGATGCCCTCGCTTCACCAGCCCTTCTGCTAGTTCAGTCATCAAAGGTGCAATACCAATTGGTTCTGGATGATAGTTGTATGAATAAATCAGAATGTGCATCAACCGTTAATGTCCTGAAGGTTTGTAGTAAGCACTTTAGTGCTTAGAAAATAAGGACTAAAGTCCTTACTACGAACTTGCTTACCTATCAATTTCAACTTGACAGACTACTAGCACTGTTTTTGCAGTTCCTTTTCTAAACTGAAGACTGGCTTTTGTTGCCCACGTTTTCTCAATGTGACGGTAGCAGCCCCAAGTCCAAGCAATACTAAACCCAATGCTGAACTAGGTTCTGGCACTTGTTTTCTGTCTTCTACGTTTAAAACTTGAACGCGACCTTGGAAGAAATCGCCCACATAAAGCTTGCCATCTTTATAGCTTGTGCCAGCCGTCCAGTTAAATACGCCTGGTGTCAGGTCGAGGGGATCGCCAAAAGGTGGCTGACCTAGTTGGGGTGGTGGCGCTGCGGCAGCTTCACCATAAGCCGTCAAGAAATTACCGTTTTTATCGAATACTTGGACGCGGCTGTTGATAGAATCAGCTACATAAATATTCTCAAATTCGTCCACTTCAATGCCGATTGGCTGATTAAACTCTCCATTTCCAGTGCCTTGTTTGCCAAATGTCAACAGAGAGTTACCTTGAGGATCGAGAACTTGAACCCGGTTGTTAAATTGGTCACTGATGAAGAAATTGCCACTAACTGGGGAAATTCTTAAACCTGCTGGCCCTTGAAACTGCCCTGGTTGAGTGCCAGAACTGCCAATGCTGCCAAGTAGTTCGCCGTCTTTAGTGTATTTATTGATTTTGTCGCCACTAAAATCACCTATATATACATTGCCATCTTTGTCAAATGTCACACCAGATGGCCCAAAGAAAGCTCTACCCGGTATTAGTCCGCCAAATTCACCAAATGAGTTAATAAAGTTACCCTGAGGATTGTAGACATTAACGCGGTTGTTGAATACATCACCTACATACAAATTCCCAGTTTGCGGAGAGATTTCTAGGGCTGATGGTTCGTCAAATTGTCCAGGTCCTCTACCGCCCTCACCGATCGCTCCAATATAATTCCCTTGAGGATTAAATATTTCAACCTTGTTACCAATGTTTGGGTTAAAAGTACCGTCCGGGTTAAGACCGCGACCGTTACTTATCAGAGTATTCCCGGAGTTATCTACCGTTATACCTTGGGGAACAAACAGTTCTCCAGGGCCGAAGCCGGGGCTACCAATACTTCTGTCGTAAGTTAATGTTACAGCTTTGGCTTGAGCCGCTGTTGCTAACACGGTGAATCCAGTACCGAGAATAGCAAGTGACACATTTTTGACTAATCCCATAAGTTTTAAGTCCTGGTTGTATGAGTTATACTCGTTCCTAGACTAATTTCGTTCCCAGTCCTAGTTGGGGAACCCTAAAATTCGGGCTGCTGCCTCTTGTTTGAAATGCAACTTTCTGTGTGAGGCAGCAGCCTATTCTGTAAGCTATGCCTGACAGAGTAGGCTGGTAATAAGGAATTAGACTATCTCTGCTTTGGCTAGCAACTCTTCACCCAACTTGTTTTGGCGTTTGCGCTTGGCGATCGCACCAGTTGCGCCTACACTAGCAAGTGCTAATAAGCCCAAGATTGAGGTAGGTTCGGGGACTCTTTCTACAACGACATCATCCACGCGAACCACCGAACCTAGTTCGGGACCAACACCGCGCTTGGTGATGTATATCTTCCCGTCAGGGCCAATATCGATTCCAGCAGACGATTCTAGCCCTTCACCCGCAGCCACCAATGTTGTCCGAGTTAAATCTGGAGCAACTTGAATCAGAGAACCGGGAAGGAATCGCAAGTCACCTTGCAACTGAGACTCGTCGCCGAACTGTAAAACTAGCAAATTGCCTTCTTCATCAAAGGTTAAGTCTGTGATTTGCGTAAATCCATCCAGAAAAACCTCTGGGTTCCCATCGTCCCCAATGCGAAAGATCCGCGATTCACCTTCTGGATATGGAAAACCTGAATATTCGGCAACATATAAGGCTCCATCGGGGCCAATTGTGCCACCTGTAGGTACTGATTGAATTGCGATGTTTCCTCCTGGAAGTATCTCTACTAAACCTGGAGGTAGTTCTTGTCCTGGTGGAAGGGGTGGTAATGATGAGGCACTAAGGACTTTTTTGGGAATTGCGATCGCCTCAGACTCACTTCCATCAAGTTTGATTTTGTAAGCAGCGTTTCCACCCCCATCAACGACATAAGCAGTATCACCACTAACGGTCAAATCAAAGGGGTTGGTAACTACATCCCCACCGTCTGGGTTATTAGTAATTTCATACTTGCCGAAGTCAAAAATACTTTCCAGCTTTCCGGTATTCAAATCAGCTTTGAAAAGTTGTGCTAAAAGTGGGGTATTCAGTACTTTATCGGGTGTGGATGGCGGGAAAGTAACAAGTTGCTGCTCTGGGATCGGGAAATTAGCACCAAGGTTAAGTGATTCTAAATCGCGATTTCCTGGATAACCAGCAAACCCAGTTAAAAGATAAGCATTCCCTTGAGAGTCGAATTGTATGTCTTGAATACCAGCGCCTTGGTTGCCACTGGGTTGCTCTGCTATAGATTGAAAGTTATTGAATAGACGCTGTGGCTGACCACCTGGTGTCACTTTGACCAGTGAACCACTATTACCAGCACAGATCGGCTGAAACAGTGTACTCGGAGATGGTTGGCAATTTCCGTTTCCACCGATACCTGGCTCTGCTACGTAGAGAGTACCATCGGGGCCAAAGCTAACAGCCCGTGCATTACTGATTCCATCGACAATTGTCGTTAGGGTTGCAGCTTGTACAGATGGTGTTCCGCAAATAGCAGCAAAACAAAATGTCAGAGATGTCAGAGCAAATGATTTGAGTTTCATACCTTTCAAGGGAGATTAAGAGTTAGTAATTTCGGGAAAGTTTTATGGTTTTAAAGAGAAGAAATCCTAGTCCCTGAAGAATGCAGGGTAAATGTCCTTGAGAGGAACTGATATTGGTTTGAAACTTTTACTTGAGCGCCACAACTCTATCTCTGAGAGGTTTGGGGATTCTTTTTTTGTGCAGCCAAGCAACGCCGAAAGCAGCGATCGCAAACACGCCGAAAGCAGAATCAGGTTCAGGAATAGATTTGGTATTCTCAATTCTGATCACTTGTCCAAGTCCTGGGCGATCGCCTCGGTTTGTGACGTATACTGCACCATCAGCACCAATAGTCAGGGCGCTAGGTGACTCTAATCCATTGCCACTCAAAAGAGTTGTGCGTGTCCCATCGGTAGCTATTTTGATCGCAGAACCATCAAAATTACCCTTCCAAGCTGACTGATTGGCGTACTGCAAAGCATACAAATTGCCCGCAGGATCAAATTCCAAGTCTGTGAGTTGGGTAAAACCATCGGCAAAGATTGTTGGCAAGCCATCAGCACCAACTCGATAGATTTTTGCCCCGCCTTCTGGGAAGGGAAAACCAGTAAATTGGCTGACATAATAAGCACCATCAGGGCCTTTTGCCACACTTGAGGGTACTGCTTGGGTTGGAAACTGCGATGGGCCAAGCCCCGCCTTCGGCGATCGCACCACCTCACCTTGAGATGGCACCTGTGCAGGTTCATTGGATGGTGTACCTGAAGGCGGAAAGACTGGATTGGTCAGTATGTCTTGGGGAAACGCAACTATCGCCTGCAAATTCCTGCCATCAGTGTTAACACTGAGTAAGTCGTTTGCCCCTGCATCAACTACAACTAACTTATTGTCATCGATGACGAAACCCAAGGGATTGCTACCGACATCACCACCATCGGGATTGTTGGCGAGTTCATAGTTAGCTAAATCAGCAACACTCGTCCAGGAATTGGTATTAAAGTCGGGAGCAATGATTTTACCGAGGTCAGTGTAACCTAAATTGCGATCGCGAAAGGCCGGATTAGCCCCATACCCAATCAGAACATAAGGTTTACCTTTAGCATCAAATTGGATATCACGAGGCCCACCGGCGCCAGTTCCATCTGGTAATGCTAAAGAAGGAAGTCCTGTAAGTATTCGCTTAGTTTTACCATTCTCAATTTTGGTAACTGCGCCACTTGTGCCATAACATAAAGAATCACCTTGACCACTTGCTGGTGGAACACAACCGCCACTTCCCCCGATTCCCGCCTCTGTAACATAGAGATTACCATCAGGGCCAAAGCTCAGACCACCGGCATTATATAGACCGTCGGCAATTACGGAAAATGATGCAGCTGAGGCAGCTTTCATTCCTGAAAAAGCGGCAACACAAAAAGTTAGAAAGGTAATAGTAAGTTGTTTCTGTTTCATGTTTTGTCCTTTGTCATTTGTCATTTGTCCTTTTTTTTGTTAGTTAACCAATGACCAATGACCAATGACTAATGACTATTAACTAGTGATTCTGGAGTTTTTGGGAGGTAGCTCATTCCCCGATCAAATGATTTGAGGTTACCAGCTTTGGCTTCGAGTAAACGTTTGATGTTCATGCTCTCAGCGCCAAAGTCTTCAATTTGAAGTTTGCCGTGGGTGACAGTTCCATCTGTTTTCCAGAATGTGATTCGATGCAGAATAAAACCAGAAGCTTCTGGATCTGCAAAAGCATAGGCAGTTGGGATAAGTAACGCTACAGAACGCTGATAATATTCGTAGTCTGGATAAAAATGTTCTTGTTCAAGCAAGTAGTATTTACTCAAACTATGCAACCGTACAGAAACTTTTACCTTTTGGTCATATTCATCTTTAAATTCACCTGATTCAACACCTATCTCGCCATTTGGTCGTAGTAAATGCGCCCATTCATCTATATTTTGTAAATCTTTTAAGTATTCAATACCAATTTCAATTGGAGCATCAACATAGATAGTGTCAGTATCGATAAAATGGCGTCCTTTAGCTGCTGAGGTCAGACCAGCCTTGCGTTCCAAATTACCTTTGAGAGAACGACATTCGGAAGTGTGTACTGTATGAATTCCCTGCATAATCATCTGAGTCTGTCGTTTGGGATCGACAAAGCTCAACCAATGAAAGTACACACCTTTTTCATCTGTTCCCGGCTCAATGTAGTCTGTAGGAAATAGCAAAACAGGATAAACCTGAAAATATTTCTGATACTCTAATCCACAATGCCACTCAATGCCGTAGAAAAGCGGATTTTCTAGTTTCTTAACATGATAATAAAGATTTTTGTGATAACCGGATGCAGTTCCGAGCCAGGTATCTTCATCAATTTGCTCTTTCATCCGGCTGTAAAGCGTCCATTCATCTAAATTCTTTAAACTACAAAGGTAGTCAAAGGCGCTCTCTGGTGAAGTAGCAATGTAAGCTGATGTTGCAAAAGTATTTTTTTCCACTTTTCACTCCTTAAGATAATAACAATTAAGCTGCGATCGCTTTAGTTTTATTCCGCTTACTATTGTTGATCCGGTCTTCTGCTAATCGTCTGGCAGCATCGTTAGTAGTAACTTCCTGGGCTTTAGCAATATCAAAAATTGCTAATAGCGTGTCATAAATGTTATGCACTTGTTTGAAAGCTTTTTCTTCGTCATAACCAATCATTTCGTTGTAAACATTAATTAGCCCTCCGGCATTAATTACATAATCAGGGCTGTAAAGAATCCCTTTTTTGGCAAGCATTTGACTATGGAGTTGCTCGTTATCCAATTGATTATTAGCTGCACCAGCAATAATCGAAGCTTGCAGAAAAGGAATTGTATGACTATTAAGAATTCCTCCTAAAGCGCAAGGAGAAAAAATATCTACATCCAGAGCGTAAATTTCATTTGGTTCTACAACAGTTGCCCCAAAAAGTCGTTTTATCTCTTCTGTTTTTGCTGGGTCTACATCGCTAACAAAAAGCTGGACATCATGCTCATGTAAATGCCGACAGAGATTTTTACCGACATTTCCTAAGCCTTGAACTGCAACTTTCATGCCATCAAGTCTTTTGCTCTGCCAACGAGATTCTACAGCAGCTTTAATTCCGAGAAAAACTCCTAGTGATGTTATGGGAGCAGGCCCACCAGATTTTTCTGATACCCCAACAACATATTTAGTTTCTTGACTAATTGTCCGCACATCTTCAGGGGTAATATTAACATCTTGCCCGGTAATAAAACGCCCATTCAAGCTATCAACAAAACGTCCGTAAGCTCTCAACAGATCATCTGTTTTATTTTCAGGATTAGCAATGATGACTGCTTTACCGCCACCAGCCGGAATATTTGCACAGGCGGCTTTATATGTCATTCCCCGACTTAGACGAAGCGCATCTTTTAAAGCTGCTTCTTCGTTAATATAAGGCATGAGTCTTGTAGCTCCCATCGCTGGGCCTAAGGTCGTATTATGGATGGCAATAATCGCCTTAATTTCAGGATTTTTACCATGACAGAAGAGAACTTGTTCGTGACCCATTTCTCTAACAGTTTCAAATAGCAGCATTTTCACCTCTCGATATTTTTGAGTATTGGTCAGGACTTACGCAAAAAGAGCTAACTTCGCTTAATTTATCGAACCGCCAAGACGAGCCAGTGCGTTGGGCGGCTCTGCCGACTTGAAGCAACTGGCGTGCCAAGAACGCCAAGGGTTCGTAGAGTTTGCGTAAGTCCTATTGGTTAGAGAAAGTAATGACCATTACAAAATGTAAAGACGTAGACATAAAAACACACTCAAAGATTAAGATGGGATGAAGTTAGAAAAACCTTGGTGTTCAAAAATCAAAAATTCCAGTTTAGTGGGAAAGTTTTTGTCACATCTAAATTCATCCTTTGCTGAATAGACGAATCCAAACTGCGTTGTAAATTCCGCTTTCTTGGAGTGTTTTAGTGTCTATAAGAATTGAATGAGATTGCAAGGTTTTAAAGTCAAATCATTGGAAATGAAACTTGCTTGGCTGAATTTTTAGCCGAACTTGATTTGACTCCTTGTGCAGCCAAACTTTTATTACGTCCACCAGAGGGTGCTGGTCGATCGCCGTCAATCACGACATCAATGAGAAAGGGAACATTTGATGCGATCGCTTGTTCTAATGCCGCTTCAATATCCGATTCTCTAACAACTACGATCGCTTCTGCTCCCATCCCGCGAGCAATCATGGCGAAGTTTGTGGGTGGAAGTGTTGCATCTGCACCCTTTAATCCCAAGATTTTCATCCCTTGATGGCACATGTTGTAACGCGCATCGTTGAGTACAATCCAGATTGCAGGAATTTTGTATTTCACGGCTGTGCTGATTTCGTTATTCATCAGCATTGCCCCATCGCCGACAATACCTACAGCTTTGCTATTGTTCGCCAGCGCTGCACCCAACACTCCTGTGACGGCGTGACCCATTGCGCCGACTCCGGTGCTGACTCGGTAACGGTTGGCTTGGGCAAATTGCAGTAGATGAGTTGACCAAGTAAAAGAGTTACCACACTCTGCCATGACTATCGCATCGCTACCCTCAACAACGATCTTTTGAATTGCTGCCATCAATACTTCTGGCCGCACTGGATAATCTACGTCTGATGCAGGTTCAATTGCTTTGTGTTTCGGATGAGGTAACGAGATTGTGGAATCAGGAGCATCTGGTAATTGCTGCAACAACTCTTTCACAAAAGCTTTGATGTCAGACCGAACTCCGAAAGTTTCAACGTGGGGATAGGCTACACCTGGTACTTCTGGATCAATATCGACATGGACAAAACCTCCTTTGGGAACTAGCGCCGAACTCCAAAAGGAAGTTGGTTCACCAAGGCGGGTTCCTAATACAAGTGTGCGTAGTGGAGGTTGTTCTTCCATATAAGTTAAGACGGAAGCATGACCGCCTAAACCTGTGACACCCACAAACTGGGGATGATCTTCGGGGAAGATACCTTTACCACGGGGGGAGCAGATAACGGCGGCTCCGGTTTTTTCAGCGAGTTGGCGGATTTCATCTGCTGCGTCACGCGCACCGAAACCAACCCAGATGGCAAAGGGGCCAGATGATAATAACTCTACCGATTTAGCGATCGCTTCAAAAGAAGCAGTCATCCCAAAGGGAGAAATATCTAGTTGGGGTAAGGCTATATCCTCAACTAAACTTGTCTGCACGGCGGTAGGAATACTCAAATGGGCGACAAATCCGCCTGGTTGCGCCATAGCCAGAGCCAATTTACGAAAAATCTGCGGTAGTTGAGCCGCAGATTCAATTGTGATTGCATAGTTGAATAGCGCTCCTGAGGTAAAAATCCCTCCACTAGGCAAGGTATAAGTGCTGGTTTCTTGAATAGCCCAACGTCCACGCTGCGGTGCTGAGGTGCAAGCCGACAGTAAAATTACCTTGGCACCTTCACCACGAGCCGCAAATAATCCGGTGATGGCGTTAGTGATCCCCGGCCCTGCTGTGGTAAAAACTACAGTGGGGCGATTATTAGCAAAGTAAGCTTCCGTGGCTGCAAATGCGGCTCCGGCTTCATGGCGGAAGTTCAATACCTCTATGCTGCTATTGGATAGCGCACCCCAAAGGCTGGCCATTGCACCACCGGCGACACCAAAAGCGTAGCTTACTCCCAAATTTTCCAACATTTGAGCGATCGCATCGGCAACTGAGAGCGCTGGAGCAATTTCATCGTTTAAAAAAGGCTGAATTCCCCCATTATTCTCCAATTCATCAACCTTGCGGGAGTCAGACACAGATTCTACATATCTGTTTGCGGGAAGTTCCTTGTATGGCTCAGTGATGATGAGAGGAGAGTTTGAACCAGTATAGTTTTGACTCATTGGTTTCACGTAATTACAGAAAGTTACACAAAGGCTTTTTAATTTACAATCGCAGCGCGAGAAATATTTAATACAAACAACTCTGTTGTTTACTACAGCTATGACCTAACTTGGGCGATAGTAGAAATAGTTGATCGCTGCTGATTGATGCTCGTGAGCGCAGTACCAAAAAATTTTTACCAAAAGTATACAACAGTCGGATCTGTGCTTCTTGTGACCAGAATAAAGCAGACGAAGACCGTTGTGCAATCAAAAATCTTTTGATGGGGGTGTCAAATTTTTCGCTTCTATGGTGATGACTACAGTACTGAAGTAGGTTGGCGGGGAAAAACTAAATCATCTAAAGGTGTATAAAGTAGCAACTAACCTGAGTTCAAACACATCTCATAATCTTTACAAAGCTTAATATAGCTAGCTTTAATAGCACCGAGCTACTTACTAAACCGCCTGGGGAGGTTCTTAGCTTGTGGCGATTATTATGATGAAAACCTAATTTGCAATGAAAAATCTTTTGATGTGTGTGTCAATTCTTTTGCTTTGCTCGTGACTGTGACATTTGCAACTTAGTCACCCGGAAAGATGATATTTTGCAATCGCAGAAGCGCTACATTACCAAATTTGCAATAGAAAATCTTTTGATCTAGTTGTCAATTCCAGGACTTACGCAACATATGACCGAAAACCTTATTCAAGCGTAGGGGTAATTCATGAATTACCCCTACTTTTGTTATCCTTTGCGTAAGTCCTGAATTCTTTTGTTTTAGAACTTACACAAGTTTTTATCCGAATTAAAGCATGAGCCGATTTAGCGGTCTTTATATTGTCACCAAAAACTCTTTGGGTCAATTATTTGTAACGAGAAAGACATCATTCATTAACTATTTATATTTCCTTTGAGAGATGACTAAGCGTTGACTACGTAATTACTTGATAAAATATATTTTTTTGACATACAATTTAATATTATGTACCTAGTATAAGTTCGTGTTTCTTTATGATAAAACAAACACAAAGTTATACGTAAAGATAAACGTATAATTTCAGTATGATTGTACTTCTTACGACAGATGTCTAAGCATATTCTTATATAGTTAGATACATGAAGGAGTTAAGATCAATTAAGCAAATAAATTGATGAGTGAAATTTAGTTCATTTAAGCCAGGTCTAGCACTGCACATCGCGTTTATGTTTAAAATCAAACGACTCTACACTAGTACAGCACAGCGTAAATCCAACTACCATATTAATTAACCAGACAGATACGGACAATTCATGAATTGTCTCGACTCAAGCAACTGGTTAAAGGTAGGCAAACTTCTGCCACCGTGTACTAGTAGTTCGCTAAAGTCCTTGGCGAGGGAAAAGTTAAAGGATAAAGATTTTTATCCTATAACTTTTCCCAGACGAAACTCAGTAATTTTAGGTTGGTGAACCATTTAGTTAGTTTTAGTGCAGGGCTAATTGAAATTTAAAATATTTTTTCTACTTATAGATTAAGAGTTTTTAACTCTTAATCTATAAGGTTTGTTGACTAATCTAGATTGGATTTGTCTAAATTTTGTGCTGCTATAAAAAGCTGTTTAAGTCAATAGCCAAGTTTTTTAAACATTTAGGTTTTTTTTAGGAAAATTTGGTTCAATAATTTACGTTTTACTGGTATGATAATTTTTGTTAAGTAAATTAATAATATTTGTTAATTTATTAGCTAACTTTATTTTTTAACAGCCAAAGAATGCACCAAAGATTTTAGTAAGTTATGACTGTTAACTCATCAATACCTATGGTGCTGATTGATTACCAGGGGAAGTAGAAATATGAATTCTGGGGAATATACACTAGCTAGATCAAACAATCAATGGGCACTACAACCGGAAATAGAGATGAAGTTTGCTCATTTCCTAATAAATCATGCTGTAGATGCTGCCTTCTGTTTAGGAGCAAACGCGCAGTTTCTTTACGTTAACGATGCCACTTGTCTGATGACTGAGTATTCCCGTGAGGAATTACTTTCCATGAGTCTGCATGATATAGATGTAGATTTTTCTCTACACAATTGGTCAGACATTAGCTTACGGGGTTCCTTTACTTTTAAATCTCGCTATCAGACAAAAAGAGGTCGGATATTTTTGGTAGAAATATCTATGAACCATGTCAAACACCAAGATATGGAATTTGGGTGTGTCTTTGCTCGTGAAAAAACTGATGAAATAGTAGAATTGAGCGTACATAAATGGACTGATGGATTAAGGAATGCCAAAGACAATTTACAACAGGAATTTTCTCAACTCAAGGCAAAAGAAGTAGAACTAGAAACATCTCTTTCTTTGCTTCGTTCTACTCTCGAATCTACTGCAATTGGTATTGTTGCAGTTAACTTTGAGGGAGATATTCTGAGCTTGAATCAGAAATTTGTGGATATGTGGCAGATCCCACAGTCACTAATATTATCTAAAAAATGTCCTCGATGCAAAGCCTTTTTTGAGAACCAACTTAAAGATCCACAAGCCTTTAGTCGGCTGATTTGGGAAGTGTCTAGCCAGTCTGATTTTGAGAGCTACGACATTCTAGAGTTAAAAGATGGGAGAATTTTTGCACATTACTCTAAACCACAGTTGCTTGAGGGCAAAATTATTGGGAGAGTGTGGAGTATTTGGGATATTACTGAATCGAAACAGACTGAAGAAGCATTACGATTAAACGCAACTAGATTTCGGACTTTAGCAGAAACAACAGATACCAGCACTTTTCTGATTCAAGGCACGCGGCTTTGCTATATAAATCCGGCAGTAGAGCAACTCACTGGCTACACAAAAGAGGAACTGCTAACAGGGTTTGATCTTCGCCGACTGATTAAGAGCAAAAAACGCAGGCAGGTACGTAAGCCGAATGAAGCAGCTAACTTTGAATACCAGGAGATGAATATTTTGACGAAAAACGGCACGGAGCGCTGGCTAGCCTGTGCGGTTGTCATGCTGGATGGAGGGCTGGATTTTGGTGGAAAACCAGTAGAAATGATTGCAGGTATCGATATTACCGATTACAAATATGCAGAACTAGGTCTTAACCAAGCTTTAGAACAAGCCAAACAACTTAGCGAACTGAGAGCGCGTTTTCTTTCTATGGTTTGCCATCAATTCCGAACTCCGCTGAATATTGTTTCATTTTCTAATAGTTTATTAAAAGAAGAAGTAGACAAACGTACACAGAAGAAAATCCAACCATTACTCGATCACATTCAAAAAGCTACCGAACAACTTAGCCTGATGTTGGATGATATTTTGTTCTTCTCTAAGGCAGAAGCAGCAAAATTAAACTTTGAACCAAAACCGCTTGAGTTAGTTCAGTTTTGTCAGGATTTAGTTGCACAAATGCAGATGAGTGTTAGCCAAAACCCAATCAATTTTGTAACTCAAGATAAGTCTCTAACAGCTTATATAGATAAAAAGTTGTTAGAGCCTATTTTGAAGAATTTGCTTGATAATGCAATTAAGTATTCTCCTCCAAATAGTGAAATTATTTTTGAACTATCTTGCGAAAATGAAAAATTAATTTTCCAAGTTAAAGATAGAGGGATTGGTATTTCAATAGTAGATCAACAACGAATATTTGAGCCATTTTACCGTGGTAGTAACATTGATCATATCCTTGGTACTGGACTAGGACTATCGATTCTTAAAACTCTTGTAGATTTACATCATGGTCAAGTTTATGTAGAAAGTGAAGTTGGTGTTGGCACTAACTTTACCGTAATACTGCCATTAATGAAATCAGAGTTTACTTGTTCCGAGTTATGAGTGTTGAAATGAAGAATAGTTATTCATTAAAAACTTAAAAATCATAACTCTCAGAACGGGGCAATTAAGTTCATGCCTATTTAGATACTCACTAAAGAGTGTAGTAATTAGCTTCTGTAAAAAATTATAGTAATAGAAAATGATGTACGAATCCTCAAAGAAAATTCTCGTTATTGAAGATGATAGCGTTACCCGCAATCTTTATTTAAAGGGTCTTGAGGCTAAAGGGTTTGACATGATAGGCGCTCAAAGCGGTCGTATTGGTATCCAACAAGCACAAAAGGATGTACCCGACTTAGTGATTTGCGATATCACGATGCCCGATATGGATGGTTATAGCGTTTTAACTACGTTACGCCAAGATCCTGTGACAGCGATTATTCCTTTTATTTTTCTGACTGGCAGTAGTACCAGAGCAGATGTTCGCAAAGCTATGGAATTGGGAGCAGATGATTATCTTACCAAACCCTCGACACTAGATGAATTGCTCAGAGCGATCGCTACCCGCTTGGAAAAGCAAGCTACTCTTCAATCCTGGTGTGCGATGAAATTTGCGAAAGCTCCAAAATCAGTATTTACAGATGATACTACAGCGATCGCTGGAGGTGTTGCCCTAGCCCCTGATAGAGAAGCCCCTGATAGAGAAGCCAACATTCCTTCTAAGTCAATTTTTCCCTCCATTCCCCAATTGAAGGAAGTTTTTGACTTTATCGAAGCCTATTATCACCAAGGAATTACTTTGTGTGATGTGGCTCTTGCTGTTGGTTACTCACCTGCTTACTTAACTAATCGAGTAGCAAGGCAGACAGGAGAGACTGTAAACTGTTGGATTGTCAAACGCCGAATGGCGGGAGCGCGTTTTTTACTCCAAAATAATAATCAGACAATCGAAAAGATAGCGAAAGCATTGGGCTATCAGGATGTGTCTCATTTCTCTCGTCAGTTTCGCCAACATCACGGTTTACCTCCCCAAGCTTGGCGCAAACAGCATCAGCTTGGATTGCAAGAACAGGTAGAACTCTGGTGAAAGTATTCAATACCCGCCTGGGAATGAATTCCCTCTCTTATAGCTAAAGTCTACTGAAGTAGACTAAAGATTTTTGGCTATATTTTAGTCATCTTTAGATGACTTGAGCTATGAGCAAGGAACTTCAGTTCCTTGC
>JAVRBV020000086.1:0-56827 GCA_034531095.2 Nostoc sp. CreGUA01 | reverse complement strand
TGCTGTCATTGAATCCCCACTTTCAGATCCGAAGCTTGCAGCTCAAGAAAGACTGACTGGTGCATTGGATAGGCTCAATCAGACATTGGAAGCTCGGACTAATCAAGATTTGAAAGACGGGGCGTAGAGGGGGGATTGGATAGTGGAGAGAATATGGAGATGAGTGGGATGTAGGGGGTGGGTTAACTGCATGGAGTGAAGGAGATGAGGGACATGAGGGAGATGAAGGGGATGAGGGGGATGTGGGAGATGAGGGAGATGAGGGAGATGAGGGAGATGAGGGAGATGAGGGGGATGAGGGAGATGGGGAGGTCGGGAGGTCGGGAGGTGGGGAAAAAGTAATTCTTCTTTCCCCCCATCTCCCCATCCCCTTATCCCCCCATCCTCTTCTCATGCCCTGTTTGGCCAATGCCCCATTCCCCATTCCCCACTCCCCACTCCCCACTCTTCAACAATTCATACTATCTTGAGCTATCCATCTGGTAAAATTTGTAAGGTTTCTAGAAGCTCTTAGCAATGGGATCGACTCGTGTACGGATCGCAATTGACGCAATGGGAGGGGATCACGCACCCGGTGAAATTGTTGCTGGCGCATTGCGAGCAAGGGAAGAATTGGGTGTAGATATATTGTTGGTTGGTGATCCCCAACAAATTGAAGCTGCCTTACCGCCAAAAACAAATTTAGGGCAGGTGGAAATCGTGACCGCACAGGAAGCGATCGCGATGGATGAGGAGCCTTTAAACGCAGTGAGACGCAAACGCAACGCTTCTATCAATGTGGCGATGGATTTGGTCAAGCAGCAACGGGCAGATGCGGTATTTTCAGCAGGTCACTCTGGCGCAGCTATGGCATCGGCTTTGCTCCGCTTGGGACGATTACCAGGAGTTGACCGCCCAGCCATTGGGACTGTTTTTCCGACAATCGTCGCTGGAAAACCAGTACTAGTACTTGATGTCGGTGCAAATGTAGATTGCCGACCGAAGTTTTTAGAGCAGTTTGCTGTCATGGGGTCGGCTTACAGTCAATATGTCTTGGGTACAACTGAACCTAAGGTGGGTTTGTTGAATATCGGTGAAGAAGATTCTAAGGGTAATGATGCAGCTGTCCGCGCCCACCAACTGCTACGCGAAAATTCCCAAATTAATTTTATTGGCAATGCTGAAGGGCGTGATGTGCTTTCCGGCCGTTTTGATGTGATTGTCTGTGATGGCTTTGTCGGCAATGTCTTGTTAAAATTTGCCGAAGCAGTCGGAGAAGTAATTTTGCAAATCTTACGCGAAGAATTACCCCAAGGATTACACGGTCAAATCGGCTCAGCACTATTAAAACCCAACTTGAAGCGGATCAAGCAGCGCATGGATCATGCAGAACACGGCGGCGCTTTGCTCTTAGGCGTAGCAGGAGTTTGTTTGATCGGTCACGGTAGCTCACAAGCACCTTCGATTTTTAATGCAATTCGCATGGCAAAAGAAGCTGTTGACAACGAGGTACTGCAACGAATTCAGTCCCAATATATCTTAGAGCGAGAAAGCGGTTAGTCATTGGTCATTAGTCATTAATAACAAAGAACAAGTGACAAAAAGCTCATAGCTCAGGAGATTAGGTGTGCATAACTTAGGCATAGCAATAACAGGAAGTGGCTCAGCAGTACCAGCAACTTCCCTAGACAACCAGAGATTGACTGAACTGGTTGAAACATCAGACGAATGGATAACCACAAGAACTGGAATTTGTCAACGGCGATTAGCACTACCATCTGAGTCATTGAGTGTACTCGCTACAGCGGCCAGCAATCAGGCGATCGCAGCTGCGGGAATTAAGCCACAAGACCTAGATCTGATTTTGCTGGCGACTTCCACACCTGAGGATTTGTTTGGTAGTGCTTGCCAAGTGCAGGCTAAATTGGGAGCAACCAAAGCAGTAGCCTTTGACTTGACGGCAGCCTGTTCAGGCTTTGTGTTTGGACTAGTCACAGCAGCCCAATACATCAGAACAGGTGTCTATCAAAATGTACTGTTGATAGGAGCAGATATCCTCTCTCGCTGGGTAGATTGGCAAGACCGACGCACTTGTGTATTATTCGGCGATGGTGCAGGGGCAGTAGTATTGCAAGCATCCAAAAGCGATCGCTTACTCGGTTTTGCACTTAAAAGTGATGGTACTCAAAACCATTGCCTCAATCTGAGCTATACAGGCTCATCCCAAGAACTACTCCCTGGTATAAATGTCACTAAAGGTGGTTACCAACCCATTAGTATGAACGGCAAAGAAGTCTACCGTTTCGCCGTCCAAAAAGTGCCAGAAATCATTGACAAAGCCTTGTTTCAAGCTAACCTCACTGTTGACCACATCGATTGGCTAGTCCTACATCAAGCCAATCAGCGGATTATTGATGCCGTCGCCCAACGCTTAAATATCCCAGAACATAAAGTTATCAGTAATCTCGCCCAGTATGGCAATACCTCAGCTGCTTCTATTCCCCTAGCTTTAGATGAAGCAGTCCGCCAAGGCAAAATTAAACCCAATCACATCGTTGCTACATCCGGCTTTGGTGCCGGTCTGACATGGGGCGCAGCAATTTTTGAATGGGGAAGATAAAAATTGGGCATGGGGCATTGGGCATTGGGCATTGGTTATTCTCCGCGTCCCCGCGTCTCCCCATCTCCCCATCTCCCCATCTCCCCATCTCCCTACTCCCCAGTATCCAATGACCACTGACTAATAACTAATGACTAAAACTGCATGGGTGTTTCCCGGACAAGGTTCCCAAGCGCTGGGAATGGGAATGGATTTATTAGATATACCTGCCGCTAAAGACAAATTTGCCCAAGCCGAGGCAATTTTAGGCTGGTCTGTGACCGAAATATGTCAAACACAAGAAGAAAAATTATCACAGACGCTATACACTCAGCCAAGCCTTTATGTGGTAGAAAGCATTCTTGCTGACCTTCTTCGGGAGGGAGGGCAGAAACCAGATTTAGTTGCTGGACACAGTTTGGGAGAATATGTTGCCCTTTATATTGCGGGTGTCTTTGAGTGGTCGGCTGGTTTATCTCTGGTGAAGCGTCGTGCAGAACTCATGGATAGTGCCTCTGGTGGTATGATGGCAGCCCTGATGAATTTTGACCGTGAACAGTTGGAAAAAGTTATTGCCGAAACGCCTGATGTAGTAGTGGCAAATGACAACAGTCCGGCTCAAGTGGTGATTTCAGGCACAGCCGAGGCTGTACAAACGGTGATGTCTCAAGTTAAAGCCAAACGCGCTATTCCTTTAAAAGTTTCTGGGGCGTTTCATTCACATTTAATTGCTGCTGCTGCTGCTGAATTTCAAGACATTTTGCAATCTGTAGAATTTCAGCCAGCTATTGTCCCAGTTTTATCGAATATAGAACCAATTCCCTCTATTGATGCCGAAATTTTGAAGCAACGCCTCAACAAACAAATGACGGGTTCGGTACGCTGGCGAGAAATTTCTCTGCAATTACCAGCCAACGGTATCCAGCAAGTAATAGAAATTGGCCCTGGTAAAGTTCTAACTGGCTTAATTAAACGTAGTAGCCCTGACTTAATATTAAAAAATATCCAGAGTGCTGCTGATTTGCCTGTTTAATTTTTTTTAGAGAGTGTTTTAAGAAGAAAAATTCATAATTCAGGAATTAGCGATCATATTGATTCTGATTCCTGAGTTCTTTGTTATTAAAATTAAAAACAAAACCTGATACTGGTTTTGCCCACCTATGATTACTTCAACAAACATCACGCGTAAACTATTCAACATTCAAGAATATCACCGCTTAATTGAATTGGGTTTTTTAACAGAAAACGACAATATCGAATTAATTCGTGGGGAATTAATGCAAATGGCTGCTAAACGAACACCACATAGTAGCTGTACTTCTTCTGTAGTCAATGAATTAGCTGTTTTACTCCACAAAAGGGCTATAGTAAGAGGACAAGAACCAATTTCATTACCTCCAAATAGCGAACCTGAACCTGATGTAGTCATTGCCCGTTATCGTGCCGATCGTTATTCATCAAAGCATCCTTCCGTTGAAGATATTATATTAGTGGCTGAAGTCTCAGATAGTACCCTTAAATATGATATAGAAGAAAAGTTATCCCTTTATGCTGAATCGAAAATAGCTAATTATTGGATATTTAACTTAAAAGCTAGTTGTTTAGAAGTTTATACCCAGCCGTTCCAAGATTTGCAAGGTAATTTTAATTATGCAAGTAAGCAAATATATTTACCAAATGCCATTGTAAATATTCCTGAATTTCCAGATTTATCGCTGGATTTATCAGTAGTTTTTCCTCTAACTAGCTAGTACCATACTTTATATAGCAATCCTATTTGATTTGTGAAAATCGAGGGGCTTTAGATCCCCGACTTCTTTGAGAAGTCGGGGATCTTGTTGTTCACGAATGATTTAGGACTGCTATATCTGCAACCAGACTTGTTGAATAACTTAACTTTTTAGTAGTAGGTATTCAGATACCTTGGAGGTAAAATGCTGTAAAATATGAGGTTTTCTGATGCTGAGGCTTTATCACTCGCCAATTTCTCCCAATTCGCGCCGCGTCTGGATTACTCTCCTAGAAAAAGGACTTGAGTTTGAATTAGTAGAGATCAAACTGGATGGAGAACAGTTTAAACCAGAGTTTTCAGCGATTAGTCCTTTTCATCGCATACCAGTTTTGGTAGATGAGGACTTGAAGATAATAGAATCCTTGGCAATTCTGGACTATTTAGAGACAAAATACCCGACACCTGCGATGCTGCCTAAAAATGCAAAGGATTTGGCGATCGCCCGTATGGTACAACTGGTAGCTGTGAATGAGCTTTTGCCTGCAACTACCATCTTTCTACCTCAGTTTCTCGGCTTGCCTGGAGGAGATCCAGAAAAAATTGAGAAGGCAAAGCAAAAAATTGCCACAGTACTGAAGTTGTTTGAAAGTTTACTTGACGATCGCCCTTACTTTGGCAGTGAAAACCTCACTCTAGCTGAAGCTGTGGCTGGAACTGTAGTACCTTTGATGCCAATTGTAGGCATATCTTTAAGTGAATATCCAAAATTAAACGCTTGGTGCGATCGCTTAATACTGGACTCTAGACTAAAAAGCAGAAAATGACTCAGGGAAGCTGAGTTTGAAAGAAGCAAAAAGGAAAATTGAAAAAATTAGAAATCAAGCGGTTTTTTGGTCGGCTTTACGTGAACTGGTAGTACGCTTTTTAACTATAGGATAGCGAATCCTACTAGCCCGTGATTGTCCAGTCTTCCAACCAGGGGATTTACCCCGTGGTTTAGGCGGTTTAGCAGGAGTAGAAACTCTGACCAAAATCCCAGCCATCGCTTGTGCAACTCGCCCTGGTGTGAATAGAGTCATCTGTTTTTGCCAAGGGAGCGGATTATCAGTGACCAGATCACGAGCCAGCCATAACTCCCAAGTCATAAGTGGCATGAGATCACTCCATCGGTCACATTGTTGAGGAGTAGCAAGTTTAGGGAGTGTCCAATGCAAGCGTTGTTTAATAAACCGATACCAGTGGTCAACAGCAAAGCGTCGTAAATAAAGTTTCCACAGTTGAGACAAAGGTGGCATTTCTTGACCCACAAATGCCAACCACATCGGTTTGTTGACTCGTGGGGAGCCGTCTTCTTGCAGCCTTTCAACCAGTATAATCGACATCGGATGCTGTGGAGAAAGACGAAAATGCTTTCTTGTCCAAAGCCGAATTCTGACTCTACCCAGTTTGGCATCTTGTTGTTCAATGGTTTGTTCTGGGTTAGACCAGGTACTGGCATCGTTGAGTTTAAACTTGTCTCCGTGTACTCGTGGTTTCCCGCGTCCTGAGTATGCTGGTGGTTCTCCCCATAAACACAAGTTGGAACGTAGCCGCATCAATTTATCGGCGTTAATGTCCGCAGTTTTTATTACAAATGGCGCACATCCGTATTCGTTGTCCCATAATGTGATTGGTCGTGATGGCAAATGCTGACATACTTGTTTTAGCTGCCAAGTCGCTTTATCTATCGGATTTTCCCAACTTGTAATTCGTTCATGTCTAAGTGGTAATGCCCAACTACCTTCAGTTTCAGGTATCCAAGCGATAGTACTATATCCGTATCCCAGAGTAACAGGACGACCCCCTCTGCCACCAGCAGTATAATGCTCGTAGGTTCTTTCCTTGAGCGTGGGTGCATCCGGCCTTGACCATACTGTATGGTCTCCTGCCAAAATTATACGTCCAGGTTTGGATATTTTTTCGCTGTACAGCCTCATCAATTTGTTGCGTTTTGGCCTAGTATCCTGTATTGCCTCATAGATACTTGACCATTGACGACGGAACACTGGACACATTGATAAATCACCTAAGCTATAGGCATTGCGTGTCAGTAATATTGCATCCATTAATTCCCAGGTTGCATCCTTTGCCCGACACAAACATTCGTAGGCGGCTTGACGGAATTCTTTCAATTGTGCAAAAACATCCATAACGGTAGATGGAAATTGGTTGTGCTTTTTTCATCTTCCGTTACTGGGGTGCTTGTGATTACAGGCATCCCTTTATTTTTGCCCAGCCTCTCAAGGGTGCGATCGCTTGTTTTAGTCTAAAGTCCAGTTAATAGCACGTCCCGCATGGCAAGCGACTGAGGCTACTCCGGAGGACATAGCAGCCTTTAGGTCTATAATGGCGAGAATGTCACAACGGAATTCAGGTTAAAAGCCATCCGCTTTAAGAGCAAGCTTCTGACAAAGATAGGACTTACGCACACTCTATCAATTCTTGGCGTTCTTCTCTAACGAGACGCTCCGCGAAGGCGTCTTGGCGGTTCGATAAATTAAGCTTTTTCGTGATTTTTGCGTAAGTCCTGAAAGATTGCAAACTTCCAAAAGCCTGCCTGTGGGCGCGGCGCCATAGGCAAGCTTTGTTTGCATGGATGGTTATAGTATTTTTCTTATAGCTTAACTTGCGGTAAATGACTGCGGGGATTATAGCTACGTATAGCCCGGATCTTTTCATAATACTCCCGTTCTTGTTGGCTGAGGTCTTTTGGTGGGGCGATCGCCACCTTCACCAACTGATCGCCCCGTCCACCCTTGGCGAGAGGCCAGCCTTTGCCACGCAATCGCAACGATTGACCAGAACGCACACCTGCTGGTAGCTTGACATTAACCATACCATCGGGTGTAGGTACATCGATAGATGCTCCCAGAGTCGCTTCATCTGGGGCGATTGGGACTTCGCAAACCAGATTATCGCCTTCCATTTGAAAGAACGAATGCGGCTGAAGTTCGACTTTTAAGTATAAATCCCCCCGTTGTTGAGTCATGGGGTTGATTTGACCTTTACCACGCAGACGTAGGCGAGTACCAGTTTTAGCCCCAGCTGGGATGCGAACATCAATTGTTTCATTGCCTAAACTAAAGCGCTTTTGCACACCATGAAATGCTTCACCAAAAGTCAAAGCGATCGCAGCTTCGCTATCTTGGGCAGTACCAGCACCTGCATCTTGAAACCCAAAATCGCTAAACCCACCAAAACCACTGGGGGCACCTGTGGAAGTGCGGTAAGAATAAGTTTGTTGGCCACCGCGAGGACTACCACCACCGAAGCGTCCTAGCAACTCATTAATAAACTCATCAAAATTGCCGTATTGACTAAAATCAAAGCCGCCCATATCCACACCAGCACCGCCAGATGGGAAACCTTGGCCAGCTTGTTTCCAATATTGACCGAATTGGTCATATTTTTTGCGTTTATCTGGGTCTGAGACGACTTCGTAGGCTTCATTAATTTCTTTGAAGCGTGTTTCTGCCTGTTTGTTGCCTGGATTCACATCAGGATGATATTTGCGGGCTAGTTTCCGAAAGGCTTGTTTAATTTCGTCTTGACTGGCAGTCTTATTAACTCCCAAAATTGCGTAATAATCTTTGAAATCCGTTGCAGCCATCTACCAGCCTCCTATAGAAATTCCCGTTATGTTTTTTAAGATAAAAGATATTTATTTTGCCAGGTGTAACGCCAAGCAAAAACAATCTGATTTTAAATTAACAAAGAATGTAGAAAATCAAGTGTGGTTCTTGCTGACGGAGCGATCGCAATTTCCGTACTTTGAGTAAATAGAGGGAGTGGGGAGTGGGGAGTGGGGAGGTGGGGGGATGAGGGGGATGAGGGAGATGAGGGGGATGAGGGAGTATGGGGAGTGTGGGGAGTGTGGGGAGTGTGGGGAAAGAGAATTAATGCTTCCCCATCCTCCCACACCTCCCACACTTCCTGCTTGCCCCATGCCCAATACCCCTTGAGTTTCAAAGAAAGCAAATCAGGTTGTCTAGTCCTTCTTCCAGGCTTGGGGGAGCATCCCTGAGTTGACGGTGCATCCGCAAAATGATTTCTTCTGGAACCTGGCGCGATCGCTTTTTATTGCGTGCTAAACACAGCCAAACTGGTATATTCACCCAAATTCCCGTAATCTGGGTAAAGCCAAAGTCACGGGCTAAAGTAATGACTTCACGGCGATGGCGTCGCTGGGCGTTGGTAGCGTCAAAAATTGCCACACTACCTGTGGAAATAGCTTGTTGAAGTTGCCGTTCTACTTCCCGCCAAATTAATAGCCACGATCCCTGAATAGCTTCGCAACCAAATAGTTGCCCCCGAATGGCATCCGTAGAAATCAACTGCAACTGGGGGCATTCTGCCACCAATTGTTTTGCCAGAGTTGACTTACCGCTACCAGGAAGACCAATTAGCAACAAAAGTGAAGAGTGAGGAGTCAGGAGTGAGGAGTTAATAGTTAAAAGTGAGGAGTGTTCAGAATTTTTATTTATAAATCCTAACTCATAGTCCATAACTCCTAACTCCAAACTCCTAACTCCTAACTCTTAACTCCTAACTCCTAACTATTAAATGATGGTTCCATCAGGAATGACAGCATTTTTTAGCACAACTACGATCCCACTGCGGATGTAGAAACCTTGATTTTCGCGATCGGCTTCTTGGACGTTATCTTTGTTGATAATTTTCACATCGTGGCCAATGCGAGCATTTTTATCGACGATCGCACCCCTAATGATTGTGTCAGTACCGATACCCACGGGAATGTCGCCTTTGACTAGGCTGCATTGGCGTTCTACAGAAGCTTGGTAAAAGTCTGCACCCATGAGCAAAGATTCTTCGATGATGCAGCCAGATTCAATACGCGATCGCACTCCCAACACTGAATGTTGAATGCGGCAATTTTTCAAAATACAACCTTCGCCAATAATTGATTCTGTGATTTGGCAATCTAATAGTTTACTCGGAGGTAAGTAACGAGCGCGAGTATAAATTGGTGCTTCTTCATCGTAGAAACTAAAGGGTGGCTGGGGTTGGCGAGTCAGGGTTAAGTTTGCGTGATAAAATGCCTCGATTGTTCCAATATCTTCCCAGTAGTCATCAAATAGATAAGCTTGAACGTTGTAATCTTTAGAGGCATCAGGAATAATTTCTTTCCCGAAATCAGTTCTTTCTGTAGCCTCTCTTAACAACTTGAACAAAACATCTTTTTTAAAGACATAAATCCCCATCGAAGCGATGTAAGGCTGTTGCTGGGCTTGTTCTTTGCTTAATCCCAGTACGCTTGTATCAACACGCATTTGGATTAGTGCTTCACCTTTAGGTTTTTCGCTAAAGTCAATTACTCTACCGGAATCGTCGATTTTCATCAAGCCAAAATCTGAGGCGCGGCGCTCATCAATAGGAATGACTGAGAGAGTAATATCAGCCCCCGTTTCTCTATGGCGCTGAATAAACTGGCGATAATCCATGCGATAGAGGTGATCGCCGGAAAGAATTAAATATTCTTCTACATCCCATTCTTCCATTAACCACAGGTACTGACGAACGGCATCGGCTGTACCTTGGAACCAATTAGGGTTTTCTGGTGTTTGTTGTGCGGCTAGCACTTCTACGAACCCTTCATTGAAACCAGTAAAGTTGTAGGTACGGGCGATGTGACGATTCAGGGAAGCTGAGTTAAATTGTGTCAGAACATAAATTTTGAATATTTCGGAATTTATGCAGTTACTGACAGGGATATCGATTAAGCGGTATTTCCCCGCCACGGGTACTGCTGGTTTAGCACGGAGTTTGGTTAGGGGATAAAGCCGAGTCCCCGCGCCACCACCAAGGATGATTGATAAAACTTTTTTCACAAAATTTCTCCCAGCTGCCTTTCAACTCTCATCTACAGTTTAGGACTGTATGTGGCAGCTGGTAAGGGGGGATCAAAGAATCTGTGGGATGAATTTTAAAAAATGCTGCCGGTAATGGATGATCCTGTCTGGAAAAAAATAACCAGAACATTTGTATTATCAGCATTGTCAGATCTCATTTCTTTTGAGTTAATTTTGTAATTTATTGTAAGTAGACGGACATAATTAAATATAATATGTTCTGTCATTGCGAGCGAAGCGAAGCAATCGCAAAGTCTCTGGGATTGCTTCGCTTCGCTCGCAATGACATCTTATATTTAATCATGGCTATCTACTTAGTATTACTTTCTGGATTAATGTCGAGTCTTTGATGAGCCTGAGCTATTAAATTAGGCGGCAAAGCAGGCATACCTTACATTACCGAAGGCTCTGCTGAAAGTAATCTGGAAATTGAGGTGAAGTGTAAGTTTCCAGAAAAACAAAAACCTGATTTACAGTAACAGCAAAAAATTATCGGCGTATTTTAGGGTGAGGCAATAGCTATTAAACACCCAATTTCCCTGTATTGATTCTCCTATTAACCAAATGTAATTGTTGCGATCGCTTCAAAAACTTCACCCAAGGTTGCTCTGACAACTGAGATATAGCATCTGGTGACAGTGTTGCCGTAAAAATATCTTGACCACTAGTAGCACCACTAACGCCAAAACTTTCTAAAACAGCAGTTGCAGCAGAGTCTAAAGTTGGTTCGGTATGAATGAAAACCCCCAAGCTCGGTTTTTCGGAATTTTGAACATCATTCAACGCTGTAGCAAGGGCGGCGTCTAATTTTTGATAATTCATAAACAATTTGCTAGTAAAAAGGGTAGGAAATTTTTGCCTACCCTAACTTATCAAATTTATGAGTTGTTCTCGCCTACCGTTGTACAGAAATAATATCCAGCTTGCTCAATCTAATTACAGATTTGCTGCATTAATTACTCCATAACCCCATTTATGGTCAAAGGTGCCTACGGGTTTTCCTGGTATGGCACTATTTTTACGTAGCAAATCTTTCAAAGTAGCCGGATCGAGTTGAGGATCGCGTTGTAAGAGTAATGCAACTAATCCAGTGACAAAAGGTGTCGCCATACTCGTACCAGCCATTGCAATAAACTTAGAATTAATCATTGAGGAACGGGCGGAATTAGCATCGGCGGAAAGCGTGGAAACAATCATTGCTCCTGGTGCTGCTACATCAGGCTTTTGGGCATCATTGCGTAAAGGCCCCTCACTACTGAATTCGGAAATAGTATCCAAATCTAAGCCCATTTCTCGTACTTGGTTATCAATATCTGTATACTTAGCTCTTGTAGTATAAGCTGCAACCGTAACTGCACTACTAGCGGTTCCCGGCGAACCAATTTTTACAGCATCCTTGACACTTTTACCTGTAAAAAACACTGATGAGCGATCGTCTAATGTCCACACATCCAGACGTGTCTCAGTTGCAGAAGTATTCCTTAGGCGCAGTTGCCAAATACCTCCCATTATTTGGGAAGGGCCATTACCACGTATTTGGACAAAGAAGTTATGGTCACCGTTAGCTTGGTCTGGGCCTGGTGTGACGATTTCCACCCGTGCATCTGGTAACTGATGTTCTTGCGTAGGATTACCGTCAGTAATGATTTTTTGGAAGGGAGTAACAAAACCGTTGGGACTCCGCACCGACACTTCCAACTCACTGTCTTTGGAATACCAACCGTTTAGCCAAACTATGCCTACTTGATTTAGAGGAACATTAAAGCGCATCCCACGGGTGCGTCCACTGGGTATGGTTGCTTGACCGTGAATGTTCATGCTTCCTTCGTTACCAGCAGCACAACAAACAATTCTTCCAGGGCCGGTTTCGGCGTCAATCACTTTTGATAGAGAATCGCTACCATCATGGGCATCGGCGTGTCCACCCAAGCTGAGATTGACGACGGCTGGGCGTCCCAACTCCCTGGCAACTCGGAAAATATAGCGAACAGCATCGGCAATATGGGCATCCTGTAAATCCGACCTGACCACCACTAATTCTGCCTCTGGTGCTACGCCGCTATAGGTAGCATCGGCACCAGCAGCAATTCCGGCAACGTGAGTACCATGTCCGTCAGTATCTTGAGAAATTGTCAGCTGCGCCCCTGCAAATTCAGCCCCATAGTGCCCTTCTGTAACTCCTGGTCCTGGGAGTGTTTGATCCCAAATGTGTAAAATCCGTCCGGCAAAAGCGGGATGTTTCGGGTCAATGCCACTATCTATAATGCCGACAATTACGCCTTTGCCAGTCAGTCCAGTTTGGTTTTGAAACTCCGGCAGTTTAACTTTTCCCGCTGCAACGTCCATCCGTAGCTGAAGTTTGCGTGATGGTTTGATGCGTTGGATTGTATCTTCTTCAGATAAAACATCTAAAGCATTTATTGGTAAGAAAGCTGTGCGGACACTGCCGGAATTTTGATTGACTTCAATATTATATTGTGATAAATAACTCAAGTCTGCATCAGAGTCGCAGTAAATAAAAACTATGCTCTTGGTTGGTTTGACTGTGCTTTTATGGGCAATAATACCAAGCGATCGCTTATGTGTAACTAAAGCTTGTTCTCCTTCGTTTTGATAATCCTGAAATGCCAAAAGTAATCCGGGAGAAAGTTTGTCGTGTCTCATTTTTGCCTCAAATTAAATTTATTGGAAGTCAGGAACCAGAACAATAGATATTTTGAATCCTAACTTCCTTTTTTAGTACTAGGAGTCAATACACCTTGACATAATTCATAATCTATAAAAATAATCCAGTACTTGCTTAAGTGATTACGGATAAAGTTAATTCAAAAATATTAAATTTTATGAATTAATTAAGTATAATTAATAATTATGGTATTGATTTTTTCCAAAAGTGATAATATTTGCTTAGAAAAGTCGATTCTAAATAAATAATAAAAAATGGGAAAGAATCTTCCCATGCCCAATGCCCAATGCCCAATGCCCAATTTTCTATCATAAGTAAGAGCCACAAAGAAGCTAATATCTGCAACGATCGCTTCTGAACGTACAAAGAGTCATTCATGCAAATTCAAACACCAGACTGGGTGAAGCACGCTGTTTTCTACCAAATCTTTCCAGACCGCTTTGCTAGAAGCAAAAAGCCACGCAAACGCCTGCTGCATGAGGCCCGTTGGGAAGATTGGGAGGCAATGCCAACACTCCAAGGTTATAAGGGCGGGGATTTATGGGGCATCATGGAAGGTTTAGACTACATCAAGGATCTGGGCATTAACGCCATTTACTTTACACCGATTTTTCAATCCGCCAGCAATCACCGCTATCATACCCATGATTATTATCAAGTTGACCCGATGCTGGGGGGCAACGAAGCTTTTAAAGAATTACTAGAGGCCGCCCACCAACGAGATATCAAAGTTGTTCTGGATGGAGTTTTTAACCATTCCAGTCGGGGATTTTTCTTTTTTCACGACGTTTTAGAGAACGGGCCTCATTCACCGTGGGTAAATTGGTTCAAAATTGAAGATTGGCCTTTAGCACCCTATACAGGAGATTTGCCTGCTAACTACAGGGGTTGGGCTGGAAATCGCGCCTTGCCAGAATTTAACCACGACAATCCAGAAGTTCGGGAGTACATTATGGAAATTGCCGAATATTGGATTAAATTCGGCATCGATGGTTGGCGATTGGATGTACCATTTGAAATTAAAACCCCTGGTTTTTGGCAAGAGTTCCGCGATCGCGTTAAAGCCATCAATCCTGAAGCTTACATCGTCGGCGAAGTCTGGGGAGATTCCCGTGAGTGGCTGGATGGCACGCAATTTGATGGAGTCATGAATTATTTGTTTGCCGGGCCGACAATTGCCTTTGCGGCTGGCGATCGCGTAGTCTTAGAACAAGTGCAAAGCCGCGACTATAAACCTTATCCACCCTTATTTGCTGCCGAGTACGCCAGCAAAATCCAAGAATTACTCGAACTTTATCCTTGGGAAATTCAGCTGACTCAACTGAATTTGCTAGCAAGTCACGATACAGCCAGATTGATGACCATTGCCGGTGGCGATATACCCAGCATAGAATTATCAACTCTACTGCTACTCACCTTTCCCGGTGCCTCCAGTATCTACTACGGTGATGAAGTCGGCTTACCTGGCGCTATAGACCCAGACTCACGCCGTGGTTTTCCCTTAGAGGCTAACTGGAACCGAGAAATTTTCAATACTCACCGCCAATTAATTGCCCTCCGCCACACTTACCCAGCATTGCGTACAGGCGATTACCAAGTCCTCTATGCTCAAGGACAACTTTACATCTTTGCGCGAACTTTGGAGAAAGAAGAATTGATAATTGCCGTCAACGCTGGGACAAGTCCGGTAACAGCAACTGTAGATGTAGCAAGTTTGCAAACTCAACCCAACAAACTCTTATATGGTAGTGCTGAAGTTGAGTGGAATAGTGAAGGAGAAACTCAGCAGTTGTCATTAACTATTCCTGAACGTACTGGCTGTATTTTGGGCTAGGGAGTGGGGAGATGGGGAGATGGGGAGATGGGGAGATGAGGAGACAAGGAGAATAATTCTTAACTCCTAACTCCTAACTCAACACTCCCAATACCCTTATTTCCCCGCCACCATCGCAGGCATCAACACTGCATCAATAATATGGATCACGCCATTGTCTGCCAAAATGTCTGTTTTGATGACATTGGCGCCATTCACCTGAATTTTGCCGTTGACAGATTCAATAGCTACAATTGACCCTTCAAGGGTTTCTGCTTCATTAATTTGTGCCAAGTCATCAGACCTGACATCGCCGCTAGCGACATGATACGCCACAATTTTCTTCAGCTTGGGAATGTCTTGTAGTAAGGAATCTAAAGTTCCCTCTGGCAAATTGGCAAAAGCTTCGTCAGTGGGTGCAAAGATTGTCAAAGAACCAGGACTTTTGAGAGTTTCTATCAAATCTACAGCTTTAACAGCCTTTATTAGTGTATTGAAATTTCCTGCTGCGATCGCAGTTTCCACAAGGTCAGCCATGAGGGTGCGTCAGTTAATACTACAAATTACTTATAAAGTGACTAAAATACTCTTAGCCTCTATCAACAGAAAGGTTGCTGGCGGTTAAACAGACAGTAGCAGACTGATTTAGTGCTGTTACACTGGAGAATGTCCCCAAGAAGCACTGATTTATGCTAAAGCGTTCTAAGTTCGAGACAACACAATCTCAAATTATGCATCGTGCTGAGGATTTGATAAGTGCAGCCTCAAATCGTTACCGCATTACGGTTCAGGTGGCGAATCGTGCCAAGCGTCGGCGTTATGAAGACTTTGAAAGTAATGAAGATGCAATGATGAAGCCAGTGCTAAGGGCAATTATCGAAATGTCTGATGAATTGACTCAGCCAGAAATTATTGGCGAACTATAAAATATAGTGCTGAGTGCTGAGTTAGGAGTTAGGAGTTAGGAGTTAGGAGTTAGGAGTTAGGAGTTAATAGTTAGGAATTCATAATTCATAATTCATAATTCATAATTAATAATTCATAATTCATACCTGCACTCAGCAACGCCCAAAATCTTATTTTATGAAAAAGAGAAAATTTCTTTTGAAATCAGTTCTTTCAAAACTTAAAACTCAGTACTCACCAATACTATTTGCGTTAATGGTGGGTTTAATTATTTTGGGTTCTACTTTATTTACTATCCAACCAGGGATAACGCAGACAATTACTCCCAGTGATGTTTGGCAGATAGTTTACCAGAAATTGCCAGATTTTCCACGGGAAAATAAGTATATCAACAAAGAAAATGGCAAAGTTGCTGAAAACAATACCTTAGCAACTCGGTTGATTAGGTATCATCTCTACACCAAAGGGCGTCCCCCAGTTTATCGATTGGATTGGAAACTAACTTTAGCTGATTACCTGGGTGCAAATGAAGTTATGTATGATAGTAGCTATCCAGGAAATGATACACTGCGGGAAAATCCCATAGATGGTGATAAAGCTGCGATCGCTCGTCTCACTCGCAGCCAACGAAATGCTTTAGTAGAAGTTTTAGTCAATATATTTAATCCCAATACCCAAAACACATCAGCCCCTCGCCCCAATACCACAGCCAACCCTAATACATCAACAACACCACAGCCACCCCAACGCACAGGTGCAGAATTACTTAAGTAATGGCAGAGTAATGAGTTGTAAATTAGGGACTTCCAATAAAAAAACGTCCCATCGTAGGGGCGCACAGCTGTGCGCCCCTACAAATGTACAAATAATTTGGAACAATTTATTTTTTGGAAGTCCCTTAATAACTCCTAACTCCTCACTCATAACTAAATTATGGAACGCGTTGTCAAAAGTGGTTCTGGTTGGCGTATTGGCTGGAACCCCGATGCACCTGAATTTAAAGGTTTAATAGGTACTGATGACTGGGCAATTGAGTTAACCGAAGCCGAGTTGAATGATTTTTGCCGTCTACTAGCACAGCTAGCAGACACCATGAAGCAACTCGCAACAGAATTAATGGAAGAAGAGAAAATCGCCTGTGAAGCTGAAAGCGATTTATTATGGATGGAGGTAGAAGGCTATCCCCACGCCTACAGCCTGCGTTTCATCTTGAATGCAGGGCGAGGTGCAGAAGGTAAATGGGATGCTTGTGCTGTTGGCGATTTACTGCAAGCCAGTGGAATGCTCAAAGTTTTTTAAATCTAATATCTAGATTTTTGTTTATCTTTATGCTATGATGACAAAAGTCAATAAATAGATTTCAGGTTTATAGTTGGAAAAATCCAAAATTCTAAATCTAAAATCCAAAATTGATTTTACGGGGCGTAGCGCAGCTTGGTAGCGCGCCACTTTGGGGTAGTGGAGGTCGTGGGTTCAAATCCCGCCGCTCCGATTAATAATTATAGAATGCCTGCTAGTCTTTTCAAGAGGTTAGCAGGTTTTTTAAGTCAATTCTATTCCAAAGCTTCACTACAAATAATAATCGGAATTGGCTCAGACAGTGTAGGCAAACTATTATTTAGCCATCCTTGCATGTTATGTTGCTGGTAAATTTGTACCAATTGATTGAATAATTCTTGACCTATAAAACCATTACGTCGCAGTATATTTAACTCTCGATTAATTACTTGATTTATAGAACCGCGAAACGCCTTTTCTAGAATATTGACTTCACTTTTTACTTTTTCGTCTGTAATCAATTTAAAAAACATTCTCAGTTCGCGGAGAATATAACGTTGTCCCTGAGTCAAACGCTGGTTAAATTCCCGTTCTGCTTGGCGATGCTTTACTTCTTCTGCAAATTGAGATTTAACATGCATCACAGTATAATTATGCCCTTTGGGAACTGTTAAGGTGGGAGTAGTACAATCAGCTTTTATTGCACCCAAGATACGCGGGATATCCCTAGAAACTATATTTCCCTCATTGTCTAATAAAAACAACTGCTGATAGCCTTTGATATCAGGTCGATTGGGGTCTGAAGCTTCACAAAAAATGTATGTTCCTTTCTGCTGCATAGAAAATTTAGCTGTACGTATACCATTTGGTAAACTAGCAATTCGCTCAAATTCGTTGGGTTCTTCTTTCTGTAGTTTTCTGAGAATTTCTTCGGCTTCATTTAAATCCAAGAAATCCTCTTCTTCCATATCAAAGAGGCTCAATTGTTTACCTTGTTGCTCATAAATAGCATACATAGCTTCTTCGTTTAATTGCTCAGTTCGGTCGAGAATTGCAGCATCTTCACCAATAGAGTCATGAATTTCTTGAATTCTATTTTTTAGCTTTTGCTTTAAGCCTAAATTACGTTCAATGCCTAATTCAGGTAGAAAATTATATCCATAAATGACATCTTTATCACTACCAATTCTGTCAATACGACCAAAACGTTGAATTAGCTTCACTGGGTTCCAATGCAAATCGTAATTGATGATGAGGTCGCCATCTTGGAGGTTTAAACCTTCTGCTAAGACATCAGTAGCAATGAGTGTATTAATTTCAGACTCACCTGGTTTCAATTTATATTCTTTATTGGCTTTAGGTGCAAATCTGCCAACTAGACGAGTTTTATTCTTATTACTACCGCTATAAATAATATCTATATCATCTCGATTACCTTGTGGGTTTAAATTTTCGTGTAGATATTTAGCTGTATCAGCATATTGAGTAAAAATCAGCCGTTTTTTATCTTTGAGAATAGGTTTATCTAGCCAATTTATCAGTGTCTGTAATTTGGCATCTTTATCAGGCGTAATTGGTTCAACTAACGCCTGAATTCTCTTAAGTAGGTTAATATCATGGTCAATATGCTGTTGTAATTTTTTTCCATTAAAATCAGATATATCATATTTGAATGATCCCTGACGTAATACATCCATCAAATCTTGTTCTTCATCTGGGTTGTAATCTGTTGATAACAAAATTTGCGCTTCTTCTCCTGCGGGAATAAATCCTTGAGATAATCCATTTAGAAACCTTTCATGAACTATCAAAAGTTTTTTAATAGTTTCTTGAAAAGCATAAACACTCGACTCGAAGCGCTTAAATAATAACACCCGCATTAGTCCTCGCAGGTTTGCACCAGCGCGTTGTAAAGTGTTATACGGTTCTTGTTTTTGTCTGTCCTTTAAAACATAATTCCATAACCCATAACGAGCATAGCTGAGTTCGTTAACTAAAGGTTTAGCTAATTGACGCTTGCGAGATTTACCTAAATATTGGCGTAATTCCTGGTAAAGTCCTTGGTAGGTATCTTCGATGCTGTACTCAATAGTTTCTAGTTCTCGCTTTGGGAAAAATCGATGTTTTCCACCGACAATTACGTAAGCGCGTCGAGTTCCGTCTAGGTATTCTCGAAAGTTAGCGGGGTCTACTGTTTGATGGGTTTGTGCGTCAAAGCCATAAAAACGTAAAATATGGTTGCGGGTACGGCGAATCAGGATATGAGATAGTAATTCTGGTAATTTCTTTTCGCCTTTTTCCACCAACTGGAAGTATTGCTTTAAGTCAGGAGGGTCTATTGGTAAATCTGTTTTATCATCTTGATGAAACAGTTTTAACTGGTAATAGATATCCCAAGCACTTTTGTTGCGTGGAGTTGCTGTTAATAAACAACAACGTTTTCCTGTGGCTAAAAATGTTTCTACTACTTTATATCTTTGAGTGGTGTGATTTCGGAGATTATGGCTTTCATCAATTAATACAAAATCTCTATCTTTATATTTGAAATCATCTAATAAAACTTTGAAACCGCTTTCATCGTCTTCTTTCAGCATTCCCATTGACAGAACACGCGCGTTTAGTTGGTAGACTTCGTTATAACGTTCCCACATTTCTAACAGTGGTGCAGGACAAATAATTAAGGGACGGGCGCGTTCTGTTTGTTCAAAACGTTTGACAATTGCAGCACCAATAAAGCTTTTACCGAGTCCAACCACATCAGAAACAAAAGCGCCACCATAATCTCGGATATTTTGCACAGCATTATTAACAGCAACTTTTTGAAAATCTGCTAATTGTTTAGTAATTTCATCTTCTAAAATCAAATCTTTTGGAGTTGTATCTTCTAATCTATCTTTGACTAAACTATAGAGAGTTTTCATGTAAACATCATAGGGACGGACTGGAGTACCCGCCCAAGATTGTTTCATTTCGTACATCAAAGCTTCATTAAAATCTTCCGCCTCGTTCCATAATTCATCAAACCAGTTGGTTAGTTCTGTATGATTATCGTTTCCGTGAATTATGACATTGAGTTCAGTATTATGGGTGATACCGGAAAGAGTAAGATTAGATGAACCAACAATAGCAATACCTTTTTCTGTTCGTTCTAAGGCTCTACCTTTGCCATCATAGATAACACCATAGTCAAAAATATAAGCTTTCGCGTGTAAAGTTCCTTTAGTGTAAACTCGGACATGAAGCCGTTTTTCTTCAATCATCTCCACTAGATTTTTTACTAGTTTTTCAGCTTCATCTGTCTGATCCATTAGTTCTATACTAGAACGGATATTGGCTGCTGTATCATGAACCATCCGTTTTTCTTCTGTGCGTTTAGGAAATTTTTGAGCTTCAACTTTATCTGCAATTAATTCTAGTCGTCGATATCCTTGAGCGATTTGTTCTATAGTTTCGCGGTTGCTAGTGTTACCAATTAGTAGGCGTAGTTCTTTAATATTAGTGAGGCGTTCTGCAATGGCGGTGAAACCAGAAAGGAAGAAGTAACCTACTGCAAAATGGGCTGCTGCTGATGAGTCGAGAATGCAGTTTATTTGGTCTACTAATTTTTGATTGCGGTTATCTATAATATCATGTGTGGGCATAAGTTCTATAACTAGTAGGGAAATAAAATTATGAGCGATTCAGAACGTATAGAAAAACTGGTTGAATCTAACGCTAAAGCAATTCAAGCATTGACAGAGCGAACTAATGAATTCATTCAATCTAACGCTAGAACAATTCAAGCATTGAATGAATTTATTCAATCTAACGCTAAAGCAATTCAAGCATTAACTGATTTATCTAGTAGTATTTTACCGAGACTAGATGAGATGCAACGGCAAATAGTTAATACACAACGCCAAATGATTGATAATCAAAGAAGAATTGATGATAATACGGCAGATATTAGAGAGTTAACGCTAGAAAATCAGAGAATTTTGAAATATCTGGAATCTTTGAAAAAATAATTTTACTCAGGTGCATTAAATTTATTTAACGCACCATATCCAGAGTTCAAGATGCTAAAACTTCGCTAAGGATAATAACTGGCAAAATAGGGACATTACGAAAGCCTTTATCGTTGGTTAGAAATTGGTTGCAATTAACAGACAAGGCTGTAGCTGCATGAATAGCATCGGGTGTTTTCAGGTTGGTAGTAGCCCGGAGATTTGCAGCTTGTCTTAGTACAGGTTGGCTGATAGGAACTAATTGCACTTCTGATGAAATTAGCAGATTTTCATAAGCTTGAATTAGAGAAATATTTGCATTTTTTAATGGTAAAACTAGAGCTTCCATTAGTATTAATTCACTACTGATGATTTCAAGTTCACCCAATTGAAACTTTAACCATAAAGGTTGCAGTAATGAATAATATTCTGGTAGATTGGCTTCGATGGTATAAATCACCACTGATGTGTCTATATAGATAGCGCCAGAAGAAGGGAGTATTAGCTGTCCCATGAATCGCGTTCCTGTTGCAGTTGTCTATCTATATCCTCGGTAGTTCTGAAAGCGTGTTTACTACGGGCTTGTTCTATTAACTCTAAGACAGAAGCGCGTTTTGATGCGGGCTTTTCTGGCAAAATAACGAATACATCAACGTTATCGCCAATCTCAGCTTGTGGAAGTTCTATTTCTATTTTGTTTCCTGGTAAAACTTTAGTTGTGATGCGTAAAGCTGCTTGCATGATTTTTTCAACCTTATATAGTTAGGATATCTTCGTAAATATTTAGCAAAAGTGTGTAGGTTGGGTTGAGGAACGTAGCAAGATCCCGCAGGGTAACCCAACGTTTAGCGGGTTTTGTTGGGTTTCGCAAAGCCTCAACCCAACCTACGAATATTCTATTATCTTACAAGCCATACAGGGCGGCGACTCGTTCATCTATTTCTTTCTCCCATATTTCACAGTTAACGCCTTTTGCGTCTAAGCATTTTTTGACTAGTTGGGATATGGTTTCGCGTTCTGTAGTAGAAGCGTGGGGAATGGGAATTTTATTCATGTAAATACTACGTAACTCTAAACTTTTACCTAGAAGTTCAGAACACATACTTTTAAGATATTCCCAAACAGGTGAAGAGTTAAGTATTCCAAGAAGATAGAGTTCGTTAACAGGAATTATAAAAGCTTTGTCATTAGTAAACGCACCTGTTGTATCAAAAGCAAAACGTGACTCTTTTGCAATCACAGGATAGATAATTTTAGGATGTTCAAATGCAGCGTAGTAATCACATGCACGTAATTCCCACCAGTACTTGCCTTTATCATAACGCTTTTTTAAGTCAGATTCCCACTGCTTTAAATGTGTAAATATAGCTGGATAATGGTTAATATTTATCCCGATATTTGTAACAATTATCCAGCGATTTTTATACTCAATTTGCCACTTGCGAATATCATCACCTACAGCCAACGGTCTAATAATTTTTGCACTTTTATAGTCTTGATTAATTAGTTGTGTTCGTTTCGCGTCATCAATGATAAATGCTTTGTTAAAACCAGTTTTGATACCATAATAAATCTGACCGTTGACATATTTTTCCAATGGAATACCTGCCGACTCCATTTTTTTTATCCGACAGGCAGACTTTTCATCAGTCAGTATCCAATTTGAACCTTGAAAAGCATATTTAGGTAACGTATTTCCATATTCACAAATGATCTGTTTTACATCAGGATAGGGATTATTCAAAGATTTTACTTGTGTAAAAATACTTGAATTATTAGTTTTATAAATATTTTCAGCAATAAAAATCATTACTAACACCGCAGCAGTTTTAAATACTGGTAAATCACCAAAATCTGTAATGCTATTAACTTGGCAAGTATCAGCAATATGCTTTTTTAATTTTTCACCGTATTTAGCACGAAACCACTTGTTAGAAGAAATAAATGCTAACATCCCACCTGGCTTTAAAAGTTGTAAAGCACGAGCATAAAAGAAGCAATATAAATCAGCCGTCCCAGTATAAACAGCCGGATATATTTTTTGTAGTGTCGGTTTTAAATGTTTAATTAATTCTTGCCGCACATAAGGCGGGTTTGCTAGCTGAATATCAAACCCACCATCTGCAAATACTTCTGCAAATTCTACAGCCCAGTCAAACCCTGCAATTTGAGTGCTACCATGAGTAATTAATGCAATTTGAGTTTTTAACTCATTAATTTCCTGTTCTAATTTTTGCTTCTTACCCCCTTCATGAGTCCGCATATACTCAGCTTTTTTCTGACGATATTGGCTGATAAATTCATGTCTAATCACTCCTGTAGTTGCATGACTTGGAGCAATTAAACTATCTCCCACTTCAATTTTATATTAAGGAACAGTACCAATTAATTCTTTAAGAAAACTACCATTATTAATCCCTGCAATATCGTATTCTTGAGAATTATTGAGTCCTGAAAAGAAAAGATGTGATAGCCTATCTCTATAAAAGTTTCTGTTTGATGTACCTTCATCATTTTGATAAGCGTCCCACAAAGCTGATAAATAATCTGTTCTAGTCTGGAATTTCAACCAACCTTTTTTCTGGATGAAGCCAATAAACATTAAACGGTTAAATAGCTTTTGAGTAAATAATCGTTTGCGTTCATTACCTCCAATCCCTTGAATCAGTCCTTCAACTTTTTCAAAAGTTTTACGATACTCTCTAAAAAACTCTTCGGTGACAGCTTCAACATCAAATGCTTTATCATGAAGTGTCTGAATATCTAAGACTGAAGCATTAGAATGTTTTTCTAAATCTAACGAACTGATTCTTTCTGTGGCTGTGCGTAATTGTTCGCCTTCTCCAACGGTAATGCGCCGGAATAGCTTGCGTTTTTGAAGGGTATTGTCATATTTGACATTAATAAAGTGCCATTGCGATCGCACTTTGTTAGAAAATACAAAGAGTGCATAAGGATGTTTTTTTAAAAAATTATCAATAACTCTTCTTTCACTTTGTCTTGATAAGTCTTCTGATTTCAAACATGCATAAATAATTTGAAAGGCATTATTCACACCACCAGATGCTAATAATAAAGGATCGTCTGTCAATTCGTTAGCAACTACATCAGCCATTTTTCGACGAGAAAGTTCTTTATTTACTCTTTCGTAGTTCAATTGACTCCAAAACAATTTTTTAAGTGCGTCAAGACTTTTAAGATTTTGGAGTGAGTTCAAGACAGACTGTTCTAATACAGACATAAATATAAAGCCTGTTCGAGTTGTGTATTTTTACCAAAAAAGCGCAGCAAATGACCGCGGGGTTTATAACTCGCAGTATTTTTAAAGCACGAAAAATCACCGCTATTCAGATAAAAATCTGTTGCGTTGAGATTGTTGTATACCTATGAATTAAAAAAGTTAAATAATCTCTAACGAGATATTTTTAAAAGAAAGCTACAAATTAATTAAATTTAATTTACCTATGTAATATTTTGTGCAGTCATTATACTGAATTCTTTGAATGCAGTATAAAAATTTATAATCTCAGGACATGTTCACATATCAAGCGTAAACCTGAAACAGGAGGCGTTATCGAGGATAAGTTTTAAACCTTATCCGCAAAAAAGGTTAATAATAAAATTGCATTCAGCCAGTGAATACCCTATCAAAATTTGGTATGTTACTCATGCTCAGACGCTTAAGCAGCCGTAAAATTTCCTCAGTGGCTATGCTGGCGCTTGTTGTATGCTTTACTCTAGTAAGCGTGCATTCATGTAGGCAAACAGATATGATATCAGCACCTTATCTGCTGACCGATCCGTTTTTGCAGCTGCCAACTGAAAATTCAGTGCGAGTAGTTTGGTTTACCGAGTTTGCTGGTACTCAACATACAGTGTCCTACGGTGAAAATCTCGAACAAACTGCTAAGGCAAATACTATCAAACTCAGTCGCACGCGTGAAGACCAAAAATCAAGGGTTGGAAACCAAACCCAAGACAAGCAAGTTTATCAAAAACCCGTTGTGCGTGATATTTGGCGACATGAAGCTGAGGTAAGTGGGTTAACTCCTGGGGTACGGGTAAACTATCGCGTTATAAGTGTGCGAGAAGATGGCGAAACTGTTAGCAGTGATGTTTTTACTCTTGCAGCTACTCCAAAACCCGGTACGCCACTCAAAATTTTGCTTACCTCAGACCATCAATTAAAGCCGATGACATCTGCAAATCTGCAAAAGGTGGTAGAAACTGTTGGACGAGTTGATGGGGTATGGTTTGCTGGCGATTTGGTGAATGTTCCCGATCGCGCCTCGGAATGGTTTGATGATAATAGCGGTGGTGCGCTGTTTCCGGGTTTACAAGGTCGCGCTAAATACGAAATGACCCACGACGGTGTTAAGACAACCTACACCGGTGGGCAAATAATTCAACATGCACCCATGTTTACTTGCATTGGTAATCATGAAGTGATGGGACGATTTGCTAGAACTGGAAGTTTAAATGATGAGTTTGATGATACCATTCCTCAGGCGATCGCTCAAAAATTATACGCCGATAAATCTCAAACCGATAATTCTTTTAATACTATTACCTACGAAGAAATTTTCACTCTACCAACAAGTCAAGAAGGTGGAAAAAAATACTACGCAGTTACCTTTGGAGATGTACGTCTCGTCGTACTATACATTACGAATATGTGGCGTCCTCCCAGTTTAGATGGAAAGCGTAAGGGGAGATATCAAGAAGCAGAAAAAGATTTCAATAATTCAGAAAATTGGGGTTATGGACAGGTAATTTATGAACCAATTGCTAAAGGTAGCAAACAGTATAATTGGCTAGAAGCAGAACTCAACAGCCCTGAGTTTAAACAAGCAAAATACAAAGTTGTGATGTTTCATCATCCACCTCATACTCTGGGTGATAATATAGTTCCTGCTTATACAGACCCAGTACAAATAATTGAGCGAGATGGTAATAAGATTAAGGCAGTGCGTTACGAGTATCCCAAAGGCGAAGATTATATCATCCGAGATGTTGTGCCTTTGCTAGAAAAAGCTAATGTGCAATTAGTATTTTATGGACATTCTCATTTGTGGAATCGCTTTGTTAGTCCTACGGGAATGCACTTTTTAGAAACATCTAATGTTGGCAATACTTATGGTGCGGCTTGGGGCGAAAGAAAGCGAGAAGTGCCAATTAATTATCAAGAAGAGTATGTTCAACTTGGCGACCCCAATGGTTTACAACCGATAGTACCAACAATTGCTCCTTTGTTAGCTGAAGATGCTAAACCGATGCCTTATATTGCTAGTAATGAGCTTACAGTTTTTAGTATCTTTGACACAGCCACGGGTGCAATCAGTAGTTATCGTTTTGATACTCGCAAGCCTGATTCAGAGGTCGTGAAGTTTGATGAATTAGTCATTAGTCATTAGTCATTAGTCATTAGTCATTAGTCATAAAAAAACAATGACTAATGACAATGAAATAAAGTAAGTATATCCAAATGCACTAACGTCGTTTAAGTGCTAAAGTAAGTCCATCTGCGATGGGAACAAGAGAAAGAATTACGCGTTCGTCATGGTGTAATTTTTCGTTCAGCGCCCTGATTGCTTGGGTACTTTCATCTTGAAATTGTGGGTCAGCAACGTGTCCTGACCACAAAACATTATCTATAGCAATTAATCCGCCTGGACGTATTAATTGTAGCGATCGCTCGTAATATCCATCATAATTTTCTTTATCAGCATCGATAAAAGCAAAATCAAATGTCTCGGCTTGCCCAGTTGCCAACAATCGATCTAAAGTTTCCAAGGCTGGTGCTAAATGCAAATCGATTTTATGGGTGACCCCAGCTTCTTGCCAATACCGTCGGGCGATCGCAGTAAATTCTTCACTCACATCAGCTGCAATGATCTTACCATCATCTGGTAGCGCCAAAGCTACAGAAAGTGAGCTATAACCCGTAAACACGCCAACTTCCAAGGTTTTCTTCGCTCCAATCAGCTGCACCAAAAGCCTCATAAACTGCCCTTGTTCTGGCGAAATCTGCATTGAGCCACTGGGGTGGTTCGCGGTTTCTTGACGCAGCTTCCAAAGAATTTCTGGTTCTCGCAGCGAAACAGATAAAAGATAATTGTATAGTTGGTTATCAAGACCTATAGACTGTTTTGGCATGGTAGATGAGAAAATTTAGGGAATCTACAGTTATACTATCGCTGATTAGGGGTTTATTAGGATTAATATGGTGCGGCTTTTAACAGTAATATTGTTGGTGCTATTGACGGCTTGTGGCACTATTGGATTGGTACCGACTAGCGAGTTAGTGCAAAAAGCGATCGCATTTGAGTTAGAACAAACTCAACAAAAGCTTAGCCAGCAGTTGGATCTAGATTTTCAAGGATTTGAAATCAAGCGGCTATCAATTACCCAAGAACAACCCCTAACTATTGAAAATTTACCAGCTTTCCGCGTCCAAGGAACATACGACTTAATTGTTAAGTTACCAAAACGGCGCTTAACACAACCGAAAAAGCCCTTTAACCTTTACTTGCAAATTCAGCAAGAAGGTAAAACTTGGCGATTACTACTTCCAGATAAAGGTAGCAAAGATACTCAACCAATTTGGCGTAGTTATCTCATTGAATAGTTTTGATACTAAGTTGTAGCCAAAAATAATAACTGAGGTTGAGAGTAGGGAATCTTTCTCTCTTTCTCTGCGTTCTCTGCGCCTCTGCGGTTCGTTCCTTAACCCATCAGAACTAATGGGACAGACCATTACTATGAATTGTAAATTAGCCAATTATGCTATATGTGCAGCTAGTAAAACTATCACAAGCATTTGTGTTACTAATTTTTACAAAAAGGTGAGAAAGATACTTAACTTATTTGATGTAGCTATCTCATCCAAAAGACGATGTGTGCAACAAAAAAAAGCATCACAATTATTTCAGTAAAACTGCTGGGGCATAGTCACGATCGAAATGATGGTTTCATCGGAGACAATACAAAATGTATATTAACTTTTTTATCAGTTCCATTGCCAGCATTGTGGTTGTGGTATTAGCTGCTTTTGGTTTACTCCAATGGTTGCACATACCTGCTGGTAGCTTTCTTGACTGGGTGATTGGTGGTGCAAGTTTTTGGTGGCTGTTAGTAATTGTGACGGTACCGTGGAATGTGCATTTTCAAGCTAAAGAAGTTTTAGCAGAAGCAGCACAATCTACAGAGAAAGGAATTCCAGTCGATGAAAAACAAGTCAAGTATGTCACAGTTTTGGCAAAGCGATCGCTCTGGGTTGCCATTGCTTTACACTTATTCTCAGCCGTTGGTCTTTATACTCTCGCTGTCACTGGTATTAGCACAGTGGGATATGTCAGTTCTGGTGCAGCTTTGTTATTAACAATTCTGCGTCCAGCGATTCGGGCTTACGAGTATTTATATACACGGTTAACGATGATTCGCCAAGAATGGAAATATCCCCGTGAAGATATTGTGGAACTGCGCGATCGCTTTTACAATTTAGAACAAAAAGTGCAATCTTTAGAAGATCAACTTAACCCAGAACAACCCTATTCATTGCCAGCAACTCAACAACGTTTTGCTGAAGAAACTCGCAGAGATTTAGCGCGAATTGCTGCTAATTTAGAAGAATTACGCGCAATCAATCATACAGAACATGAGCGTTTAGGAAGAGAAGCGAGAAATGCGATCGCGCAACTTTCCACTGATGGACAATTTCTCGATCATGTGCGTGAAATTATCCGATTTTTTAAATCAGCCTGAATTATAGCTATATTTCGTAAGCCTGCAATAAATGTTCGCCATTAAAATGAATTAGATGTGTTGCATCTTCAGCAACCCAAACATCTGTTTCCCAAGCAATCTCCGGTAGGTATTCTACCATTGCTTTGCGACTAATAAATGTTGTTACCATAACTAAAGGGATTTTGACGCCTCTAAATAGAGATTCCAAATCCTTTTTTCGTTTGGGATTAATTGGCCCGTGTGAAGTTACAGCTTCAATTAGTACTAACCAATTATTTGTTGTTAAGTGGATAATTACATCTGGCATTTTGCCGTGGGAATCCACAGTAACGCCTAATTCTGTTAATGCTGCTGCATCGAAGTGTGTGAACTTTTCATCGGTATCGCCAACATAAATCAGCTTTCCGCCAGGGGTAAAACGAGGGGCGAAATCGTTAATAACTTTCTCAATTAGAATATTCTGCCCACCTGGCGACAAAGTTTTAATTTCTCCTGCAATTACCACTGGAATACGAGACATTTCACGTTCTTGTGCATACTGTCTTTTTAGAGTTTCAATAGAAGCAAGATAAGTGCGAATGCTTTTTTTTCCATTCATCAGTACCATAAGTTCGTAATAGTTGTAGCGCACTTTCTTCGATTTGATACACAGTTTTTGGACTATTGATAGGACGGCTTGGATTGTCTGGATTAGCAACTATTAAAGCAGCATCCAGGAATTGATGTACTGTTTGGCGGCGAACTGTTTCTCGTGTATTGGGCTTATAAGTTTTACCATAATGCTGAGCCATAAAGTCCATCATTGGCGTAATTCCCATTAAAGGAGAAGCCGCTAAATCCCAAGAGTCTGTTGGTTTTAAGTCAAGTAACGCCAAAAGAGTTAAAGCTGAACGTTCATTAAGCTGTCGTCGGGGAAAATCCAATTGTGTTAATATTTGCAGTGCTTCATTAATTCGAGACTTAATTGTGATGGGATTATTGTCTGACTTATTTGACATATTCAAGAGATGATTTTCCACAAGTAGATCGATTTCGCGCCCAGAAGGAAACCTTTCTTTAATACCATTTCCTAAAGATAGTAACTGTTCCAATGTTGGATACTTTAATTTCCGCAAATCTGTTGCATTTACTTGAGTATGTCCGTTAAACAATCGAAAAAATAAATCAACCAAGGTTGAATTAAGATAAACTGCAAGTCCACAAGCCAAGGTATGGCTCAGTCCATGCCCATCTCTGTGAAAGTAATTCAAATGATTTTCAAAGCCAACATAATCATAATCAAATTGGTTGGCATCATAAACCACCGCAACAATCCGCCTTTTTTCTTCTTTTGAGGAGAATCTTTTGCAGAGGACATAATGCTCATTTGGTACTAGAAGTTTCTCTGTTTCTTCTACATGCAATATAGCTTGGGGCTTTTTAGTTATTTTTGGATATTCTATACATCCATCTGAAAAATTAACCGGATAAATTAAAGGAACAGTATTTTTCTCTAAATTTTTTCTCAGGTATTCTTTGGCTCTAAAATCTACAACACGTCCGGTTGAAACTGTAAGTCCCAAATCTTCCAGAGTGCAGCTAAAAAGCGCCATTTGCTCAACAACTTGTTCACTGATTTTATCTGGAATAATATGAATAAACTGCTCTGGATCGTTGTCGTGAACTAAGGCTGTATATGGTACTGAGTGTGACAATATCCAGTCATCATCAGCACCAGAGCTAGTATTGATGATTACATTGCTAGACTTTTGCTCTTTCGTAGCTCGAATAATTACAGTTTCTTGTAAAACATCATCGTCACTAAATGTTTCTTGCCGTGAATCAAAAAGATGTATTTGCTGCAAAGCCATCATTTGCAAAAACATCTTCCGAAAATCACGAAAATAAGTTCCATTGCAAAAACTACGCGGAGTAATCGCTACAAATTCTCCTTTTGGTTTTAGCAGTTGTGCTGTAGCAGCCATAAAACCAGTATAAAGATTGCTGGTTTCCAAACCAATGAAACGTAGCCATTTGCGAACCTGAGAATGAGCATTGATTTTTAAATAAGGAGGATTGAGTATAGCATGGGTAAATTCTGCTGGATTTGTACTATTTAATAAACCAACCTCAAGGCGCTTAACAGTATCTTCAATAAAATCAGTCTCACGAATTTCGTAACTGAAACAAATATCTACACGTTGGCATTCTCTTTCACATAGCTTGAGAGTTTGATGCAGATATCCAATTAGAAAAGGATCGATTTCATAGGCTACAACACGCAAACTTGAGGTGTGTTGTAACTGGCATACTTTGTTAACAAAAGCAGCTAATAATGAACCGATTCCTGCTCCCGCATCCAGCAAAGAGATTTCAGGCAAATCTAGTTTATCAAACATTCCAGCCATCAATTCTGCTACTGAAGTGGGGGTAAGAAACTGACCCATTGATGCTTTTTTGTCTTGTGTTAGCTTCAAACTTGCTACAGATCGAAGAAGATCCACTTGTGCAAGTAAGTCATTACCTGATATTTCTGTTAGGCTGCTAAACTCTAAGCTATTGATATCTTCAAACTCTGCGTTTGTGCGGCGAACACATTCGGTTTTGATGAACGATCTACTTTTTGAAATCATTTTACAGCGAATTAACTGCTTTGCGAATTCCTTCTACCACATTTAGAAATGCGGCATCACGATCGCTCCATTGAGTTACAGGTTTAGCATCTTTTGGCAGAACTTGGAGCTTACTAAATGGCGATTCTTTCCAATCACAAGGTCTGAGAATAATCGGAATTACCCTTGCTGTGCCTCCATCGTGTCGGGCGATCGCTCTTTGCATCTCGATGTCATAGCAAGAGTCTGAGGCCATGAAAGAGGGACTGATCAGCAGGAAAACAATCCTAGCTGTTTCCAGTTGATTTTTAATTTTAGCTTCCCATTCTTCTCCGGCTTCGATGGCACGATTGTACCAAGCAGTAATCTTGCCCTGTCGTCTCAGGCTAGCCAAATGCGTAACAAATTCTTTCAATAATTCCTCATCTTTATCGGAGTAGGAGATAAAAACATCGATTGGTGCATTCTGGGACTTTTCAACTGGAGGTTGCACAACTGCATCCCCAGTGGATTTTTTGAGCAGCACTGGAGTCAGATTTTGTGGTATGCCTGCCATTTGAATTGCTGCACACCCTAGTTTATAGGCAAACTCAATGGGACGACCCGCCCCAATTGCATCATAAAATCCGACTGCAAATTCTATGGCTGCTCCATCGCCAATTGCTTGGTTCATACCAATTACATAGTCTATGTGATTGGCGATCGCTTTGGCCTGCACTTGGGAATAACAGCCGTTGAGGACAACACAGCGAATTTGGTCAGCAAACAGTTGAAACAGCCCCGCCAATGCTTCCCCTTCCACAAGCTTTGCATTGCCAAGTTCATCTTCAAAGACTAGCCCTTGTTCCCCCCTTCCATGTCCTGAGAAATGAATAATCTGCGGATTAATATCGAGCATAGCCCGTTGAATATCACGAGGACGAACCGCCAATCGTTGCTCTAGCTGAAATTGGTCGCGTTTTTGAGCGCGTTGCAGTCCTTCGCCAATGTCCCGCAATTCTTTATCTATCCGTAGACGACTGGTGTTTTGAGGATTGGCAGCGAGAAATAGGATAGTTTGTTGGCGATCGCTAGAAAAATTCATAAATAAAGGGGTGTGGGGTGTGGGGTGTAGGGTGTGAAAGCGCCGAGAGTACGGCACCTCCCCCGGTTTTTGGTGCGTTACGAACTTTGTTTTAACGCACCCTACTAGCGTGGCAAGCCTTAAATTGTGCATTAGTAGGTTGGGTTGAGCTTTAGCGAAACCCAACGTGGATCTCGGTGTTGGGTTTCACTTCGTTCAACCCAACCTACAATTTATTCCAACATTTTAGTCTTGCCACGCTACTACAATACTTAGATTTTGTTCAAAATTCAAATAGTAATCCTATATAAGCTTAATCTTCAACCCAAGTATCAAGTAAGGGAAATTATGAATTATGAATTATAGAAGTCCTGCTGATTCATATAATCTTTTCACCATTGCTGTAATTCTTGTACCATAATCTAAATCTGCTGACCAACGTCCTGATAATTGGTTAATTAATGGTGCAATTCCCCGCGTCACAAAGCGAAATCTGGGGTCTACAACTTCCTGTACCAAAGGTTCTAAACTAGCGTAAGCTTTTAAATGTTGGACGTGCGCCCTAACTCCAATTCTGGCACTGGGAAAAGATGCAGCTTCCGAACCGCCACCAATGGCACCCAAGCCAGCAAAGTTATTTTGTTCGGGTCTAATATCACCGCCAAACCTTAAAAATCCCGTTTCTACACACATTTGGCAAAAGGCAATATCATAATTTACTCCTTCTATCCCTGCTTCTTCTCGATAAAGTTTTGAGATATCAGGAAACTTGGTTAAAGCATTTTCATTATTATTTCTCAGAAATAATTGTAACTGGATTTCTGAAGTATTACCGTTTGACATTACCCGATCTAATTGACCAGTACAAACTATTAAATTCGATCGCAAACTGACAGTACGAGTTGCAGCATCCCAGCCGACTGCAATATTAAAATCCCGCAGTTCGATCGCTTTCACATAAACTACTCTCCGATAGGTAATTCGATTGACATTCGCAGCTTTTGATAAATCTATTCGTAGACGGTCTACTAAATCAATGGGAATATAAGCATTACCATTAACTAAAACTCCTTGTTCTGCGTAATTTTGACCGTTAATATTAATATTAATTGCTGGGTAAGTCGGTTCTGTGGGAGTTCCAGTCGGGTCAATTGTACGACTCCAAGATGCCAACCCATCGGCAATTCCCAAAGCAAAATCCCGGCGACGACTTTGCAGCAAAGCCCGATCCTCTGGACTGCTGAGAAACCCCACTTGCATTAACAAAGCTGGTAGTGTTGTCTGGCGACAGAATGCCAAACTACCCAATCCACTATTTGTATCTGGCTTGACTCCGCGATTTGGTAATTGCGGTACCCGGCGCAACAACCCCACCAGCAACTGTTCTGCATTGGTTTTGCGCTCAGTATTGTTAGCGATGTAGAAAACACTAGCCCCACGTACAGCAGGACTACTAGCTGCATCACATTCAATTTCTAGAGCCACATCACCCCGGCGTCCACGGGAATTGATCCAGGCGATGGTTTGAGCTGCACTCAAATCATCAGGAACTGCTAAAATTTCAAAATTCCGCGCCCTCAGTTCTGTGACAATCAAATCCCGCAACAAAATCATTTCTTTAGCTTCAGTTGTACCACCTGCGATCGCACCCGGATCGATTCCTCCCGCTTCTTTCCCTCCGTGAGCCGCTGAGATAAAAATACGTCCCATTTTCAGTATTTCCTCTGATAAAATTTAAGCGTCAGCAATTTTAGACATAGTTGGTGGCACAGCAACAACAATATAATAGCTATCAGAAGTACTTTGTCCTTTATTATTTGTCCTTCCATCAAAACCTTTTTAAGGGACTTCCAAAAAATAAATTATCCCAAATTATTTTTACATTTGTAGGGGCGCACAGCTGTGCGCCCCTACGGTGGGATGTTTTTTTAATTGGAAGTCCCTAAGTGACTGGACGAACCACACGAATTAGTTTTCCTTGCAACGGTTCTTCTGCTGTCACAGCCTCATCTATCCGTGCTGCAAACTGTTCCCAATTACGATTGTTCGTGCAAACAATAATACCGAAGTGGTTAGAATCACGACGATGCAAACGGATAAAATCATCTGGTGTTGATAGTTAATATCGAGCGTTCTTGACTTGTAGCAAATGCCAGCACTTCGTTATCGGGTATACCTCGATCTGCATTTCCAGCTTCTTGGACTGTCAAAACATCATGTCCCAAAGTACGTAATAATTCCACAACCGGGAACGGAAACTGCTCGTCTGTGTAAAACCGTGCCATCGACTAGGCTACCTGATTACGCTCAATTGCTAATTCAATTTCATCGGGGTTAGCTTCTGCATATATCCAAGCATTAGCTAAATCTGTAGCTGTAATGGTTGGATAACTCGTCAAAAGGTCAGCATCACTATATCCAAGACGGCGAGCTTCTACAAGTACCCAGAGGGGAATACGAGTTTTAGCGATGCGAGCTTCTCCACCACAGACTCTAGGAGTTTTCTCAATTCCTTGCCAATTGCTGCCAAGGCTTTGAGCAAGTAACTGTATAGCCTGCACTTTTTCACCAGAACTGAGGGCAAGAAGTTGTTGTTTTAACTCTTTGAGTGTCACGGATGTAAATCCTCTAATGTTTTCTCAGGCTACCTACATGTACAATTTTATCAATTGCTAGGTTTATTCGAGTTACCATCCAAATAGCTTGACTCATATCGCGCCCCTACAAATGTACAAATAATTTGGGATAATTTATTCTTTGGAAGTCCCTAAGAATTAGTAACCAATGCCCCATGCCCCGTGCCCAATACTATGCAAATCCCCCGCTTACATCCAGACACAATTGAAGAAGTTAAACTACGGGCTGATATTGTTGATGTTGTCTCAGAATACGTAGTTTTACGCAAACGCGGGAAAGATTTTGTCGGGTTATGCCCATTTCATGATGAAAAAACTCCCAGCTTCACTGTCAGCCAAACAAAGCAAATGTATTTTTGCTTCGGCTGTCAAGCTGGGGGGAATGCCATCAAGTTTGTCATGGACTTGGGAAAACGTTCTTTTGCGGAAGTGGTGCTGGATTTAGCACGGCGTTATCAAGTACCTGTGCAAACCCTGGAACCCGAACAACGGCAAGAATTACAGCGTCAGCTGTCTTTGCGGGAACAATTATATGAAGTTCTGGCTTCTTCGGCGCAGTTTTATCAACACGCCCTCAGACAATCCCAAGGGCAAAAGGCAATTGAATATTTGCAATCTCATCGCAAATTTCAAGAAGAAACTATACAGGAGTTTGGTTTAGGTTACGCCCCCGCCGGTTGGGAAACTTTGTATCGCTACTTGGTGCAAGACAAACATTATCCAGTGCAGTTGGTGGAAAAAGCCGGATTGATTAAACCACGCAAAGAAGGCGGCGGTTATTATGATGTGTTCCGCGATCGCTTAATGATTCCCATCCGCGATGTTCAAGGACGCGTCATTGCTTTTGGTGGTAGAACTCTGACTGACGAACAACCAAAATATTTAAATTCACCAGAAACCGAACTTTTTAGTAAAGGGAAAACATTATTTGCCCTCGATCGCGCCAAAACCGGGATTTCCCAACTCGATCAAGCAGTGGTGGTAGAGGGATATTTTGATGCGATCGCTCTCCACGCTGCTGGAATGAATAACGCCGTCGCCTCTCTGGGTACGGCTTTCAGCTTAGAACAAGTGCGGCTAGTATTACGCTACACCGAATCGAAACAACTAGTACTCAACTTTGATGCTGATAAAGCCGGAACCAATGCAGCCGAAAGAGCGATCGGAGAAATTGCCGAACTAGCATATAAAGGAGAAGTTCAGCTAAAAATTCTCAATCTACCTAATGGCAAAGATGCTGATGAATACTTGCGCGAGCAAACTCCAGAAAATTATCGAGAACTGTTAGCAAATGCACCCCTGTGGTTAGACTGGCAAATTCAACAAATTATCCAGAACCGTGACTTAAAACAAGCTACCGATTTTCAACAAGTAACTCAGCAAATAGTTAAATTACTCAAAAATATAGCTAACAGCGACACACGAAATTATTATGTTTCTTATTGTGCAGAAATACTCAGTTTAGGGGATACCAGACTTATACCCCTACGAGTCGAAAATTTATTAACTCAAATTGCTCCCCCCACGCCGACATACTCCAAACCCGTCTCAGCGAGGAAAGCATGGGGAAACGATCAACTTTCCCTACTTCCCACTCCCTACTCCCCACTCCCTAGCGATCGCAGCCTTTTAGAACACGCAGAAGCATTATTACTGCGAATTTACTTGCATTGTCCCGAACAGCGTCAAGCAATTATTAACGAACTAGAAGAACGAGATTTGCAATTTAGTCTTTCCCATCACCGATTTTTGTGGCGACAGATTTTAGAAACAACGGTGGAACAGGTAGATTTAATTTCAACTCTGCAAAATAGATATTTAGAGTTATCTGAAGACTTGGGATTAATCTCACATCTGTTTCATTTGAACGAGAAAACTAAGAAAGAAATACTTCGCACTCCCCAAGTAGTTCAAGCTGCGATCGCTTGCATGGATTTAGTAATGTTGGAAAAACGTTATCGCCACTTTTTAGAACTATGGCAGCAAACCGATCCCGAAACTGAACCAGAAAAGTATCAATCCTATTATCAGGCTTTCTATACCGAAAAACTCAAGCTTCAAAAAATAGACAGACAACGCCTATTTTCCATCACAGAATTATTATAGTTTAAACAGTATCAGCCCAAGATTTTGGTTTTACAGCAGTTTTCATGTATTTGAACCACATCTGTCGTCAGGAACATTCCTGTGCCCCTACCGCGTGGTCTATCTTACCTGAAAATAGCTGTAAGTAAGTGCCATTCCACTCTACATTTATTTAGGGCTTGCTGAAAAATTACTTTGGTGAGGGCAGGCAACAGGGAATAGGGAATAGGTAAAAACCTCTGGAAGTAGTACTGAGTTTTTTCACCAAATCAAATCGGATTCCTATAATGTACTTTTTATTTGCATAACCACAGCAAACAAAATGCCCCATGCCCCATGCCCTATACTTATTCCTCAACACGGTGTACTGCAAATTTGTGTAGTGGCAGACTCACGATGCAAGAAAAAGTTAAGAAATATGACAGAGCAGTAGTTATTCTTAAAGTCATCAGCACAGATTCCCATTCGGGTAAAACTATTTTTTCTATGCCAAAAGCTATACAATAAACTAACCAATAAGAAAAGCTCATTCTAAATAAAATCTGTTCTGTTTCTTGCACATCAGTTTTGTGCTGCTTGTTGTCCCACAATAACGCCAGTCCCAGGATACAAGCCACAAAGGAAACAGCAACTACAAATTCGTGACAGAATATATTTAACGAATGCATTTGTATTTATCCCCAGCTTTTTTATATTGAAATTCAGTCTAAAGGAATATTCCTTGCAGAAATACAAAATATTTACAAACCTCAATAAAATCAGGCAGTTGATGTAAACAAATGCAACAGATTATAAATAATTGTTTGTCATTTATCTTTAGCGATCGCAAGTGATAAATGACTATTGACGATATTGGTTTTCAGAAGTAATAATACTGGGCTAGTTGCTAAAACCATCTTCCCGATGTTCTTTTTTAGACAAAAGAGGAGGGTTGTCTGTCATTGAAATTGATATCAGCTAAATGGCAAAACTGAATAAGATAATGCTGTTAATGGATGTTGTTCAGGTTGGCGATCGCCGCAAAAAGCGAATTTTCACTTATGCTGCTATTATTGCCAGCATTACCGCAGCCTTTGTTGATTGTGCATCTGTGGCGCAACCAACAACAGGAAATAGTTCCGAACAATTACCGTTACCACAAGCCTATGTGGATGCGGTAGAGGATGCAAAAATCGCAGAACCTCGTGAAATCTATCGAAACCTGACTCCGATTGTTTGGCACAACTCCGATCTCAAATGGGACAAGAGTCGTGTTTTAGTAGTAGCCTGGACAAGCTTTCGTGGATATGCAGATAATGTGGGAAAATTGATGCTTTTACCCCGCGATTTGTGGGTTACCGCTGCTCCAGACTTACAAAAATTCTGCAAAATCTATCGTCCCACCAGTCAAACACCCTTAGAGTATCGACTCAACCAAGTTTTGGGTTTACCCCCAGACTCTGGAACTACAAACAGATATATTGTTCAACTTTGGGTAGAACCGCGATCGCTGTTTCGTCCCGCTAGAGATCCTAGCATTACCGATGGTGAGGCAGAACTAGAATTTCCTTTAGCTAATGGCTTTGAGTCGATTTCAACCAGCTATCAAGATTGGTTTACCCAGCAATTTAAAAGCCGCTACGGTTCAGATAAACATTACCCGTGGACACAACTAGGATACACTTACGATTGGGGAAATCAGAGTGATTGGCAAAAACTTGACCCTCAGCGATCGCCCCACGTCGGCTTAAGCGAATTCGTAATTAGAGAATGGTCACAAGTGACTGTCCATTCCACTCAAACTGCTAAAGAGTACTGTAATTAGTGGACTGTTGACTGATGACTGTTGACTAAGGAGTTCAGAGTGAGGAGTTATATCAAGTTCGGATAATCACTTGTGATTAAAAATTCTCCGCGTCCCCCCGTCTCCCCCTCTTTGCGTCATTCCCTTTCACCAAGAAACGCAATATTAAATTTTCAAGGTTTTGCTTGATTAAACAAGAGTATACCAAACTACTCCTCACTGTTCAAAGCGCGTCGTGCCAACTTGACATAAGTCTTCACCGTTTCATAAGGCATCTCTAAATCTTCTGCCACCACCTGCAATGATTCGCCCATTTCCCGCCGTGCTAAGATTGTCGCCCATTTTGAGGCTATTTCATCCGCGCGATCGCCACCCGTCCGCTTGCGTCGTGCTTTAAAAATCTGTGTTAAATCTTCAATGCGTTTCGCCAAGACAGTTTGCACATCAGGTATATCTGCAACAACTTGAGATGACCAACCCAAACGTGTTTGTCCCAAACCAAAAGTAGTTTTGTGACCAGTACCGCAGTATGGTGCAAGTTTCCCCAAAGCATAAAATAACTGCCCAAATTCTGGCTGCTTGGCTGCATCTTTAGCTAAACTCAACTCAATTGCACCAGTAAATCCTGTGACTGCGCCTTTCTTCCCCGCCAATACCTTTGCGGTTGTTAATTGGCAACGAGTAATCAATATATAATCATCTACCCAAGCCAAAAAAGCATCCTGGTCAACAGACATTCCCGAAAAGTCATTCCAGCGCCGCAGGTAGCTATGAAATACATTCACTGGGACTGGTAAGGGGAAGTGATGGCCTTTACGGCGAAAACTTGTAGGACTAAGAAATTTCAAAGTGATAGTTTCACTGCGTTCAGATTCTAGCAGTTGCTTATAAGTCGTGGGAGGATGGGCAATTTTGACAGCACGTATCTGCAAAGGGGCATTTTTTAATTCCAGCACCTCTGGTAAATTTTCAACCCATTGCGCCATCCACTGTTGCACTCGATGAGATAAAGCTGTGACATACCAACGATAAGAGGTATTTGCAGATAGTTGTATTTGTCTGCCGCTACTGATAATCTCTCCATTTAAAGTTGAGATTGTAAAAGCTTTCTCTGACTCTCCATCATGCAGGTAAGCAGAAAGTTCTGGGTCTTTTAAACGCACTTGTTCGAGAAACCAGGCGTGTAGTCCAATGGTGTACTGAGGGAAGAGTTCGCAATCTTTTGCAGGGACTAACTCAAATTCCAAACCGATTAACTCTGTGTCTGGCGGCCATGTAAGTGGAGATGAAGGGATATTTGGCTTTTTTTGAGAGCGTCGAGGCATAGTATCATTTGAGCCACAGTTTCTATATTTTATCTTGTTTTCATCCCCATGAGGGGATAAAGCTGTGAGTCTTGGGTACTGAAAGATGGGGTAAAATCACAAGTAGAATAAAAAATCCCCAGCAATCTGTTTGAGCGATCGCCAGGGATGATTAATGTTATTGTAATACCACTTAACCAAGTCTTGCTTGATTCACAATTCCCCTCTACTGCCATCATAAAAGCACTTTAGAGAATATAATCTTTGGCAAGAATCAGGATAACTGATATTAACAAAGACGCAGGTATTTGACTATCATCACTGTATGCTATGAGTATTTACGAAGACAGAGCAAAATGCTATTGACAAATCACTTAATTTGTGAATTTTATTGGCTAGGATTCAAGATGGTTCAGGTGTAACCACTTCAAAACCTGTTCGGGAATCTCCTCGAAATGTTCGAGAAAAAAATCCATTAAAGCCAGATGGAGTAAATCATTATGCGTGGGATAGCGTCGATTAGAACCATTTCTAAACCAGCCTCGAACTGTTGAATCAGAACGGGAACATATCAAAGCAATTAATTCATAACTTACAGCCCATTTCGCATAAAATTGTGTTGGTGTCATGCTAAAGTAAAAAGTAAAAAGCTAAAAGGAAAAAGAAAGAGAACTCAATATGAAATCAATCAAGAATATCTAAGGAATTACTGCCCTCTTGTCTCCTTATGTCTTGTCTTATTCAGTATTTCTTTTGACTTTTGACTTTTAACTTTTGACTTGTTTGGTGGGGCGCGTGCTTTTTTCCAAGCGTTCATTTTGCGATAATTTATGTGGTCAATACTTTGTCAAAATTGCCTGTAGCTAAACTATAAATGCAGCGTCATCTACTACAAACTCAGGCTGCGTTCCCAACACTGCCACCTTGCAACGATTGTGTGCAGACATGGGGTAGAATCTCACTTGGTCTTCGCGTTTGTTAACGAGTCGGAAGAGGTATTTGGATAGGTTTTCATACTGTTTTTCATCCAACACGCACTCAAAAACCGACTTTTGCACCCGCAAACCATAAGCTTCTAGAAGTTTCGCCACTTTACTGCGACGGGTATCGCTAACAATGTCGTAGCAAACTAAATAAAACATCATCGTTTCACCAATTTTAGAGGAACAGTTTGCGGTTCAATGGTGTTGGTGAAGTCTGAATGTGCAGGACGAAACTTTAACGCCAGGGGACGGTAAAATTCTACATCTCCCAGTAAAGATGCAAGATATTCTCGTACCTGTAAGTCGAGACATAAATTGAAACCAACTAGGTTTAGTTGTAGGTGAGAAAGTTTTCTTTTCTTACCTATATTTCAATTTTCTCAGGTTGATATATGAGTTCGTATTTGCGTAAATGCTATTTTTATATGACTTCGTATATGGGTTATATGAGTTACTAAAAAGGCATAAAAAAAGCCGGAGGTACTATCCCCGACTTAGTGGTAGTAGCGTGTCAAGCCTTAAATGTTGCAAAAAAAATTGTAGGTTGGGTTGAGGAACGAAACCCAACATTGATTGAGGTGTTGGGTTTCACTCCGTTCAACCCAACCTACTGCTGATTGCTTCTGGGGTTCGCTCTGACATTAGGCGACGTTGCTGTGTGTAGGCAAGAACTCGTTAATCAGCACTTTCAAATCAATCTGACGAAGTTGAGCTAGTTTTATCAATGCTTCTGCACGTTCAGCATCTTGTTGCTCGACGCGTTCAACATACATTAGTAGCTCTTGATGCTCTGTGTCTGTAATTACTCCAATCTCGTTTTGTTGACGCAGATAAGCCAATCTATCTTGTTCTTCGGGAGACAGACGGTGTTGAATAATTTGAAGCAAAGTGGCTTCGCTGATTTGAAGGTTTGGTGCTTCTGATACCTGTAAAGCTTCGTGAGAAAGGGCTTCTAAAAATTCGACAGCCTTTACTAAAGATTCTCTTGGTAATTGTTCGAGTAAAGCGATCGCTCTTTTACGAATTTCTGTAGGTACAGCCATTATTACCTGACCTCGTTTACTTCTAGCTTAGAGGATGTTTTAAAAGTCCTCTGGTCGATAGCAAAACGTTTTAGATCCCCCTAAATCCCCCTTAAAAAGGGGGACTTTTAGAGATTTTGCCCCCCTTTTTAAGGGGGGTTGGGGGGATCAACAAGTGCCTAAAATTACTGCCAACCACTTTTAAAACATCCTCTTAGATTATAACCATCTTGCCCTGCTTTCTATATATGCGATCGCACTCCATCCTCCCAAACAAAGAGGTTTCCATCCCCGTGAGGGGTAAGAGGTTTAAAACGATTAATTGTTTTTTGGAGGGTAGCCATGCTACTTTCCAGTTTCCATCCCCGTGAGGGGTAAGAGGTTTAAAACTAGAAAAGGAGATAATAAAAGGTAAGTCTGTCTACGGTTTCCATCCCCGTGAGGGGTAAGAGGTTTAAAACGCTGGGTTCATCGCAGCGAGATAAGGATAAGAAAGAAAAAGTTTCCATCCCCGTGAGGGGTAAGAGGTTTAAAACTCTTTATTTAACTCATCTGGTTCAGAGTATGGAGCTGGAAGTTTCCATCCCCGTGAGGGGTAAGAGGTTTAAAACTCTTGGCGATACATCTATTGTACCCCCAAGAAAGTTTCCATCCCCGTGAGGGGTAAGAGGTTTAAAACTCTTCTCAAAAACGGTTCTTATGTTGATGAGGGAGTAGTGTTTCCATCCCCGTGAGGGGTAAGAGGTTTAAAACCCTACTGTTACAGAAAGCTTACCAAATAAGGCTTACAGAACTGCAAAACTGAGGGGGGTCTATTTTACCTGTCAACAGACCATAATTATTGACAATAACTACAGTCTCCAGGTAACTCAAATCCTTATATAGTAAGGCATCTGAGGGGGTCTACGAAACAATAAGCCTTTGAGCCTTTGTCCGACCCCCTCAGTTTACATTTCTTAACAAAATGGCTTTAGGAAACTAACCATTAAGTTATACGTGAAAAATATGTACTTATTCAATTTTCAAGGTGCATTTGCTGGTATAAACAATACCATAGCGATGGACAAAATGCAATCTCTCTATTAAGGTTTCCAAATCATGGGTCGATACATCTTCACCTCTCCCATCAGACAAGCTACATAGTCCCGCACTTGTAACTCTAAACACCTACGAAAGCTCACTTTATATCCTGTATTTGGGTGTGTTAACTCAGATTGCAGCTTTTCTTCCCAGTGCTTAAGAAACTTTTTCAAAGCATGGGGTTGAAGATATACACCTCCTTTTTCGTCAGGAAGAGTAAAATCATCTTCTGTGAAAATATTCGAGTTAATCAAATAAGCAACTAAAGAATCAACTAGTTGAGCGCGAAATTCCTCCATTAAATCGCTAACTAAAGCTGGGTGATTATCGCGGGGGACGTGAAGATTACCAAAATGAGTATGCAATCCTAAAGATTGGATAAACGAAAAAACATTTTGGCTGAGTAATGTATACCCTAAACTTAAAAGGCTATTAACTGGATCGGTTGGTGGACGCTTGGTACGCTTCTCGAATTTAAACGCACCAGAAAATAAAGTTCCCAATGCTTGAAAATAAACTGTCGCAGCTTTTCCTTCATACCCTCGCAATGCATCCATACTTTCTGCAAAAGGTAATTTATCCATCAAAATGTCTAAATCTTTTATTGCTTGTTTGACAACATTATCATCAAAACCTGGTGATTTTCTGCGACTTAGACGCATTAATAATATTCGAGAATTATGAATTTTAGCTGTGACAATTACTTCAGCTTGAGTGCGTATAAACTCAGGATTTTGACAACGCTCAACCTGTAACATCAAATATTCAACCTTAGCATCACCTTCTGTTTGCAACCTGCCAAAATATCTACCTTTCTGCGACAAATACATAATCGGAATCCGTCGCCGCAATGCCATACTCACGGCACCATGCGATACATTACAACAACCAAACAGCACAACATTACTTACCCGACTGACTGGAACCTTAATCCGCAATTCACCTTGATAATAAACTTGAAATTGTTGATTTTTGAGGCTCAAATAAGCACCTTGGTCGGTTATATATAAAGTAGTCATGGTTTCCTGCCAATAATGAGAAATTGATGCTTTCGGAAAATTAATCGGCTTGTCAATACTGCAAGCTTTAGGAGGACGAGAAACTGGTTTCGCTGGTTTTGGTTTCCTACGAAAATAAGGCGTACCCGAATCATTAATTACCCATTCCCCAGCGCGTACAGGTTTGGGTGGTGGTGGTGCATAAACTTCACCCCCAGCAAAGCGATAACCCAAAAATATAAACTCATCATTAGGAGTAAAAATCTGTGTCTTTTCTGGTTGGAGAGTTAAATAAACCTCTCCTAACCAAACGATAATTTTGTCTAGGATACGGTTTGCTTCTTGCCAACTTTTACAGGCGATAACAAAATCATCCCCGTACCGGACTAAATTAATGCCTTGACTGAGACATTTTCGATCAAAATTAGTCAAATATAAATTTGCTAAAGCACCAGAAAGTCCCCCACCTTGTAATACTCCCTTACCAAAATTCCGATATTGTCCAGCGACGATAATTCCTGACTTCAACTGTTGTTCTAGTAACTGTAATACACTTGGTTCGAGTGATAATTCCTCCAATGCAGTTAACAACAACGCCCAAGAAAGATTGTCAAAAAAATCGGCGATGTCAGCTTTGATAATCCATTTTGGTTGATACTGATAATATCCATATAAATGTTGTACTGCTTGGTGAATACTGTGTCCGGGACGATAGGCATAGCTGCAATCAAGAAACGTATCTTCTAAGGGAAAATACAATTCATCGAGTAGTAAACGCTGGATAATTCTATCCCGTACAGTAGGGATACCAATTAACCGCTTAGTGCCGTTTTTTTTGGGGATGTAAAATCCTTTGGCGGGGCTTGCAGTGTAAGTTTCGTGGTGTAGTTGATATTCGAGCTTCTGTAATTCTTCGGTAGCCATTGACTCGAATAAATCAACAGAAATCCCATCAATTCCCGCACTCTTACTTCCCGCACGAACTTGTAACCATGCGAAATGGAGGTGTTCTTTGGTGAACATGATGTCAAGTAAAAAGTAAAAAGGTAAAAAGGTAAAAGTAAGATTATCGACACGCTTTCAACCTGCTTGGGGTTTATCATCCCAAAGGCGAGTAGCGAAACTCCGTTAAAACGCACTGAAAATGTAAGTAGAACGGTGTAAATAATTAAAGGTTTGTAGTGAGGACTTTAGTCCTCTAATAAGGACTGAAGTCCTTACTACGAACTAAATACCAAAGTTTTTACATTACCAGGACTTACGCAATATGTAGCTGAAAAGCTTATTCAAGCGTAGCGGTAATTCATGAATTACCGCTACTTTCGTTATCTTTTGCGTAAGTCCCGATTACTTCACATAGTTTGGTTTTTTCAAGTCGTTCTACTTAATATGTGTTTTAAAAGGTGTCGAACCCCTTGCAGCACCTTTAACTTAATTATTGCAGTGCCATATATGAGTTCGTGTATGGGTTATTGACTCTTGTATATGACTTCGTATATGACCAAACAAGGCAAAAGTAAAAAATTAAAAGGCAAAAGAAAGAAAAAGAGTTATAAACCCCTTCAATTTATTTATGGTTACTGAGCGTAGCCGTTGGCGCAGCCTCTCGTAGAGAAGTATGGGGATTATCTTTTAACTTTTGACTTCGTAAATATGTATAATTTTCTTACTTTTAACTTTTACCTTTTTACTTTTTACTTATTATGAGCAGGACTCTGGTTGCATCAGATGAAGGTGTGAAGCTGGCAAGAAAAGCCTTAAAAGCCAGAAATTTAACTCAAACAGATTTTGCTATGGAGGTAGGATTAGGTTACACAACTGTTAATAATTTCCTCAACGGCAAACCGATATATCGCACAAACTTCCAAGAGATTTGTGTTTTTCTGGACTTAGACTGGCGAGACATCGCTGTATTTGGTGAACCCGAAACTCAAGAACTCACACCCCTCGATAAGCTTTGGCAACAACTTCAATTATTAAGCTCTCCTACTGAACAAATGGGGCTAGTCTTAGTAAAAGAGGAAACACTAGGTTGGGGTCAGAAAATACCAAGTCGTTACGAAAAGTCAGTGCAGGTAGGTAACTATATTCGTTTTGAAGTCAACTTAGAAACTCCCGGCTATTTACTACTGCTGCAAAAAGATACATCTGGACAACTATGGTGTTTTTGTCCCTCGTGTTTTGCTCCCCAGCCGCACTTGAATACAGGTAAGACAACTCTGCCTCAAGAAGGTTCGCCAATAACGTCTTTTCCAATAGAAGGAAATCCAGGTAAGGAGGAAATTATCGCAGTTTTTACCAAGGAAGTACCTGCATTAGACTGGTTACCCCAAGGAGATAATGACCCTTTGGAATTAGAAGAAAGTCATCTTGTGGCGTTACTAGAATATGTGACTGGACGGGGAGAATATCAACTTTGGTATACAGATTATATGGTTACTGCTCAGTAAAAAGTGTAATTTATTACACTTTTATGCAAATAGAACTCGCAGCTACAAAGACAAAATCGCCTACGTGGGTTTAAAATCCTTAGTTTTGTGTAGTTAAAAATTATGAAGTAGGTTGACTTTAATAGTTTGTTTTCATACTATGGATGCTGGAGTGTTACTGAACCATGAAAAATCAATAAAGTCTAAATCAATTATTTCCATTTACCCTAAATCATCTAGCAAAATTGTAAATTTTTGTTACATGATGGGCATCTGAGGGGGTCAAGCAATGCCTGAAACCCTGATTATTACGTTGACCCCCTCAGATAGCTTGCTGGGTAAGCATTTGAGGTGTGTTGAAGTTGACACTATTGAGAGTATTTATCAACTATTTAAGTTCAAAAATGACCCCCTCAGATTGACCCATCTCAAACTCAGTCTTGATAAGGCTTCTAAAAGAGTAGGGTTTTAATTCCTTGACCCCTCACGGGGATGGAAAGATGATGTCGGTGATAATTGCAGTTAAGGCAACCGCAATGGTTTTAATTCCTTGACCCCTCACGGGGATGGAAACTACCGTTAAGAAATTGCAGTGCTGGTTCAAACAATATCGTTTTAATTCCTTGACCCCTCACGGGGATGGAAACAATTTAGGTATGGATCTTGACTAATACTGAAAACAGCAGGGTTTTAATTCCTTGACCCCTCACGGGGATGGAAACAAGAAAAATATTCCAGAGTCAAAGTCGTCAATGTACAGTTTTAATTCCTTGACCCCTCACGGGGATGGAAACTTTATTTTTGCAGGTAAACCAGTGATGCTTAGAAAGCGTTTTAATTCCTTTACCCCTCACGGGGATGGAAACTGATGATGAATAATTTTAGATAAAATAAGTAATTGACTGAAAAGTCAAAACTAAAAAATATACAAGCATCTGGAACTAGCAGATGAAAAAACTCTTAAAAAAATTAAATCAACTTAACTTACAGGTTGTACAACTTGCTGAACAAGGAAACTTAAAGCAAGCAATAATTATTGCCCAACAAGCTGTCAACTTAGGGTCAAGCCAGCAGCTAACTGAGCATTCAGAATATTGTGATAGTTTGAATAACTTAGCAGAATTATATCGGATACAAGGATGTTATTTAGAAGCCAATCCCTTATATTTACAAGCATTAACTATTAGAAAAAGTCTCTTAGGTTCAGAACATCCTGATGTTGCACAATCTTTAAATAATCTCGCAGCACTATACCATTCACAAGGTAATTACTCACAAGCCGAAAAATATTTTTTAGAATCGCTGGAACTTTGGAAAAGTATTTTTGGAGCAGAACATTTTCAAATTGCGACTAATTTAAATAATCTGGCAGAGATTTATCGAGAACAAGGAAAATATCTCAAAGCTGAACAAGTACATTTAGAAGTTTTAGCAATGCGAAAACGTCTGTTTGCGGAAGAACATCCAGATATTGCTCAAACTTTGACTAATCTAGCAGCGCTTTACACATCCCTTGGACGTTATTTAGATGCAGAACAAATGCATTTAGAAACTTTGGCGATGAAAAGACGCTTGTTTGAAGAGTCACATCCTGATATTACTGTTAGTTTGAATAATTTGGCAAAATTGTACGATCTTCAAGGACGTTATCAAGAAGCTGAACAACTGCATTTAGATGTTTTAGATAGATGGAAAGAAATATTAGGTTCAGAACATCCATACATAGCATCTACCTTGAGTAATTTGGGGGGAACTTATCAAGAACAGGGGCGTTACATAGAATCCGAGCAAAAATATCTAGAAGCTTTGGCGATGAGAAAACGCTTGCTCGGTGATGAACATCCCGATCTTGCTAGCGGCTTGGATAATTTAGCAGAACTTTATCTGATTCAAGGACGTTATTTATTAGCTGAACAAAAGGCTATAGAAGCTTATTCTTTGACAAAACAACTGTTCAGTTATGAGGAGTTCGATATTGTTGATAGCTTAAAAAGCCTGGCAGTAATTTACACATACCAAGGGCGATATTTAGAAGCTGAAAAATTATATTTAGAAGTATTCCCAATACTAGAAAGCTCACTAGGAAAAGAACATCCCATAATTGCCGATGCTTTAAACAATCTGGCAGGACTTTATGAAGAACAAGGAAATTATTCTCAAGCAGAACAAAAATATTTATTAGCTCTAGAAATTCAAAAAAATCTCTTAGGTAACGAGCATCCTGATATTGCCTTCACTTTCAACCAGATAGCAGTTCTTTATCGGTTACAAGGACGATATGCAGAATCGGAACAATTGCATCTCGAATCTTTAACGATGGCTAAAAATCTTTTAGGAGAACAACATCCATTTATAGCAGCAATTCTGAATAATTTAGCAGCATTATATCATGCTGAATTTAAATACCAAGAAGCAGAATCATTACTTTTATCAGCCTTAACTATCGTTAAAAGCGCCTTTGGTAATGAACACCCACAAGTAGCAAGTACGATGAATAACTTAGCGGTTATTTATGATTTTCAAGACCATTATCAACAAGCAGAAGAACTCCATTTAGCAACATTGAAACTGAGAAAGTCATTATTAGGAGAATCACACCCACAAATCGCTAATAGTCTGAGTAATCTGGGAGAGTTATATTTTTCGCTGGGGCGCTATGAAGAAGCACAACAGAAGTATGTAGAAACTTTGGCGATGAGAAAACGCCTGTTGGGAGATGAACATCCTGATGTCGCATTTAGCTTAAATAATCTCGCAACAGTGTTAGCTGCGACTAACCGCCCAGATGAAGCTTTATCTCACCGCATCCAAGCTAGTAACATCAATGATAAGATTATTCGTAATATCTTTGCTTTTAGTTCAGAGAGCGATCGCCTGTCCTTTCTCCAGAAAATTCGCAATAACTTTGACTTATTTCTTTCCCTAGTCTGCAACCATCTTGCTGACTCAGATAGCGCCAAACTTGCAGCCTTAGATTTTGTTCTCAAACGTAAAGCCTTAACCGCCTCAGCGCTGGCGGCTCAAAATGAAGCATTCTACAATGGCCGCTACCCGCAACAAAAAGAAAAATTCCGCCAACTGCGGGATTTGAGCAATCAAATTATCCATCTCACTTTTGCAGTTCCCGAAACAAATGACTTAGCTACATACCAAGATAATTTGAGACAACTGCAAAACAGACATAACAGCTTACAAAAACAATTAGCGGCACAAGTTCCAGAAATTCAGCGATCGCAGCAAACTTTTGACCGTGAGGCGATCGCACGAGCATTACCGCCTAACTCCATTTTGGTCGAGTTTGTCCGCTTTGACGTATTCGATTTTCAAACAATTTCGGCCAATGGAGAAACACAATGGCATCCAGCACGGTATCTAGCATTTATCTTAACAGCCGGAAAACTAGATACTGTACAGATGGTAGATTTAGGCGCGGCTGATGCGATCGACAGACTAATTCAAGCCTTTCGCTTAGAAGCATCCGATTATACTCACCCCACATTAGCCTGGGGTAAAGGTAGTCAAGCACCAAAACTACACATCAAATCATATAATTCCACAGATGCCATACAACTAACTCAAGCACTGTTTAACCCCATCCGGGACTGTGTGAAAGATTGCAAACATCTTATCATTGCACCCGATGGTAACTTAAACTTAGTGCCATTTCAAATATTGCCGATTGATGCCACAGGCTCACGTCTATTAATGGATGAGTATACCATCAGTTATCTGGGTGTCGGGCGAGAAATTCTCCGTAGCCAAGTTCAGCCACCCACAGGTTTTATTTCGACACCATTAATCATTGCCGATCCTGATTTTGATTTAACAGCAGATGCAGCAACAGATCGAGAAGCTGGCAATACAACAGCACCAAAAATACCAGAATTACTTACTACTCTCACCACAAAAGGCTTGTTCGGCGCTCCAGGGACAAGGTTTTTGGGGGAAAGTGTGGCGAAAAAACTGCCCGATGCCAAATTATACTTAGGCGCAGAAGCACTAGAAACCCGCCTGACAAGTAGCGAGTGTCCCAGTATCATGCTAATTGCGACTCATGGCTTATTCCAAAGCGATTCCCAGGCGCAACCAGTCACCAACAGGCGCAACCTATTAAACATGGAACATCTGCGAACAGCCAAGGTAGAAAATCCCATGTTGCGTTCTGGACTGGCGTTAGCGGGTGCTAATACTTGGCTTGCTGGTGGGAGACTTCCTCAAGGCGCAGGTAAAGGCTTTGTTTTTGCCCAAGATATTGCCAGTTTAGATTTGTGGGCGAATGAATTGACGGTTCTTTCTGCCTGCGATACTGCCAGAGGAGATATTAAAATTGGCGAAGGTGTATTTGGGTTGCGTCGCGCTTTCGCAATGGCGGGTACAAAAACTCTGGTGATGAGCCTATGGAAAGTGCCTGACAAAGTAACTGCCTTACTGATGGAGCGTTTTTTTGATAACTTGCAGTCTGGGATGAGTCGGTCTGAGGCTTTACATTCTGCTCAGAATTATATACGTAGAATTACAGTTAAACAATTGCGCGAATCAGCTTTGGGTTTGGAAGTTTTAAAGGAACTTTTAGCGGTCAAAGAGTTATCAGTCAATAGTAAAATTGATTGTCAAGAAAAAGACACACCATTAGAACATCCCTTTTACTGGGGAGCATGGATTTGTCAAGGAAATACAAATCCATTGGTTAACTAGGTGTAAAAGTGGACAAGCTGTCATTAATCGCTACTTTTACCTCAAGTACAAATATATATGTTTTGTGCGATCGCACTCAGGAGAAATGCCAAAGTATCAATGCGATCGCAGTTTCCCTGTTAGTAGGCAAATGTCAAGCAATTCTTGGGAATTTTAACAATTTTCTCCTGACTGTTCGCAAGCAGCAATACTCACCCAACGACTAGAACCATCTTTCCAATGCTCTTTTTTCCATATAGGTGCATTATGTTTGAGGGTATCAATAGCATAGCGGCAAGCTTCAAAGGCTTCACTGCGATGAGGGCAACCTACTGCTACTAAAACGCTGATTTCGCCAACCCGCAAACGTCCGATGCGATGATGAATCGCTACGCGATTTACATCAGACGTGGATAAACGAATATCAGTAGCAATTTGATAAAATACTTGCAATGCCATCGGTTCATAAGCTTGATACTCTAGGGCAACCACAGGTTTACCGTCGGTTTGATTGCGAACCATTCCACTCATCACAACTACAGCACCGTTAGCTGGATCGTCGGACTTAGTGTAAATCTCTTCAAGAGACAATGGTGCAAAGCTAATGGTAAAACTATCTTCAGCTTTTGGTTTAACACGAGAGGTTAGTGTAGTTGTCATAACTGCGTCAATATGATGTGGGCTTTTTCTATTCTCCCTGAACAAAGCGCCCCTGGTGTATGTTTAGTTGCTCTTATTAATGCTTTTAGGCAAAATTAAAAATTTCACTATAGCCCGATTCAGCAATTATAATCAACGTCATCTATACGATCGCACTCATATCTGCCTTTAATTTCTTGATTGAAAAAGCTGCCAATTGAGTCTGAGGCATGTAAATCTTCCCAAGTATCCTCGTCTACGCCTAAGTACTGATAAATCGCGCCATTTTGAAACTCAACTTGCAAAATCTGTTCATGGCGATCGTAGCCTACAGCCGCAGCCATTGATGAGCTAACTGGTAACATGGCTATTGGTTCTTGTTCAAAGGGTAATGCAGTAGTTTCGGCGATAACTTCGTTCAGTTCTTGCAATCCTTCATAAGCTTGTATCGGTGCCGGAATTTCCAAAAACTCTAGCTCGTTGCCCCGATCGAGTAGCAACTGCAAGTATCCGTCAGAGTGAGCGATCGCTATTAAACTACTCAAGTCTACCTTCGATAGCCTCATTAATTTTGCTCTCCTGTTGGCATAGTCGGGAGTGTTAAATTTTTATGCAACACTGAATTTTAATAGTACAAATTTACTATAAAACTACTTAGCTGTCAAGTTTTTTCACACCCTATCCCTTTGTCCTCTTTTAGTTAGGTATGTCTGCTATAAAAATTAGAAAAAATCCTTTACTTAATGCATTTACAAACAACACCATTCGCAGAACTGACGTATCTACATCATAAATTCATACTTTTTTTAGCATAAGTTTACATTTATTTAGTAAGGATTTGCCTGATCCGAAAGATAGTTAAGAGAAGATTATGTAGATATTAAATTCTGATATTGTGGTCAGCAATTTTAATATTTCATAAACAAGAGGGAGATTCTATTGATTAAAAAAATAGACACGCCAAGTTTTCAGGTCAAGCCATTGGGGACTTACTTAGTTGAAGCTGAACTAATTACTATAGATCAATTAAACACAGCACTCAAGACACAAAAGTTAAGTGGCGAGCAGTTGGGAAAAATTCTAGCAATGCATGGTTTTGTTAAGCAGCAAACCATTGAGTACTTAATGTCAAACGTTGTATTGCCAGAACGACGCAAAATCTTGAAAAATCAGTCTTATTCAAATAATCGCAAGAGCGACGCCATTTCTGTAGTTGAGCCAGCAAATTCTATAAAATCAGAAAATGCGATCGCAGTGTGGCAATCATCGCATCAATTGAAAGTATATCTTTCTGCCACAAAAACTCTGAAATTTCTGCTTGGTGTGGTATTATTTTTTGCTGTTGTCAGTCTTTTTGCTAATTACAACGTTTACTATCTACCTGATTTTCCTGGGAGGGATATCTTTAGAATTCTATTCGACCTCAACAGCGAAGATAATATTCCTACAATTTACTCCGGAGCAGCTTTACTGTTTTGTTCTATTCTGACCGAGACTATCTTTCAAGCTCACAAGTTAGCTAAGAATAAAGATTTTTGGTCATGGAGAGGGTTATCAATAGTCTTTGCTGGTTTGAGCTTAGACGAATTGATCGGTTTTCATGAAAGACTAACTACACCACTGCGAAACACATTCAATACCAGTGGTTTTTTTTACTATGCTTGGGTGATTGCTGGTGCTATCTTCGTACTCGGATTTTTGTTAGTATTTGGGCGATTTATCACTACTCTTCCGAGAAAAACACGACGGTTATTTTTAATTGCTGGGACAATCTACGTAGTTGGTGCAATTGCTACTGAATTAGTAGGCGGATACTATGAATATTACTACACCCAAAGTAATATGGTTTATGCCTTTATTACAACTATAGAAGAGGTGCTAGAGATGGTAGGTATAATTATTTTTATCTATGGATTATTGCTGTATATAAATACTAATATGAAAGGTATAGATATAGGAATCCATATTAATAATTATCCGAAGGAGAAACAGGAGACTTAGCTCAAAAATATCATTTTTTCACCTGTTTTACTTAATGTGATTGGCTTATCAGAAAAATTATCTTTTTTCTTATGGGATGAGAAAGAGACTCATCCCAGTTTTTTCAATATCAATAAGCAGATATAGGAATCCGCTTTGATTTCTGAACGAATTTGCGTAGACAGGCAACAGGCAACAGGCAACAGGCAACAAGAAAGAAGGCTTCTTAGTTGTACTGAGTTTTTTCACCAAATCAAATATGAGTCCCATATAGCAATCCTAAATGAGTCGTGAAAAATATACAGCGTATTTCAGGTAAATGAAGTACACTCTTTGGGGCGCAATATATTGTGCCCCTACGATTATCTGTACCTCACGCCTGTTGCAATCTGGTGTAGTTCGGGAAACGAACCGCGTTCGCTCAGCGTCTCGTTAGAGGAGGATGGAAAGTATGCAAAGGGAAGAAAACCGTCAACAGTCATCAGTCACTTTTAGGAGTGGGATGAGCTTAAATTTTGTTCGTGGATAATAAAACCCCAGGACTGAGAATTCATTCCTGGGGCTGTTATACCTGACCACCTTTACCTTTTTAATATAAAAATCTTATGGATACTGAAGTTTGAAAAGACATATATATCTGTATTTTGTCTAAAAATAATTGCGCTAAATTAGTAATATTGTGTTAGTTTTAGTGGCTGTTCTATTTAAGAAAATAAATGGATATCATGATAAAACTTCCAAATCATTATTAGCTAACTGTTTGCAGTCCAAGATATAATTCAAGTAATTATGTCTATTAATTTAATTCCAAAAGCTTGCTTTTTTTTGATTAATAATTAAAAATAAAAATATCATGATTCATACATGATTGTAGCCGAAAAAAGTGACAGAAGCCCTTACAAAAGTCCGCTTTCGCGGGCTTTTTTTTTATTAGTATTTAACTGTAAATTTAGAGACTAATACCGTTTATTCTGAGCGCCCTGTAGAGACGTTGCACTGCAACGTCTCTACAACGTCTCTACAACGTCTCTGCAACGTCTCTACAACGTCTCTACAACTATAAATCAAGGGTTTTAGCGTCTAATCCACATAATGCGTAAATTAAAAGTAGAAATAAAAAAACATAACTGTCAGAATTACGTCCAAATATTTAATATTAGACGATTTATTGTGTGTCGATTCTCAAAATCCTATTCGATTTGTTGGAGAAATTTGAAAGCGATCGCCAAAAATTTTTCCTAAGTGAGATATTGACCAAAAGCCGCTATTAGTGTACTGGTGACTTCTGACACATTGAAGTTGACACACCGATATCAAGCAAACACAACTTATACTCAGACAGACGCCGCAGAAATAGCAAAAAAAACGTATTTTCCCTATTTCGTCTCCACAAGCCGGATTCTTGCTTCATTTTGTTTCTGAGAAAATATTCTAAATATTTTAAGAAATATAAAGTTATGTTACACTGAGTAACGAGTCAGGAGTCAATGACAACGAACATTTGACATAGAACTGATTTGTTAAACATTCTCACACAACTGACAAAATGATTTTATCGATTCGTCCCGATCTAACTTCTGCCGATCAGAGACTATCATCTTTAGCGATCGACGAACAGCAGACTGTCACAGAAGCCGAAATGATGCAGGCTGTACGTACTTTGTTGATTGGATTAGGAGAAGATCCAGACCGCGAAGGACTAAAAGATACTCCCAAAAGAGTGATGAAAGCGTTGCAGTTTCTCACAAAAGGATATCATGAGTCTTTGGATGAACTGCTAAATGGGGCAGTCTTTACAGAAGATGCCAACGAAATGGTTTTAGTTCGGGACATCGATATTTTCAGTTCCTGCGAACATCATATTCTGCCGATTATTGGTCGTGCCCATGTTGCTTATATTCCCAATGGTAAAGTTATAGGGTTATCCAAGATTGCGCGTATTTGCGAGATGTATGCACGACGTTTACAAGTGCAAGAACGTCTGACGGTGCAAATTGCTGATGCATTGCAAGGATTACTCAAACCCCAAGGAGTTGGAGTGGTGATAGAAGCAACGCACATGTGTATGGTAATGCGCGGTGTGCAAAAACCCGGTTCTTGGACTGTTACTAGTGCGATGCGCGGTGTTTTTGCAGAAGATGTGCGGACTCGCCAGGAATTTATGAATTTGGTACGGCACAATTCTAATTTTCGTTAGATAGGGAATAGGGAATAGGGAATGGCTTGAAAATGGTGGACATTTAGACTGACGCGGGGACGCGGGGACGGGGAGAATTTTTTTGATAAGTGTAGGACTAGCCCTTTCAAGGTGACTCGAAAAATCTCTTTTTTTCTCTCTGCGCTCTTTGCGTCTCTGCGGTTTAAAAGTGATTTATTGAACCACTCCAGGCGCAGAGTACACAATATACATCTGGTGAAATGATGTAAGGGCGTAGGCTCCGCCTTACCGTAGGGTACGGCCGTACTCCGAAACCCAGAAGCAAGCTACGCCCCTACCAAGGATTTCAGGTAACGCAGAATTAATTGTTGGAGATGTCTAATATTTTTACCCACCTTGAAAGGCCTAGTCCTAAAGTGATTAGGGACTTCCAAAAAATAAATTGTTCCAAATTATTTGTACATTTGTAGGGGCGCACAGCTGTGCGCCCCTACGATGGGACGTTTTTTTTATTGGAAGTCCCTTAGGCGGACATGATATGAATTTAAAGATCTGGTTTGTGCAGTCATAAATTTACAGTAGTTTTCACCTATTTGAACCACATCCGTCGTCAGGGCACAGCATTGCTCATTGGTGTCAACTTAAGCTAAAAATAGCGTACTCGTTGGGTGTTGCGCGTCCGCCCACCGTTAAAACGGCGGTCTCATAGCTGAAGTCCATTGAAATGGACTGTAATTTTCAGTCCTATAAAGAGGACTTTCGCTATTA
>JAVRBV020000085.1:0-13486 GCA_034531095.2 Nostoc sp. CreGUA01 | reverse complement strand
GGAAAAAGAATTTATGCTTCCTCCCACACTCCTAACTCCTAACTCCTAACTCCTAACTCCTAACTCCTAACTCCCCACTCCCCACTCCCCACTCCCCAATCCCTACTTCTGACTCAACACTCTTGCAGTTGCCAACGCTTCCACCAAACCACGCACAGCGGCAATCATCGCTACTTCGCTATTGAGTTGGTTGATGGCGGAACCAACACCAACACCAGCAGCACCAGCAGCGATCGCTAATGGTGCGGTAACGCTAGAAATACCTGAAGCACACAGTACTGGTACTGATACTGCACGAGAAATCTCATAAGCTGCTGCCAAGGTGGGAGCAGCTTTTTCAATTAATCCTAAAGTTCCGGGGTGAACTGGATTACTACTAGTACCGCCTTCTGTTTGGATAATGTCTGCTCCAGCTTTCACCAGTTCCTCTGCTAGTTGTACTTGTCGATCTAGTGTCAGAATGTGGGGAACGGTGACAGATAAGGTAATTTCTGGCAGCAAAGCGCGGGTTTTCTCAGTCAAGGCTAGTACTTCTAGAGCCTCGAAACGGCGTCCTTGAGCATAGAAAGAATCGAAATTGCCGATTTCAATTAAATCAGCACCAGCAGCCACGGCTCGAACAAATTTATCTGGTTCTACTGCTGATACACAAACTGGTAATTTTGTCAAACTTTTAGCTAGCTGCACTAAGGCGGGATCGGCGGCGATATCGACAAAAGTCGCACCACCAAATTCAGCAGCTTTGACAGTAGCGGCCACGCTAGCAGGGTCAAAGTTATTTAAGCCGCTGATGGCTTTCAGAACGCGGCGGTTAGTAAATGCACGTTGGAGTGTGGAATGCATCGTCATGATTGGGCTTTGAAGCTATGAAAATTAGGTATATTCTACCGTCCCTGAGTTGAGAAAGAGCCTAACTTACCATGACGATTGCTAAATTTTGATAGTTTGATGGCAAAGTGGATTGCAAGCGATCGCCTAGCAAGGCTAGTCTATTCCCTATTCCCCCCTCCCTAACTACGTAAATAAGTTCAAAAATCAAAGCGGATTACTATATATCTAAGAAATTTATTTTTTTAGATATATCAGAGGGAACAAGAGTAAATGATGGAATATTTTTTTGAACTACTACATAAACATCATCATATTCATTGCTTTCTTGAAAAAATCTGATTACTTCATTTTTCTTCCAGCCTTGAATATAAAATATAAAATTATTCTTTTCATTTTTTACTTCAAATAAGTCTATAGTTTTTATCGGCTGAGTTTTTAAGATTTTACTTAATTTTTGGCGTTGAAGTTGAGTATCTGTAAATAATGATGTTTTTAGAGGTTTAACCTGTACTTTATTAGATAAAAGTTGCATTTCTAGCACTACAGGAACTGAATCACCAACCACAAAAATTCGTTGCCCTGTAGAAGGTAAATCCTGGAGTTTTTTGGCAAGTATTTTGTTGTCTTGGGTTTGAGTTTGCCAATAGGGATAAGGAGGTGAATAATAAAATTTGTAGCTGACAAAAATTATAACAATCAAAATTAAGACCGAGCTAATTCCTATAATTTTTTTATTTCTGTAAAACAAGAGTGCTTTTTTTAAGGTAGCGTGCAACCATACCGCATTACCAATTGCTAAAACTGGAGAGATATAGATGAAATGACGTGCAGGATAATAGTTTGGCAGCCAAAAAATATAATTAATAATTACTGTAGGAAAGATAAATAAGAGAGTGGAATAGTCACGTTTAATCCACAGGTAAATAAACGTAATAAATGAAACAAAAATATATAAGGGATTACAGCCTTCAATAAAGACTTTCGTTCCTATTTTGAAATTTTGAACTACTAGATCTGGACCATGATAAAAAATTAAATCTTCTAATATACCATCACTTTCTATATTAATTTCTGGAAGTTGGGATTTGACGACAAAAAATATAATTACGGATAAAAAAACATACAAAATAGAATAATAAAAAACTTTTGGTAAAGAATATCTTTCTAGAAAAAAGCAGCCTGGAATAAGCAAAAACATTAGAACTGCATCCAACCTAAACATTAAGCATAAAGCAAAAGCAGAAATTATCAATATATCTAATAAAATTAATTTTAATAAACTAGCATTTGATAATTTTACTTCTGAACGATATGCAATTAACGCTAAACCGATAAACATGAATAATACAGCTTGGATCATTGGATGCCCATATAAACTTGTACTCCACCAAACTGGAATAAATATTAGTAGTAAATTAGCTAATACTGCCGTAGTTACTCCCCAATATCTTTTGACAAGATAAAAAACAGGAATAACCATTAAAATTGAACTCAAAGAACTTAGATAGTTAGTAATTGGGATAATTATATTAAAGTTATTTTGAAAAAGCGGTTTAAAAAAGTCTACCATTGCATAGTAGCCAAAAGAGATGCTGCGACCATAAAGCAATGGGCTACCTAATGGTTTTCCAGATGTAATTGAGTCAATTATTCCCATTACCATTCTAAAACCATCCCTCTCGCCTGGTGTATCTCTGTAAGTGAAAGGTAAATAGGAGATACTGGCTAAAATTAACAACAAAAGTACTGTCAGGATCAGATTTCGTTTGAATTGCATAATGGGAATCTCAGTTGAAATAGCAAAACCCAAAAGGGATAATATTTGATATAGACGTGCATCACATGATTATTTACGCAAATTTACATTATGTATTTTATCGTTTCAAAACTTGAAATATTTTAAGCTTGCCACGCCACTACGTGTATTTTACAAATCAAATATGAATCCCATATAATCAATCTACTTACGAGGCAACCTCTATGGCTATGGTTTTAGATAAAGTAATTCCTTTTGGGAGGTCAATGGATGAATATATTAAAATGTTCAATTTAACAAACGCAGATTTAAATAAAAGAATTATTGGGGTTGGGGATGGGCCAGCAAGCTTTAATGCGGAAATGACACGTCAAGGTAAAAGTGTAATTTCTGTCGATCCACTTTATCAATTTTCGGGTGATGAAATCCTGCAAAGATTTAATGAAGTGGTCGATAACGTTATCGCTCAAGTCAAGGCTAAGCCCAACGATTTTGTATGGACTTATCATAAATCTCCAGATGACTTACGACACAATCGAGTCAAAGCCATTCAAGAGTTTTTATCTGATTATGATAATGGTAAAAAGACTAATAGATACAGATTTGGTGAATTGCCAAGCTTGGCAAACGATCGCTCAGAATTTGACATAGCCCTTTGTTCGCATTTATTATTTTTATATTCAGACCATTTAGATGATAATTTTCACTTAAATTCAATCGGTGAGATGTTGCGGATTGCTAAAGAAATCAGAATATTTCCCCTCCTAACTTTAATGTGCAAGCCTTCGCAACATTTAGAAAAAATAATTAAGCATTACACTGCTAAAGGTTACAAAATAAATATTGAAAAAGTTGAATATGAATTTCAAATCGGCGGAAATCAGATGTTGAAGATAACCAAAAAAGAATATTGTTAGACTGTTAAAGATACAATAGCATTCACTGTTGGTATTCTTTTTCGCCCTATGCTACCAGTCATCTATTCCGACGAATTTTTAGATCACAAAACTGGAAAATACCATCCAGAAAAACCAGAACGGTTAACAGCGATCGCTAATGCCTTAAAAGCAGCTACATTTGCAGATCAAATTGCATGGCGATCGCCCACACCAGCACCAGAACAGCCAGAGTTGATGTCTTTGTTAGTTAAGGCTCATAGCCCAGCCTACATCAAAAAACTCTCTTTAATCGCCTCTAGTGGTGGCGGTCCTTTGGATGGAGATACGCCAGTTTCGCCACGCAGTTATGATGTGGCTTTGTTGGCGGTGAGTGCTTGGTTAGATGGAGTTGAAACTGTATTAAAATCGGCGAATCCGGCTTTTGTATTGGCGCGTCCACCAGGACACCACGCCGAAAGTGACGCGGGTATGGGCTTTTGCCTATTTTCTAATGCCGCCATCGCCGCTTTTTTTGCCCTAGAACAACCGGAAATTAACCGTGTCGCCATCCTTGATTGGGATGTACATCACGGTAATGGTACTCAAGCGATCGTCGAAACTCATCCGCAAATTGCCTACTGTTCCCTACATCAGTATCCGTGCTATCCCGGTACTGGAAGAGCAACAGAACGCGGCTTTTATAATAATGTCTTGAATTTACCAGTACCCCCTGGTAGTGATATTACAGTCTATCAGCCATTATTTGAAAACAAGGTAGTACCATTTTTAACTAACTTTCAGCCGGATTTATTGATTGTCAGTGCTGGTTATGATGCCAATGCAGCAGATCCTTTGGCAAGTATCAACTTGCAATCAGAAGATTATGGTTTGTTCACCGATTATTGTCTGGGGTTAACTCGTAAAATTCTCTTTGGTTTGGAAGGTGGCTATGATTTTGATGCACTTTCCGAATCCGTTGTAGCAACCATTGAACGCTGTTTACTTTAACCAGTCGTAATATTTCTTTACATTTATCAGTCCATCTCAAAAATCGCAACATTTCTTTACATTTTGCCAGTGCGATCGCCCCTCAACAGCTTTCATCAGTCTGGGGAAAAATAACGTCTTTTTATTTGAAAATTTTTAGGGCTTTCTTTTTTCTCAGTATAATCTTGGGATCGTCAATCGTTGGGCTTTTGTATATGCACTGAAATAGATGCACATGACGATGAATTTTTTAAGTAAATTCTCTCGAATCTATTTTGAGTATTTCACAAAATAGTCAAGTAAAATCAGCTTTTTGTGGATATTTAGTTTTTTGACTATTTGTAACTGAGTTAACGAATTTAAAACAAGATTTACGTAAGTTTCAGATGTCATAATTTTTGTTTGAACTTCTGACTCAGTAATTTCTTTTACAAATTCTCTCTCAAGTTCATCAAATCTTCAGAAATAAAAAGTTTGAGCAATGTTCTGAAAGAGCTAAAGTTTTGTTAAGATGCAATTGCTAGCACTTTTTCAGCGAAATTCACCTATCACCATGTGGAGAAATAAAAAGTACTAGCGGCCCAAAGTTTAGAAGGTGAAGCAATGACCACCTACATTTTTTTCGACGAAGCCCTACGAATGCTGACCAACGCTTTTTTGCTATCAGCAATACTGTTAATAGCAGCTTCAGGTATAGGTTTGGCAGTAATTGAAACAATAGAAAAGACAGGAGAACGCTAAGTTCAGAAATAGCAGTGTACTTATTGCCAAAAACCCTTGGGTGCAAGTGTTCGCCGTGAAATAATCCTGGGAACACTAAATTATGAAAGTCTCACAGCGTTGCAGTCTCGCCTGGAAGTCCAGCAAATGCACAGGTAACTGTATCGCTACTGAGACCTTAACCAAGGAGTTACTACAATGGGTCTACTCGATGCTGCGTTGGTTACAGAAAGCCAAACCCAACCAGTACTAAATTCAGCGGAAGCTTTTGCTGTTATAGTCTTGATGGCAACAGCCCCAGACGGTTACCTTTCCGTTGAGCAAGCAAACTATATCATTTACGTGCTATCTCGGACGAAACTTTTTAAAAGTTATCCCCATGAAATGATGAAGATTCTGTTCGATAAAATCTTATCTATTTTTCAAGGGGATCATTTTAATACTTTGTTTAATGCCGCAAAAGATTGTCTATCTCCAGACTTGCGGGAATCAGCTTTTGCAGTAGCTACCGATTTAGTCTTAGCTGAAGGTATGGTAGCTGAAGAAGAAAAAAGCTTTTTAGATGATTTATATCAAGCCTTAGGCGTTTCCAGAGAGATAGCAATACAAATTATGCAAGTAATCTTGATTAAAAACCGGGGATAATAACAGGCAATAGGCAATTGCCCATTATTGATTTATGCAATATTATTTAACAATTTATCACGGATCGTTTGGAGTTGCTCCTGAGTGTTAATTGGAGATCGTGGTGTTGGTAATTGAGTATTAGGCCAGTTCAATAAATCATTGCAGGGACACAACAAAGGGGGCATCCCCAGATTTCGTGCAACTACCGGCATTGTACAGCGACAGCAAGACACCATCTCCCAAGCCGATGTCAACAATTCGGCAATGGTTTCGTCTGTACCTTCTAAATAACAGTCACCAGATTCTGGCAAGAGAATCTTTTCCCAGCATTCTTCAAACTCTTTGCTATAGCCATCGCCATCTAGCACGTGTTGAGGCAAGATGCTTGCCTGACCGTTGCCGACGATTACTTTTTTACCCAGCTGAAACCAGTAGGCAAGATAAACTTTAACTTCTTGTTTAGTAGCCATAGCATAATTCTAAATTTTAATGAGGATATTTCGGAGGTTGAATGTTTAATTTTGAATTAAGTCTTTGAAGTTGGCAATGGTGAACCAAGAACAGTGAGATTGAGAACATAGCCGCCAGTAATTAGATAAACAGTATTACACAGCGCACCTAGCTGGCGTACCAAAGAACCAAGGCGATCGCGGAACGTCCTGCCAATCGGATAAGCTGGCACTACACCCCAACCCACTTCTTCTGCTACAAACAGCATATCAGCAGCCACCAAATCCACTGTCTCTAAAAACTCTGCAACGATATTTTCCCAGGTTTGGTCATCTTGTTCTAGGAGATTAGCTACCCAAGTTCCCAAAGAATCAACCAAAACACAGTTATCGGGTTTCGTATCAGCAAGGGTAGCAGACAGTTCCACAGGTACAGACAGGGTTACCCAGTCTTGGGGACGACGTTCTTGATGTTCTAAAATGCGTTTGTGCCATTCTTCATCGTCTGGGTTATCAGTGGCTGTTGCTACATAGATAACTGCTTTCCCCAACTGTATGGCCAGAGTTTCTGCCCACTCACTTTTACCAGAACGGGACGGGCCTGTTACTAAGATGACTTTACCCAAATTTCTTTCCTGAGTATCTTCTCAATATGGCTACCTTTGCAGTTTATCATCACAGCAACGTCGAGTGGGGAGGTGGGGAGGTGGGGAGATAAGGAGAATAATTCTTTAAGTACAGACAAGCGTTAATCGTTTCTCTACCCCAAACTCCAAACTCCTAACTCAACATCAGCACTCCCTGTTTGCCCAAATTTTTATTTCACAGGTAAGATTTTTGATTTTGAATAACTTTTAACAGATAAAATTAGCACCAGCATCATTGAAAATTAATAATTACAGTAGATTGTAAATTGGTAAAGTAAATCAATTAAGTCTGGTAAATGGGGATAAAGCCTGTTTTACTTCTGACTCGAATAATTTACCAATTCTGCTGTATGTATTTTTCTAGTTGGGATTGAAACCCCACCAATAACCGAACAGCAAATAGGATATGTTTATGAAACCAGGCTTAAAACGTATTGAAGCAACTCTACACGATTTAGGGACTCGCAGTACTGAGTCTGCCGCTGAAGCAGGAGATTCAACAAAGCGGCCTTTCTCCTTTAGAATCAGCGTCACAGCTAACGAACCCACCAAAAGCACACAAACTCCATCTTCTGAGGATGGTGAAGTGGAGATACAAAGACAAATAACTGCCCTTGGCGTCGATACGGAACAAAATTTATTTCGCCACCACGACTCTGTGCAAACCTTTCAAGCAGAAGAGAATGGTAGCAAAACACCCAGTTTGCCTAAGTTGAAAACTCCCAGCATCAGTAGCCATCGCCACGGTGCAAATCCGGGTTTGGCGATGAATATACTGCAAGAAATTCAAGAAAGTGTTGCTGGTTGGCAAACAGAACTACAAAATATTTTGCAGCAAATTCAGGATATTTACTTAGAGGGTCCAATTGTCAATGGCTGGTTAGAATCTAATTCCCAGGAACCAGAACCAGGGGGGACTGCAACACTCCGCCATGCAGAGATTGACCGCCTAATGAACTATGTGGAAGAAATTTGTGCCAATGGTGGCAAAGTATCCTATCAATCGTCAGCTACTAGCTATCGCCTCTGTGGTGTGGACGATTCTGGTAAAGTTTGGTCGCGCCCATGTCCACCGGATCAGGTTCCCACCGTTAGTATAGCGATCGCTCGTTACCAAAAGTTACGTCAGTTGTTGGGGCGTAAGCAAACTTTGGAAACCCGTTTGGCTCAACTTGCTCAAAGCCTTGTAGTTTTACATAGTCATATTCAACAAACGTGAAGTTTTGAAGATTTTTTCCGAAAAAACTCGGTTGGTGGGTGGATAAATTTTGGTTAGATTAACTAAGACTAAATGTGCATTAGATTTAACAAAACAGAATTCAGAAGTCAGTCGTCAGAATGGGCTAAACGCCCCGCTAGCGTTAACAGAATGAATTTTGTACGAGTGGCGATGAATAAAGGGTGAAACACCACACCAAAATTTTCAATTTGGTGGTCTTCAGTGATTGCTGATTCTGAATTCTGAATTCTGAATTCTGAATTCTTCTTCAAGATTTTAATCAAAAATCCCAAATTAAATCTATGCCAGATATCCAAATCTCTGCCATTATCTGTACCCACAATCGAGATGCCTACTTAGGGGCTGCAATTGATAGTCTTTTAGCGCAGGATTTTGCTGCTAATTTTGAAGTTATAGTAGTTGATAATGGGTCTAGCGATCGCACTCGTGAAGTAGTAGAAAAAAGGACTGAAAATCCTCGCCTAAAATATATCTTTGAACCCACCATCGGTTTATCTGTCGCCCGCAACACGGGTGCAAAGGTGGCTAGTGGTGATATTCTGGCTTATCTAGATGACGATGCCGTTGCGAGCAAAGGCTGGCTGCAAGTTTTATATTCTGCCTATTACAATAACTCTAAACTAGCGATCGCAGGTGGCAAAGTCACTCTCATCTGGCCTGAAGGAATACAACAACCAAGATGGCTATCTCCAGGACTAGCTGGAAATCTGGGTGCATACGACTTGGGTGACAAAATCATCTACATTGAGCAACCAGGGTCAACACCGAGAGGCTTAAATTACTCCATCCGTCGCAGTTTCTTAGAAGAAATTGGAGGTTTCGACCCTCATCTTGGTCGAGTGGGGAAAAATCTACTATCTAACGAAGAACTACAAATGACCGAATTCGCCTTACAACGTGGCTGGCAAGTCGCTTATCTTCCAGAAGCACTAGTCGCTCACAATGTTGCTCCAGAACGCCTGCAACGTTCTTGGTTTTTAAACCGAGGCTGGTGGCAAGGTATCAGCGAGTGCTATCGAGAACAACTCGCTGGCAGAGCTGGTATCGCTCAATTGCAGCGAGGAGGCGAACGATTTTTGCGCGGCTTGTACAAGGCATTGCAATATTTTTGGGACCCAGCAGAACGATTTGACAAACTTGTGTATGCTTACGGTCAAATTGGTTACTTAAATGCTGCTATTCAAGGTCTTTTATCCACATCAAATAAGAAGTCATCAATATCATAAATTATACTCATTATGTCATCTAAAATACCAGTTTCCGTATTAATTCCCGCGAAAAACGAACAAGTCAACTTGCCAGCTTGTCTCACCAGCCTCAGCAGAGCAGATGAAATATTTGTAGTCGATTCTCAAAGTAACGATAATAGTGTTGAAATTGCTAAAAGTTATGGCGCAAATGTCGTTCAATTTAAATTCAATGGACATTGGCCGAAAAAGAAAAATTGGTCTTTAGATAATCTACCTTTTCGTAATGAATGGGTACTAATTGTAGATTGCGATGAACGCATCACTCCCGAACTTTGGGAAGAAATTGAGCAAGCAATTCAACAAGATGAATATACTGGTTATTATCTCAATCGCCGGGTATTTTTCTTAGGAAAATGGATTCGCTATGGCGGAAAATACCCTGATTGGAATCTGCGCTTATTTCAGCATCAAAAAGGGCGCTACGAAAACCTACATACAGAAGATATTCCCAACACTGGCGACAACGAAGTTCACGAACATGTAATTTTGCAGGGGAAAGTTGGGTATCTCAAAAATGATATGCTCCACGAAGATTTCCGCGACCTTTATCATTGGTTAGAACGGCACAACCGCTATTCAAATTGGGAAGCCCGCGTTTATTATAATATTCTCACAGGTGAAGATGATAGCGGCACTATTGGTGCAAATTTATTTGGTGATGCAGTCCAACGCAAACGCTTTTTGAAAAAAGTATGGGTACACTTGCCATTGAAACCCTTTTTGCGGTTTGTGTTATTTTATATTATCCAACGCGGTTTTTTAGACGGCAAAGCAGGATATATCTATGGACGTTTGCTGAGTCAATATGAATATCAAATTGGCGTTAAACTTTACGAATTACGCAGCTGTGGTGGTCATCTAAATAATGCAACTACAGCAAAGCAGGGAGATGGGGAGATGAGGGAGATGAGGGAGATGAGGGAGATGAGGGAGATAGGGTGATGGCGTGATGAGAAAGATGGGCAGGGAAGGCAGGGGAAGAAATAATCAATGCCCAATGCCCCATGCCCAATGCCCAATGCCCCATGCCCAATGCCCAATGCCCCATGCCCAATGCCCAATGCCCAATGACTAACGATAAACCTTTTGTAGATTTACGCAAATATGACCAATCTTGGTTCGATCGCGGGCGTCCAGCTTGGTATATTTTATTATGGTGGTTTGTACAAGCGATCGCCTTTCCTCTCACTCCTCAACCGTTAAATATTATACGCTGCACTCTACTCCGATTATTTGGCGCTCGTATCGGCAAAGGCGTATTAATTAGACCCACCGCCCGTTTTACTTACCCTTGGAAAATTAGCATAGGCAACTACAGTTGGATTGGAGATAACGTAGTTTTATACAGCCTCGATCAAATCAACATCGGTGAACACTGCGTAATTTCCCAGAAAAGTTACCTCTGTACTGGTAGTCATGATATCCAAGACCCTGCCTTTGGTTTGAAAACAGCGAGTATCACTATTGAAAATGGCGCATGGGTGGCGACAGATTGTTTCATCGGCCCGGGAGTAAAAATTGGTGCTAATGCTGTTATTGGCGCTCGTAGTAGTGTTTTTACTAGTATGCCTTCTGGACAAGTTTGTTGGGGAAGCCCCTGTCGTCCGAATAAAGCCCGGATAAAACTCGATCCCGTCACAACTGTATAATTTATTAGATAAACACTGTAGGGTAGCACAGCTAGTTGTGCTACCCTAAATTTTTGTTAATAGATATCTTTTATACAGAGCTTAATTGATACATCTAAGTATTTTTTGGAGATAGTTTACTTTTAATTAAATCTTTTAACTTTCCAGTACACAATTCGTGCATATCTCAAAAATTTGACAGAAGATGTGATATTCCAAATCAGCTGGGAGATGGTGTTGTGATTGATGAGGTGAGAACAGCTAAACTCAGAGATTGCCTGGTTATTTCGTGAAGTTGACAAATCTTTTAAAACCGAAGAAATTCGAGAGTTAAAACATTTAACCACAAGTAAGTATGAATTGTAAGAAAAATGAAAATAATGTTATTTTAATAGTCGATCATCTTCCTAATACTTTAAAAAAATTGTGCGAATTTTTAAAAGATTTTGGTTTTAAAGTTTTAGTAGCTGAAGATGGAGGAAGCGCACTCGAAATCGCAGAATCCGCCTTACCTGACTTAATTTTATTGGATGTAATATTACCAGGAATCGACGGTTTTGAAACTTGCAGACTGTTAAAAAGCAATTCAGCTACTCAAGATATTCCAGTAATATTTATCAGTGGGCTTATCGATAAGATAGATATAGTCAAAGGTTTGAATCTTGGTGCAGTAGATTACATCACCAAACCTTTAGAAAATCAAGAAGTATTAGCTAGGGTGAATATCCATTTACGGCTACGAAACCTCACAAAAAAACTCACAGCGCAAAATGAACACCAAGTTGCGCTGCGGGAACGGAAGCAGGCAGAACAGAAAATTCGGGAACAAGCTGCTTTACTTAATATCACTACAGACGCGATTATCGTTCAAGACTTAAATAACCAAATTCAATTTTGGAATCAAGGAGCAGAACATCTCTACGGTTGGATGACAGAAGAAGTTTTGGGTAAAAATGCTAATCAGCTTTTGTATCCCAAACAAAGCTTCTGCCAACTGAAAAATATTCAGAAAACTTTAGCTGAGAGTGGTTCGTGGCAAGGTGAGTTACATCAAGTTACAAAACAAGGCCAAGAAATGATAGTTGCTAGCCGCTGGACACTCGTAAATGATGAAGAAGGGCAAGCCAAATCTATCCTCATTGTCAACTCCGACATCACAGAAAAAAAACAACTCGAAGCCCAATTTCTTCGCGCTCAGCGGATGGAGAGTCTTGGCACATTAGCAAGTGGTATCGCCCATGACTTGAACAATGCACTGACACCCATCATGATGACAATGCAACTCCTTGAGGCAAAACTTACTGATGAAAAAAGTCAGCAATGGCTGGCAATTATGGAAACAAATGTTAAACGCGCCGCAGATTTAGTTAAACAAGTACTATGGTTTTCACGCGGTTCTGTAGGTAACTTTAAAACATTACAGGTGCGGGATTTAATTTCAGAAATAGAAAATATTGTTAAACAAACATTTTCCAAAGCTATTGAAATTCGTATCAATGTTCCTATACAAAACCTGTGGAATATCTTTGGTGATGCTACTCAGCTGCACCAAGTATTGATGAACCTGTGTATTAATGCTCGTGACGCTATGCCTAATGGTGGGATTTTGGAAATTTCTGCGAATAATTTCTGGGTTGATAGCCACTATGCTCGGATGAATATTGATGCTAAGGTCGGTTCATACATCATGATTACTGTTTCTGATACAGGTACAGGAATTAAAAGAGAAATAGTAGATAGAATTTTTGAACCATTTTTCACAACCAAAGAAGTAGGTAAAGGCACAGGGCTTGGTCTTTCAACGGTGCTTGGCATCATTAAAAGCCACGGCGGTTTTGTAAATGTAGTTACTGAAGTCAGCAAAGGCACAGAATTTCAAGTCTGCTTACCTGTAACTCAAACAATCGAAACAGATAATTTATTATCTGGAGAACGTGAATTACCTCCAGGGCATGGAGAATTGATTTTAGTTGTTGATGATGAAGATTCAATTCGAGAAATTACTAAAACCTGGTTGGAAGAAAATGGTTATAAAGTTATAGTAGCTAATGATGGTATTGATGCGATCGCACTTTATACAAAACATCAACAAGAAATTAGTGTGCTGCTGATTGATATGATGATGCCATGCATGGATGGCCCAACAACCGTTAATGTCTTGAAAAAAATAAATCCAGATATCAAAATTATTGGACTGAGTGGGCTAGCCTCCAACCATGAAATGATTAAAACTCTTGCTAACAGCGTCAAAAGCTTTTTGTCCAAGCCCTACACTTCATGTGACTTGTTAATAAATTTACAAATGGTGCTTCATACGAAATAGATTAGTCATTAGACCTCTTGCATAAATAATTTCTTATCGGGCTACGCCCCGCTTCTCTACGAGACGCTACGCGAACGCTAACACGCAAAGGCGCAAAGACAAGGCAGCGCGGTCTTGGGGGTTTCCCCCATGAGCGACTGCCGTGCAAAG
>JAVRBV020000084.1:0-38025 GCA_034531095.2 Nostoc sp. CreGUA01 | reverse complement strand
AAGAATTACTTTCTCCCTCATTTGGCCAACTCCCTACCTCCCCATCTCCCCACCTCCCCATCTCCCTACCTCCCCCACCCCCCTCCACCCCCCCCCCCCCCTCCCCCCCCCCCCTTCCCATATGTAGAGAGACATTAAATTCGTTGGAGGTCCCAGTCTAAAAACAATTTTTATATAGAAGGGCAGCGACAAAGCATTGGGAGGTGGGGAGGTGGGGGGAGTGAGGGGGGGGGGGGGGAGAGAGGAGGGGGGGGGGAGGGGGGAGATAGGGAGATGGGGAGGGGGGGAGATGGGGAGGTAGGGAGTTGGCCAAATGAGGGAGAAAGTAATTCTTCTTTCCCCCCATCTCCCCCTCCCCCCACCTCCCCATCCTCTTTCCATGCCCCATGCCCTAAGCTATCGTCACATCTGGCGATAAGTAAACATTTTGAATGGCGTGAAATAGTTTGACGCCTTCTTCAAAGGGACGCTGGAATGTCTTGCGTCCAGAAATTAATCCGGAACCACCAGCGCGTTTGTTAATGACGGCGGTGCGAACTGCTTCGGCGAAGTCATTTTTGCTTGTGGCGCCACCAGAATTAATTAGTCCCGCACGTCCAGAGTAGCAATTGAGTACTTGGTAACGAGTTAAATCAATGGGGTGGTCAGTGGTTAATTCTGTGTAAACTCGTTCGTCGGTTTTGCCGTAAGTCTTACCGGTAGCTTTGACAACTGCTCCATAACCATTGTTGCATTCGGGTAACTTTTGTTTGATGATGTCGGCTTCAATGGTTACACCCAAATGATTTGCTTGTCCGGTGAGGTCGGCTGCAAGGTGATAATCTTTATCTTGTTTAAAAGCGTTGTTCCGCAGATAACACCAGAGAATCGTGGCCATCCCTAATTCATGGGCGCGTTTAAAAGCTTGGCTGATTTCTTGAATTTGCCTGGTAGACTGGTCTGAACCAAAGTAAATTGTTGCACCAACGGCTGCTGCGCCTAAATTCCAAGCTTGTTCGACATCAGCAAACAATACTTGGTCAAATTGATTGGGGAAAGTCAGCAATTCGTTGTGATTGATTTTGACAATAAAGGGGATTTTATGGGCATATTTTCGTGATACGATACCCAATACTCCCAAAGTCGTTGCAACAGCATTACATTCTGCGGCGATCGCTAACTTCACAATATTTTCGGGATCGAAGTAAATCGGATTCGGCGCAAAAGACGCAGCGGCGGAATGTTCAATGCCTTGGTCTACCGGCAGAATAGACAAATAGCCTGTGTTTGCCAACCGACCAGTAGAATAAAGTAACTGAAGATTACGCAATACTTGAGGATTGCGATCGCTATTAATCCAAACTCGATCTATAAAATCTGGCCCCGGTAAATGCAATAAATCCTTAGAAACCTTTGCTTTGTAAGTAAGCAGGTCTTCTGCCTCTTTACCTAGCAATGACTCGATAGAATTAGCCTCTATGAGCGTTGTAGTCATAGCGTTTTCCTCAAAGCTTGAGCAAATGACCTTGCCTTTAAGATAGCATTTTAGTCAGAATTCAGAATTCAGAACTCAGAATTCAGAATAGTTAAAGAATCAGAGTAATTTTTGATAAATAAATCTTGCGAGCATACTATAGCAATTTTCTGGAAATTGTGAAAAATATTAGTAATGCCTGTTAACCGTCATCAGTCAACAGTTATCATACCAATTCCAGAAAAAATGAAACAGATGCGTGGGTTGGGTTGTAGCTTGCTTCCCCGTAGGGGTACGAAGTGAAACCCAACAAATACAACGTTTTTAGTGTTGGGTTACCCTTTGGGAAGCCGCTTCTCTTTGAGACGCTCCGCGAACGCGTCTACGTTCCTCAACCCAACCTACATGTGCATCAGATTTTTAGTGAAATGATATCAGTTAAAAGCTAATTATGCTATAGGACTAGTAAGTAAACGGACATAATTAAATATAATATGTTCTGTCATTGCGAGCGAAGCGAAGCAATCCCAGAGACTTTGCGATTGCTTCACTTCGCTCGCAATGACATCTTATATTTAATCATGGCTATCTACTTATTTGATTTTTGAAATATTACGTAGGGTGCGTTAGCGGAGCGTAACGCACCAAAAGCTTAAGATGGTGCGTTACGGCTTACGCCTAACACACCCTACAAATACTTAGATTTTTTCTCTAAATCAAATATGATTCCTATAATAATCATAAATAAAATCAATCAACCATGAGTAAATTTCAAATCAATATCGACTTCAGCAATATAGATTTAGCTGCCCTAGAGACAGAAGAAGATTTTCAAAGAGAGGCAAAAATATTATTACCAAAGGTACTGGTGAAACTAGGTGAAAGTGTCGGCGAAAAGACATGGGAAGAATTACAAGAAAAACTCAAAGGATCTGGAGGTAAACTCAAATCTTCTCCAAGCGAGAAACGTCGGTTTATTCAAGAAACAGGAAGAACTTATCAACGAAATGCCAGCAACAGAGAAAAACAAGAGTTACAAGTATATATAGTAGACCAATTACGCCAATACAAGCAGCAAAGTTCTAAGTAATTAGTACTCATCTTTACTTCGGTTAAAGGAACAGTTAACAGAAGCCACTTGCTCCTGTTAACTGTTGACTTGTCTTTTTGTCCCATTTTCCTACCTTCCCACCCCCTAATCCTCACGGTTCAATAAGTTTTAACTTCCAGTAGATGCGGCGATCGCTTTTTTATCACTTAATAACTTAAGTAGGCGCATTATTAATCCCATTCAAGAAACGTATGCATTTCAATACCAAGTCTTAGTACTACATTGTAGTAACAATAATGCCCAATAAATCCTTATCTCTAAAGGAGCTACGCTTACTCGTTGTCGATGACGACCCTGATACGAGAAAAATACTTGCTATTTTGTTTAAATTAGAGGGAGCAGAAGTGATCGCAGTTGCTTCAGCCCCGGAAGCTATGGAAGCAATTTTATATTTTAAACCAAATATTTTAATCTGTGATATCTGTTTACCAGGTGAAGACGGCTACTCTCTGTTACAGAAAATTAGAAAGCTAAGCAAACAAAAAATCCAACCAGAAATTCCAGCTATTGCTTTGACAGCATTCGTTCATGAAGAAGACCGGATCTATTCATTTTTAGCAGGTTTTCAGAGCCTTCTATACAAGCCGATTGATTTGAAGAAGTTAGTTTCTGTAGTTACTAATTTAATTGAGCTAAGCAGTAGTCAAAATAATTAATAATTAATAATTACTACAGCAGTCGTAGAGACGTTGCAGTTGTAGAGACGTTGCACTGCAATGTCTCTACAGGGCGCACAATCATCGATAATTCACATCAGACGTGAATGACGAATTACGAATTAATAATTATTTGGTAATTCGCCCAGTCAAAGAAGCAACTACAAGTAATAGTTGAGTTGGCTCAACGGGTTTAGCCAAATGCACTTGGAAACCCGCACTCAGAGCCTCTCTATGCTCCTCATCTGTGGCATGGGCGGTTATCGCTACGGCTGGAATTTGTCCTCCTGACTCAACACTCAGTGCCCTGACTTGGCGAATCAGTGTATAACCGTCTTCCTCTGGCATACTGATATCAGACAAAAGTATGTCATATCCACCAGGATTTGCTATCAGCGTTGATAGTGCTTGCCTTGCAGATGCAACTGCGGTGACTTCAACTCCATAGACCTCAAGCACTGTTACAAATAAATTGCGTACATATAGTTCGTCATCCACCAGAAGTAGGCGCACACCATCCAGGGATGGCATGTTAGCAGCTGACGGTGGTAACTGGTCTTGTAAAACTACTGTTTGTGTTGCATTCCGCCCAGAACTTCCTTCGAGGTTATGCAGGGGTAATTTGATGATAAACGTTGCCCCTTGTCCCTCACCTGGGCTGTGGGCTTCAACTGTACCACCGTGGAGTTCTACCACATGACGCACAATGGAAAGCCCTAGTCCCAGTCCTTGATTTGTGCGAGTTTTGCTGCTATCTGCTTGGCTGAAGCGATCGAAAACGTAGGGCAGAAAGTCATTGCTGATACCCTTACCTGTGTCGCTGACTTGAATTTGAGCTTGTTTGTCAATGTATTTTAGTGAAACTTCAATTCTGCCGCCGTTGGGGGTGAATTTAATGGCGTTAGAAAGTAAATTCCAAATCACTTGTTGCAAGCGGACGGGATCGCCGAAGATTGTTCTGGTGGAAGGTTCTAGCTCAGATTCAAGTTGAATATTTTTCGACTCTGCCAAGAGACGCACTGTATCTACGGTTGCCCGAATTACAGGAGCAAGTTCCATCACTTCGGAAACCAGACGCAGCTTACCTGAGGTAATGCGTGAGATATCTAAGAGATCCTCAATTAGCTGGGCTTGAATCTTGGCGCTGTTTTCGATCGCTTCCAACCCCTGATTAATGATATCTTCATCCAAATCGTGTATCCGCAGCAGTTGTGCCCACCCCAACAGCGCGTGCAGTGGGTTTCGCAGTTCGTGGGAAAGCATGGATAAAAATTCATCTTTGGCGCGATTGGCTGTCTCAGCAGCAGTCCGGGCTAACTGTTCTTGAGCCAATAAATGAGTGCGTTCTACCTCCCACTGCTTAATCTGGGTAATATCTTCAATAGCCAACAGAATCAACTGTGATTCCTCTATTTTAGGCATTTTCCGGATATTGAGACGCATAATTTTCTGCCCGATTAGCTCAAAGTTATGCTCAACTTCAAAATCTTGAATTTGGGAATTGTTTGTGAGAGTATCTTCTAGGAGCGATCGCAACTGGGGAATATTCCACTGCTCATTGCCAATCTCAAAGATCAGGCGGTTTTCTGTTTGGGCTGGTATAACTTGGAAGGTCTGGTAAAAAGACAAATTGGCGCTAACCACGCGTAACTCTGAATTCAGCACCACTAAGGATTCTCGCACCGTTTCTACAATCGCTTGGGCGTAATCTCCGGATTCCTTAACTTTTGTCATGGTGCGTTTGAGGATATCAATGTCAACCAACACCACTACAGCACCATCAATTTTATGATCGCTCGTCCGATAAGGTCGAATTCGCAGGTCATACCAATGACCTTCTTGATCTTGAACTTCCATGCCTTTCAGGTTGAGGGTATTAATTACCTCTAATATTTGTCCTTCTAAATCTGTGAGATTGAGATTGTGATTGATATCACTGAGGGGTCGCCCTACATCTGTGGGAATCAAGTTGAAGATTGTCTCCGCTACTGGTGTAAAACGGCGAATCCGCAAATCACCCCCCAACATTAGAATTGGAATATTGATACTGCTGAGCAGATTCTGTAAATCATTGCCGACCTGAGTTGATTCTAGATTCCGCCGTTGCAGTTCGTCGTTAATGGTATTCAGTTCTTCATTAGTTGCTTGAATTTCTTCTTTGGCAGTTTCCAATTCCTCGTTAGTACTTTGCAACTCTTCGTTACTTGAGAGGATCTCTTCGTTGGCAGCTCTCAAGTCTTGATTAGTGGCTTGTTGTTCCTCAATAATCGATTGTAAATGTTCTTTGGTGCTTGCCAACTCTTGTCTGAGTTGAGTTGTTTCTTGTTGCTCAAACTTTGACCGCCTAGATCTCTCGCGGCCAGTTGCTTCTGGTGCAGCACTTGGTGAAGAGGATATGTCTTCAAACAAAACTAAAAAGTAGGTTTCTGCTGCTATGGCAGATTTGAACGGAATTACATTCAACTTAACCTGCCTCACTCGCTCATCTTCTCTGAGTTCTAAGCCTTCCTTGGTGATAGACTGCTGGTGCTTTTTTGCTTGGTGAATTGCGGTGCGTAACTCTAGCCGCAAATCTGCTTTGACCATCTTCAGCAAATTAAAGCTTGGTCTTCCGGGTGCAGGTTCTAAATAGGAACTAGTCTGTCCTCTAAATTGCAGAATTTCCAAATCACTGTTGATAATTACACCGACTGGAGAGTATAGATTCAATACGATTTGGTCAGCCGCTTTTTGGATTTCTAAATCATTAAAGCCATCGTCGTTGAGTGTGGGTTGAGAGTGGATAGTATCTACAGGATAGGAGTTGGCGATCAAATCGATGCTCAGCCGAGCAGATGCCATTTTCCGTGAATAAATCTTGTACTTTCTGTCTACTAAAGTAAACAAATCTGTAAATTCACCAACTGTTTCTGAAGTACCCAACATCAAATAGCCTGTTGGGTTGAGACTATAGTGGAAGATTGGTAAGAGTTTCTTTTGAACTGAGCTTCCCAAATAAATCAATACATTTCGACAAGTAATCAAATCCAGCCGTGAAAAAGGTGGATCGCCGATGAGGTTTTGTCTGGCGAAGACACACAATTCGCGCACTAGCTTACTAATTTGGTAACCGTTTTCTACCGGGACAAAGAAGCGCTGTAGACGTTCTGGAGAGATGTCTGCTAGTTGGCTGGGTTTGTAAATGCCGTTACGTGCTTTGTCGATGGCTAGTTCATTAACATCTGTAGCAAAAATCTGAATGGGCAGATTGATTTGTTGAGTTGTTAAATACTCCAGTAAGCAAATGGCAATGGAATAAGCTTCCTCACCTGTTGAACATCCCGCTACCCAAATCCGCAGGGGCAATTCTGGCGTTCGATCCTTGGTAATGGTCGGAAATACCTTGGTTTTTAAGGTCTCAAAAGCTTCGCTATCGCGGAAAAAGTAGGTGACGGTGATTAGCACATCTTGATACAATGCATTTATTTCTTCAGGACGATCTTGGAGATATTTGACATAATCTTCCAGATTTTCCAGCTTGTGCAAAACCATCCGGCGCAAGATCCGCCGCTTTAAAGTAGTTTGCTTGTAGTGGCTAAAGTCAACTCCACAAGAAATTCGCAGCAGACTAAAGATTGTAGAGAGGGTATCTGTATTTTCCGTCGGCAATATTTCGGTAGCTTTGATTGGGGTAGGGCTAGCGACATAAGGATGACGACTAATTTTTGTCAGTTCTTCGGCGATCGCTTCTGGGGGTAAGATAAAGTCTACGTGACCAGAAGCAATGGCATTGCTGGGCATACTAGTGACTTGTGCTGTATTTTCACACTGGGCAAAGGTAATGCCCCCAGCTCCTTTTATGACTTCCAATCCCCTTGCGCCATCTGCATCGCCTCCTGATAGTACCACTGCGATCGCTTTACTTCCCCGTTCTTCTGCCAAGGAAATAAAGAAAGCATCCACTGTCATAAAATGCCCGCGAGTGTTCCCCCGTGGCAACAGTCTCAATACCCCCTCAGAAATAGTCATCTTGGCATTGGGTGGAATCACATACACATGATTTGGTTCCACCACCATACCATTCTGCACCTCACTTACAGGCATCTGAGTTGTTCTGGAGAGAATCTCACTCAACAAACTTTTTTGATTGGGGCTTAAGTGTTGAATCAACACAAACGCCATGCCTGTATCATTTGGCAAATTGCTCAGCAATTGTGTAAATGCTTCTAATCCACCCGCAGAAGCCCCCATCGCCACAATCGGAAATAATTCTTTCTGATTTTCTGTTTTTTCTTCGCTACTGCTTGGTTGGTTTGTAGTCGAATTAGATTCAGATTTTTTAGAAGACCGCCGGGATGCCATATTTTTGACTATATATAGTTTGGGGTGTTTCGTTTTTAATTTAGCTCTCTTGTATTACTTTCCGGGAGGGCAATTTATAGAAGCTTTTATTACAAGTTATCCTATTACAAAAACTTGGTTATTGTATTTGTTATTATAAAAAAATCTTGCGATGCCTGGGGCGGGCAAAGCGATCGCTTCGGATGCAAAAGCTCTAGAATTCAGAAATAACAAAAGTTTTCGGATAGTGACACAAGAGGGTTAGAAGCTGTAACTTAATTTCTTATCAGCGCTAGCCTGTGGACTGGATAACGCTGACGTTACCAGAATGAAGCCAGGAAGTAAACAAAACTCTTTCTTCAATTGAAGAGGTTTGATAGCTGTTGATGAGGTTTGAGTAAGATTTATGTAACGGTTATTCTCTTCAGTACCTAGTGGCGTGACAAGGCTAAAATAGTGCATTATTCGGTGGTTACCCGAATTCAATAAACACTTGCCCGAATTCAATTAGGACTTACGCAAACTCTACGAACTCTTGGCGTTCTTGGCGTCTTGGCGGTTCGATAAATTAGGCGAAGTTGGCTATTTTTGCGTAAGTCCTATCAATAAACACTTGCCCGAATTGAATAAACACTTGCCCGAATTGAATAAACACTTGCCCGAATTGAATAAACACCTGCCCGAATTCAATAAACACCTGCCCGAATTCAATAAACACCTGCCCGAATTCAATAAACACCTGCCCGAATTCAATAAACACCTGCCCGAATTCAATGAACAACAGGATCTTGGTGTTGGGTTTCGTTCCTCAACCCAACCTACTAGCTGCTTGCTTTTTTTGTAGTCGAATTGGATTCAGATTTTTTAGAAGACCGCCGGGATGTCATGTTCTTGACCAAATAAATGGGATACAAGCCTCGTCCTTCTAGGACGACTTTCTGGTATGATTTGTATAGTCGCCATAGGGCATTGGGAGACTTTAAACGAACATGGAGGGGTGGTAAGACCATTTATTGGCGCATCCCAGTGAAGTGTTAAGGAATCCTCGCTCCTTTAGGAAGAGGAGGTATGTCAATCTACAAATTCTGTTTGAAATGGAATGAAACAGCCGTGCTTTCCAAGGCTACCGTGTATACACAAGTTAGTAAGGGCACGGCAATAGACTTCTTGCATAAATCAAAAATAAAGAACCCCACCCCGCATTTGAGTAAAGCAAACGCTCCCCTCCCCGCTTGCGCTACGGTGTACACACAAGTATAGGCCGCAAGGGTTTCAACCCTTTGATTCCCCATAAATACCCAAATTTTGGGCGACTTGAAATTCCATTTCTCCCCCTAATTTTAGAACTAGGGCAACGAAACTAAGTTTCAGGTGGGATTTCAAGACTTGTGTGTACACCGTAGCCCCGCTTGCGGGGAGGGGTTGGGGGTGGGGTGTTAGGGACTTTTGCAAGAGGTCTAATGCCCATTGGCGTCAACTTAACGTGAAACCGATGTCCCACAAGGAACTGAAGTTCCTTGCTCATAGCAAAAGTGATTTCAAAATCCTTGTAGAGACGTTGCATTGCAACGTCTCTACATCCAAATTCATACTTGATTCAGCAACGCCGAAATCTTAAACATGGGTGATTCAAAAACCACATCTTTTGTAGGGGCACAGCACTGCTGTGCCCTTTATTGAGGACTTTGCTACCGCTGCTATTTCTTCAACTGCTGCACAAATGCATTATGTTCCGGTGACTTCAACCCCGCCTGCACCACCTCTAACACTCGCACCATCTGATTGTTTAACAGCGCCTCCACCGCTAACCACAAACCCGGAAACACCTGAGAACGAATAATTCCATCTGCACTGGGAGATAGCAATTGATACTCGCCATCAATTAGGCAAAACCATTCAATTTGATTCTCGTAAGATTGCCAGATTACGTACTCCAACACCCCATTACGGCGATAAACTTGCTTTTTGCTGCCTGTATCGATCGCCACGCTACTCGCTGCAATTTCAACAATCAATTCGGGAGATCCTTCAATGTAACCGTCGCTGCTTAAACGGGTTTGTCCGCCTGCGTCTGGTTGAATAAACAGGACTGCATCTGGCTGGGGTTCATTGTCTAAATCTAGTCTGACGGTTGGTTCAACGCTTAAGTCAACGCCGGGAGTCAGTGATTGGTAGACTCCTAACCAAGTTATCACCCGACTGTGGGGTTTGCCATGTTGCTCATGTCTTAAAGGAGATGCCACGTAAACGATTCCTTCAATCAGTTCTGCTTTTTTGATTTGGGGTGCAGCCGCATAACGCCGTTCAAATTCAGGGCGAGTTAAGCGATCGCCACTTTGAAGCGGAGGCAGATGTTTCTGGGTTGAGTACTCTCTAACCATTTGCCAATCCTTGGAGTTGCCGGATATTTCTGACTTTAGCAAACCTCAGTTATCAGTTAGGAATTATTGATGCTGCATAACACAGTCCAACTAGCTATCATTAGCTAAGTGGTATGCCAGATACATCAACGGCAATACCATTTAGTTCGCAGTCTTTATGAACTGCTGACACTCGCACCCATAAAAATTAGTTTGATCCACTTTCTATTCCCTACTCTCTATTTTGATACGCATCACCTAAAAGTATTTTCACTAGGTACGGGGTGCAAAAAATACAAAAAATTCTTCAACGATTAAGATTAAGGATAAGGCTATGGCAACCGAACAGTTGACTAGAGACAGTGAAAATCTAGATTTAAATCAACTACTTAGAACGCTGACAGCTGTCAAGCACGGTGACTTCTCGACTCGGATGCCCATAGACCATACTGGTGTAGCTGGGAAAATAGCTGATACGCTCAATGATATAATCGATCAAAATCAGCGGATGGCGACGGAGCTACAGCGGATTGGTAATGTCGTCGGCAAGGAAGGCAAGATTAGCGATCGCGCTTCTTTGGGAGATGTTCGCGGTTCGTGGTCAGATTGTGTAACTTCTGTCAATACTTTAATTACAGATTTAGTCCAACCCACAGCAGAAACAACTCGTGTAATTCGGGCTGTGGCTAATGGCGACTTATCCCAAACCATCGCTACAGAAATTGAAGGCAGACCACTGCAAGGTGAGTTTCTCCAAACTGCCAATATTGTCAACACGATGGTAGACCGCCTTGGTTCCTTTGCCAGTGAGGTAACGCGGGTTGCCCGTGAGGTGGGCACTGAAGGTAAACTCGGCGTGCAAGCCCAAGTCAGAGGCGTGGCTGGCACTTGGAAGGATCTCACCGACAATGTAAACTTGATGGCGGGAAATCTTACCGGACAAGTCCGCAATATTGCCGAAGTTGCCACAGCGATCGCCAACGGTGACCTCTCCAAAAAAATCACTGTGGATGTCAAAGGTGAAATTTTGGAACTCAAAAACACCGTTAACACAATGGTGGATCAACTCAATTCCTTTGCATCAGAAGTAACCAGAGTTGCCCGTGAAGTAGGAACCGAAGGTAAGTTGGGTGTCCAAGCCGAAGTTAAAGGAGTGGCTGGTACTTGGAAGGATCTCACAGACAACGTTAACTTAATGGCGGGTAATTTAACCGCCCAAGTCCGCAACATTGCCGAAGTCACCACAGCAGTGGCTAACGGCGACTTGTCTAAGAAAATTACAGTCAACGTCAAAGGCGAAATTTTGGAGTTGAAAAACACCGTTAACATCATGGTGGATCAACTCAATTCCTTTGCTAGTGAAGTAACGCGGGTTGCCCGTGAAGTGGGTGCAGAAGGCAAACTCGGCGGACAAGCAGAAGTCAGAGGCGTAGCGGGTACCTGGAAGGATCTCACCGATAGCGTGAATTTCATGGCGGGAAGTTTGACGGCACAGGTGCGGAATATTGCCGAAGTGACGACGGCGGTGGCTAATGGCGATTTATCCAAGAAAATCACCGTTGATGTGAAGGGCGAAATTCTCGAACTCAAAAACACCATCAACACAATGGTGGATCAACTGAATTCCTTTGCATCGGAGGTAACGCGGGTTGCTAGAGAAGTGGGAACAGAAGGCAAACTCGGCGTACAAGCAGAAGTGCGGGGTGTGGCGGGGACTTGGAAAGACTTAACGGATAACGTTAACTTAATGGCGGGTAACCTCACCGGACAGGTGCGAAATATTGCCGAAGTTGCCACAGCGATCGCCAGCGGTGACCTCTCGAAGAAAATCACCGTTGATGTTAGAGGTGAAATTCTCGAACTCAAGAATACCATCAATATTATGGTGGATCAACTGAGTTCTTTTGCATCGGAAGTAACGCGGGTTGCACGGGAAGTAGGCAGCGAAGGTAAACTCGGCGTCCAAGCAGATGTTAAAGGTGTGGCTGGCACTTGGAAAGATTTAACTGACAGCGTAAACTTCATGGCGGGAAGTTTAACGGCACAGGTGCGAAACATTGCAGATGTGACAACGGCTGTGGCGAATGGTGACCTTTCTAAGAAAATCACTGTGGATGTGAAAGGCGAAATTTTGGAGTTGAAAAACACCATCAATACAATGGTGGATCAACTGAGTTCCTTTGCATCGGAAGTTACAAGGGTTGCCAGAGAAGTGGGAACCGAAGGGAAATTGGGCGTGCAAGCAGAAGTTAGGGGAGTGGCGGGGACTTGGAAAGACTTGACCGACAATGTAAACTTAATGGCGGGGAACCTCACCGACCAAGTACGGAACATTGCGGAAGTTGCCACTGCGATCGCTAATGGTGACCTTTCTAAGAAAATTACCGTTGCTGTCAAAGGTGAAATTTTGGAGTTGAAAAACACCATCAATATAATGGTCGATCAACTCAACTCTTTTGCCAGTGAAGTAACGCGGGTTGCACGGGAAGTAGGCTCTGAAGGCAAACTCGGCGTACAAGCAGACGTGCGCGGCGTAGCTGGCACATGGAAAGACTTAACCGACAGCGTGAACTTCATGGCGGGAAGCCTCACGGCACAGGTGCGAAACATCGCCGCCGTCACCACCGCAGTGGCAAATGGCGACCTTTCCAAGAAAATTTCCGTTGATGTCAAAGGTGAAATTTTGGAGTTGAAAAACACCGTCAACACAATGGTGGATCAACTGAATTCTTTTGCATCGGAAGTGACAAGGGTAGCGCGAGAGGTGGGAACCGAAGGAAAACTCGGCGTCCAAGCCGAAGTTAAAGGCGTAGCCGGCACTTGGAAAGATTTAACCGATAGTGTAAACTTCATGGCGGGAAGCTTGACGGCGCAGGTACGGAACATTGCCGAAGTGACAACGGCGGTAGCAAATGGCGACCTTTCTAAGAAAATCACTGTTGATGTAAAGGGCGAAATTCTGGAGCTGAAGATTACCATCAACACAATGGTGGATCAACTGAATTCCTTTGCATCAGAAGTTACAAGAGTTGCCAGAGAAGTGGGAACCGAAGGAAAACTCGGCGTGCAAGCCTACGTCAGAGGAGTTGCCGGCACCTGGAAAGATTTAACGGACAACGTAAACTCAATGGCGGGGAACCTCACCGGACAAGTCCGCAACATCGCCGAAGTTACCAAGGCGGTGGCAAATGGCGACCTTTCCAAGAAAATTACCGTCGATGCCAAAGGCGAAATTTTGGATTTGAAGAACACCACTAATACAATGGTGGAGCAACTGAGTTCCTTTGCATCGGAAGTAACGCGGGTGGCGCGGGAAGTAGGCACCGAAGGAAAACTCGGCGGACAAGCCCAAGTCCAAGGCGTTGCAGGTACCTGGAAAGATTTAACCGACAACGTGAACTCAATGGCGGGGAACTTAACGGCACAGGTGCGGGGTATTGCTAGGGTTGTGACGGCAGTTGCAAACGGCGATTTGAAACGCAAACTCATGTTAGACGCCAAAGGTGAAATTGAAACCTTGGCAGAAACCATCAACGAAATGATTGATACCCTAGCTACCTTCGCCAACCAGGTAACCACGGTGGCGCGGGAAGTGGGAATTGAAGGCAAATTAGGCGGACAAGCCAGAGTCCCTGGGGCGGCGGGAACTTGGAAAGATTTGACCGATAACGTCAATGAACTCGCTGCTACACTGACAACACAGTTGCGAGCGATCGCCGAAGTTGCTACAGCTGTAACTAAAGGTGATTTAACTCGTTCCATCGCCGTGGAAGCACTAGGGGAAGTTGCCATCCTCAAAGACAACATCAACCAGATGATTGCCAACCTGCGAGAAACAACCCAGAAAAACACCGAACAAGACTGGTTGAAAACTAACCTCGCTAAATTTACCCGAATGCTCCAAGGTCAGCGAGACTTGGAAACCGTATCCAAATTAATTCTCTCAGAACTCGCACCTTTAGTAGGAGCGCAACATGGCGTATTCTACCTCATGGATTCCGTGGACAATAGCAACACGTATTTGAAATTAATTAGTAGCTACGCCTATCGGGAACGCAAACATCTAGCTAATCGCTTTTACATGGGTGAAGGTTTGGTGGGACAATGCGCCTTAGAAAAAGAGCGAATTTTGCTCACAGAAGTGCCCACTGACTACATCAAAATTAGCTCCGGCTTAGGAGAAGCTACACCTTTGAATGCCGTAGTCTTACCCGTACTCTTTGAAGGACAAGTCACAGCAGTCATCGAGTTAGCATCCTTCCGCCGCTTTAGCGAAATCCACTTGACATTCTTCGACCAACTTACAGAAAGTATAGCGATCGTTTTGAACACCATCGCTGCATCTATGCGAACTGAAGAATTACTCAAGCAATCGCAATCATTGGCTGAAGAACTACAAACCCAGCAAAATGAACTCCGGGAAACCAACAAACGCCTAGAACAGCAAGCCCAATCACTCAAAGCCTCAGAAGATTTACTCAGAGGACAGCAAGACGAACTGCAACAAACCAACGCCGAATTAGAAGAAAAGGCAGAATTACTGGCTCAACAAAAGAAAGAAGTCGAGCGCAAAAATCGGGAAATCGAACAAGCAAGAATGTCTTTGGAAGAAAAAGCCGAACAACTCGCCCTCTCTTCCAAATACAAATCAGAATTTCTCGCCAACATGTCCCACGAATTGCGGACACCCTTGAATAGCTTGTTAATTTTGGCGAAGTTGTTAACAGATAACATTGATGGCAACCTCACCAACAAACAAATCGAATACAGCCAGACAATTTACTCAGCAGGTACAGATTTATTGACGTTGATTAATGACATTCTCGACCTGGCCAAAATTGAATCTGGAACCATGTCAATTGAAATGACCCAAATGCCCTTGGTAGAATTAGGCGAACAGATTGAGCGCACCTTCAGGCAAATAGCCAATAGCAAAAGACTGGGTTTCACAATTGAATTTGTTCCCGAATTGCCACTCAGCATTTATACAGATGTCAAACGCTTACAACAGGTATTGAAAAATCTCCTCTCCAACGCTTTTAAATTTACAGAACAAGGAGAAGTCCGCTTGCGGGTTGCAGCAGCACAGCAAGGATGGAGTCCCGACCACGAAAGCTTAAATCGCGCTCAGTTGGTCATTGCCTTCTCAGTCAGCGACACAGGTATCGGCATTGCCTTCGAGAAACAAAAAGTCATTTTCGAGGCATTTCAGCAAGCCGATGGCTCTACCAGTCGCAAATACGGCGGCACCGGATTAGGTTTATCAATTAGCCGCGAAATCGCCCGTCTGTTTGGCGGCGAAATCAAATTAGTTAGTCAACCCGGTGAAGGTAGCACATTTACATTCTATTTACCACAAGGGGGAGGACACGGGGAAATTGGACGCGGGGATACGGGGACGCGGGGACGCGGGGAAATAGGACACGGGGAAATGGAGAGAATATTTGAGCAATTCTCCGCGTCACCGCGTCTCCCACTCCCCGCGTCTCCCACTCCCCACTCCCCACTCCCCACTCCCCACTCCCACCTAAATGACGATCGCACTACAATCAACGTCGGCGATCGCGTATTATTAATTGTCGAAGATGACATTAACTTTGCCCGTATCCTTTTAGATATGGCGCAACAGCATGGATTTAAGGTAATAACTGCCCAAACTGGCACTACAGGTTTGATGCTAGCCCAGCAATTTTTACCTTCAGCCGTTTTGCTAGACATCAGATTACCAGAAATGGATGGATGGACAGTATTAGATCGTCTCAAACACGACGCGAACACTCGTCATATTCCCGTACACATCATGACCGTTGAGGAAGGCAGACAGCGCGGTTTGCAACTAGGAGCGATCGCATATCTGCAAAAACCATTAACCAGTGAGACAATATCGGAAGCCCTGGGCAAAATTAAAGGTTTTGTCGAACGCCAAGTCAAAAATTTACTGGTAGTGGAAGACGACGACACCCAACGTCTTAGCATTGTCGAGTTAATTGGTAACAGCGATGTTGCTACCACCGCCGTGGACACCGGTGCAGCAGCCTTAGAGGCCATCCGCAGCCAGCATTTTGATTGTCTCGTCCTCGATTTAGGACTACCAGACATGACTGGGTTTGAACTCATCGAGCAAATCAAGCTTTTACCCAACGGCAAATCTCTGCCAATTATTGTTTACACAGGTAGAGAAATTAGCAAAGCTCAAGAAACGGAACTTAGACGGATTGCAGAGACCATTATTATAAAAGATGTGCGATCGCCAGAACGTCTTCTCGATGAAACAGCATTATTTCTCCACCGAGTCCAAGCGAATTTGCCAGAACCCAAGCGCCAAATCCTCGAACAACTCCATTCCAGAGACCATTTACTCGTAGGCAAAAAAGCCCTAATTGTAGACGACGATATGCGGAATATCTTCGCCCTCACCAGTATGCTGGAACGTTATCAAATCCAAGTGTTATACGCTGAAAACGGCAGAGAAGGAATTACTTTGTTAGAAAATACAGCAGATATTGATGTCGTTTTAATGGATGTCATGATGCCAGAAATGGACGGTTACGAAACAACCCGTCAAATCCGCCAAAACAGTCGCTTTCAATCCTTGCCGATTATTGCACTTACCGCCAAAGCCATGCAAGGCGATCGCGAAAAATGCATTGAAGCAGGAGCATCAGATTACATCACAAAACCCGTAGATACCGAACAATTGCTTTCACTCTTGCGTGTTTGGTTATATCGGTAAAAGGGCGTTGCATAAATGCGGGATGAATTGCGACTTTTGACAAAGGATAAAGAACTATTCTTAGCGTCTTTGCGCCTTTGCGTGAAACAAAATTCATCCCACCAATCAGCAACGCCGGGAAAAGGGAGGTTAAGGCAAGAGACGCGATAAAGCAGGGTGGTTTCATACAAAGAAAGAAAAAACTTTGTGCAGTACCGTAGCCTTTATAAGGCGAGGGTTAGGGTGGGGTGAGGTGGTGAGTAACCCTAAGTCAATGAACTCAATATCACGTCTTCACAAGGGTTTCACGTTAAGTTGACACCTATAAGCATTGCTGTGCCCCTACCGCGTGGTCTATTTACCTGAAAATAACTGTAACTTTTGTTAACTGTCTCTTTTTTTTCCTTAAGTGTCTTATCTGTCCTTGCACAATTGCTTTAATGCTGAGAACATACCTACATTGGTACGCCAACTCATAAATTTACAAACAAAAAGTAACCATGAAAAAATTACTGTTGTACTGTTGTGCAATGCTTTTAGCAATGTGTGTTGCCATTAGTCCCGCACTCGCTGCCGATGATAGCAACATTTGTCAAAGTGAGGGATTTTTCCCCAATACTGAGAACTGTACCAAATTCATCCGCTGCGTAGATAATGGTCAAGGGTCATTGCAAAAATACGAATTTGACTGTGGACCAGGCACCGTTTACGATACAGATTCACCACCTGGAACCTGTAACCACCCTTGGGCGCTTAGTCCTAGTAATCGATGCTCTTCTGAATATGATGGGAAAGACAAGATGAGTCTCCAACACAAAGAAGGTGAATCCTTGTTTGCTCTGTCTTTGCCTGAATGGTATTGAAAAGTTTGTCTGGCACTGAAACAACGTATGTTCGTTGGTCACCTTGAAAGGGCTAGGACTTAAACCCTCAAAGTTCAATAAGTAATTTGTAAAAGAGCATTGGGGATGGGGGAGCCACTGCGGTCTTGGGGTCTCCCCAAGTAGAGCAAGTGGCGTCATGGGGAGATGAGGGAGATGAGGGGGATGAGGGGGATGAGGGGGATGAGGGGGATGAGGGAGATGAGGGAGATGAGGGAGATGAGGGAGATGAGTTTTTCCCCTCTGCCCCTCCGCCTCTTCTGCCCAATGCCCAGACAATGCACTAAACTAGTTACTTATAATGTAGTTTTGTAAAATCCTGTTCCCTAAATCTTCTATGGTTACGACACTTTCAGCAGATGTTTACGGGATGGCCACAGCACCAACTGTAGCTCCTGAACGGTCTAATCAAGTTACCCGTAAGACTTATCCAAATTACAAAGTGATTGTATTAAACGATGATTTTAATACATTCCAACATGTGGCTGAATGTTTGATGAAATATATTCCCGGAATGAGTGGCGATCGCGCCTGGGATTTGACTAATCAGGTACACTATGAAGGTCAAGCGATCGTCTGGGTTGGTCCCCAAGAACCTGCGGAACTTTATCACCAGCAGCTGCGCCGCGCAGGTTTGACAATGGCACCCCTAGAAGCAGCTTAATCATCAATGGGCAAACCCACCGCAGATTCTGATGGCACAGCTTCCCAAAAAGCTGCCAGACTAGTTTGGAATCACTCAACACACATTTCCGGCTTAATTCCGATTTTAGAACGTCTGTGTCAGCAGGATGGCATCCAAACTGTGACGCCGGGAGTCATTGGGCGGGTGAGAGGTCATTGCCCAAAAATGCAACTCCGTGTCTCAGTCCCAATTCGGGGAGGCTACAAAGTCATCGCCCGCCAGGGTAAAACGGTACAAGAAGTGTTTATTTTAACTATTTTAACCCAAGAACAATTGGAAGCGGCATTGGCGATCGCCATGAAATAAGAATAAAAATGTTTGCTCGTAGTGTTCGCGTAGCGTCTCGCAGAGAGGACTTTAGTCCTCAAGCCAGGACTGAAGTCCTCACTACAAACTTGATTAGGCGTACATGATATCAGAGACAGACAGACTTGAAGTTTAAATTCACAATTCTCAGGTAGCTTGGGAATATAGAGTTTAGTTTTTGCAAAATGTCTTTAACCGAAGAAATTCTTTGCCAACTACCAGGCGATGTTTTAGCAGGGTTGCGTCAAAGCGATCGCATCTTAACATCCCTGAGAGAAAACACTGCACCTATACCAACGTTAGTTACAGAAAGTCCGCAGCCTATGGGTGTTGCAGACTGGGATGTGCTGATTTGCGGCGGCACCTTGGGCATTTTAATTGGTTCGGCTTTAGCGGTGAAGGGGCTACGGGTGGCGTTGATGGAACGGGGAATTCTGCGGGGGAGGGAACAAGAGTGGAATATTTCTCGTAAGGAATTAGATGTATTTCTGGAATTGAATTTATTGACACAAGAGGAATTAGAAACCGCGATCGCCACTCAATATAACCCAGCACGAGTAGGCTTTCACGGTGGTACAGAAATTTGGGTAGAGGATGTTTTGAATATCGGTGTAGATCCAGTATATCTACTAGCTACATTAAAAATGCGGTTTCTTGATGCTGGCGGAAAGTTGTTAGAAAACACGCCTTTTAGTCAAGCAGTGGTGCATCCAGATGGGGTAATGGTAAATAATCAATTCAAAACTAGATTGTTAATTGATGCAATGGGACATTTTTCTCCCATCACCCAACAAGCACGTCAAGGAAAAAAACCAGACGCCCTTTGCTTAGTTGTGGGAACTTGCGCCCAAGGTTTTCCGGAAAATAACTCAGGGGATTTGTTGTTATCATTTACATCTTTGCAAAATCAGTGTCAGTACTTCTGGGAAGCTTTCCCAGCTAGAGACGGTAGAACCACTTACTTGTTTACCTACATGGATGCACATCCCCAACGTTTCAGCTTGGCAACTTTCTTTGAAGAATATCTGCGTCTGCTACCAGAATATCAAGGTGTGGAATTGAGCCAGCTGAAATTTCAACGAGCCTTGTTTGGCTTCTTTCCCAGCTATCGCCAAAGCCCCCTCAAAACTCCTTGGGATCGCATTCTACCAGTGGGAGATAGCAGTGGTAGCCAATCTCCCTTGAGTTTTGGTGGTTTTGGTGCAATGGTGCGTCACCTGAAGCGTTTAACATTTGGCATTGACGAAGCGCTACAAACTGAACAATTATCTGCAAAAGCCCTGTCACTGCTGCAACCCTATCAGCCAAGTTTGACTGCTACGTGGTTATTTCAAAAAGCCATGAGTGTTGGTGTAAATCAAAAAATTGCCCCAGATCAAATTAACCAACTACTCTCAGCAGTGTTTCAAGAAATGCAACAGTTGGGTACACCAGTACTTAAACCATTTTTACAAGATATAGTACAATTTTGGGCACTGACACAAACACTATTAAAAACTAATTTCTCTCATCCAGAGTTAGTAATCAAAATAATTCCCCAAGTAGGTTTGTCAAGTTTGTTAGATTGGATGGTGCATTACGTTAATTTAGGTGTTTATACTGCCTTATTTAAGTTCAGTCCAATGTTAGAAACATGGATGAAGAATCAAGCAAGGGAACAGCAATATTATTGGCATCGTTTGATTGATGCTTGGAAGTACGGTTCTGGTGGCGACTACTCAGAACAGCAGAATTCAGAACTAAGGAGTCAGAAGTCAGAATGGTTGAAAAAATAATAATTTTATACCTACTGAATTGATTAATTCTGAATTCTGGATTCTGAATTCTGAATTCTGAATTCTAATTAAATAATATGTGTGTGAGGATAATATGATGGAACGGGAATCTGTAGGAATCAAATACTTTACAGTACTGATTGGTTTCCTGCGCGATCGCCAAGGTTTTTTAGAGGAAGTTCGCCAAGGTACAAGGTTACCAAATAAAATCATTTCTCTATTAGTTTGTAGTTCTTTATTCTTAGCTATTTATGGCGGAATCATTGGTGCATATCATAGCTGGATGCAAGCTTTATCTTCTGCCATAAAACTCCCAGCCCTTTATTTAATTACACTGTTAATTTGTATCCCGACATTGTATTTTGCTAACGTTATTTTCGGCTCCAAGCGGACTTTTGCACAGCATTTAGCATTAGTATTGACCGCAGTTTCAGTGACGAGCGTCCTTTTATTTAGTTTTGCACCAATTACTCTCTTTTTCTTGCTGACTACCAATAATTACCAATTTTTAATTCTCTTGAATGTCTTTATTTTTGCACTCACTGGATTTATTGGTATTTCCTCGTTATATCAAGCCACGAGTTTAGTTTTAGAACAAGATAATGAAAGTAGCAAAACACGCCAGAAGATTTTACAATTTTGGCTATTTCTTTATGCTTTCGTCGGTAGTCAGCTAGGATGGACTCTCAGACCATTTTTTGGCACACCTGATTCTGTGTTTCAATTATTCCGCGAAAGAGAAGGTAATTTTTATCTCAGCGTGATTCAAGCTATTAGCTACTTGTTGGGAATTCGTCAGTAGATAAAAAAGCGATTAGTAACCATACCAAATATCAACCAGAAAAGCATTATGTTGGAAAAGCAATCTCGCGGCGTGAAGCAATTTAATGTATTGGTGAATTTACTACGCGATCGCCAATCATTTTTAGAAGAAATTCGTCTGGGAATCAGATTAGAAAATAAAATCAGTTCTTTGTTTGTATCTAGTTCCATTTGCTTTGCCATCTATGGAGCAATTATCGGCGCATCCCACGGTTGGGGACAAGCATTATCCAGTGCTATCAAACTTCCTGCATTTTATTTATTGACATTGATAATTTGTTTTCCAACTTTGTTCTTTTTTAATGTTTTATTTGGTTCGCGGAGTAGTATTCAACAGCATTTCGTTGTTTTACTCACATCTGTATCAGTGATTAGTGTCCTGTTATTCAGCTTTGCACCAGTCACACTATTTTTCCTGATAACTACCCCCGATTCTTATCAATTTTTCAAACTATTGAACGTCTTAATATTTGGAATCACAGGCATCTTTGGCGTGAAATTTCTTTATGACGGCATACAATTACTTTCTCAACAAGATGAAGTAGGCAAAACAACCCGCACCACTATTTTAAGATTTTGGTTATTACTTTATGCCTTTGTTGGTATGCAATTAGGATGGTTTTTCAGACCGTTTTTTGGTGCCCCTGACTCGAAATTTGAGTTATTTCGGGCTGTGAAAGGGAACTTTTATCTTGATATCGTAGCCGCGATTTCCGAAATTTTAGGCTTCCGTTAAACATTCCTTCTTTTCTCTCTAAGTATATTTAGTCATCTTCAGATGACTTTTGCTATGAGCAAGGAACTTCAGTTCCTTGCGGGACATCGGTTTCACGTTAAGTTGACGCCAATGAGCAATATTCCCTACCGCGTGGTCTACTTACATGAAAATTGCTGTAAGTGAACCGTATTGACTTATAACTTGGCAAATTGGCAACTATTACAAGAATAACTGTGTTATTTTCAGTACTATACAAGGTGTATTTGCACTTTCAAGCTATTTAGACGGGTTGCAACCCGTCTTTATTTATCGCCAAACAAGGATTTTGACTGATGTCAAGCATAAGTGCAGCCCGCCTTCGGTATCAGTTTCAAAACCAAAAACCCAGTCGTTATGACCGGGCTGTTGGTGGGGCTATATTACCCCAGGGTTAGTTATAGAAGTTATATATAAGTCGTTCGTTGTTCTAATAATCACTACAACGCCGAGATTGTGAATTCCAGAAAACTACAGGACTATGATTTGATTGCCTGAAAAAACTCAGATTCAACTGGAAAAACCTAATTCCTATCCTCCACTCTCCACACAAACAATTTCCAAAATCAAATCATAGTCCTATATTTTAACTACAGTTAACTGCTGAAGCTGAGTTTACCTTTGTTAAATCTCCAGTGAATCTACCTGTATATTTATAAGGCGATGAACCAGAACAAGTCATAGGATTTGTATTAGCGCGACGGGGAGTCCACCACGAATCAGCCTTCACAGTTAAATTGGCACCATCCCATGATAATCCGGTAACAACTAAAGAGTTAGTTTTGCCATCATTAGCCTTTTTCGCAGTTAAAAATGTGGCATAGTCAACGTTACCATTTGCTGGATTAATTTTTGCGATGATTGCGACTTTAGGACCGCCACCGCTTCCATAACTAGTTAGCCAACGACCAGTAGTAAAACGTTGAAAATTATTACCAGGCTGAGTACCAGTGGCTGAAAAAACGCCATATAAAACGTTTCCTCCATTCCAAAATAGTCCGTAGCCTGTACCATCATCATTAGTTGTTTCGTAATCACTACGACACCATTTTTTTACACCATTTTGAAAACTGATGATGCGGGGGTCTTTGTTTTGAGACGATACTTGCTGATACCCAATGTAGATGTTTGTTTGCCCAAAACTCACTCTCGGACCATTTTTATTTTTGATAGTTGCCTCGGTGTCATTGCATGTAAAAGTTACACTTTTACCAATAGATGACTGTATATTAGTTTGGGCAAAAACTGGAGTAATTGGGAAATCAGCACCCAATATTAATGATAAACATGAAAATGCTAGATATTTCGGCAATTTCCGGCGATAAATCATTGAACTTGTGGGGGTAAAATGTTCAACAAGATACCATATCACAAAGTTCCCGTAATTCGTAACCCCTAAACCAAATCAGCCGTTTTTGATGTAGGGTTATCTTTCAGGTTGATACAAATATTGCCTGCTGATGGCGCTTCGCGCACCAGGGAAGTAATGAAAAAAAGATAAAAAGGAGTGACGAGATTTGATATTATTTACATCCCACCCATCACTCCTAATAACTTGCGCGTTGATAAGCTGTTACGCATTGTTAAATTACACCAGTTTATTAGTTCATTTATCCTCTAACTAAAGAAGCGAATATTTGTTAAATTTATATGTGTTTTTCTATACATTTTTACATGAAGCCATAAAATCTATTTTCCCATTGAAAACCTAGTAGTTCGACCATTGCTTGTCCTCAGTAGTGTTATTTTGCCTGTATAACAGCGATCTGTGTTGATAATTTATTCATATAAAACGTATCCATGAACACAAATAAACTTTACTTGGTTTATATACCTTTGGTAGTAGTGCCTTAATTCTTGTGATGGAGGTTTGGTAATAATGAAAACAATTATCATTAATATTCAATCATTCAAGGAGTAACAAAGCTTATTTAACAACAGCTAGGACTTACGCAAAAATAGCCAACTTCGCCTAATTTATCGAACCGCCAAGACGCCAAGAACGCCAAGAGTTCGTAGAGTTTGCGTAAGTCCTAAACAGCGATCGCTTAAGGTTTAAAATCTAGTTTTCCGAGTATCCTAGTCATAATTTTGACTAGCTAATCAGTTGATTCACAAATTAATATTTCACGGAATTTACACAATTTTATTACTAAAGGTAGAAGTAATACTTAGTCAAATGCTATAAGCTATACACTTAAAAAGTCTAATCAGGCGAAAAATATTTAATGCTTACTAAGCAATCTTTAGATTCAATTGACATTGAATATCTAAATCTAATTGTGATATTTTGCTCGTGTAAAAAAAACTTACTTAATCATAATATTTAAATACCTTTATTAAAGGTTTTTTTATATCAAATGAACAAAAATCGCAGCTTTATGAAACTGAAATTTATTACTCAACAAAATCATCAATGCTGCAATTTTACAAGTCTTTACCTAATAGATTTTTTTGCTCAACCTGTGCAAGCAAGTAGCGGGAATTTAAGGTGAACATAGAAAAATTTATCCAACGCGCAGAAATATTGCACAAGCGTTTAGCAGATTTATACCAAACTGCTAGTGTCTTGCCTTGGATTCCACCAGATCTTTTGCCACAAGCTTTTAAGGAACTGTATAACACTTCAAAGATAGTACAGTTAGCAGCAGAGGAATTATATCAACAAAACGAGGAACTAATACAAACACGGAATTGGCTAGAAACACAACGCCAGCACTACCAAGATTTATTTGAGTTGGCGCCAGATGGCTATTTAGTGACTAATACAGAAGGTATCATTCAAGAAGCTAACCACACAGCAGCTAAGTTATTTAATGTTTCCAAGCATTTTCTGGTGGGCAAATCAATGATTAATTTTGTCCCTCTAGAAGAACGTCAACAGGTTCGGAATGAACTTATTCAACTACCCCAATCAGCTAGAGGTAAAGAGTTATTAATACGTTTGCAGCAAAGTCATGGCGAATTATTTGATGCAGCTTTGACGGTGCTTGTTGTTCGTAATTCCCAGGGAAAGCCAACTTATTTGCGCTGGATGCTACGTAATATTTCTCAACGTCAGCCTTTAGAATCAGCAGTAGTCAACAATAATAGCAGCCATTTGTTTCCCGGTTATCCCACGCATAAATATTCTAAAGGAGAAACTATTCCTCTCAACCCATTGGTAATTTGGTATGTTTGCCAAGGTTTAGTCAAGCTAAGTACCTATTGTGAAACGGGTGAAGAAGTACTATTAGGATTGGCAACAGCAGAAATGGTTTTTGGTAGTAGTTTTACTTGTCTAAACATTTACCAAGCAGTAGCCCTTTCTGATGTGAAGTTAGTGTCAATTTACGCAACAGAAGTAGCAGCTTCGCCAACTCTCAGTCATACTCTTTTACCAAAAATTAATCAGCGGTTACAACAGACAGAATCTTTTTTAGTCATTTCTGGAAGACGACGGGTACAGGAGCGTTTATACTATCTATTACAATTTTTGCAACGGGAAATTGGTGAAACTGTGCCAGAGGGAACTCGCTTAAGTGTTCGTTTAACTCATGAAGATATTGCTAGTGCTTGTTGTACTACGAGGGTGACAATCACGCGATTGTTAGGCAAATTACAAGAACAAGGTATAATTGATTTTGATTTCAAAAAACACATTATTTTGAAAAATTTAGATTAATTATTAACACAGAATTCAGAATTCAGAATTCAGAATTCAGATACGTAGGGTGCGTTAGCGGCGAGAGTACGGCACCAAAGCCTTAAGAATGGTGCGTTACGGCTGACGCCTAACACACCCTACAAATACTTATATCGATCGCTATTATTGAAAGCGGCTATGGGCACAGTTGGCAGTACAACTCCATCATCAGGTTACATCTTGGCACTAGACTTGGGTACCACCGGCGATCGCGCTTTTGTGTTTAACGCCCAAGGTAAGATTGTCGGACAGGCGTACAAAGAACTAACTCAGTATTATCCGCAGCCAGGATGGCTAGAACATGACCCTGAGGAAATCTGGCAGGATACGTGTTGGGTGATGGAAATGGCGATCGCCAATGCTAAAATTAGCCCATCCGCCATCGCCGCGTTGGGATTAACTGTCCAGCGTGAAACCTGTTTGATTTGGGACAAAACTACAGGTAAACCACTCCATAAAGCGATCGTTTGGCAAGACCGACGCACTGCACCATTGTGTCAAAAGTTACAAAATCAAGGCTATGCTCCAGAAATTTCCCATCGCACCGGGTTAATTATTGATGCCTACTTTTCTGCCACTAAGCTTAGATGGTTATTAGACAAGTGTGCAGATGTTGACCTGAGTAATGTGTTAGCAGGCACCATTGATACTTGGGTACTGTGGAAACTTACAGGTGGAAAAGTCCATGCTACCGACCACAGCAACGCCAGCCGCACAATGTTAATGAATCTCAAAACCTGCGAGTGGGATGAGATTCTGTTGGATTTATTCCAGATTCCGGCTCATATTCTGCCGCAGATTCAGCCTAGTTTAGGGGTATTTGGAGTTACCGATGCTACTTTATTGGGTGCGGAAATTCCCATCACTGCCATTTTGGGAGACCAGCAAGCTGCTTTATTTGGTCACGGCTGCCATCGCCCTGGTTTGATGAAATGCACCTACGGTACTGGTAGCTTTTTAGTAGCTCACACTGGGTCTGAAATTGTGCGATCGCCCAATCAATTGATTTCCACTGTGGCATGGACACAAAGGAATTCCAGCGGAACTTTGGATATCGGCTATGCCTTAGAAGGCAGTATGTTTACTAGTGGTGCTTGTGTTCAATGGTTGCGTGATAGCTTGAAGCTGATTAAAGCGGCGGCTGAAACTGAAGCAATGGCAAATCGAGTCACAGATAACGGTGGTGTATATTTTGTACCAGCATTTAGTGGACTCGGCGCACCCTACTGGGATATGAGCGCTAGGGGAGCATTTTTCGGCATTACCGCCAGTGTACAACCAGAGCATTTGGTACGGGCTGTGTTAGAGGCGATCGCTTACCAAGTTGTGGAGGTAGTGCAGGCGATAAATGCATCTAGTGATACACCTGTTGGGCGATTAACCGTAGATGGTGGTGCTTGCGAGAACAATTTTTTGATGCAATTTCAAGCTGATGTTTTAGGTATTCCGGTTGAACGTCCGATAATGCGTGATATTACTGTTCAGGGTGTAGCATTCGCCGCAGGTTTAGCTGTGGGATTTTGGGATAACTATGAAGCATTGGTGCAGCAACGGCAAATTGAGTGCGTATTTGAGCCAAAGAGCGATTTATCGAATTTTGCTACTTGGCAAAAGGCTGTGAAACGTACTTTGGCTTGGATAGATTAGATCGTTTTGGATTTTAGGTTTTAGATTGGCAATCGCTTTTACAGCAATTTTCAGGTAAATAGACCACGCGGTAGGGGCGCAAAGCCTTGTGCCCCTAAGACGATCTATTTTTTTCTGTACCTCATACCATTTCACGAAATACTTGATACAGATAGATGAGTAGGGGCGTACAGCTGTACGCCCCTACAGCCGATTCATCTGTTGCAAAAATTTTTGGAAATGTTATCACTCATAGGGGAACCGCTATAGACCACGCGGTAGGGGCGCAAAGCCTTGCGCCCCTACGACAGATGTGGTTCAAATAGATGAAAACTGCTGTAAAAAAACATCCCACAGTTCACAGTCATCAGTCAACACTACTAAAATGATACCGTGGATCGCGTACTCCTACGTGTAAAACCAGTGCTGTCAGTAATCCACCTATAGCTGCTACCCAGAAAGCGGTTTGATAGTCAATATTGTCCGCTATCCATCCACCTAATATGGGAGCAACGATGGTGGCAGGAGCAACAAGGGTATTGCCAAGACCAATATAAGCTGGTCGTTGGCGCTGGTTGCCAAACTCTAAGGTGATTATCGCAGCAAAATTTTGTAAAGCGATCGCACCTATTCCTGCTCCGATAAACACCAAGTAAAACCAGTTGACATTTTGTGCCAAGGCGGCTAGAACCGAACTGATAGCACAGGCAATAGAACCAACCTCCAAAACCGACTTGTTACCCCAACGATCTCCTATCCAACCCAATACCAATCCAGAAATAGTTTGCGTCACCATCAACACGCCAGTAATTAACCCAACAAATGCTTCTCCCATCCCATGTTGGTGTACGGCATAGAGTGTATAAAAGGGAAGTGGCATCAGTGCTAATTGTGAAAGCAGACGTGCAATCACAAAGTAACGGAAATTGCGATCGCACTTGAGAATCACACTCAGACTGTCCCAAAATTCACGTCTACTTTCAATGGAAGATAATGGACTACTTACCGGTTCCCGCGTTTTAGACATAAAAAACCAAGATAGAGCCATCGCCAAACTGGCACATAAAAAACAGAGAGCAAAGTTAAATGGTTGAGCAATTTGTTTGAGCAATAAACCAGCTATTACAGCACCACAAATGCTCATCAGATTAGCAGACGCCGCTAAGGAACCGTAAAAAATGCCAAGCTTTCCAGAAGGAACAATTTTAGCAACCATACTTTGCCAAGCAATAGCACTAAATCCGCTGCCCAGTCCCTGCCAAATGAGGATGGCAAATGTTAGTTCTAAGATAGCTTTGTTATTGAGTTGCAGGTCTAACAAAGCCACCAGTGCTAATCCCAGAAAAGGAAGTTTCTGGTGAATCGTCAACAACATTACAGTTGATTTGTAATACTGTAGTCGAGCTATTTTATCAGCCGTTAATAGTTGAGGGAGTTGCCAACCTAAACGCGGAATAGCTGGTATCAGACCGATAAGCAATGCAGAATCGGTAAAACCGCTAACAAATAGAGGAATGATCGTGATATATGAAGCAAAACCGCTTCCTAAACCAAAAAATCCACTTTCAACAACATTAACAGTAAAATTATGACGCAGGTCTTTTTGAATTTCAGAATTGAGCATTTTTAAATTGCAGAAACTTGGGCAGTATTTTTAACAGGTTCATGTTCTTTTTTGGGCACTTAGTAAGTGGTAAATACTAAACAAAACCTGAATCCCATAAATTGTTCCCAGATGCCGCACTGAAATCACAATTAGAAAATATTTTTGTCAAAAATCCCAAACTATTTCTCTGCAATATTTTGGGCAATTTAGGTTCCAGTAACTAGGAATAAATACTCTAAGTTGGTAAAGTGTATAACCATGATTTTTGGATAGAGCAAGAGATATTTAAAGCCTTTGGAAGCTACCTGAGAAAAGGAAGAGTAAACAGTTGTAAATTAAACTTTTTCACAACTATTGCATGGTAAGTTTGATTTTGGGTTTAAGAAGATGTTTTAAACTTTAATAACTGATATAAGATGGCGATCGCATGACTACTAAACCGAAGATTTTCATTGATGGAGAATCAGGAACCACAGGCTTACAAATTTACTCGCGGCTCAACCAACGGGATGACATCGAGATACTTAGCATTGAGGCATCTAAACGAAAAGATGCGACTGAGCGAGCTAAACTGATTAATGCTGCGGATGTTGTCATTCTCTGCCTGCCTGATGACGCCGCCCGCGAAGCAGTGAGCTTAGTTAGTAATACTACCGTTAAAATCCTTGATGCTAGTACTGCTCATCGCACAGCCCAGGGTTGGGTATACGGTTTCCCCGAACTAAATCCACAACAGCGAGAAAAAATTGCCAATGCCCAGTTTGTAAGTAATCCCGGTTGTTATCCTACAGGATTTTTGGCTTGTATCCGTCCGTTGATTGCCAAAGGAATTTTAAAGCCTGACTTTCCCATCACCGTGAATGCAGTATCAGGTTATTCTGGTGGCGGCAAAAATCTCATTCAAAAGTACGATGCTTTCCACCAACAACAAGCCGGGGGAGAGTCGCTTTATCCCTATGGCATCTACGGTTTGCAGTTTGGGCATAAACACGTTAAGGAAATGCATTACTTTTCGGGATTAGCATCGCCGCCGCTGTTTGTACCCTCAGTGGGGGATTTTGAGCAGGGGATGTTAGTACAAGTGCCTTTGCCGTTAGGGATTTTGGACAATCCACCATCAGGTGAGGTAATCTATGAAGCGATCGCCGACTACTACCAAAGTGAAAAATTTGTCCAGGTTGTTCCATTTGGAGAACCTACCCTTCTCAGAGACGGAACATTTCTAGATGCCAAAGCCATGAACGACACCAACTTTGTTCAGATTTTTGTCTTCGCCAATGACGCTACCAAAGAAGCCTTACTAGTCGCTCGTCTTGACAACTTAGGCAAAGGCGCCTCCGGTGCCGCAGTCCAAAATCTCAATATTATGTTGGGCTTTTCGGAAGAGTTGGGATTGTGAGGAGTGGGGCATGGGGCAAGCAAGAAGTGTGGGAGGTGTGGGAGGTGTGGGAGGATGGGGAAGCATTAATTCTCTTTCCCCCATCTCCCCCCACTCCCCACACTCCCTCATCCCCCCGAAGTTCTGATCGCCGGAAGCCGGCGCTCAGACTTCTCTCCTCATCTCCCTCATCCCCCATTTATTGGTTCTCAATCAAGGTATGAGGTTGGCAAACATTGGATCGTGATTACTACGAATCGGGTTAAACACTTGTTACCAATCTTATCGCCATTGATTGCGATCGCATCTGCCCCAATACTGCTCGTTATGCTGGTATTTCTATGCAACGCACCATTATGCTGGTGATGGCATTAGCAGGTGGCTGGGCTGGGTTAGCCGGTGGGACTGAAGTTATGGGCTTGAAATTTCGCCTATTTGAGCAAGTTTCGCCTGGTTATGGATTTACATATTGCCATCCGTCTGGTGGTAGAACAGCGCATATAAATCATGGAACCTCAAACCAAGACAGATTAATTAGGGATCTAAAAATTTGACAATAAATATCTAAAAATTTGGCAAATTTATTAAAATATTGTCTATACCAATATCATATTTAACCAAAAGTTAATTTTGTTCTACAAATATTTTAGTTAATTTTTATAAGAAGAATTCAGAACGGGCTAAACCTTAGCTATCCGCTAACAGGAGTCATAATTCAGTATGAATTGGAGTCCGAGTGGGTGACGAATATTGGTTAAAAACGAGTGAAATGGTGGGCGAAAAAAAATTAAAATATTCTCGCCTTAAAACTCTATCCTTTTATGGGTAGAGTATTCTGAATTCTGTATTCTGACTCCTGTTTTATTATTTATTCTATAAAAATACCTACAAATTTGATAAATATATCAAAACATTTTCCATTGTTATTATCAGTTAAATGACATACATTGTATATGTAAGTAGCTTTGGTTAAATATTGATTATCTAAACTATCAAAGATAAACAAACTATTCCATAGCTACTAACTAATTTGCCAACATAACTCATAAAATAGACATAATTTTGTCTTTCGATATAGCTATAGGAATTTAATTGAGTTTTGGAAAATCCAATTTGAATTAAAGCTTAGTATATAAAGTTTTTATTCTTATTATACCTGGCAAAATTCAAGCCATATTCCTATAGGCTAGTGAGGTTTTTATGCAAACAATTAGGAGGATTAGCCCTGATGACAGATTTAATTAATAGTGGTAGCGGTAACTCCTCTACTGGTGGGGACAATCCATTAAGAAATTCACCCTTTGGTCGCCTGAGCGAAGTTCTGAGTGATGAGCAACTCTCGAATATATTTAGTGGCGTTGGTAATGGAGAAAGTAGCGGTAATCCATTCGGTGGCAGCGGCAATAATTTACCCTACAATGGTAATCCTTTTGCTGGTGACAACTTTTGGAATATCTTTGCAGGTGGTGTAAATCCATCTGCTGGAGGCGGTAACCGCGATCCTTTGACAGGCGCTGGTAGTCAAAGTACTAATATCAGCACAACTGAAATACCAGACGGTTTTAATTTGAGAGTTACTATTGACAACCTGATTAATTCCAGGTTGGACGAAGAACTAGGTGATGGCGAAATCCCATCATTTGATCCTAGCCAAATCCCATCATTCGGTGGCGGTAATGGTGGACAAATCCCATCATTTGGTGGCGGAAATGGCGGACAAATCCCATCATTCGGTGGCGGACAAATCCCATCATTTGGTGGCGGAGAAATCCCATCATTTGGTGGTGGACAAAATCCATTTGCTTAATAATATAGGCAGTAATTAGAATCCTTGAGTAAATCAGTACATCAACGCAAGGAAATAAACAAGAATAATTTTTTTCAGTACATACTATGCTAACCAGCAATATTATGCACTGAAACTTTTTACTATGAAAAGCTTTAGGCAAAATTTTCTGCCGATTTGATAATCAAAAAGCCTTTATTCAAATAAATTTTTGTTTGAATAAACTGATACTCTGCATAGCAAATAGGAGAATAAATGACAATGGAAACATGTGGTACGGATTTAATAAATAATGGGGTTAATATCTTTAGTGCAGATGGTAGTAACAACCTGTATAACAGTAGTTCCTTTCCTGCTAATGGCAGTTTGGATGCTGAAGATAGCCTATTTACCAGTGGTAACAATCCGTTTGTAGGTAATGGTGCGGGAACTATTCCAGGCGGTGGTATCAATCCGTTTGTAGGTAATAATGGGGGAACTATTCCAGGCGGTGGTATCAACCCTTTTGCTGGCGATGCCGGCAGTAAGCTTCAGCAATTAATTTTCGATCGCTTGAAGTTGATTTTGGGTGAAAATTTTTTTGAGGACATTGACAACATATTGGCAGGAGGTACTAACCCCTTTGCAAGCGGTGGCAATCCTATTTTAGATGGTGGAAATCTCCTTGAGCGATCAAGAGAAGTCCTTGGTAATAATACACCTTTTAGTAGCAGTGGAAATACATCTAATACTGCTAGTCCACCGTTTAATAAGGATAACGCACCCGTTGGTAATGGCAATAGAAACTTTGGCGATCGTAACGCAACCATTGGTAATTTTAACTCTGATTATGGCGATAACAGCGCCACCATTGGCAATGGCAACTGGAATTTTAATGATGACAACACAACCATTGGGAATGGCAACTGGTTATTTGGAAGCGACAACACAACCCTTGGTAACGGCAACTGGTATTGGGACGACGGAAGTGATAATGCAACATTAGGAAATGGTAATTGGCACTTTGGTAGTGAAAACGCAACCATTGGAAACGGCAATTGGCACTTCGGGAATGAAAACGCAACCATTGGAAACGGCAATTGGGATTTGGGTAGTAATAACATAATTATTGGGAATGGTAACTGGGTTTCTACTAATGGAAATATAATTATTGGTAATGGTAATTGGCTAGTGGATAGTGACAATACAATCATTGGAAACGTCAACCACACCAACAATTTAGAGTTCTTTTCGCAAGGAGTCAGAACTGGTGTTAATAACCTAATTGACTCTCTTATAGGTAAAATAGGTCAAGAGTTTCTTGTGTTAACAGACGATTTGGATGCATCGAGTATGGAAACTTTTAATCGACTCATATTGTCTTAAAGTTTTGATATAAGTCACAGGAATATATCTAAAACATTAAGCGACTCTTAACATCACTATAACCCAATAAGTAGAACGAGTTGAAAAAACCGAACTATGTTAAGTAATGTAAAAATACTAAGATTGAGTTCGTAGTAAGGACTTTAGTCCTTATTTGAGAACTAAAGTTCTCACTACAAACCTTTAATTATTTACCCCGTTCTACTTACAGTTCAGTTAAGGATTTTTTGGATAACCATAGACCTGTAGAGACGTTGCAATGCAACGTCTCTACTCTACATTGTTCGCAGGATAAAGGTTTTAGTCTTATCTGAACCGTATTGCACTATAACCTCATTCAAGAAAATGCGATCGATTTATTAACTAAATTCGGTGGGTTTAAGTCCCCCGGTTCTATAATCGGTAAGTTTTGTGGTCGGTGCAGCACCTATTACAAAACTGTACTTCCGACTTCCGACTTCCGACTTTCGACTTCTTTAATATGTGATTTTTTAAACTGTCACACCTTCTAATTCCTCATCTGTCAACTCATACAATTGACGCAACTTATCTAATTTATCATTATCAGTTTGCCAGAAACCACGCCCATGCGCCTCCAACATTCTGCCTACAATATTGCGGAAAGCTTCAGGATTTGCCTTGCGTAATTTTTCCGCCATTTCTGCATCTAAAGCATAAGTATCAGCCGCTTGGTCATAAACCCAATTATCAGTAAAATCAGCAGTACCGCCCCAACCAATTAACGCCGTCATCCGTTGGGAAATTTCAAATGCACCACCAGAACCTTGATTCGCCATTGCTTCAGCCCATTTGGGATTTACTAATTTGCTGCGATATTCAATTCTGAGTAAATCATCTAAATTGCGAGGCGTAGTATCTTTCGAGAAACTTTCTACAAAACTGGTTGTAACTTTCTGACCGCGTTGTTTTTCGGCTGCCTTTTTCAAACCGCCAGTATTAGCATAATATTCTTGAATATCAGTTAAACCATATTCTACCGAATCGATTTCTTGAACAATGCGATCGCTAGTTTTTAACAACGCATTCAAAACTTCCGGTCTAGCTTGACCTTTATCATTTCTACCATAGCTAAAAACATTGCGACTTTGCCAAGTATTACCCAACTCTTCGCCAGATTCCCAGTTACCATCAACCACTTTATCATTCACCAAAGAACCAAAATCACCAGCCGGATTAGAAAACAATCTCGCCGATGAATTTTCTACACCTTGCGCCTTCAAAACCAAAGCATGTTTTCTAATAAAATTCCGATCTTCCGGTTCATCAACATCAGCCGCCCGTTGAAACAAATCATCCAACAACTCAATAATATTCACAAAACTATCGCGGAAAATTCCCGATAAATTTCCCAACACATCAATCCGAGGATGTCCAACCTCCGCCAAAGGTTTTAATTCATAACGAACAATTCTACCAGTTCCTTCCTTAACAGGTTCAGCCCCCACCAATTCCAAAAGAATCCCCAAAGATTCACCCTTAGTTTTAATAGCATCCAATCCCCATAACATCACCGCCACAGTTTCCGGAAATTTTCCATATTCTTCCAAATGCTGGGCAATAATCTTTCTAGCAATTTCCCGTCCCCTTTCATAAGCCCCAGGCGAAGGCATTCTATAAGGATCTAAAGCATGAATATTTCTCCCAGTCGGCAAAACACCAACCCCATCCCGCAACAAATCACCACCAGCCGCCGGCGGAATATATTCCCCATTCAACCCCCTCAACAAATTCGTCAACTCATCCGTAGTTTGCATTAACAAATCCCTGATTAATCCTTCCTCCTCTTCTCTCTTTTCTTGGCGTTCTCGGCGTCTTGGCGGTTCGTTTATTTCTTCCTCCTCCCCAAAATAAGCCTCCAAATACGAATCCAACTCCTCCTCACTCGGCCTTTCCCCCAAAATATGCAACCCCGAAGAAAACAACCGATTTTCTAAAACCTGCAAATACTCATACAACACCACCAAATAATGCTCAAAAGCATGACTACTAAACATCCGAATATTCTCCGGAGTAAACGAAATACCCAACTTTTTCGCATCCTCAAACGGACAATCTGCATCCAAACCCGTATCCACAATTTTTTTACAAATTGCTTCCTTCAGCGCATAATTCTTTTGTGGATCTTCCCGATATTCCGAAATTAAATCTCGCAATGCCATTAATTCCTTATATAAACCCGCCCGTCCATAAGGCGGTACATTGTGAGAAATTAACACACCATAACCGCGACGTTTTGCCAAAATAGACTCAGAAGGATTATTCGCCGCATATATATATAGATTAGGCAAATCTCCTAACAAAATATCCGACCAAGAATAACCAGTATTACCCAAAGGAGAACCAGGCAACCATTCCACCGTACCATGCATTCCAAAATGAACTATAGCATCAGCTTGAAACTCATTTTGCAACCATTTATAGTAAGCAGCATATTGGGGATGCGGCGTTAAATCCCGTTCAAACATTAAGCGCATGGGGTCGCCTTGTATTCCCAAAGGTGGTTGTACGCCTATCCATACATTTCCTAATTGCACACCACCAATTTGGAATTCATCACCATAAGTTTTAATACCAGTTCCCGTGAGAGATTTCCATTGTTTTTCGATGCGAGATGTTCGCAGATATCCCAGCCATTTTTCTAATGTGCGGACGTTGACAGACGCGGGGGAAGAGGACGCGGGGACGTGGGGATGGGGAGACGCGGGGATATTATTTGTATCGTTTAAAGTTTCGTCTGCTTGTTTCACCCAGCGAATTAATTCTTCTCCATCTTCTGGTAAATCTCCGATGTTGTAACCTTCGTCTTTGAGTGCAGAAAGAAACTTCAAAAGACTACGTGGGACATTTAATAATGCAGCTGTGCCTACAGCACCGTAACCTGGGGGAAAACCATATAAAATAATCGCAATCTTACGTTGGGATGCAGGTTTTTGTCGCAAAGCCACCCAGCTTTTGACTCTACCAATTAATCGCTGCACCCGTTCGGGAACTAGATAGATATCTTCCCCCACTAAACCGCCAAGGGGAACAGTATCAATGGCGCCATCGAGTTCTGGCAAAGCATACAGTACGACACTTTGCAAGCCGCCGATACCTTGACGCGTCCAGGAGTAAATATCTTGAATTAAGAGTGGTGCTGCAACAATATAAGGTACATTCTTCGCAGTGAGAATGCGCTTTGCTACTTCCACCTGACGCCCTGCTTCCATTGAACCAGCCGGCCCACCCACCAGAGGAAAGCCAATTGTAGAAACGATCGCATCTATCTTCACTGCTTCAGTTGAAAGTGAGGCAGTTTCAATATTACCTAATTTTCGCTGCCCAATTTCGTAGTCCGTTGTCATCCAATCTCGTACCGCCACATGTCCTTCCACACCGTTGATGAAAATCGGCAAAGGAATTAACCCAGCTGCTTCAAAACGACGAATCAATTGCGGAATGTAGGGTTGTTTGGTAACGACGTGTTTGCGATAAAGAAGAATGCCTATAACTGGAGACTGGGAAATTTTTTCCATGCCCCATGCCCTTTGCCCCATGCCCTCTTTTTGATACCATTCCAAATATTCACGCGGCGATGCAAAAAACCCTGAATAATCGGGATGGAGTAACCCCATATTCGGCGTTTCTACTGGCGGGGGAATGTCACCGACTTTTAAACCTAAGTATTTTTCTGCCAGTGTCCAGAATAATGAAGCGACGTTTTCTGAACCGCCGGCATTCCAGTAACCATAGATAATTAACCAGTTGCGTAAGTCTTGGACTTTTTGTACTGGCACGTATTTAAGGAGTTTTGGGCCAATTTTTAAGAAGCTGATGTAACCGGCGAGTTTGTCTTCTTCCCGTCCGTTGCTGAATTTGTCGAGGATGAATTTAACTGGTTTGGGCATTCCTTTGGGTTTATCGCCAATGGCAAAATCACCCAGCTTGGTTAAACTCATCAATTCCAAGGCTGACTCAAACACCAGCCGAATGGGAATTTGGGCAATGCGATCGCGCAACCACACAACTTGGTCATAATCAAATAGTAAGCTGCCGAAAAACACATCCGCCCCATCGAGTGCTGCTTCTACTTCTAGGCGTTTGCTGGTAAAATCGCGATCGCTAAATACCCGAATATCTAACTCTGGGCAGCGAGAGTTAGCCAAAAAAGCCGCTTTTCTATATAATCCGGCGTTAAACGATTCAAACCCAGCAATCAAAACGATGCGTTTCATGCCTGTAAGCTACGAAATATTTCTTTACTTAAATTTTAAACGCGCTTTCAGGTTGATTGTTAAATATCTACCAATAGGTTCGGGTGATTAAAATTCTTGCAAAATTACTATTTTGACTGGAGTTTCGGCTACAAAACCTGAACTTTCACATCAAGTTTCGTATTTTAGAGACTCCTTAATCTGCCATAGTGTATAAAAGTTATCACCTATTTACAACTGATAAAGCATTATGTGTTAAGCTACACAGGGTTAAAACGAAGGCAAGGATAGAGTTTGTGAAAGATTTACAACTTTATCAGCCCAAGTTCACATTGGGCAATGCCGTGAGCTTGGGCATTGAACTAGGTATATTTATTATGGCTTTCTACTTTTACAAAGAAGGGTGTAGGGTGTGGGGTGTAGGGTGTAGAAAAGAAAAAACTTTAGTTCTGAGTCAAAAGCTCAGTTTAAAAAAAGAATTGTATCGAGACGCGTAGCGCAAGATACAAAGCGTCATTTTTTCAATCTCA
>JAVRBV020000083.1:0-186869 GCA_034531095.2 Nostoc sp. CreGUA01 | reverse complement strand
TCCCCCTCATCCCCCTCATCCCCCTCATCCCCCTCATCCCCCTCATCCCCCTCATCCCCCTCATCCCCCTCATCCCCCTCATCCCCCTCATCCCCCTCATCCCCCTCATCCCCCTCATCCCCCTCATCCCCCTCATCCTCGACCTTTGGCGAATAGGCTTTCCCCCCTTGTGCCGATATCTTTGAAGATATACATGTCACAGCTGTCTAAGTGCCAGATATGGTTTATGGTCGTGAACGAGCGTATTTAGGAACAGGTTTAGCTTATCCATTGCGTTTGAGCGTGCAAGGTGGGATACAGCTGAGCCGCGAAGACCAAAAAGTTAAAGAATCTATTTGGATTATCCTCCGCACTGGAGTAGGCGAGCGAGTTTATCGGCCTAATTTTGGTTCGCGCTTGTCAGAATTAGCGTTTGCACCTTTAAATACCGATACTCTACTGCGAATTCGGATTTATGTTTTGGAAGCTTTGGAAGTTTGGGAACCACGCATTATTGTTGATGAAATTATCACTGAACCCGATCCTGTGCGCGGCAGAGTAGATATCACCATTAATTATCGACTCAAAGAGGGTCACGATATTTACAGCTTTGTTTATCCTTTTTATTTGGTTTCAGCTGGGGAGGAATTGTGAACTTTGACTTTTTACCAAAATTACCTTCTTCCAACTTAGACGATCGCACTTTCGATGACTTGGTGGATGAATGTATAATGCGTATTCCCCGGTACTGTCCGGAATGGACAGACCACAATCTCAGCGACCCAGGAATTACGCTCATTGAATTATTTGCTTGGTTAACTGACCAAATGTTGCTCAGATTTAACCAAGTACCCCGAAAAAATTATGTAGCTTTTCTGGAATTACTGGGTATTCGTCTCCAACCTCCCGCCCCAGCACACACAGAATTAACTTTTTATTTAAGCGACGCACTGCCGGAAGCTTATACTATTCCGGCAGGATTGGAAGCTGCAACTATTCAAACTGAGACAACAGAATCTATTACTTTTAGCACAGATTCACCCCTAGTCATCGGCAAACCCCGCATACAGCATTTTTTAACCGCCCAAACCACCGAAGATATTCCCCAATCTCTGCGAGAAAGAGTCACAACTTCCTGGACTCGTCAATCTAACGGTTACTGGACAGGTAACGAACAGGCAATTTTTGAAGAGGAACCCCAGCCTGGTAATTGTTTTTATTTAGTAGTTAATTCTGACGAGCCAATAGATGCTAATGTCTTAGAAATTACTTTCCAAGGAGCTGCGGCTACCCCGGCTGGAATTAACCCCAATCAACCGCCCCGCAAGTGGGAAGCCTGGGATGGCGAAAATTGGCAACCAGTTTTATTGCAAGAATCAGATGATAAAACTCGCGGCTTCAGTTTTTACGAAATGGCTCAACAAGGTGGAAACCCGGCTCAAGGTGCAGAGGTGCGTTTGCATCTCCCGCAAATTTGGCCTCTAGCCAACTTTACCTCTTATCGCGGTCGCTGGCTGCGTTGTGCCTTTACCATCACCGAAACCAATCAATCTGGTTACAATCGTCCGCCACGAATTACCGGTTTAGCAGTGCGTTCAATTGGCGGTACAGTTAGGGCTAGCCACAGTACATTGATTCTCGATGAGCGCTTGGGAATTAGTGATGGTACACCCGGCCAGAGTTTCCAGTTACAAACCTCACCAATTTTAGAACGCACAGAAAACGAGTATATTTTAGTTACTCCTGCCAATGGTTTGCCTCAGAAGTGGACCGAGGTGAGAGATTTTGCTGATTCTGCGCCACATCATTTTCATTACACCGTAGATTCCCTCACAGGTGAAGTGCAATTTGGCCCGTTGATTCGAGAACCTAGTCAAATCAAACAGCAAACCCAAGTGCGAACCAGGATTCAGCAACCACGATTAGACGATACATCTGTACAAGTCAGTACTCTAGAAAATAGCTCCTCTCAACACCAGTACGGGGCGATTCCTCCCCGTGGCGCAGAAATTAGAATGGTCGCATATCGCACAGGCGGTGGTAGAGAAGGCAACGTCCAAGCCGGGGCAATTCAGTTTTTGAAGTCTGCATATCCATACATTGCCAGTGTCATAAATATGATACCAGCAATGAACGGTGCTGATGCCGAGTCCCTAGAACAAGCCGTGATGAAAGCACCGCGAATTCTCCGTACCCGCGATCGCGCCGTCACCGCCGAAGATTTTGAAGTTTTAGCCCAACAAGCAGGCAGAGGAGCGATCGCTCGCGTCCGGTGTTTATCAGCGAATTCACGTAGCCAAGCAGGTATAGTTAGTTTAATAGTAGTGCCCTTTGCCAACACAGATGCGATCGTTCAAGGCGACGGCATGACACCAGAAGAATTTGGTCTAAGTCATGCACTCCAAGACCAAATTTTGAGTTACTTAGACGAAAGACGCTTATTAGGAGTACAAATAGAACTCCAAGAACCCAATTACGTAGGTGTTTCCGTCCAAACAGAAATTGCCCTAGAACCCGCCTACGACAATCCTTACGCCAGAGAAGAAATTCGCCGCAATTTAAGAGTATTGCTGTATAAATACTTAAATCCATTAACCGGAGGACTAGACGGCCAAGGTTGGCCATTTGGGCGACCAGTATACACATCCGATATTGTCGCCCTACTGCAACAAACCCCAGGCGTGCGTCATTTAGGCCCCGTCCTGCTATTTCCCATCCGCAAACAAGGAGAAATTTGGAGACGACAATCATCACCAGAACCATTAGTAGACCCAGGCTCAGAAGGTTTGATATGTTCTTGGGCAGATACAAATCTGCGTTCAAGTCACGACATCCAAATCATTAATCGCTGATTGGGCATTGGGCATGGGGCATGGGGCATGGGGCATGGGGCATGGGGCATTGGGCATTGGGCATTGGTTATTAATTCTTATCCCTCACTCTCTCACTCCCTCACTCCCTCACTCCCTCATCCCCCTCATCCCCCTCATCCCCCTCATCCCCCTCATCCCCCTCATCTCCCCACCCCCCCACCCCTATGGTTCAAAGTCCCCCCACTCCCGCTGTACGCATTCAATTAACCCCAATGCAAATTCCCGAAGCATTACCTGTAGGGGGTTTAACCTTTGCCAACCAAGAAAACACAGATGCAGCAGGACGTAGTTTACTCTTGCATCCCGGACACCCAAGCGAGATGATTGTCCAAGTACAAAACTTAGAATCGCGTCCTTTGCGAGTCAACTTCAGCGTTGAGGGAAGTTTTCCGAGTGAGTGGTGTCAAATTGGTACAGAAGGTAGTGAGATACCACCTCGCGGACAAATGGATGCAGTTCTCTACTTTGCTATTCCTGACACATTTTTTGAAGATCGAGAAGCCATAAACCCAAGAAAAAAAGACAAACTAACTCTGAATTTTCGTAGCCTAGTTACTGTACACATCGACCAAGGCACAGACAACGAACAAATCCACAGAAGCGAATATTTTGATTTATATATCCGTCCCTACACCGCCTACATGGAATTCTTGCCAATTTTGTATCGGGAAGTAGACTTTATTGGTCGCTTCATGAAAATATTTGAGCAAGCTTTTCAACCAATAGTTGATAATTATAACGCCATGTGGGCAAACCTCGACCCCCTAACAGCACCGCAAGCACTACTACCCTTTATGGCTCATTGGGTTGCTTGGCAAGTAGATTCAGTTTGGGATCTCCAGCAACAACGCCGTTTAATTCGTCGTGCAGTAGAACTTTATCGCTGGCGAGGAACTCGTAAAGGATTGCGTCTTTACTTACATCTTTATACAGGCTTACCTTTAGACGAACATTTACCGAATGAAGCAGATAAACATATTAGTATTACAGAGCCTTTTGGCCCCAGTTTCATTATCGGAGACGCACAACTCGGAAGTGCAGTTTTAGCCGGCGGACAAGCATATCATTTTGTAGTCCGTTTGCGTTCTAACATTTCTAGTGGCATCATCAACGAACAACTTATTCAAAGAATCATCGACCAAGAAAAACCAGCTTTCTGCACCTACGAACTAACCATCGAAAATCCTCACAATTAAAAACTATAAAAACTCAATATTCTCTTTGCGCCTTTGCGCCTTTGCGTGAGCTTTTCTTAATTTTGAATTTTGAATTTTGAATTTTGAATTATTATGTCCCACCCTTTCCCACCCCCACCAATAAAATCCTTTGAACGCCTGCAAGCCACAGACGGATTATTAATCAATGCTGAACGCTGGCGAGCAGCCCATGATTACCATCGTCTGCGGCAAAATGCCCAATATCAAAGTTTAAATCAACCAGGAATTGTTTGCGGTTTAGGCGTGCGAAATATTGCTGCACCAAGCCAAGTAGAAGCTAGATATCGAGATGGACGTTGGGTACAAATTCAACCCGGTATCGCCATTGATTTAGCAGGTAATTTAATTGTTATACCTAATTCTTATGACTTTCCCATTGATATAGAAGTCGCAACATCAGAACCAATCACCATTTATTTAGTAGTCAGCTATGTAGACCCTGATGAATTGCGGCGCACACAGCAAAGAGATATCGTACAAGAAACTTATCGAATTGACCAAAGAAACTCTACGCCAATCAGTTCAGAAATCGAAATCTGTCGAATCCTTCTGCAACCGGGACATACCGATATTACTCAACCTGCGGATGCTTTTTTTCCTGGATATAATAACATTGATTTACGTTATCGCCGTCAAGCACAAATGCGTCCCCAAGCACTCGTAGCGATGGCGCAGGCTAATCATAGTGACCCAGAATGTGCGCGTAATTTTTTCAGTCTTTCCTACTTGTTACAAGCAGTAGAACCCTTGTATCCAAATTTGCGGGGAGCTGATGAACCGGGTCAAGTTTCTCTAGCAGAAAATATCCAAGATTATGACCTACTTTATCTCACAGGCGGACAAGCCATATCTTTAAATAGCCTCGAATTTGAATCCTTAAAAAATTACTTAATTTTAGGTGGTGTGCTTCTAGTTGATGCACCAGTAAATAGTAACGCTTTAATTGAAAGTACTCAAGCATTAGCACAACAATTAGAGAGTCCTTTAAGACCTTTAGAAGAATTGCAACGGAGTCATCCTTTAAGAACAAAACCTTTTTTGTTTGCTGGGCTACCAATGGTCAACCAACAGCAAATTAAAGTGCTAATCGGTGGAGGAATTATTTTAGTAATTGGTGATTTAGCAACTGCTTGGGGATTGGCAGATTTGAATTTACCCCGATTAACTATTCGTACAGCTCAAGAACTCGGAATTAATATTCTTCACTATGCTTGGAAGCGGCGACAATTAATCGGTTTACAACAAGAAGATAATTCTGGACAGTGGTGAATAGTGTATTTCAGGTAGGGGCACAACATGTTATGCCCCTACAAATTTGCTGTAAGAGTCACACGGGTAAGTAGACGGACATAATTAAATATAATATGTTCTGTCACTGCGAGCGAAGCGAAGCAATCGCAAAGTCTCTGGGATTGCTTCGCTTCGCTCGCAATGACATCTTATATTTAATCATGGCTATCTACTTATCATTGAGATTGTTTGAATTTTTGCAGTGTGGCACTTTTGTTAACAATTATATCTGCATGGGAATCAGCACTCTTTTCCAGTGCATCACGGTGTGACTGATTACCGCCAAGTCCATCGAGTTCGGCGGTTTCACCGCGCATTTGCTGTACTGCGTGTGATACTTCGTGTGAAAGTGTATGTTGACCTTGGGGTGAATCTACAGGAACCTGGGAGTGCATAAAAATATTAGTTCCCCCCTCATTGCTGGGGGTAGTGAATGCTGCTGCACTCATGGAGTCACAATAAGCATCAGCCTGTCCTCCTTGTACGAGGTGTACTTTATCCAAATTCACCCCATGATGTTGTTGTGCAGCAACAGCTACATCTTGGGGTAATGAAGTACTACCAGAATTACTCAATTGCAGTGGGTTAATATTGTTAGCAGTAGCCGCTTTGCTGAAATTAGCCTGAGACTGGTCGGTAATTCCTAGTTGATTTTCCATCCAACCCTTTTTTTGTGCTGGAGGTTCTGCCGGCGTTGGTGCAATTCCGTTAGAAATATAATAGGTAATATTACCACAGCTTACTGAACCTCTGACTCTATTCATCGGCTCCATACTCTCACCAAGATACATACCCCACTTGAATGGATTTATGTAGTCACTGCCTTGAACATCTAGTTCGGGATTGAGATATACCTCACCAATTAGCGGCGCTGTAAAGCGTTCCATGTTGTTGGTCATCTCTGTTGAGCCGCTTCTACTGCTGGTTGTAGAATCAGTGAATTTGTCACTGCGGCTAGTTGAAGTTGATACTTCACCTCCCACAGACCCAGACCTGCCAGTAGAGATTTCGCCGCCTCGTGCAGCCTCTCCAGATGTCGTACCGCTTGTACTACCGCTACTAGCAGTTGCTGTAGCAGTATCTGTGGTTGAGATGGATGTCTCTGTACCTGAGGTGGTACTACCGCCAAAGCCGCGAGTAGTCGCTGCACTTCCACCGCCTTTGAGAGATAACGGCTGACCCATGCTAAAGCGGATGTTTCCTCTCCAATGTACGTTGACTCCAGCAGTTTCTACAAAATCGATGGGTATGTTGGTGTCTGATAAGCTAGTGTCTGAGAGTACTTGATCTATTCTGTCGCTGTAACGACTAAAATCTGCTCTCCTTCCAAAACTACCTGCGGCTTCTACTGCTTTAGTTTCTAATAAAGACATGACAGCACTTGTGTTGCCGTTGACTGTCTCTATGGTTGCACCGCCAGGAATATTAATGCCGTCTCGCTGAATCGGCTTTTGTTGCACAGGAAAGTTAAAAGCCTGCTGGGTTTGCACTGGTTCTGGTGTTACTTTTTGCTGAAGGGCGGGTGCAGCCATCATACCCGCTTGTTGCTGGTGAGATTCTCCTGACTGGTTACTAAATCTATCCTGTGAATGCAACGATATTTTGCTGATGTCGTGATTCAGAGGTTGTTGTTCAGTAACTGTTGCTTCTGAGGATTCCTCGTCAGTTAAATCATCTTCTTCAAGGTCAGTTGAAATTATTGGATGCTTAGCTTGGTTTGTTTCTAGACCAAAACCGCGCGTTGGGTTTGCCAATGTTGGAGTACTTGGTGAGACAAGGGACGGATTTGCAGAAGTCGATGTAGCTGTTTTTCGGCGGCCAATTTTATAATCGCTCATCTCATCTTTCCCCCATAAATGCTGTTTGAGTCGATCATACATTCGTCTAATTGCGATCGCTATCGACGTAAGTATAAATTATCTTACTTAGCAACTTTATGTGACGTATTTTTACATAGCTTTATTTATACAATTTCACATAATTTTTTTGAAACGAGTTTAACCAAGGGGCTTAAGCCCCTTGTGTGTCAACGTAGCTAGATTTCTACCGAACCCTACTATTACTATTTATTACATTAAATATGCAGTAAAATTGACTAGATTATCCTGACCAAATCTCAAGACATCACCATTTAGCAGTCGATATTGCATCCCCGGAGTCAGAAGATTGTTGTTTAAATAAATACCATTTGTACTCATATCAACAATCATAAATGCATTTTGCGACCAGTCCCAATCGACTCGCGCATGACGACGAGAAACTATTCCTTCATGGGGAATACCAGTCAAGTCAATTTCTGGGGGCGCTATTCCTGGACTTTGACTGCGGCGACCAATATAACCTCCTTCGCCAACGAGGTGAAATTCTCTGCCGGTGCTATGAATCAGTTTTAAAACTGGCGCTCTTTGAGGCGGGGGTGTATAAACAGGAGGTGTTGGTGGATAAGGAACCCGTGGCTGATAGACTGTTGAATAATCTACGGGGGCTTGTTGAGGAACTTGGTAGTTAGGTTGGTCTGTTACCGGGCGCTGATACTGGCTAGGTGGCTGTTGAATGGGTGGTTGTTGAATGGGTGGTTGTTGAATGGGCGGTTGACTGGGCTGTGACTGAGTAGGTGGTTGTGGTGTAGGATTGACTACATTACCTATGGGAGTCGAACACCAGGGACAAACCTTAGCATTGTTAGGCAGGGCGCGGTTAAAATATTCACAACTAGGATTAGGGCACCGATTTGCAGGCATAGGAATTTATATCATCAGGCATAGGTTGTAAAGCAACAAGACCTACTTTACTAAGTAAACACTGACCCTGACGAGTTGTTAGCATCTGGGCAAATGTAGAACCACCGGGCAGGCGGTTGCTGTCTTGAGGGTATACTACAAAAATAGGGTATCCCAAAGGGTAGCTTTGGAAAGTAGTCACATCAACATAATAATCATCATGTTGACACAAGTCATCTGAGGGATTAATGGAGCGCCGATCGCGTCTTTGAAACAAAGGTTGGCTAGCTGGCTTGTTACCATTGGCGATCGCCAGCGGATAACCAGTACACTGTTTCCAAGTTTTGCCGATCGTCCCAAAACTAATAATCCCAGTGGCTCGTCCTTCTAAAATCTCGCTGCGTATCTGGTTTTGGGTTTTTGTGGTATCGAGTTTAGTAACTTTGGCTGCAAATAAAGCTTTGTCCTGGGGATCATTTTGCAAAACTATTTCTTGAAATTTACTAATTGCTTCCGGTTCGGTGGGAGCAAAAGGTTTGATTTCTAAAGGATTTGGCAGCTTGGAATTAATTTGTTGCCAATTAGTAATTTTACCTGTATAAATTTGACGCAATTGCTCCAGACTGATTTGCCCTCCCAAAGCATTAGCCAGATTTGAGTCTCTTTTATTAAATGCCACAAAAACAATTAACCCATCATAGGCAACTTCTTTTTTTTCTAGTTTACTTGTAATGTTATTTACCAAACTCGTAATTGCAAAGTCTTTTTTACCTGTTTGTACTTCTTCTATACTTTTAATCGGATTATTTACATCCACTGACAAAACGGATTGATAGTTATATATTGCTGTTGCATCTGCCTTGGGTCTAGCTAAGAAATCTGCTAGACGACCATTGTCTACTGGTTGGGTTAAAATATAACTCCATGTGCTATCTTTTTCTCCTGTGTAAGTAAAATTTCCTGAAGGAACGTTGGGAACTTCCGAAAAATTCCGCACAAGTTTAGACCATTTGGGGTCTATAGAAGGAGGAGTTGATTTTTTATTGAAAAACACAAACAAAGACCAAATTCCGCCTCCTAATAATAAAAAAACTAACAATCCTAGTAGTAAAATTAAAGCCATTGGTAAACGCTTTTCCATTTCCCCAGCAGCAGAAGAAGGTGCTGAATTATTCACACCGTCTTCTTTGGGAAGTTGTAACAGTGCTTGACGAGCCGCTTCTGCACTTTCAAAAGGAGTTTCCCACCCGATTAAACGATAAATAAATTGTTTTAAATGGTTATCTGTATCTGGCCATTGTTGATGATCTTTAGGATCTAAAGGTTGGTTAGAAGCTAAATTAGTTGTTTTTCCTACCCATAAATAAAAGGCTACCATTCCTAAAGATTGTAAATCTTGTTCGGGTCTAGCGGGGGTTGGTTGAGCAATAATAGGTGGAATAAATAAGTTTTCCCAAATAGCTAGATCGCAAAAATATATAGAAAATTTTTGCTGATTTTCGACTTTAATTAAAGTACTATCTAAATTGATGTTGCCGTGAGTTAAACCGAGTTGTATTTGGCTGGAAGGAAAACGCAGCTTTTGGGTGTGAAGAAATTGGAGAGTTTGTAGTCCTTGATTGAGGACTTCCCGCACTTGAGGAGCTGTCATCGCTCCCTGTTCAATGATATATTTACTTAAAGTTTGAGATGAATCTATTCCTTTAGCGATCAGATAGCAGCGTTCTCCTTTATCATCAGCGATCGCTTCTTTAGTTTCCACAAGCCGAAAGTTTTGAATGCGACTATCAGCTAAACTTACTCCACCTACTCTTTTGAAACTTTCTTTGCGTTTTATTGTTTCGTTTTCGTTAAAACAACGATTGGGTAGTAGGTATTCTTTGATGATTACAGGCTGTTTGTCTTTAACTTGAATACCTGAGTATAAACGGCCTAAACCCCGCACGCCGGAATAACTAACTATTTGATAAGTACCCTGGCTTCCTTTAATCTCAGCTTCCTGTGGTAAAGTTGCCAAAAAACCACATTCCAAGCAAAACTTAGCACCCTTGATTTGTTGTGCCGTTTGGAAAGGGCGATCGCAATTTAAGGGAGAATTATACGAACAGGGGTATTCTTGATAAAAAGATTCAAATGAAGGCATAGAGAAAGAGTTTCGTGAATTGCGCCAATTACTTCCGTTGCGCTCAAGCTTTAACTAATCCTAACTTGAGTGCAGCCACAATAGCTTGAGTACGGCTAGTAACCTTCAATTTTTCAAAAATACTGGTGAGATGCGCCTTAACAGTAGCAACCGTCACATATAAATGCTTAGCAATTTCTTCATTAGAAGCACCTTGAGTTAACCAGTGTAAAACTTCTTGTTCTCTTTCTGTTAAATGCACTTGATGACATGCTTTCACAGAAGAATCTGAATAAGCTTGAAAACACCGAAAAAATCGACTTGCAACTTCTGAAGGTAAATAAATTTCCGATCTACTCACAGTATTAATCGCTTCACACAATTGAGTCGCCAAACGATTTTTAAACACATAACCAGCTGCTCCCGCCTGCATGGCGCGAAAAATCCAGTCATCTTCTTGATGAGCAGACAATACTAACACCTTACCAGCAAAAGCAGCTTCCTTCAAACGTGCTAGAACTGTAATTCCATCGCATCCTGTTAATTGCATATCCAACAAAATTAAATCTGGATTCTTTTGATTAGTGAATTTTAAAACTTGCTCTACACAATCTGCATCACCTATAACTTCTATTGGTAACGCAGAATTAATATTATAAAAATTGAGCAGGGTACGTATCCCTTGGCGAAACCTTTCTTCATCATCTACTAATAAAACCGAAAGCTTTTTATTATCATTACTCATCTTTTTAATTACAAATTACGTTAGCGAATCCCATTACGAATTACGAATTACGAACTACGAATTATCTATCCACTTCTTAGCCTCGGCAAAATTACCGAAAATTGTGCCCCACGTTCCGATAAAACTTGCGCCCAAATACTTCCTTGATGATCTAAAATAATTTTTTTAGCAATGGTTAAACCTAGCCCTGTACCTCCTTGGCGACGAGAATAAAACGGGGTAAATATCTTTTGTAAATCTTCTGGAGATAATCCTGTTCCTTGATCAGAAATTTTAATTAAAACTTCCTCTTGAAAAATTTGCCAGCTACAAGTAATGGTTCCACAATTGGGACTAAAATGAACAGCATTACTCAGTATATTGTCAAAAACTTGCTTCATTTGTAGCCGATCGATTCTCAAAATTGTAGATGTATCGGGAATGGTTATCTTAAGTTTCTTTTCGTTAATTAAAGGTTGTAAATTTGTGACACTTTCAACAACTAAACTTCTTAAATCTTGCAGGCTGACCCTTAATTTTACACTTTGACCGCAATCAATCAGCTCGTTTAAATTAGTATCTAAATTTTGGATACTTTCGCTAATGATTGTTGCTTGTTCTTGCCAAGGATTTTCCTTTAACCCCAAGCATAAATTATGTGCATACAGTCCAATTAGTCCTAAAGAATTACGCAATTGATGACCGACTCGATGCAAAATATCTTCCAGGAGTTGAATTTCAGTTTTTTGTCTTCCATAGTCCAAGTAAATATTTACATACTTACCCAAGAGCATGGCAGAGCGTTTTATGTATAATTGCAAACTCTCTGAAAGAGGTTCAGCAGCAATGATTTGGATGTATTCCGGTTTTTGATTTCTATAGCCTATGGGGCAAATGTAACAAATGGATGAAAAATCTTTCAGTTGAAATTTATTGATAGTAAAAACAGGTGGAAAGTCTGTCAACCATACTTCTGAGCGTAAATAAGCTAAAGTTTTTTGAGAAAAAGCAGGTTGGTTTTGATGATAATTGATGACTTCCTGATGAGTTTTCAGCAAGCAATCATAATAGACAATCCGAGCGACAAAAATTGGCTCTTGAGTAGTCAATTGCTCAGATTCAAGTTGACAAAAACTTTGGATATCTGAAGAACTCAAATAATTAGAGCCATTTTCTAGTTTGTGTGGAGAAAAGCCTAGTGTCATAGCTGCACTCGCCTTTTGTACCAAATATTTTACTCTTCTGCTGTCTAGTATAAATTTATGCAGTCTCAGGAATGTTTATTTTTTTATTAAGTTATCTTTGTCAGGTAATTCTTACGAAGAATTATTAAGTTTTGATTCCCAAGCGCAGCTCGGCTTTGTAACTATTGGCGTGACAAAACTAAAATGATGTAATAAACGTAGATCAATGTTGGGTAATGCGAAAGCTCAACCCAATCTACAATTTTTTACAACATTTTAGCTATATATAGTAGTCGGCTTTGATTGATAGGCAATAGGCAATAGATAAAAGCAAAGTAGGCTTTTTGAGTTGTTTCAAAATTCAAATATGAGTCCCATAGGATTTCTGATTTGTAACAATTTGATAAAAATTGTCGCATAAGTGTCTTGTTTTTATTAGACTAGGGTTTTAGAGTTATTCCACAAAAAAATATCTTGCATCCAAATCAAAACTGCACCAGACTAATCTACACACTGGAATTGCAGTTTTTCGGATTTTTTAAGAAATGTTTTTGCCAAACATGAGATTTTCTGCTTAATATTCTTGTGAGGTGAAGGGGTAAAAATACCGCTAAAACCTTTGTGCATCAACCTTTTAATCTATTTAAACTCTGGAAAGATAAAGTATTGTTGGCAATGAAATAGCGATCGCTCTCTAGATTCATCCCATACTCTGGTCAAATTTGCCAGTTTGATTGCACAACAGCCAGATAATCAACATTTTTGAAGGAATTGGGCTAAAAGGCTTGATATGTCGGATTTACGGACGCTTGTTACTCCTTGTGCCCCATTTATCGACGAGTCTTTGAACCTAGAATCCCTAATCAATTACTAAAAAGCTGAGAAATCCGATCGCCAAAATTACAGCGTATTTCAGGTTGCAGGAAGTACACGGATAGGCGCACAGCTATGTTCACTACGATTATCTGTATCTCACGCCTGCTGCAATCTGCTGTAAATTTCAAACTGTTGAATGTCTATGTCTAACCAAATCTGCAATTGTCTTCACGAGGTTGGTTGGATCGACTGGTTTGGGAATATGCCGTTGAAAACCTACTAAAATTGACTGTTGATAATCAATTTCCCCCGCATAAGCAGTCAGAGCGATCGCTGGAATTTGTCCGCCCTTATCTGGTGGTAATTTTCTGACTTGTTGCATTAGCATATAGCCGTCTGCCTGTGGCATTCCGATATCGCTGAGCAAGTCCGTATGGATTCCCTTACCGGTATCGCTGATGGTAATTTGGGCATGGGGCATGGGAGATGGGGAGATGGGGAGAGAATTACACCCTATCACCCCACCTCCCAATGCCCAATGCCAAAAAAAAATATCGACAAAAGTCTAATTACTTTACAACGGTGATACAGATAACCTAGATACATCTGGATTTAGTTACCAGCAAATATCTTCATGCTTATCTTCGTTCTTCAAACTTTAGCGGAAATTCTAGCTGGAGGAACTTCACTTACCAGTACAGAGCAGATTGACTTCAGCCATCCCAGTAATCGCAGGGAAGAAGGAGCCGGTCCGACTCTCAATTTATACATTTATGATATTCGTGAGAGTAAGCAGTTCCAACAAGCTGGCAGGCAAGTTGAACGTAATATTACACGTCATCTACAAGCCGGTATTGTTAATTGGGCACCTGTTTGGTTTGATGTTTCGCTGCTATTAACAGCTTGGGATAGGACGACTTTAGGCGAGCATCACTTCCTCAGTGAAGCATTGGCTGTACTTATGCGCCATCGAGCTTTAGAGGAAGAGTTTTTAGTGCCGGAATTACGGGGTTACGGTAGTTTGCCTATGATGGTTGGACTACAGCCATCACTCGAACCGGGCAGTTTATGGAGCGCTCTCAATGTACCTTTGCGCTCAGCTTTATATTTAACAATTACCGTGCCGCTTGATACCCAAACGACTACAGTACCTTTGGTTTGGGAACGAATATTTGATTTGCGAAATCAAATGCACGGAAATGGTAATGGTACCACCCAAATTATGACTAGGCGCGTAGTCATTGCAGGTGTTGTTAAGAGTGCAACTACAAATCTGCCATTAACGGGGGCAAAAGTTACTCTGCTGCGAAGTAAAAAATTCATGGAAAGCAATAAAGAAGGGCTGTTCTTTTTTGAAAACCTGGAGATGGGTAACTATGTTTTAAATATAGATTGTCCTGGCTATTTACCCCAGAATGTTAATGCATTGGTAGATGACCAAAGCCATACTTTCAAAGAAATATTTTTAACTCCTGATTGAAGAAGAATTCAGAATTCAGAATCAATTAGTGGCGGGTTTGAATCCCCCACTAATTGAAGACCACAAAATTTTCAATTTGGTGGGCGTCTTAAGCACAAAATTCATACTGAATTCTGGCTCCTGACTTCTGAATTCTGTTTTGATAATTAAGCTTTTACTAACTTGGAGGTATTTTCATGGCTCGACTTGATTACTTTGCTCCTGGTGTTTATATCGAAGAATTTGACCGAGGGAGCCGACCGATTGAAGGTGTTAGCACAGCAGTTGCGGGATTTGTTGGTTTTACAGAAGCTGTTCGAGATGACGCTGAACTGTTTAAGCCGATGTTGGTGACCAATTGGACGCAATATCTCAACTATTTTGCTCGTCCTAATTCTGATGGTTTCACCGATTTTAATGCCTACTTACCCTTCGCAGTTTATGGCTACTTCATGAATGGTGGCGGTCGTTGTTGGGTAACCAGCATCGGTACTGAATTACCAGGCGCACCCAAACCCGCAACTCCAGAACCTGCTAATCTGAGAATCAATTCTCGTGGCAATCGTCCAGCCTTACGCGTTACTTTGCGTCCCGAACAAGCAGCAGGCGGATTAGTAAATATTATCATTAGCGATGGTTCTCCTCGTGCTTTACCCGAAGGTACTGAAGGAGAAGCGCCTCCAAATACCGGGGAATACTTCAGCGTTCAAATTCGTCGGGGAGATGAGGTTTTAGAGCAATACGAAAACTTGACCATGAACCGCGAACCTAACGGTCAGGTTGCAACTTACGCACTGGCGGCTTTGAGAAATTCTATGTATGTCACCGTAGAAGACCTGACTCAAAGCGGACAGCCTTTAACTCGCCGTCCGGTTAACGGTCAGTATGAACTAGCACCGCCCATTGTTGCTGCTCCACCGGATAGATTTTCACGAGATTTAGAAGGGGTACGGGACGATCGCACCGGGGTACGCGGTATTTTTGAAATTGATGAAATCACGATGCTGGCTTGTCCCGACTTGATGCGGGCTTATCAAGAGCAAATCCTAAATTTGGATCAAGTCCACGGCATCATGGAACTGATGATAAGCATGTGCGAAGGTTCCGCCAGTGGTGATATTCCGAATCCACCCAACCGCATGGTGCTACTTGATACACCACCCGATGCTGTTAAACCGCAACAAGCAGTGGATTGGTTGAATAGATTTAACCGTCGTTCGATGTTTGGCGCCCTTTATTATCCTTGGATCAAAGTTCCCAATCCACGCGATCGCGGCAATCCTATTTTAGTACCTCCTTGCGGTCACGTGATGGGTGTTTGGGCACGCACCGACGAAACCAGAGGAGTTTACAAAGCACCTGCAAATGAAGTACCCAGAGGCGTAATTGGTCTGGGTTACGACACCAACTTCCGCGAACAAGAACTATTGAACCCCCTTGGTATCAACTGCATTCGTAACTTCCCAAATCGGGGTATCCGCATCTGGGGTGCGCGGACTTTAGTTGAACCAGATAAAACAGAGTGGCGTTATATCAGCGTCCGGCGATTAATTAGTTACCTAGAAAAATCAATTGAACTAGGCACTCAATGGGTAGTTTTTGAACCCAACGACCAAGATTTATGGGCACGTGTCCGACGTACCGTCAGTAACTTTTTAGAGCGAATTTGGCGAGAAGGTGCATTATTTGGTGATTCACCAGAACAAGCATTTTATGTGAAATGCGATGCCGAATTAAATCCACCAGAAACCATAATTTTAGGCCGTTTGTATGTCGAAATCGGAGTTTGTCCCGTTAGACCAGCGGAGTTTGTCATCTTCCGCATCAGTCAATGGAATGCACTTGATGAGCAGCAATAGGGGATGGGGAGATGGGGGGATGAGGGGGATGAGGGAGATGAGGGGGATGAGGGAGAATAACTCCTAACTCCTAACTCCTAACTCCTAACTCTTAATAACTAATGACTAATGACAATTTTGTAATTTATTTAGGAGATGAAAAATGGCTGGGGAATATGTAGTCGCCTCTGTGTTCTATTTTGAAGCAGATGGCATCACTGAAAAATTCGTGCAATCAGTTACCGGATTGGGAGCAAAGAATAATGCCACTAAAGGCGTTAGAGGCTCCAGTAAAAATGGTAAAACATTACGGCAAAATCTTCCTGGGCAGGCAGAGTTTAATAATGTCACAATTACCATGAATTATAATGGTGACGAGAGCTTGCACAAATGGTTTTTAGCCTGTAGCGAAGATGGAAAACCTCGTCAATGGGATGAAAATCGTAAAGCAATTTCAGTTGTTGGTTATACCCAAGATAAGAAAACAGAAGTCATTCGTTATAACCTAAAAGCTTGCTTCCCAGAATCATACACAGGGCCAGAATTTGATGTGACAAAAAATGACCCGGCAACAGAAAAAATTGAAGTATCTATTGAGGGTTATGAAATAATCGCACAACAAAAAGAAGTCAAAGCAGGCTAGAATTTAATTTTTTATCAAAGGGATTGGGGATTGGGGATTGGGGAACTCGGGGCCCCCACGACCAGAGGGAGTGGGGATTAGGGGCAATGGGGATTGGGAACTGGGTATTGGGTATTGGAAAATAATATTTTTAATCTTATTTCCTACTCTTCATTCTCTACTCTCCATTCCCTACTCCCCATTCCCCAATCCCCAGTCCCTTATACATAAAAAACAATGGCTACTATCCCAGAAATTCTGGCAAACTATCGTTTCTTTTTAAGATTAGACATAGGTCAAAATGATAGCGACGGCTATTTTTTAGAATGCCAAGGCTTCAAAAGAACCCAGGAAGTAATTGAAATTTGTGAAGTCACTTCTCAAAAATGGGGGACTGCTTCAAAAGGTAAAGCAGTGAGAACAAAACTTCCTGGCAATGCTAAAAGTGGCAATATTACTTTGCGTAAAGGTTTGAGCGCCTCTAAAGATTTATGGAAGTGGTTTGAGGACGTTGAAACCGGTAAGTGGGCCGAAAAACGTGAATTTATTTCTTTATCTATTTACGATCAAGCATCTAAAAAAGAAGCTAGATTTGAATTAGCTGGTGCTTGGCCTACCAGTTACAAAATTGCTGATGTCAACGCTAATAGTCATGAAATAGAAATTGAAGAATTAGAGATTGCTTTTGAGGAATTTCAACGCACACAATAATTAGGAGAAATATGTTTCCCACAGAGTTTGAATTTACATTGCCTAAAGGGTATCTAGACTCTGAAGGCAACCTCCACCGCAAAGGTGTAATGCGATTATCAACGGCGATAGATGAAATTGCACCTTTGCGTGACCCAAGGGTGAAAGCTAATCCAGTTTATGCCACGATTATTATCTTGTCCCGCGTGATTACCCATTTGGGTGCTTTATCTGATATTAGTCCTGCAATAGTAGAAAACTTTTTTGCCCAAGATTTAAATTATCTCCAAGATTTTTATCGTCGAATAAATGGCTTGGAAAGCGAAACTTCTTCATCAGAAGATGTAGTCAATTGTCCTGAACCAGTGTTTCAGAATTGAATTGAATTTGGGCATGGGGCATGGGGCATTGGGCATGGGGAGATGAGGGAGATGAGGGAGTGTGGGGAGATGGGGAGATGGGGAGATGGGGGAAAGAGAATTAATGCTTCCCCATCCTCCAACACCTCCCATCCTTCCCACACCTCCCACACCTCCCACACCTCCCACACTTCCTGCTTGCCCAATGCCCAATGCCCAATGCCCCATGCCCAATGCCCAATGCCCAATGCCCCCAAATAACCTATGCCTCGTAAAAAGGATAATCTCTGCACTGAATTTACTTTCACTCTTCCTAGAGGGTTGAGTGATGCTGAAAACCGAATACATCGTCAAGGAGTGATGCGTTTAGCTACTGCTAAAGATGAAATTTTGGTGCAAAAAGAGCGCCAAGTTCAAGAAAATCCAGCTTACGGCGTTTTGGTAATGCTTGCACGTGTTATCACTCGCTTGGGTAGTTTCAATTCTGTTAGCCCGGAATTACTTGAAGGACTTCTGCTACATGATATTGCTTATCTGCGAGAATTTTACAATCGAATTAACCAGCAAGGTAATGCACATATTCCGGCACAATGTCCTCACTGCAATACTCAATTTTCAGTGGAACTAGAACTGGCGGGGGAGTCATAAGCTACCCCTCTGATAATTTATATGAGGAGGTAGCTTTTATTGCTTATCATTTTCATTGGCCACAAGATGATATTTTAAATTTAGAACATACTACCCGTCAGCGTTGGGTAGCTGAAATCAATAAAATTAACCAAAAATTAATATGAAAGTAAAAGTTAGTTATTCACCAACTCTAAGTGAACTCAATGAAGTTGACCTTACCATAGACACTACAACAAGGGGAGAATGGATGGTAGGTCGCTCTCCTACTTCTGATTTAGTCTTGGAAAGTCCTGATGTCAGTCGGCAACATGCTAAGTTTTTTGTCAAAGGTGGTACTTACTACTTTAGCGATCTTGGCAGTAGAAATGGGTCAATCATCAATGGCAAACAAGCTGAAAAGGATCGACCATATATTTTGAATGATGGAGACGTAATCAGAATTGCAGATTACGTTTTGATTATGGAAGCAGTCGCTCCTTTGGCTGAGCAATTACCAGAAACTGTCTTCAGAATTATAGATCCTTCTCTGTTTTCTCGGCCGCGATCGCCTGAAAATATCAGCACTCCCAATGTCGCTAGTCCAGCCCCAGAGGTAGTCAACGAAGTTTCAACGCCAATTAATAACGAAGTAGAAACACCAGAAATTAATGAAATTTCACAAGTTGCTTCTACTGAAACTGATGATGAAATCCCGGTTGTTGAAGTCACTAGTCCTGAAAACATAGTTCAGCCGCCAGAAGCTGTTAGAGAAGTTCCACACGATGTCCGTAATGATATCGTAGATTTGCGGACATTAGTTGTAGAAGAAATTACCCTAAATTTTGAGGAAGTAGGGTTTCCAGAAGTTAGCGAAGCTGAGCCTGATGAGGCAATAGCCACACCTGAAAATATCATCGAAACTTCTGAGGAGGAAATTACACCTCCAGAAACTACCCACGATGAAGTTACAGATTTTGAGGCAGCACTGGCAGCAGAAGCTACTTTTGTACAACGGCGTGAGATAGAAAGTGGCATTCCCCAAGCGACTGATGAGCGCGATGCAGAATTGGAAGCAGCACTAGAGGCAGAAGTCACTTTTGTTCAACCACGTGACATTACTGAAGTTAATGTTTTCCCAGCTACTGAAAACCAGGATGCAGAATTGGAAGCAGCACTAGAAGCAGAAGTCACCTTCGTGCAGCCGCGTGACATACTCAGCCAAGTATCCCAAGAAAGTGCTGTTTCTGAAGCTACTCAAGAAGAAGTAGTAAATTTGGATACGTTAATTGTTGCAGAAGACACCACAACTGTTGACGAAGTTGTGACTGATGTTATCCCAGAAACTATTGAAGTTGATGAAGACGTAAACATTCAACATCAGGACACATTGAATCAAGTTGCAGAGGAAACTAGCGAAGAATTCGTAAATTTAGATACGCCAATTTCAGCAACAGACACCCCAGACGTTGATGGAGTAGAAGCTGATGAAACTATTAGCGAAATTCCTGAAGGCTTGACTGCAACTGATGATAATGTTCCGGAAGTTTTCAGTAATCAATATGTTGATTTGAGTAATCAGAGTCCAGAAGAAGACAATGTAAGTGAAGTTTCTGATTCAGATGATATTCAATCTTTGGAGGCAGGAGAAAACGAAACTCCTGAAATCATCAGTCAAACTGTTGAAGAAGTTTCTGAAAGAGAAGTAACTGAATCTGAGGAAATTTCATCTGAAGTAGAAGTAACTGAATCTGAGGAAATTTCAGAAGAAACAAATGTAAGTGAGCCAGCACAAATGATCGTTGAAAGAAACATAGTAATCATTGCTCACGAAAGCAAGAAATCAGAACTTGCAGAATTTGTTGCTCAGCATCAGGAATTTTTCTCACAGAGCTTTACAATTACCTGGCCATCTGTTAGCGAAGTCTTACATCAACAAGCGGGTATAACTATTAGTCAACAAACCCCCGCCCCAACTTCTGGAGGATATCAAACAATTGCTTCATTGGTTGGATCGGGAGAAATTTTAGCAGTTATTTTCTTGAGAGATTTGCTCCAACCCCAGCCTGGTCAAGCAAATGAAGAAGCACTGCTGAGATTATGCACTATTAATCAAGTTCTACTAGCAACAAATGTACCAACAGCAGAGGCGATCGTGCATTATCTCAAACACGTAGTAGATTAGGACTGAGTGGGGGGATGGGGAGATGAGGGGGATGAGGGGGATGAGGGAGATGAGGGGGTGTGGGGAGTGTGGGGAGTGTGGGGAGATGGGGAGATGGGGGAAAGAGAATTAATGCTTCTCCATCCTCCCACACCTCCCACACCTCCCACACTTCCTGCTTGCCCCATGCCCAATGCCCAATTTAAAAAAACTTATGTAAAACAATGTTTGCCAACTTTAAAAGTTTATTGAGACAGCCGGTTATTTTGTCAAGTGCGATCGCTACAGTCTTACTAGTAGGCATTCAAAAACTTGGCGTTTTTGAACCTCTGGAATTGAGAGTCTACGACCAGATGATGCAATTACGTGCTGACCCAGGGACAGACTCTCGTCTGTTGATTGTTGCTTTAACTGAGAACGATATCCAAAAATGGAATTGGCCGCTATCTGGTGAACTTCTAGACCAATTATTGGGCAAACTTGAGGAATACGAACCGCGAGGTATTGGTCTAGATATTTTTCGTGATTTACCAGTGCAGCCTGGTCACGACAAACTACTACAACGCCTACAACAGAGTGATATTATCATTCCCATTTGCAAACATTCTGGTGCTAAGAATCCAGGAACTGCTCCCCCTCAAGGAGTTGAACCAGATCGAGTGGGATTTAGTGATGTTGTAGAAGATACTGATTCTACGATTCGTCGCAATTTATTATTAGCAAGTTCAGATGAATCTGACCCTTGTCAAACTACATATTCTTTTAGTTTACAGCTAGCACTCAAATATTTAGAAGTTGGTGGCATCCAACCAGAATTTACTCCAAATCAAGAATTAAAATTACGAAATATTGTATTTAAACCCCTACAAAGTAATGCTGGTGGGTACGAAAAAGCTGATACTAGTGGTTACCAAATCCTGCTTAATTATCGTTCCGGTCATCAAATTGCCGAGCAGGTAACAATTACAGAAGTGCTTGCAGGCCAAGTTAAACCAGATTTGGTTAAAGACCGGATTGTTTTAATTGGTTCCACAGCAAATACTTTAAATGACATTTTTAATACGCCATTTACTAGTGGTAAGTCAGATAATTCTGGCAAGATGGCAGGAATTGAAATTCATGCCCATAGTGTTAGTCAAATTCTCAGTGTTGTTCTTAACCAACAGCCTTTGTTTTGGTTTATTCCTGAGTGGGGTAAAGTTCTGTGGATATGGGGATGGACTGTAGTTGGTGGCTTATTGGTGTGGCGAATTCAGCATCCTTTAGCTTTAGGATTGGCAGGAGCAACAGCCCTGGCGGCGTTATTTGCAGGTAATTTTATCATCTTTACTCAAGCTGGATGGTTACCAGTAATACCTCCGATGTTGGGGTTAGTATTTACTGGCGGGAGTGTCCTTGCCTATACGGCTTATCAAACCAAGCAAGAGCAAAAAGAAATTACCCAACGAGTTCACGAACACCAACAATTAATTATTGAATTACAAGCCCTTTTACGTCAACGCGGTGATGCTTCTAATGAAGCGCCAACAGTAATTGCTGATTCTATCGGTCAAGAAATTGCACTAGGCACGCTACTAAATAGCCGCTACAGAATTACTGAACGTTTGGGTTCTGGAGGATTTAGTAATACTTATTTGGCTCTTGATATCAAGCGTCCTGGTAATCCCCAGTGTGTAGTTAAACAATTACGACCTCCCCGCCAAGACACAGAATATTTGAATGTAGTCAGACGCTTATTTGACGCTGAAGCAGAAATTTTAGAAACTTTGGGTAAGCATCCACAGATTCCGCAGTTGTTAGCTTTTTTTGAAGAAAATCGCCAATTTTCTTTAGTGCAAGAATTTGTCCGGGGGCAGCCTATGGATAAAGAGCTAACCTCTGGTGTACGACTCCAACAAACTGAAGTTGTGGAGATACTCAAAGAAGTTTTGCATGTGCTTGTTTTTGTTCACAGCTATGGCGTAATTCATCGAGATATTAAACCTAGTAATTTGATTAGACGAGAATCAGATCGACATATTGTTTTAATTGACTTTGGCGCTGTTAAACAAATTCACCCCCAACAACAAGAAAATCAAACTATTTCAATTGGTACTCCTAGTTATGCTCCTTCTGAGCAAATGAGTGGGTTACCAAAACTCAATAGTGATATTTATGCATTGGGAATTATGGGTATACAAGCTTTAACTGGAGTAGACCCAAGAGTATTTCGCAGAGATACAAATACTGGTGAAGTAATTATCCAAACTGAACCTGATGGCAATACAGAAGTTTGGCACAGTTGGCGCGACTTAGCTGAAGTTACAAACGAGTTAGTTATTATCTTAAATAAAATGGTACATTTCGACTTTACTCAACGATATCAGTCAGCAGCAGAAGTGCTAAAAATTCTGGAAAGTCTCTAATATCATGTCCGGTTGAAGACTTTCGGATATGGTATTGAGCGACCCTAATACCAAAAGATTATTTGAAAAGTAATATAGCACTGGAAGAAGGCGATCGCCACATTTGTAGTAAGTCTTAGAACCATGAGAATACGCTAAACTACAACATAGCTTGAAGGGATAAATCGATTTCAAGGCAATTTATTAAAAATATTTAGCTCCATTTAATTTATGAATAACAGCTTTGAATTAGCAGTAATTAATTTACCTGATGAAATCGCATTAAAGCTTCAGGCTCTAAATTCTACAAATCTAGCCCCATCAAATTCAGCAACTTACTTAGACTTTGACCATGATTTGCAGATAAATTTAGACAAAATCCTTAGCATTCATAGTACAGTCCCATATATGAATGTGGCAATTGATAGAATTATTGTTGAAATCTTTGGCAACCATGAAATCACAATAACTAAACCAAAATATAGAGTTTTTCAAAGCGATCGAGAAATTGAATTCAGTTTTAAAGGGTTGCTAAATAACCAAAATATTGAATTATCTTTTGGGAAACAAACCATATTAAAATATCAGCTGCCTACGCATTTCAATTTTAGCTTTTTAACAAATACAATACCTATTATTAACCATTTAAAACTCAGCAGCCCAGAATTAATTTTAACTAATATTAGCTATTCTTTTATACATTCAAAGTTAGGTTGTATTAACTTAAGCAAAGGATTTAACTTTATCGGAAATATTGATTTAAAGAACCTCCATCAAAATTTCAGCAGTTTTATTGATAAAAGCTTAAAAATTACTTGCTTCCAAGCCATAATAAGCTTTAATCCTGCGGGACAGGTCAGCTTAACAGGAAATATTCCAGGCAATATTCAGCTATTTTCCCAGCAACAATTTAAGGCTACTTTTAATAACTTACTCATAGGGTTAAATATTGGGGCTGATTTAGAGCCAAACTTGGGATTAACTGGAAATCTGATTCTTCAAGGCTACGATCCCACCCAAGAAAACGAACCTAAATTACTTCTCTCTGGTAATCTTTCTCTGGAACCCGAATCTTTAACGGCATTCTTTTATCAACAAGGTAAAAAATCCTGGTGTAATCCCTATGGGTTGCTAGGAACTGAACTTCGTAATCTCAGGTTTCAAGGAGGTGGAACGTATTTACCTCCTTACTTCGATAACTTTGGCTTTATTGGTGATTTGAAATGGGAAAAAATAGACTTTGAGGTAGCATTCCTCATGGATACAAACGATCCAGAAAAATTAGCTTTGGTTTTAAATCCTAATCAAGCGGTTAGCTTAATAGATTTGTGGCAAGGGCCAGTTGTTTCTTTTATTAACAAACAAGTAGGTTATTCAATCGATTTAGTTAATAAAGCACTAGGTTTATTAGAAAGCTTAGTAAATTTAAATATTGAACCAATTGATGGGGATGGAGACGGGAAACTTAACCCATTAATTAAGTATGTTCCTTTTCCGACGACAATTGCAGGTCAAGCGATATCAGAAGGGTTAGAAATTAATGGCAAAATTAACGCTTGGGGTCATGAGGCGATCGTAATCGTTCAAAGTGACAAAAGTTTCAAGAATATTGGGGGTTCGTTAAAAGTTAGTGAAATTGATTTAGGATTTTTGAAAATTAAGGGAACAGATGACGATGGTTTAGATTTGGCTCTAGAGGTAACGCCTAGCGAACAGCATTTTCAAGGAGATGGTTATATTGAAATTTTTGGCAATGAGATTGCAAACGTTGAATTTAAAATTAATTCTAGTAATGCTACCTTCAAAAACTTTGACTTGAGTTTAGCTAATCTGTTGAGTATCGATGTTGATGCTCTGAATATTGATCTAAAATCTCATAGTGGTAGCGGTTCAGGAACAATTTCCTTTTTGGGGAATACGCTAGCAGGCATTACTTTTGATATTACTCAAAATAGTGTTAACCTGAAGAATGTTCAGTTGAGTTTAGCAGGTTTCTTGACTTTCACTATTCCGAGCCTTACGGTTAACTTGATAAACCAAAGTGTATCAGGAACAGCAAATATTATTGCTTTTAATCAATCTTTAGGTAGCGGTATATTATCATTTAACGCTCAGAACGTGTCAATTAATAATGTAGCTATTAATTTAGGTAATATTCTCAAGTTCAATGTTCCTAAACTAAGCCTTGATTCAACGAATAAAAAGGTTTTTGGTTTAGGTGATGTTACACTCCTCGGTAAACAATTTACTGCGTTAGGTATCAGTCTTAATGAGACGGGGTTTCAAGCTATAAGTAATTTCGACTTCGGCATTTTAGCTTTCAATGCCGCTACAGTTACTCTCAGCAAAGGCAGTAATGGTAATATCAATAATTCTGCTAGTATTGCAGGAAATCTCAAATTTTTAGGTTACACCTTTGCCAATACTACTGCTAGCATTAATAGCAGCAGATTAACTGCATCGGGTAGCTTCAATTTTGCTGGCATTTTAATACTTAGAGGAGCTAAAAATCAGAAAAATGCCACGATCGCGCTCAACAAAGCCAAGAATGGACAATACAATTCTGTTAATATTGCTGGGAGTTTTTATCTTTTGGGTAAAGAGTTAACCTCAATTAATGCCAGCAATAGTATTGGTACTTTAAAACTTTTGGGGATAAAAATCAATATTAACTCTGTCCGAGGAAAGAAAATCCATCAGTAAATTGTAAGTTTTATTACTTTTGAAGTATTAATTTATTGTTGTGTCTATAATCGATTATTTATAGTCACTTTTACATATTAACTTATCTTGATGCCAACAAATGATTTATCTACATCACTTATGAGAAATCTAGACCTATTAACTTCAATAAGTTCATAGTTTTCCGTTATCAATGCAGAAGTAATACTAGTTATTATATCTGCAAGATAAACTCTAGGTAATATTGGTAATTGAAAATTAAAAATTGATTTAGGAACACTTTTAGGAATTAAACATAATCTGGCATCATTTATATACCATACACCAGTAAATTTATTACCTACGATCAATTCATTAGGTTTAGATAAAATGAATGTTTGAATCTTCGTTTGCTCATAAGTCATATCTTGCTTGAATTCAATAAAAATTTTTTCCCAATCTGTATTAAAACGCCATTTTCCCAAAAGCAAAACTTCTATTTCTATATCAGAAAGGTTCATATTATTTATTAGCTCTACTTTACACTATTAATTTATGAGATTTCGTTACAAATTTGGACGCGGGAAAAGAATAAGTGCATCTGCCATACTAGCCAAGAACCAACCCGCCAAGCTCCCATTGATAGAGGTTCCGCAGATGAATTTGGAGGTAAATCAAAAATATCTTGGTCGTAGTGTAGCCATTTGACTGGTAGGTGTCCCATCGGTGTCGTTGGAGATAATTTAAAAGTTAGTTGGTTGTAATCTAGCCAGTTTCCCTCTTTTCGCCAACCAAGGCGATCGCCAAGTCTCTTTTCTGTTTCATAATCTACTTGAGCGCCTATTTCGTTCCAAATGCTTTGCTGTACACTAAAGCCGAAATAACCATGACTGTATTGTTGCCAAAGTCCATCGATAGTATAAAAAGCCTGACAAGAAAAGTTAAGAATATCTTCCTTATAAACTTCATTCCAATAATTCTTTCCCATGACTTGTAGCATTAATTTAGCGGTTTCAATATCAGCTTCTTTCCACTTGAATTGTGCGAGTAGAGTTTGGAGTTGACTATAATCAATATTTTTACTATTTTTAAATTCTTTTACAGAGTTACTATGATTATTAGTTGGCTCTAACAATTTTGTTTTTTCAATAGAAAGTGTAGAATTTGTAGAAACGACATCTGTCTCTAATATCCCTAGCACTTTTCTTTGATCGACAAGTTGAGTAGATATATAATTAGATATTAAGTAAATTGTTTGTTCTAAAGCTATTCCATCATTATTTAACTCAAAATTACTAATTTGTTCATTTAATAATTTAGATTCAACTAACGCATCTTTTAATCTATCTCCTTTCTCGTAACTTGCTACCAAGAAATTGAGAATATTTTCAGAGATTGCATCAGTATCTTGTATTGTGAATAAGCTTGACTGGAAATTTAAACTACTAGTTGCTAAATTTTTAATTTCTCCTACAATTGCGTAAAAGCTTGCATCTAGTTTTACTACTTCGTCTATTAAGGATTGAAATGGACTAAAGTAATCCTGTAAATAATCTTCAAAATTTGTTACTATCTCAGCTATTTTTGCTATTTCTTGACGAATTTTTATTGCTTTTATTTGATATTCATAAATTTCTTGATATACCCCTAACTCTTGAGCTATTTGCTGGACAGTTTGCTTTTGATTCTTAGTATCTTCTCCTAAACTTTTAATTCCTTGAGTTAGCAATTTAATTTTTTCTAACATCAAAAAATTAGTATTACTCAAAAGTAAAATTGATTTGAGGTTTTCTTGTTTTTCCCATTTTAGTTTCTCAATGAGTTGCGGATTATTGTGATTTTTTATTTCTAGTTTGTTTCTTTCTGCATTTATATTTTTAATTTCTAGGTATTTTTGAGTAAACAAGTGTTTCCAATTATCAGTAAATTTTAATAAAAAATCTTGATAATTATCTTTATATTTTTCTAAAAAATCAATGAGTTGAGTATAATCTTTAATTAATAATTTAGTCTTAGCAAAAATTTCTTCTTGGCTAATTTCTTGTTTTCGTTTGATTATTCCCCACAAATAAGAATGATACTTAGTACCTTGTTGAATTAATACTTGACATGCTTTAATTTTTTTTTGAACTTTTTTTAATTTTGAATTGTTGATAACAGGTAATTGATAACTTATTTCATAAATTGTAATAGATTTATAATTTATTAGTTGTCTTTGTTTTTTAGTTAACATCACATCAGTTCTCACAACAGCCGCTAAACTTTCACCCATTTTAAAACTTTTGAACTTTTGTCATAGCGGTAGGTTGCACCATCTTTAGTCGTGATAGACTTCTTTTGACTGGCTCTGCTTCTAATGGTGGTAAGAGAATAGTCTGTTAATGCCTTAATTTCTTGATGAGTAAGCTTTTCGATTGTATCTATTGCTATTGATATCTCTGGTTTTATTTGGATTTCAGAGGAGCTATCTATTGTAATTTGAGTGTTTTCAGGTGGAGCAATAACAATTGCCTTTTGTCGTTGATAATCCTGTACAGAAATAAGTTGCCAATGGGAATCTTCTTTTAGCTCTAGAACCCATTGATGATAGTTAAATAAACTCTCTCTATGTCCAACACTGATAAAAGTTGTTTGACTTTCTTGCAGTTGTCGATATAAATTATCTTCATTAGTTAAATCCAAAGCGCTTGTTGCTTCATCTAATATGGTGAAACTAGGATGAGTAATTAATAATCGTGCGAAAGCTAGACGTTGTTGTTCTCCTAAAGACAATATATTCTCCCAAGGAACTTCAGTATCAAAGCCTTTTACACGGGTAAGCAAGTGTTGTAAGTTAACTTGTTGCAAAATTTTTTCAAGTTCTGCGTCGCTCATTTTCCGGTCTGTATGCGGATAGAGTAATTGTTCGCGCAAAGTACCTAAAATGATATAAGGACGCTGGGGTAGGAATAAGACTTCCTTTAGGGGAGGACGCACTAGACGACCTGTTCCTGCGTTCCACAAACCAGCGATCGCTCTCAATAGAGAACTTTTACCCCCACCGCTAGGGCCAACAATCAATAACCCTTCGCTTGGCCTAACAGAAACTGATAAATCTTCAACAATCGTCTGCTCATAATTTGGCGTTTGTAAAGTGACATTTTCAAAAGCTAAATGTTCTTCTTCTATGACTTGAATGGTATTAACATTCTCGGGTTGTTTATTAACAGCTTGTAGCGCATCTGAAAATTCAGCTAAACGCTTCACATAACTAGAAAATCGCCCGGAAATATTAAATTCACCTATTAACTCTCCCAGAGCATTAGAAAACATAAAGCAAGCAAAACTAACTTGGTTAATTTCCCCATAATCAATTTGGTTCTGAATAAATAAAGGCGTGAGAATAAACATAGAAAATACACTAATGGCAGACTGATATGCTCTGCCAAAAGCATCTTGACCTTTCTCCAAACTCAGCCTCCGTTCAGCAGTTTGTAGAACATTATTAAATCGACGCTGAATTATATTTAATTCTTCCTTTTCTCCCTGAAAAAAAGCAATCGATTCAGCGTGATTGCGAACATGAGTTAAGCAATAAGCAAAGTCTGCCTTAAACGCAAGTTCTTGTTGATTAACTATATTTATTGCTTGATTTAAGTAAACAGCTATTAAATTACCAATAATTGTATAAATAATTAGATAAAATGCGATCGCTGGAGAAACTGTCCAGAGAATTATCAAAGCACTTCCCATTTCTAAAACTTTTTCTAGTAAAGCAGTTGAAAATCTTAAAGCACTACTAGCGATCGGTTCTATTTCTTGAGATAAACGTTGGTCTGGATTATCTATATCAGATTGAAAATTGATTTTATAATAAGCTTGGTTGCTCAAATATTTTTCTAAAATATGATTATTTAGCCATTTGTACCAGTCAAGAGTGATTTTTTTTCTCACATATCTTAAAAAAGTTATCAAGATGACCATCACTAAAATAATGAGAGAGGACAGCCATAAAGTACTATTATATTTATCAAGGTCTCTCTCTTCAATAACAATATCAATTACATAGCGATTCCAGTAACTATTTGCAGCACTTACACCTATAATTGAGATTATTAAGAACACTAAAATAATGAGCATTCCCCATGAACGGATCACATCTGCGAATGCTCTTCCTTCTGCTTTTGTGGGATACCAATAAGGCCCGGCAACTACTTTCACATCTCCCCAAAATTGAGTTAACGCTGAAAAAGGATTTGTTGTGTTTTGCTCACGTGCAGATGGAGTTTGCATATTTTCAAGATGTAGCCCTTATTGATTAGACTATTAATTTTGAAATGGCCTTTGAGAATTAAATTAGACTCAGAGGCCATTTTTAGTTTTAGAAATTGAAGATTTTTAGATTCCCCTAAATCACCCTTAAAAAGGGGGCTAGGGCGTGTTTTTAAACTCGAAATTGGAGGGGGGAGACGCGGGGACGTGGAGATATTTCTGAATGAATTTTCGCCGTGTCACCGCGTCCCCTAGTCCGCCTTTTTTGATAATATTTGTTACTTTGAAGACACGCACTAGGGGGGATCAAATGCACTAGGTTACTGGTTCCTCATCAACAATTTCGACTGTCCTGGGAGTAGGTCCTTGTTCAGGCTCAGTAATGACTACTGGGCTAATATGATGTTTCAGTTTGAGTTTGAGGTCATCTGTAATGGGTAATTCTTGAATTTCTTTGAGAAGAAATCTCACAGATTCGGTTTTGCTACGTTCTGTATAAATGAACTTGAGAACGGTTTCAATCCCAAATGCTCCTATATATTCCCCTAAAATTCCTACCAAACCAAGCAGTCCTAAACCTCCTAACAAGCCTAAAGGCCCGCCCAACGATGAAAGCATAGCGACAACTGCGGCGACACTGCCCCCTGATGCAGACGTAGCAATCACGAAAAGTATACCAGGAAGGCCCAAACCAGCAATTTTTTTGACGAGTTCATCCATTGTACTTACCTACAATCCTTATAAGGTGAAAACATTACGAATCGAGTGATTACTAATTTCTTTTTTGAAGAAATTAACAATCCTTCTTATATTTTGCACCAGGCAAACGGTGCAAAATATAAAAAAGTTTATCTAGCCCAATAAAAGACTACACAATTCATCAATTTGCTGACTTTTTTCAGAAATCAGTCGATGGGCTATAGCTTGTAGCTGACGAGTATTTTGTAGTTTGGTATTGTCTATCTCTTCGAGTTCCTCATCTAAAAATGTTTGAAAGCGATAATAAAAACTTTTAGCTTCTTTATCGCTAGGTTCAAACAACTGCTCTAATTGTCCAGATACCACTTCGCTACCACCGTCAAACACAATATTTAAAAGTGGTTTTCCCCATTGCAAAAGTCCCCAATTTTTGACTTCTTTATAAAGGTAGGCACAAGTGGGCGAACCTGTACCTAAAGAAACCACTAAAATATCTTCTGTAGTGAGGACTTTTTTTTCTTTTCGTTTACTATCAATTTGTGCTTCTAAAATAGCTAAATGGGCTGGATTATTAGCAAACACTCCACCATCAATTAAAGTATAGGCACTATTAGAATGTTGAGTATTTATAACACGATGGGGAGCAAAATAAGTCGGAGTGGCAGTAGTAGCTAATGCTGCATCTAAGAGCGAAAACCCTGCACATAACTTGCGAAACTTTTGAGATTTTTTCTCTTCTTTTTCTAGTTTGTTTGTAAAAAATATCGGAATTCGCTGCTCAATATCATAACTAGTTACAAAAACTTCTTTGAGATTACTCTCTAAAAGAGATTGATCAAAATATTGCCTTAAAATTTCTTTTTTACTTTCAGAAGGATATTTGGGCTGGAGAAATATATCCTCTATTGGGCCAAGTATTCTTTCAAAGAATGGCTCATAAAATATTTCTACCCCATACTCAAGAAATAGTTGTAGGAGATCTTCAGCAGTATATTGAGCTAGTGGCAAATCAGATACATCAGAACTTAATCGGGGTTTAGTTAGTCCCAGTGCCAAAATTCCGCCGCTGGAAGTCCCAGCAATTAAATCAAACAAACTAGATATAGGTTTTTGTGTCCGCTTTTCAATTTCTGCTAGGATGAAAGCAGGGATAATACCCCGAATACCGCCTCCATCAATGGAAAGTATTTTATATTTGGGCTGGGCTTTTGTATTCATAGTTTCTGGTGGTTCCTCCTGAGTTAATGTTTGTGCTTGTTGGACATTAACGGAATCTTTAATTTGCTCTGTTTTGGTTTCTTCGTCATGTGACTTGAGAGTTATCAAGGTTGAGATAAGCTCGGATTCTTCAGTGTTTATTTGTGTCTGTTGAATTTCCTGTGGTTCGTCTTCCTTTTCGCTTACTAACGGTACTGTTGCTGCTAATAAAGTTGTAGTTATTGTTGAAATATTTTCTTCGGGAATAACTTCTGTTTCAATTTGGATCTCTTCTTGGATATCCTCTTGATTGGATGATGGTGCTGCAAACGGAACTGGATTAGATGATTGTGTTGAAAATGGAATTTGTGCTAACTCCCAAGCAGGATTACCACGGAAATTTCCTTGATAGGACTTTCCAATTTGATTTTTGACTGTTGTTCCTTGCCCGTCATCTAATTTCCAGTAAGCTACTAATCCTTCTTCATTACCGACTATTAGCCCACAACGATGGGTGTGGATTTGTTCCTGAGTACAGGGATAATTCCAAACGCTAATATTTGCTAATTGTCCTTTAAAATAGACCTGTTTGTGTACAGTTGCGCCCAGAGTTACTGAACTTGTTGCTTTGTTTAAAGATGAACCTCTAAGAGAATCTGTGTATACGCGATCGCCAAGATATACTGTTATTTCACCACTGTTAAAAACAATGGCAAAAAAGTGCCATTCTCCTATAGTTAATTCTCCATTACCGAAGGTTTTGATACCCTTACTCACAGTTTCATCAATGTAAACATCTAGGCTGCCTGTTTCACTGATGCCGAATTCAAAATTATCGCTGTATCGTTGTGAAGAACGGGCAAAGAATACATTGCGAGTTCCGTAACTAGTAGCTTTATTTGTTAATTCATGCGGATTTATCCATCCTGAAACAGTAAATGCTGAACTCCCTTGAGCGAAAACGCCGCCAATATCGTTTCTGCCAAAATCTATATAATCATTTACCCCATCAAATGTTAGAACTGTTTGTGTATCTGCTAAGTTTGTCACAAGGATTTTATCTCCAATATAAATAACTTCGTAATTTAAAAATAAGTCTTTAAATATTAATAATTTGAATCAAAAAAAAATCAATATCAACTTCCAAAATGCTAGGTAATGTAAATATGGTTGCTACTTTACTCTAGAGAACGTTACTACAAACGTATCTTTTAACTGAGTACCTTTACGGTGAAGAAAAAAATAAACGATACTCAATACTCTAACTTTTATTAGTTAGTAATACCTCTGCGATCGCCTGCGAGATAAGATAGTGCGGTGAATATATTTCCATCCAAAAAAATTCTCCGACTGGATTAACTTCGAGGAATACATGCTGACCATCGGGGGTGACAATGATATCAATTGCTCCATAGTTTAAGCCAAACTCAGCCATTAGTTTAAGCAACTTTTTCTCAACATCTTCTGGCAAGTTGTATGGTTGCCAATTCTCAACCAAAGCTTTTCCCTCTTTGCGCCAGTCGTAAGTAGATCCTGACAAGCTTTGCGAGTCTACGGAGGCAGTAAATACGCGATGTCCGACGATAGTTGTCCGCAACTCCAACGCTTTGGGCACGTTTTCTTGAAATGTCATCGGGCAAAAACGCAGCCCTTCCATATTATCTAGATCATCAGCTGTAACTGGAGTGGTAAACACAACGTTTTCTCGCCCTTCATCGTCATAGATAGCAAAGGAAGAAAGCATCTTGGTTACTATACCTTGTTGACATTCTTGAGCAAATTGCTTGACTGCTTCGGGATTGTTTGAAGTCAGGGTACGTGGAGTTAAAAGTCCGAGTTTTCGTGCGACTTGCAGCTGTAGTTGTTTATTATTAGCTTGATCGACATTTGACATTTTGTCGAAGTGAAATCCCTGGAGGCTGGCAATCATACCTCTGACGGTGGCGCGACATTCGTTAATTGACGCATCTCTATATTGCTTATCCATTGAGTTAGGTATTTTTTGCCCGTAACGCATCCGCCGATACCAAACTGAGGACACCTCACTCAAATCGAGCTTTTGTTCCCCATCAATAATAATTACCCGTTCTGTATTGCCAGAGTAAATATCTAGTTTGACTTCGGTGGGATATCTGTCTGTATCAAACCGAAATGCTTTTTCTCCTCTAGCCTCAATTTCTTTAATTACTAGAGGAATGCTTTCGTTGTCATTGCTAAACGTAACTATTAATACTGTCATAAAAAATTGTTAACTAAAGTACTTATTTTTATAGTTTGTAGTCAGGACTTTAGTGCTTAAGACTGGAGCTAAAGCCTTTACTAGAATAACTATCCGGCTTTCTCAGAAATAAGAGCATCTGCGATCGCACTTGCAATAGGCAAGTCTAAATCTTTCTCTAGCATTCCCCATTCTCCCACAGGATTGATTTCCAAAAAGACGTATTCGCCTGATGGTGTGAGGATGAAATCTAACGCTCCAAATAACAGCCCAAATCTTCCCATAAAAACTTTGAGACGACGAATTATTTCATCAGGAAGCTGGTGGTGTTGCCATGCGCCAACCTCAACACCTGGTTTACGCCAATCAACTTTAGCTGCTGCATACACATCCGCATTTAGCGCCCCTACAAATACATTGCCATTCACATACACCACTCGTAATTCTTGTTGCTTAGGGATTTGCTCTTGAAAAACCATTGGGCAATAGCGCAGTGACTCGGCATCTTGTAAATCTTTCTCTTTGACAATGCTGGTGTAAAGAAAGAAAGAGGAGTTAGCTTCCATACTGTGGGAAAGAGAAGTTAGTAATTTGCTCACCATTTTTCCCTTGACTTGCGCGAAAAACTCTCGTGCTGATTCAGCTTTGTTTGTTACAAGAGTTTGAGGAATGACAAAACCTACCTCAGACGCAATCCGCAGTTGCCGCAGCTTATTATTTGCATAATTTATCCGTTCTAGATCGTCTACCCAATGAGCTTCTTTAAGACTGTCCCAAAAACCATCTAAGGTTGCTTTTGATTCTCTAATGCAAGCTTCTCGGAACTTTGGAGCTAATTCTGCACTTAGTTCTGGTTCCCAAATCCGCCGCATCCATACAGCTTGCACCTGCTCTGTGCTGATAAAGTAATTGCCATATTCTATAGTGTGATAGTTTCTTGATTCGTCAAAGTGTGCTGCTAATTGCACTTGTTGAGGAAACTTATCGGTGTCAAGGCGAATCGGTTTTACCCCTTTTTTTGACAAGGCTTGTGCCACTCTATCTATTGTGAAAAAATCACCACTGTGGGTGATTAATAAAACAACGTCACGCGACAGGTGCATAAAAAATTTTCTGGCTTCGTTTTTAGCAGGTAGATGTTAAGAACTACCAAAATAATTTGTCTAAATACTTAAGTTCTTAAAGAAGTAGGTAATCTAAAAACTAAAGGCGATCGCCTGTGGGCTAGTTTCCCATGCCAGTCTGTACTTCGGGGGGCTTCGAGACCCATTAGGGGCGAAGAGGCTAGGGCGTGTTTTCAAACTCGAAATTGGAGAGGGGGAGACGCTCTGACGCGGAGATGTTCTTGAATGAATTTTCGCCGTGTCACCGCGTCCCCTAGTCCCCGTGTCCGCCTTTTTTGGTAATACTTATTACTTTGAAGACACGCCCTAGCCAGGAAACCTCCGCAAGCGACTGCCCTGCTTACACAGCGATGGGAGATTTTTTAGTTATAGGAATCATATTTGATTTCTGAAAAAATCTAAGTATTTGTAGGGTGTGTTAGGCGTAAGCCGTAACGCACCATCTTAAGCTTTTGGTGCGTTACGCTCCGCTAACGCACCCTACGTAATATTTCAAAAATCAAATACTAGTCCTATATTAACCCCTTAACTATCTTCCAAATCAGAAGGAAACTTGAAAGTGAAAGGAGGAGGAGGAGGAGGAGTAGTATCTGGGTTTTCAGATGCAGATTGCTCTTGCAAAAAGCGTGCGAAGAATGGCAATACCTGGATATCTAATTCTTTGACTGTATTTGTATACATTGCTATTTTTCCTTTGAAAAAATTTGTTAGGACTAAAGCTAGGTGTCGTAAATTTCTAGTTGAGTTGAGGCTGTCAATATTCAATTGTTAATACTCAAAAAATCTCTAGTCTGAACTTTTGATAACCTCAACTTAATTTAATCTGCTAGTTGCTTTAAATCCTTTTTTCAGACACTTAAAGTCTACCATTAATCGAGTATATGTACAATAAAATTTAAGATACTTAAGAAATTAGTGAAAAGATATTTAAAAATGGTAATTTGTCGCTATTTGAAATAGTTAAGACATTAATAAGAACGAGAGAATATGGCGCTCGTTCCTGAATTGATGTTTGTGGTTATTCCTGCTGTTAGATAATGGCTGCAACTTTGTTTTCTGTAGTTTGATCTGTTTCGGCTTGCTTACCCTTTGGTTGGGAGTTCTAAAAAGTATGAGTCAGGGCTAATCGATAAGCCATTTCAACACTTTAGGGTCTTTGTTGTAGCGATAGATAAAGCCGTCATTAGTTGTGATAGACTCTCCTTTGCTTGCCTTACTTCTAATAGTGCTGAGGGAATAGGACGTTCGTTCATTCATTTCCTTATGGGAAAGCCCTTCGCCTGTGCCGATCTCTAATTTTTTTGGGAATTTATCTTGCAAAAAACCATCTGTTTTGAGTGGAGTATTTCCGGCGGTTTTAGTAATGCTTGTGTTTTTATTTCGATAATCTTGCACGGTCACAAGTTGCCAACTAGAATCTTGTGAAAGTTCTAAAACCCATTGATGATAATCAAATAGACTTTCCCTATGACCAACACTAAGAAAGGTTGTTTTCGTCTCTTGCAACTGTTGATATAGACTTCCTTCATTTTTCAAATCCAAAGCACTAGTCGCTTCATCTAATATAGTAAAGCTGGGACGAGTAACTAAAAGTCGTGCGAAGGCAAGGCGTTGTTGTTCCCCCACTGATAATATGTTCTCCCAAGGAACTTCTGTATCGAAGCCATCAACTCGACTTAGTAAGTTTTGTAGGTTAACTTGTTGCAGTACTTGTTTGAGTTGTGCGTCGGTCATTTGACGATTTGTACTTGGATAAAGTAACTGTTCGCGCAGAGTTCCTAAAATGATATAAGGACGTTGAGGTAAAAATAAAACTTCTTCTAGAGGAGGTCGCAATAGACGACCAGTCCCCGCATTCCACAAACCGGCGATCGCTCTTAGCAAAGAACTTTTGCCTCGTCCACTCGGCCCAACAATCAATAAACCTTCTCCTGGCTGAACAGATAGTGATAAATTTTCAACAATTACCTGCTCATAGTTGGGCGTTTGTAAAGTGACATTCTCAAAAGCAAGATGATTTTCTTCTATTGTTTTAATAGTACTGACATTTTCCGGTTGTTTAGTTACTGATTCTAAAGCATCTGAAAACTGGGATAAGCGCTCAATATAACTTGAAAATCGTCCAGAAGTTCCAAATTCATTGATTAATTCTGCCAAAGCATTAGCGAAAAGATTACAAGCTATAGCTGCTTGAGTAATTTCTCCTAAACCCATTTCACCTCTAATATCTAAAGGTCCGAATACTATAAGTGGAAATATTTGGATGAAACCCTGATATCCTCTATTAAAAATTTCTTTATTTCTTTCCCAATCAAGCTTACGTTTAGCATTTTTGATCGAATTACTAAATCGGCGGGCAATGATATTTAATTCTTGCTCTTCTCCTCGAAAGAAAGCTACTGATTCAGCATGATTCCGAACATGAGTCAGGCAATAAGTGTAATCAGCTTTGGCTTCGAGTTCATCTTGGTTAATCTTATTTAATTCTTGAGTTAAGTAAACGGCAATCAAATTGCCGACGATCGTATAAACAACTAAAATCACTGCAACTTGCGAAGAGATTGACCAAAGAATTATTAAAAATGCTGCCATCTCCAATATTTTTTCAAAAAAAGTAGCTGAAAAGCTAAGAGCGCTACTGGCAATAGGTTCGATTTCTTGAGATAGGCGTTGATCTGGGTTATCAATATCAGATTTAAAATTGATTTTGTAATAGGCTCGACTGTTGAAATACTTTGATAATATGTGATTGTTTAACCATTCATACCAATCAAGAGCGATTTGTTTTCTAATAAATTTAGAAAACCCTACCAAGAGCGTTACCAATACCAGAACTACACCATAAAGCCATAAAGTATCAAAAAACTTAGAAAGATCCTTCTCTTGAACAATGATATCCAGTAAAAAACGATTAATGAAGCTGATAAAAATATTTCCAGCTACAAGGGCAATGATTAATAATATTAGGAGAAAAAGCATTCCCCAGGCACGAATCACGTCTGAGAATGCTCTTTCCCCTGCTTTCATTGGATACCAGTAAGGCTGGACAACTGCTTTGGTGTTTTTCCAAAATTCAGTAAAGCCTGAAAAAGCATTTGTTGAGGGTTGAGATTGAATAACTTGGGTTGGCATATTTTAGGAATAAACTGAAATCTTTCAATCAAAATGAGTACTTTTTGTACTATGCAATAAATCTGAATTACAACAAAAATTACTCTAAACTATCTTGGCGCTTAAACATTTTTTATCGAAAGTTCGATTGGTAAACGTGGCAAAGAAAGCTTGGAGTAATTTATCGTCTACTTCCGGCCAGCGAATGGCGGTATCTGCAAGTGCATTGAGGGTATTTTGGCAATCGAATTTTAAGCTAGATTTTGCATTTTGCTTTTTTGACTCTGAAGATGTATTTTCTCCAGTCAGCGATACAAATGAATACAAAGCGTTATCAGTAGAAATTTGGGTATTGCGGAGTAGTTCGGCTTGCCAATCCTCATACGAAAGCTGTTGCAGTGGGTAGCCCAAAGAACGGATGCAGTCAATAAATTTACTCCAAGGAACAGAATGGGAATTAATTAGATGAAAGGCTTTGCCCAAAGCTTTTGGCTGCTGCGACAAGTTGATTAAAACTTTGGCGAGATAGTCTACAGGTGTAATTTCTAGCATATTGTTCATCTCTGGCGCACTTTTTAGTTGAATGCAGCCTTTGATGAATCTGTAAAACAGGTCATTTGGATTCCAAACACCGGTTTGACTGTGCCATGTTATTCTACCAAGCCTGTAGATACTGCAAGGCAAACCGCGATCGCGTGCCATCATTACCATCTTTTCTGCAACCCATTTACTCTGGGTATAGCCTCCAACAAGTCCTTGACTGTGTTCTAGGGGATCGTTTTCTTGAACAACCTCTAGTTTGAAATACTCATCTGAGGCGAAAACGCTAACAGTAGAAATGAAATGCACAGGCTTGATTTTGATTCGGCTAGCTAATCTCAAGACTTCCTCAGTTCCCCGAATATTTGCTGCTTTTAACAAAGCGTATGGATAAACATGATTCACCAAAGCACCATTATGGTAAATCGAGTCAATTTTAAGAGCCATGAGGTGAAACTGTTCATCTGAAAGGCCGAGAAGCGGTTGAGATAAATCTCCTAATACTGGAATAATCCGCGAGTTAAAAGATGCCTCCCAAAGTAAATAAGATTTCAGGGTTTCTTGGAGCCTTTGTTTACCTGCGGTAAAATTGGCAGCACGCACCAGACAATAGATATCTGCTTGAGTTTGTTGTAATAATTCAGCCAGCAAAAAAGCACCGACAAAGCCTGTTGCACCCGTTAGAAAAATAGCCGAAGGTTCACTTACAGGTTGATAAACTAGGTTAGAAGGGTTAATTGTTTGGTCTAGGACAACTTCCGCCTGTAAGTCTACGGTAGTAATTTTATTTGCACTGAGAGTAGAGTCTGCCCCAGAGGTAAACTCAATAGTCTGAGCAAGTTCAGCGACAGTTGGGGCAGTAAATAGGTGGCGCAACGGTAAGTTAATCTGGAAAGTCTCATTTACCTGGGACATCACCCGAATCGTGGAGAGTGAATGACCTCCTAACTCAAAGAAATTATCCAGAACACCCACCTGCTCTAGATGCAGTACATTAGCCCAAATATCTGCCAATACCTTCTCTACAGAGGTACGTGGTGCCACAAAACTCACTGCCTGGGTATTATGGGAATCAGGAACAGGTAAGGCTTTGCGGTCTACTTTGCCATTGGGAGTTAAAGGTAAAAACTCTAACCTGACAAAAGCAGAGGGTACCATGTACTGTGGTAATTTTTCTTTCAAGAAAATGCGTAAATCATTGGTAGTTGGTGTTTGTTCTAACTCCGGCACAAAATAAGCTACTAAGCGTTTCTCTCCTGGGATATCTTCTCTCGCCACTACCACATTTTCCCTCACTCCTGGATTCTGACTTAGTATTGCCTCAATTTCCCCTAACTCAATTCGGAAACCTCGGATTTTTACTTGGTTATCGATGCGCCCCAGGTATTCTATGTTTCCGTCTGGTAGATAACGCGCCAAGTCCCCTGTTTTGTACAACCGTTCTTTCCCCCTGCCCCCACCAAAGGGGTTGGGGATGAATTTTTCTTGTGTTAATTCTGGTCGGTTGAGATAACCACGTGCTAATCCTGTGCCACCAACGTGTAACTCTCCTGAAACACCCACTGGTACTGGTTGTAAATTTTGGTCAAGTATGTATATCTGAGTATTAGAAATTGGGCGACCGATGAACATTTTTTGGTCGTTAGGATTGCATTTGGCGATCGCTACACAAACACTCGCTTCTGTCGGTCCGTAGGCGTTGATGAAATTTCTCCCCACAGACCATTGCCGCATAAGTTCAATAGCACAGGCTTCTCCACCGACAATCAGTGTTTGTAATGTTGGCAGTTCTTCTTGTGGCAGGACTGCCAGTGCTGATGGTGGTAGGGTAATATGGGTAATCCCATCGTCGCCTAATTTCTGAATTAACGGCATACCCGGTAGTAGAGAGTCTTTTGTTCCTAAGTAAAGTGTGGCTCCTGACCCAAAAGCCATGAGGATTTCCCAGATAGAAGCATCAAAATTCAGGGAGGCAAACTGGAGTACGCGACTATCACCAGACAAGCCAAAAGGCTGAATTTGAGCTTGAGCTAGATTGTACAATCCCCCATGCTCAACCATTACCCCTTTGGGTTTACCTGTGGAGCCGGATGTGTAAATCACGTTAGCTAGATGAGCAGCAGTCACCACCTTAGTAGGATTATCCTGTTTGTTTTGTAGAATTTTTGACCAGACTTCATCTAAGCAAACCAATTTTGCCTGATACTGAGGTAGTCGATCGACTAGATGCTGTTGGGTAAGCAGCACAGAAACTTGAGCATCTTCGAGGATTAAGCTCAAACGGTCTTGGGGATATTCTGGATCGAGTGGTACGTAAGCTCCACCTGCCTTGAGAATACCAAGTAATCCCACCACCATCTCTAAAGAACGCTCTACAGAAATCCCCACCAGCACATCGGCTCCCACACCCAAAGACTGCAAGTAATGAGCTAGCTGGTTAGCACGACAATTCAACTGGTGGTACGTCAATTTTTGATTCTCAAACACCACTGCGATCGCATCTGGTGTACGCTCTACCTGCTCTTCAAATAACTGATGGATACATTTATCTTGGGGATAATCTACGCTTGTATCATTCCACTCAACTAATAACTGTTGCTGCTCAGATGCTGTTAACATTGGCAATTGGGAAATCCTCTCTTGGGGATTTGCCACAATTGCTTCGAGCAAAGTTACAAAATGACCCGTCATCCGTTCGATAGTGCTGCGAGAAAACAAGTCAGTGTTGTACTCCCACACTCCCACTAGTCCACTGGGAGCGTTTTCCATTGATAAAGTCAGGTCAAACTTGGCCGTGGAACTTTCTATTGGCAATTCACTGACAGTTAACCCAGTCAACTGTATTTCAGATATGGGAGCATTCTGAAGAACAAACATCACTTGAAACAGTGGTGTATGACTCATATCTCGTTCTGGCTGTAATGCTTCTACCAACATTTCAAAGGGCAAATCTTGATGAGCATAGGCAGACAAGGCTGTTTCTCGAACATGAGTGAGTAGTTCGTTAAAGGTGCGATCGCCCAAAACTTCAGTCCGCATCACCAAAGTATTGACAAAAAAGCCAATTAGCCCTTCTAATTCGGTGCGATCGCGGTTAGCAATTGGTGTCCCCACCAAAATATCTGTTTGTCCCGTGTAGCGATAAAGCAGAGTATTATAAGCTGCCAACAGCGTCATGAAGAAGGTACAACCTTGCTGTTGACTTAGTTTTGTCAGTCCTTGAGTTAACTCAACAGACAAGGCAAACTCCAGATTTGCGCCGTTGAAAGTCTGCACAGCAGGTCTGGGTTGGTCTGTAGGTAATGGCAAGAATGTAGGTGCATTTGCCAATCGTTCCTGCCAGTAACTCAATTGGCTTTGCAGTACTTCCCCTTGCAACCATTGTCTTTGCCAAATAGCGAAATCTGCATACTGAATCGGCAGTGGCAACAAGGATGAGCGTTGACCTTGAGAATAAGCGTTATACAGCGCTTGTAACTCCTGGACAAATACACCAATTGACCAGCCATCACTGACAACGTGGTGCATACACACTAATAACCAGTGTTCCGTCTCCGACAGCACTACTAATGTTGCTCTAATTAATACTTCATTTGCCAAGTCAAAGGGTCGAACCGCTTGTTGCTGCACTAATTTCTGTGCAGTTATTTCAATTTCGGTTGTCGATAAATGCTGCAAGTCAACAACTGATACTGTCCAATTCGTTTGTCTTTGAATGATTTGAGCAGCTTGTCCATCAACGGTAACAAAGTTGGTGCATAATGCTTCGTGTCGATGAATAATTTCTCCTAAACTTTCTTCTAAAGCTGCAACATTAAGACTTCCCACCAGACGCAAAGCTACAGGGATGTTGTAGAATAAACTATTTGGCTGTAACTTGTCTAAAAACCACAAACGCTGTTGAGCAAACGATAGTGGTATTTCTCCATGCTCTTTCCTTGGTAATATGGGTGGTGCTGACAATTCTAAGTTTTGTTGCTGTAATTGCTGAATCGATGGTGCTAATTGGGCAATTGTGGGCGCAGCAAATAACGAACGTAATGGTAGTTCGACTTTCAAGTTATTACGGATGCGGGAGATGAGTTGCGTTGCCAGTAGTGAGTGTCCTCCTAGCTCAAAGAAGTTATCATGTCTACCTACAAGCTCTACTTTTAAAACTTGTTGCCAAATCAGCGCCAGTATTTCTTCAATGGGGGTGCGGGGTGCGACATATTTATCTAATAACTCACTACTTGGCTCTGGTGCAGGTAGAGCGCGACGGTCTACTTTGCCGTTGGGGGTAAGCGGTATGGACTCCAAGATAACTATTGCCGAAGGAACCATGTACTCTGGTAACTTGGACTTGAGAAATTGCCGCAGAACGCTTACTGTGGCTGTCTGCTCTGGCTGGGGAACGATGTAAGCAACTAGGCGTTTATCTCCAGCAGTATCTTCGCGGGCGATGATACAAGATGCTTGCACATGGGGATGTTGGCTCAGTGCTGCTTCTATTTCTCCCAACTCAATGCGGAATCCGCGAATTTTTACTTGGTTATCGACACGCCCCAGGTATTCGATGTTGCCATCTGGTAGATAACGAGCCAAGTCCCCAGTTTTATATAATTTTGAATTTTGAATTTTGAATTTTGAATTGTCAAAGGGATTGGGGATAAATTTTTCTTGGGTTAACTCAGGTCGGTTCAAGTAGCCTCGCGCTAAAGAAACACCACCTATATGTAGTTCACCTGATACACCTACGGGTACTGGTTGTAAGTTTTGGTCTAGTATGTAGATTTGCGTATTGTCAATTGGACGACCAATGGGAGGAAGTAACGGCCAACTATTGGGTGAATTAGTCAGGCTAAAAGTGGTGACAACATGGCTCTCTGATGGGCCGTAATGATTGTGCAGAGTGCAGTCACTTAGCTGACTCAGCCACTTGGAAATAGCAGGAGTAATCTGTAACTGTTCCCCAGCAGTAATGATTTCCCTCAGATTACTAGTAATCAAGTTACTACTAACAGCTACCTCCGCTAGTTGCTGTAAAGCAACAAAAGGAACAAACACTCTTTCAACAGCTTGTTCTTGGAGTAAAGCTAATAAAGCCAACGGTTCTCGCCGCAATTCCTCTCCAATCAACAGCAATGTGCCTCCAGAACACCAAGTAGAGAACATTTCTTGAAAGGAGACATCAAAGCTGACTGGAGCAAATTGCAGGGTTTTCGCTCCACTAGAAATAGTTGTATTTTGCAATTGCCATAATATGAGATTGCAAAGAGCAAGCTGATTCATGGCTACACCCTTTGGCCGACCTGTAGAACCAGAGGTGTAAATCACGTAACCCAAGTTATTCTCTTGCACGCCAGAGATGAGATTATCCTGACTCAACTGGGAAATCACTTGCCAGTCGGTGTCTAAGTAGACGACACGCCCCTGATGCTGGGGTAATTTGTCAACTAGATGCTCTTGGGTAAGCAGCACTGACACACCCGTATCTTCTAACATGAAGCGCAAACGCTCTTGGGGATATTCTGGGTCAAGTGGTACGTAAGCTCCACCAGCCTTGAGAATACCAAGTAGTCCAATCACCATTTCTAGAGAGCGTTCCACACATATCCCCACCAAGACATCGGCTCCTACTCCCAGCGATCGCAAATAATGCGCTAACTGATTAGCACGACAATTCAACTGGTGGTATGTCAGTTGTTGATTCTCAAACACCACTGCCACAGCATCTGGTGTACGTTCTACCTGTTCCTCAAACAACTGATGGATACATTTTTGGGGATAATCTGCTTGAGTATTATTCCACTCAACTAATAACTGCTGTGACTCAGATGTTGTCAATATGGGCAATTGGTCAATTCTCTGTTGAGGATTTGCCACAATTGCCTCAAGCAGACACGCAAAATGACCCGTCATCCCCTCAATGGTGCTGCGAGAAAACAAGTCAGTATTATATTCCCACCACCCCGCCAGTCCAGTAGCAGTGTTCTCCATTCCCAAAGTAAGATCAAATTTTGCAGTTGCGCCTTCTATTGGTAATGAACTGATGGTTAACCCAGTTAACTCTACTTCAGAAATGGGAGCATTCTGGAGGGTAAACATTACCTGAAACAATGGTGTATGACTAAGGTTTCGTTCTGGCTGTAATGCTTCCACCAGCATTTCAAAGGGCAAATCTTGATGAGCGTAGGCGGATAGTGCCGTTTCTCGAACATGAATGAGTAGTTCGTTAAAACTAGGATTTTCAGATAAATCACTCCGCATTACTAAGGTATTGACAAAAAAGCCAATTAACCCTTCTACCTCGGTGCGATCGCGGTTAGCAATTGGTGTCCCCACCAAAATATCTGATTGTCCCGTGTAGCGGTAAAGCAGGGTATTATAAGCTGCCAAAAGCGTCATGAACAGCGTCACCCCTTGCTTTTGACTTAGTTTTGTCAGTTGTTGAGTGAGTTCAACAGGCAGGGCAAATTCAAAATATGCGCCATTGAAAGTCTGCACAGCAGGTCTAGGTCGGTCAGATGGTAGGGATAACAAAGCTGGTGCATTTGCCAATTGTTCTTGCCAATAACTCAATTGGCTTTGCAATACCTCCCCTTGCAACCATTGTCTTTGCCAAATAGCAAAATCTGCGTACTGAATCGTAAGTGGTGTTAAAGGTGACGGTTGACCCTGAGAATAAGCATTATACAGTGCAGCAAGTTCTTGGATAAACACATCCATTGACCAGGCATCAGATACCACATGGTGTATGCATACTGATAATAGGTGTTCTGTCTGGGACAAAACAACTAATGTCGCTCTGATTAATGCTTCCTCAGCTAAGTCAAAAGGTTGAATAGCTTGTTTGAGAAGTAATTTCTGTTTAGTAATTTCTTGTTCGGTTGTGGATAAATCCTGCAAATCCACAACTGCAACTGTCCAATTCCTTTGTGTTTGAATAATTTGAGACGGTTTTCCATCAACGGGAAAGAAGTTGGTGCGTAATGCTTCGTGCCGTCCAATAATTTCTTGTAAGCTTTGCTCTAAAGCTTCTTGATTAAGAGTTCCAACAAGACGTAAGCCTATGGGGATGTTGTAGAAGGAACTATTTGGCTGTAACTGGTCTAAAAACCACAAACGCTGTTGAGCAAATGACAGGCTCAGTTCTGCATTCTCTTGCCTTGGTAAAATAGGTGGTGCAGAAAATTCTAAGTTTTGTTGCTGCAACTGCTCAATTGATTGTGCTAATTCCACAACTGTTGCTCTTGCAAACAACTCACGCAATGGTAGTTCTACTTTGAAAATGTTGCGGATGCGTGAAACCAATTGCGTTGCTAGCAGCGAGTGTCCCCCTAGTTCAAAGAAATTATTATGAATGCCCACTTGGTCTACTTTTAGGACTTGCACCCAAATTTGTGCCAGCATTTCCTCAATGGGTGTGCGTGGAGCAACATATTTTTCTAGCAGGGTGCTGTCTAACTCTGGTATGGGTAGGGCGCGGCGGTCTATTTTGCCGTTAGATGTGAGAGGTAAGGATTCCAGCACCACAAAAGTATTTGGTACCATGTAGTCTGGGAGCTTCGCTTTGAGGAATTGCCGCAGCTTGCTGCCTAAAGTGGGTGTATGCTGATGTGGCACTACATAGCCGACTAAGCGTTTATCACCCCTGTTGTCTTCGCGGGCAATCACACAAGATGTCAGCACATCACTATGTTGGCTCAGTGCTGCTTCAATTTCTCCCAACTCAATGCGGAATCCCCGGATTTTTACTTGATTATCAATGCGTCCCAGGTATTCAATGTTGCCATCAGGTAAATAGCGTGCTAAATCCCCAGTTTTGTAGAGTCGATTGGCACCAAAGGGATTGCGGATGAATCTTTCTGTCGTTAGTTCGGGACGGTTGAGGTAGCCTCGTGCCACCCCCAAACCACCAATATACAATTCTCCAGCTACACCTACAGGAACCGATTGTAAGTGAGAATCTAAAATGTAAATTTGCGTATTGGCTATAGGCCGTCCAATAGGCACTGTCTTTAAATTGCTTTTTTGTTGACATTGCCAGAAGGTGACATCAATTGCAGCTTCTGTTGGCCCATAGAGATTGTGTAATTGGCAGTCTAACTGAGCAAAAAAGCGTTCTTGGAGTTCTAAAGGCAGAGCTTCACCACTACAAATAACTCGTTTCAAGCTACTGCAATTTTTTACACTTTGTTCTTCTATAAAAGCCTGAAGCATGGAAGGGACAAAATGCAATGTAGTAACCTGCTGTTCTACAATCAGGTTGACTAAGTAAGCACTATCTTTATGCCCACCTGGTTTAGCCACAACTAAACGCGCTCCAGTCAACAATGGCCAGAAGAACTCCCAAACTGAAACGTCAAAGCTAAAAGGAGTTTTCTGTAAAATGCAATCTACTGCTGTTAATTGATAAGCTTGTTGCATCCACAGCAGGCGATTGCAGATTCCCAAATGGGTGTTCATTGCTCCTTTGGGCTTACCTGTAGAACCAGAGGTGTAAATCACATAAGCTAAGTTACTATCTTGAACAGCAGCGATTGGATTGTCTTGGCTTAACTGAGAAATAAGCTTCCAGTCAGTATCTAAACATACAACCTGCCCTTGATGCTGAGGTAACTTTTCCAGGAGTTGCTCTTGTGTCAGCAATATTGGAACTTGAGCATCTTCTAGCATAAAGCTCAAGCGTTCAGTAGGATACTCTGGGTCAAGTGGCACATAAGCCCCACCCGCTTTGAGAATCCCTAACAGTCCTACTACCATTAAAAGCGATCGCTCCACACAAATACCCACCAGAGTATCTGGTTTTACACCCAAAGACTGTAAGTAATGTGCCAAAGAGTTAGCGCGAGTATTCAATTGGTGGTAAGTCAGTTGCTGATTTTCAAACACCACTGCTACTGCATCCGGGGTACGCTGTACCTGTTCCTCAAACAACTGATGGATACACTTATTTTGTGGATAATCGGCTTGGGTATCGTTCCATTCAAATAATAATTGATGTTGTTCTGGTTGTGTCAGCAGTGGCAATTGCGAAATCTTTGATTCTGGGTTAACAACAATACCTGATAGTAATGTTATGAAATGACCCGTCATTCGCTCAATGGTGCTGCGAGAAAACAAGTCAGTGTTGTACTCCCACACTCCCATGAGTCCAGTGGGAGCGTTTTCCATTGATAAAGTCAGGTCAAACTTGGCCGTGGAACTTTCTATTGGCAATTCACTGACAGTTAACCCAGTCAACTGTATTTCAGATATGGGAGCATTATTAAGAACGAACATCACCTGAAACAGTGGTGTATGACTCATATCTCGTTCTGGCTGTAATGCTTCTACCAACATTTCAAAGGGCAAATCTTGATGAGCATAGGCAGACAAGGCTGTTTCTCGAACATGAGTGAGTAGTTCGTTAAAAGTGCGATCGCCCAAAACTTCAGTCCGCATCACCAAAGTATTGACAAAAAAGCCAATTAGCCCTTCTAATTCGGTGCGATCGCGGTTAGCAATTGGTGTCCCCACCAAAATATCTGTTTGTCCCGTGTAGCGGTAAAGTAATGTATTATAAGCTGCCAACAGCGTCATGAAGAAGGTACAACCTTGCTTTTGACTCAGTTTTGTCAATTGTTGAGTGAGTTCAACAGACAAGGCAAACTCCAGATTTGCGCCGTTGAAAGTCTGCACAGCAGGTCTGGGTCTGTCTGTGGGTAATGGCAAGAATGTAGGTGCATTTGCCAGTCGTTCCTGCCAATAACTCAATTGGCTTTGCAGTACTTCCCCTTGCAACCATTGTCTTTGCCAAATAGCGAAATCTGCATACTGAATCGGCAGTGGTAATAAGGGTGACGATTGACCTTGAGAATACCCATTGTACAGCGCTTGTAACTCCTGGACAAACACATCCATTGACCAGCCATCACTGACAATGTGGTGCATACACACTAATAACAACTGTTCTGTAGAAGACAGCACTACTAATGTTGCTCTGAATAGGGCTTCATTTACCAAATCAAAAGGCTGAATCCCTTGTTGTTGCATTAATTTCTGTGCAGCGATTTCTTGTTCTATTGTCGATAAATGCTGCAAATCAACTACTGTTACTGTCCAATTTGGTTGTGTTTTAATGATTTGAGCAGCTTGTCCATCAACAGTAACAAAGTTGGTACGTAATGCTTCATGGCGATGAATAATTTCAATTAAGCTTTGTTCTAATGCTGCAACATTAAGAGTTCCGACTAAACGCAACCCGAAGGGAATGTTGTATGAGGCGGTGTTCGGCTCGAACTGGTCTAAAAACCACAACCGTTGTTGCGCGAATGACAGTGGTATTTCTACATTCTCTGCCCTTGGTAGTATGGGTGGTGCTGACAATTCCAAGTCTTGTACTGAGCCAAGCCGAAGTATTTGCTGCTGTAATTGCTGAATCGATGGTGCTAATTGAGCAATTGTGGGTGCAGCAAATAACGAACGTAATGGTAGTTCTACTTTCAAGCTGGTACGCACACGGGAGATGAGTTGCGTTGCCAGTAGTGAGTGTCCTCCTAGCTCAAAGAAGTTATCATATCTACCTACAAGCTCTACTTTTAAAACTTGTTGCCAAATCAGCGCCAGTATTTCTTCAATCGGGGTGCGGGGCGCGACGTATTTCTCTAATAATTCGCTACTTGGCTCTGGTGCAGGTAGAGCGCGACGGTCTACTTTGCCGTTGGGAGTAAGCGGTAGAGATTGTAGGATGACTATTGCCGAAGGAACCATGTAGTCTGGTAGCTTTTCTTTAACGAAGCTACGCAGTTGGTTGATTGTCGGTGTTATCTGTGGCTGTGTTATGATGTAGGCGACTAGGCGCTTGTCACCAAGGGTATCTTCGCGGGCAATGACTACAGATGTCTGCACATCCTCATGTTGACTCAGTACTGCTTCAATTTCTCCCAACTCAATGCGGAAGCCCCGAATTTTCACCTGATTATCAATACGCCCCAAGTATTCGATATTGCCATCTGGTAGGTAACGTGCTAGATCCCCAGTTTTGTAGAGACGTTCTACCCCTCTGTTTCCACTGAAGGGATTGGGGATAAATTTTTCTTGGGTTAACTCAGGTCGGTTCAGATAGCCTCGCGCTAATCCAACACCAGCGATGTGTAACTCTCCTGGTAAACCAATGGCAACTGGTTGTAAGTTTTTATCTAGCAAATAGATTTGCGTATTGGAAATTGCCCGTCCAATGGGAATAGTTGTAGCTTTGGTTGGTAAGTTCTCTACCAAATACCAAGAAGAAAAAGTGGTATTCTCTGTTGGGCCATAAACATGAAGCAAATGCTGTGGAGCGCCTTTGTCTAAGACTTCGTGTACCCATTTCGGGTCAACCGCTTCACCACCAAATAGTAGATATCTTAAACCACCAAATGCTTCCGGTACGAAACTGGCTAACTGATTGAATAAAGCTGTAGTTAAAAATAACACGCTGACCTCGTGGTAGCGCATATTTGCAGCAAATTCTTTCGGGATGAGCAATACAGATTTTTTGATAATGACTAGCTTGGCTCCGTGCAGCAATGCGCCCCAAATTTCAAAGGTCGCAGCATCAAAAGCGATGTTTGCAGCTTGAGCAACGTGGTCATCAGGTGTTAACTGTATGTAGTTAGTGTTTAACACCAGTCGATTTACGGCTTGATGAGTGACAGCGACTCCCTTGGGTGTGCCTGTAGAACCGGAGGTGTAAATCACGTATGAGAGTTTTTCTGCACTGACTGTGCTATCGAGATTATCTTGATTTGCTCCCTTAATAGTCTGCCAGTCTGTATCCAAGCAGACGACACGCGCCTGATGTTGAGTCAGAGACTCGGCTAAATTCTGTTGAGTCAACAGGACTTTTACCTGAGTGTCTTGGAGCATAAATTGTAAGCGTTCTTGGGGATATTCAGGATCTAGCGGCACGTAAGCCCCACCAGCCTTGAGAATGCCTAGTAGTCCAACCACCATTTCCAAAGAACGCTCTACACATATCCCCACCAGCATATCGGCTCCTACGCCCAAAGACTGCAAGTAATGAGCTAGCTGGTTAGCACGACAATTCAACTCGTGGTACGTCAATTTTTGATTCTCAAACACCACTGCTACTGCATCTGGTGTACGCTTTACCTGTTCTTCAAATAACTGATGGATACATTTATCTTGAGGATAGTTAGACTGTGTATCATTCCACTCAACTAATAACTGTTGCTGCTCAGATTCTGTTAGCATTGGCAACTGGGAAATTCGTTGCAAAGGATTAGCAACAATCGCCTCAAGCATCGTTACAAAATGACCCAGCATCCGGCTAATCGTTTCGTCTTCAAATCGATTAGCATCGTATATCACCTTCAGGAACAATTGCTCACCAGAGGCAACTAAAACCGTCAGAGGATAATTTGTTTGTTCAATCCACCTAAAATTCGAGAGGGAAAAATTGCTATTACCTTGTAGAGCAGCAGTATCAACAGGATAATTCTGAAAAACAACAATACTCTCAAACAAAGATGTACCCCTGGGAACATCACTCAGTCCCTGAATCTCAACCAATGAGCTATAGGAAAATTGCTCAGACTCCACCTGTTTTGCTTGGAAATCCTTCAACAAACCCAGCAATTCAGTTTTCTCGGAAATTTGTACCCGCACTGGCAGAGTATTGATAAATAACCCCACCATCGACTCCACACCAACAAGTTCAGGCGGACGACCAGACACAGTTGCACCAAAAACCACATCTGTTTCTTGGCTGTAGCGAGACAGCAACAATCCCCAAGTCGCCTGCACCAAATTACTCATCGTCAATTGATGCTGTCTGACAAAAGACACCACTGCTGCTGTCGTTGGCACAGTTAAGTGAATTTGCTGTTCACTATAGCTCGAACGCTGCTCCCGTATTGACAATGGTTTATCCACAGTCAAAGGAGTTGGTGTAGTAAAACCTTGGAGCTTTTGTCGCCAAAATTGGGCTGCTAAATCTCGATTTTGTTGCTGTAACCAAGCAATATAGTTGCGGTAGCCCAGAGTTCCGATGTTAGATAAACTTTTACCCTGAGAAATAGCTTGATAAAACTCCAACAGGTCTTTAAAAACTAAAGGTGACGACCAGCCATCAAGTAATAAATGATGATGACACCAAACAAACTGATAAGTATTCCCATCTAACTGGATTAGGTGTAGGCGCATTAATGGCGCTTGCGACACTTGGAAACCTTTTTGTCGTTCAGAATCCAGAAAAGCCTCTAATTGCTGTTGCTGCTCTTGCGTAGATAAATCTCGCCAGTTGTATGTTTCGACCGTCACATTCACCTGTCGATACACCACTTGAACTGGCTGGTTCAAAGACTCCCAGAGGAAAGCTGTGCGGAAGATAGTATGCCGAGCTACCACTTGCTGCCAAGCTTGCTCGAAGGTTTTTATATCTAGGTTTCCCGTCAAAATGCAAGTTATCTGCTCAAAATATACACCTGAGTCTGGAGCATACAAGCTTTCAAACAGCATCCCCTCTTGCATGGGAGATAAGGGATAAATATCTTCAATATTTTGACGGTTAGTTTTGTTAAGTTCTAATTTCATAAATTTTGTAATATTTGATCGAGTTCTAGTTGATTAAGATTGATTAATGGGAAATCTGTTGGTGTGTAACCTGCGTTTTCCGGTGATAAACAATGAGTAATTAGCTCTTGTAAGGTTTCGACAAATTCTTGGGCAAGATTCTCAATCGTTTCGTGCTGATGGATATTGCTGCTGTATGTCCAATCTATTTGCAGTTTTTCGTTGATAATGATGGCGTTAATGTCTAGCAAACAATGGCGCTGACCTTGTAAACTTTGGCTGTTTCCGCTAGGTTCATTAGCTATTTGCATCAGAGAAGATGTGTTTACAACTTGAGCAAATTGTCCCAAATAATTGAAGCTAATTTCTGCTTGGGGAATTTTCTTTAGTTGGACGCTAATTTCTGGATCAAGATTCAAATAACGCAATAAGCCATAGCCAATGCCTTTGTTAGGAATTGCACGTAATTGTTCCTTGACGGATTTTAAAGCAGTACCCAAATCATCTGTGATTCCCAGTTCTACAAGCACTGGGAAAATCGTTGTAAACCAACCAATAGTGCGCAATAAATCTACACCATCAATGATCTCTTCCCGCCCATGACCTTCTAAGTTGAATAATACTGACTGAGAGTTAGTCCATTTGCTCAACACCAGCGCTAGGGCAGTTAATAAGACATCGTTAATTTGTGTTTTGTAAGCTTTCGGAACATCTTGCAGGAGTGCTTGGGTTTCTGCTTCGTTTAATGACACTGATATTGTCTTAGCCGATGCAGTAGTATTTACTCCTTGTCCATAGTCTACTGGGATGGAGTGAACTGCGCGATAAGATGCACTCAACCAATAAGCTAGTTCTGTTTTCAAAATTTCTGATTGGGCATATTCTGTTATTTTTTGCGCCCAATCTTTGAAGGATGTGGTTTTGGCAGGTAGTTGAATAGCTTTGCCTTGACTGAGTTGCTGATAAGCTGTCTGCAAATCTTCTAACAATATCCGCCAGGAAACACCGTCTACTACTAGGTGGTGAATTATAATCAGTAATCGTGCTTTTTTGTCAATACCCAGCCAGAAAAATGCTAATTGTACAAGATTTTCTGACAGATTTAAACTCGCCTGTAATTCGTTGGCTGTGGTTTCAATGGTAGTTTTTATCTCAGTTTCTGGAACTGTCGATAGGTCAAAACGGGAGATAGTAATGTTATCTGTTGGGTCAGCATGAATTTGCTGCCATGTTGTATCTGTTTGGGTGAATCTTAATCTTAGAGCATCGTGATGTTTTAGTAATTGCTGCCATACTTGCTCTAATATTTCTAGGTTGAGATTGGATGGTACTGTGAGGAGAAATGATTGGTTGAAGTGGTGTTTCTCTGGTAATTTCTGCTCAAAAAACCAATGTTGAATGGGTGTTAGGGGTAATTTTCCTGTGACTAATCCTTGTTCAATTGAGAGCGCTTTTGTTGTGCCTGCGACTGTGGCTAATTGAGCGATCGTTTGATTGGCAAATAGTTGTTTGACTGTTAGTTCTATTCCAGCTAGTTTTGCTCTGGTAATGATTTGAATGCTGAGGATAGAATCTCCACCTAGTTCAAAGAAGTTATCTTGTATGCCTATTTTCTCTACTCTTAATACTTGCGCCCAAATTTCGGTTAATTTTTCTTCAATGGGGGTGCGCGGTTGCACTATATCAATTTCTATTCCTGTGCGTGCTTCTGGTTCTGGTAGGGCGCGACGGTCTATTTTGCCGTTGAGTGTTAGGGGTAGGGATTCTAGGGTAAGTATTGCACTTGGTACCATGTATTCTGGAAGTTTTTCTTTGAGGAAGCTACGCACTTCGCTAACTATGAGTGTTATCTGTGGCTGGGGTACTATGTAGGCGACTAGGCGTTTATTTCCAGGAATGTCTTCGCGGGCTATGACACATGATGCTTGCACATGGAGATGTTGGTTCAGTGCTGCTTCTATTTCTCCTAACTCAATGCGGAATCCCCGGATTTTTACCTGATTGTCGATACGTCCCAGGTATTCGATATTGCCATCTGGTAGATAGCGTGCTAAATCCCCCGTTTTATACAGACGCTCGGAATTGGAGGATTGGTCTTCTGTTTCCCCCCTGCTCCCTGCTCCCTGCCCCCTGGCTCTTTTAAAGGGGTTGGGAATGAATTTTTGTTGTGTTAACTCTGGTCTGTTCAAGTAGCCTCTTGCTAATCCTGCACCACCTATGTGTAACTCTCCTGGTACACCCACAGGTACTGGTTGTAAGTTTTGGTCAAGGATATAAAGTTGGGTATTGGCGATCGGGCGACCAATGGGAATTGAACCGGAAAGATGTTGCCCAGTTGGTACTTGGTAAATACAACAACCCACAACTGTTTCTGTCGGCCCATATTCATTAATCAGCTTTGTTTCTGGCGCAAATTCTTGCCAGAAAGCAACGTTTTCTGCTAACAAGTTATCGCCACCAATGATAAATGCTTTGGTTCGATTTGCTGCTTGTTTTGGCGATATTTGCTGATTGAGCAACTCTAGGTGAGCAGGTGTAATCTTAACTAAGCTTAAATTGGAGTGATGACGTAGAGAATTACTCAAAGTCTCAAAGCCTTGGTCTTCAGAGAGAATTTCTACTTGATTGCCCACCAACAATGGTGAGAAGAGACTGGTAATTGTTAGGTCAAATCCTAGAGGAGAATGAACGATTGTTCCTGCTCCTTGCTCAACCTTATAAGCTTGGGTACACCAACTGAGATAGTTAACCAGCCCTTGATGGGGAATTAACGTGCCTTTGGGTTTGCCAGTAGAACCAGAAGTATAGATGACATAAGCTAGATGAAGAGCAGTTGTCTCACTGATTGGGTTATGTCTCTGCTGTTGGGTGTTTGCTTTCCAATCGGTATCTAGGCAAATGATTTTGATGCCATCTGTTGGTAAGTTTTGTACTAAATGTTGCTGAGTCAGAAGTATGGGTGTTTGAGTATCTGCCAGAATAAAACTTTTACGTTCAGCAGGATAATCAGGATCAATTGGCACGTATGCCCCACCCGCCTTGAGAATACCAAGTAGTCCTACTACCATATCTAGAGAGCGTTTCACACAAATACCCACCAGCACATCTGGTTTGACACCCAAGGACTGTAAGTAATGCGCCAACTGGTTAGCACGACAATTCAACTGGTGGTATGTCAATTGTTGATTCTCAAATACTACCGCCACGGCATCAGGCGTGCGTTCCACCTGCTCCTCAAACAACTGATGGACACATTTATCTTGGGGATAATCTACTTGAGTATCATTCCACTCAACTAATAATTGCTGTTGCTCGAATGCTGTGAGGATTGGTAATTGAGAAATGCGCTCTTGGGGATTAGCAACAATACCTTCTAGCAATGTCACAAAATGCCCCGTCATTCGCTCAATGGTGCTGCTATCAAACAAGTCTGTGTTATACTCCCATCTTCCCATGAGTCCAGTGCTAGTGCTTTTAGTGCTTTCCATTGATAAGGTAAGATCAAACTTAGCGATCGCACTTTCTATTGGCAATTCACTGACAGTTAATCCAGTCAACTCTATTTCAGATTTGGGCGCATTATTGAGAACAAACATCACCTGAAATAGTGGTGTATAGCACAGATCCCGTTCTGGCTGCAATGCTTCCACCAACATTTCAAAGGGCAAATCTTGATGAGCATAGGCTCCGAAAGCCATTTCTCTTAGGCGCGGGAGTAATTCGTTAAAGGTGGGATTATCAGATAAATCAGTCCGCATTACTAAGGTATTGACAAAAAAGCCAATTAGCCCTTCTAGCTCGGTGCGATCGCGGTTAGCAATTGGTGTCCCCACCAAAATATCTGTTTGTCCCGTGTAGCGATAAAGCAGGGTATTATATGCCGCTAACAAAGTCATAAACAAAGTACAACCTTGCTTTTGACTCAGTTTTATCAACTTTTGAGTTAACTCAACAGACAAAGCAAACTCAAGATATGCGCCATTGAAAGTCTGCACAGCAGGTCTAGGTCTATCTGTGGGTAATGGCAAGAATGTGGGTGCATTTGCCAATTGTTCTTTCCAGTAACTTAATTGGCTTTGTAGTACCTCCCCTTGCAACCATTGTCTTTGCCAAATTGCAAAATCTGTGTACTGAATCCGCAGTGGCAACAAAGGTGACGGTTGACCTTGAGAATAAGCATTGTATATTGTCGTTAATTCTTCAACAAATACACCTATTGACCAGCCATCACTGACAACGTGGTGCATACACACTAATAACCACTGTTCTGTCTCGGACAGTACTACTAATGTTGCTCTGATTAATGCTTTTGACGCTAAGTCAAAAGGTTGAAATGCTTTTTGTTGAACTAATTTCTGTGCAGCTACTTCTTGTTCTGTTAAGGGTAAATGCTTTAAGTCAACAACTGAAACTGACCAATTTGGTTGTGTTTGAATGATTTGAGTAGCTTGTCCATCAACTGTGATGAAGTTAGTGCGTAATGCTTCGTGGCGATGAATAATTTCAATTAAGCTTTGTTCTAAGGCGACAACATTCAGAGTTCCAACTAAACGCAACCCGAAGGGAATGTTGTATGAGGCACTGTTCGGCTCGAACTGGTCTAAAAACCACAAACGCTGTTGAGCATAAGACAGTGGTATTTCTGCTTTCTCTGGCCGCCTTAAGATGGGTGGTGCGGCAAGTTCTAAGTAGTCTTGTTGCTGCAACTGCTGAATGTTATGCGATAATTCAGCGATCGTTGGTGCAGCAAATAGCGATCGCAATGGCAGTTCTACTTTCAAGCTGCTACGCACACGGGAAATAAGTTGCGTTGCTAATAAAGAGTGTCCTCCTAGTTCAAAAAAGTTATCATGTCTGCCTACAAGGTCTACTTTTAGAACTTGTTGCCAAATCAGTGACAGTATTTCTTCGATGGGATTGCGTGGGGCGACATATTTCTCTAATAATTCACTACTTGGCTCTGGTGCTGGTAGAGCGCGACGGTCTATTTTGCCGTTGGGGGTAAGCGGTAAAGACTCCAGGATGACTATTGCCGAAGGAACCATGTAGTCTGGTAACTTTTTCTTAAGGTCGCTACGCAGTTCGCTAATTGTGAGTGTTACTTGTAGCTGCGGCACAATGTATGCTACTAGGCGCTTATCACCCGGAGTATCTTCACGGGCTATGACACATGATGCTTGCACATGGGGATGTTGGCTCAGTGCTGCTTCGATTTCTCCCAACTCAATGCGGAATCCCCGGATTTTTACTTGGTTATCGATACGTCCCAGGTATTCTATATTTCCATCTGCTAAATAACGAGCCAAGTCCCCAGTTTTGTAAAGTCGGGGACTGAGGATTGGGGACTGGGAATTGGGAAGAACTTCTGCCCCCCTGCTTCTACAAAAGGGATTGGGAATGAATTTTTCTTGTGTTAAATCTGGTCGGTTCAAGTAGCCTTTTGCTAATCCTGCACCACCGATATGTAACTCTCCTGGTACACCTACGGGTACTGGTTGTAAGTTTTGGTCGAGTATATATATCTGGGTATTGTCAATTGGGCGACCAATAGAAATCAAGCTCTCACTTGATTCGAGTTGACATACTGATGACCAAATAGTAGTTTCTGTTGGCCCATAAAGGTTCCAGACAGAAGCACTCCTAGCAAGCAGTTCATTAACTAGATCCCCAGGTAAAGCTTCACCACCGCAAAGTATTTTTAGATCGCTAAATTGGAAGTTGGAGTCTAAAAGCAATCTCCAAGTAGCTGGAGTTGCTTGCATAATTGTTGCCTTAGACTTAACTAGCAAGTCAAATAATTCTCTTCCATCAAGGGTTACATCACGACGGGCTATGACTAGACACGCACCTACAGTTATAGGCAGAAAAATTTCTAAGGCAGCAATATCAAAGGAAATAGTAGTGACTGCAAGCAGTGTATCTTGTTCTGTTATTCCTGGGCGCTGCTGCATGGCAGATAGAAAATTGCTCACAGATTTATGTGAGATTTGCACACCTTTGGGCTGACCTGTAGAACCGGAAGTATAAATCACATAAGCTAAGTTACTAGCTTGCACATCAGTGATGGGATTTTCTTGGCTCAACTGAGAAATCATCTGCCGGTTAGTATCCAAGCTTATCAGCTGCGCCTGACACTGGGGTAATTTCTCAACTAAATGGTGTTGACTCAGCAGCACTGAGACTTGAGCATCTTCTAAGATAAAGCGCAAACGCTCTTGGGGATATTCTGGGTCAAGTGGTACGTAAGTCCCACCTGCCTTGAGAATGCCCAATAGTCCTACAACCATCTCTAAAGAACGCTCTACACAAATCCCAACCAGCGCATCTGCTCCCACACCCAAGGACTGTAAATAATGCGCCAACTGGTTAGCACGAGTGTTCAACTCTTGGTATGTCAGTTGTTGATTTTCAAACACCACTGCTATTGCATCGGGTGTACGTTCTACCTGTTCTTCAAACAACTGATGAATACATTTATCTTGGGGATAATCTGCTTGAGTATCATTCCAGTCCACTAATAACTGTTGCTGCTCAGATGCTGTGAGCATCGGCAATTGGGAAATTCGTTCGCTGGGATTTGCCGCAATTGCCTCAAGCAGTGTCAGAAAATGACCAGTCATGCGCTCAATGGTGCTGCGAGAAAACAAGTCAGTGTTGTACTCCCACCATCCAAAGAGTCCATTGGGAGTGTTTTCCATTGATAAAGTTAAATCAAACTTTGCCGTGGTGATTTCTATGGGCAATCCACTGACACTTAACCCAGTCAACTCTATTTCAGACATGGGAGCGTTCAGGAGAACGAACATTACTTGGAACAATGGTGTATGGCACAGATCCCGTTCTGGCTGCAATGCTTCTACCAACATCTCAAAGGGCAAATCTTGATGAGCATAGGCGGATAATGCCATTTCCCGGATACGCGGGAGTAATTCGTTAAAACTGGGATTTTCAGATAAATCAGTCCGCATTACTAAGGTATTGACAAAAAAGCCAATTAGACCTTCTAGTTCGGTGCGATCGCGGTCAGCAATTGGTGTCCCCACCAAAATATCTTCTTGTCCGGTGTAGCGGTAAAGCAGTGTATTATATGCCGCTAGCAAAGTCATGAAGAGGGTACAACCTTGCTGTTGACTTAGCTCCACCAACTTTTGAGTTAACTCAACAGACAGAGTAAACACATGATATGAGCCATTGAAAGTCTGCTGGGCTGGTCTGGGTCTATCTGTGGGTAGTGGCAAAAATGTGGGTGCATTTGCCAATTGTTGTTGCCAGTAACTCAAGTGGTTTTGTAGTACTTCCCCTTGCAACCATTGTCTTTGCCAAATAGAGAAATCTGCATACTGAATCGGCAGTGGCAACAGGGGTGACGGTTGACCCTGAGAATAAGCATTGTACAGCGCTTCTAACTCCTGGACAAACACACCTATTGACCAGCCATCACAGACAATGTGGTGCATACACACTAATAACCACTGTTCTGTAGGAGATAGCATCACTAATGTCGCTGTGATTAGTGGATCATGAGCTAAGTCAAAAGGCTCAATTGCTTTTTGTTCCAGTAATTTCTGTGCAGCCGTTTTTTGTTCTGTTACTTGGGCTTCACTCAGTACAAGTGTGGGTAAATGCTGCAAGTCAACTACTGTTACTGTCCAATTCGTTTGAGTTTGAATGATTTGTGTTGGCTTTCCATCAACAGTAACAAAGTTGGTGCGTAAGGCTTCGTGGCGATCGATAATTTCTTTTAAACTTTGTTCTAAGGCTGCAACATTAAGAGTTCCTACTAGACGCAAACCAATGGCGATAGTATATGAAGCACTGTTCGACTCTAACTGATCTAAAAACCATAAACGCTGTTGAGCAAATGACAGCGGTATTTCTACATTCTCTTCCCGCCTTAAGATGGGTGGTGCTGACAGTTCTATATCTTGCTGCTGTAACTGCTGAATCGATGGCGCTAACTCGGCGATTGTTGGTGCAGCAAATAAGCTTCGCAATGGTATTTCTACTTTCAATCTGCTACGCACGCGGGAGATGAATTGCGTTGCTAGTAGAGAGTGTCCCCCTAGTTCAAAGAAGTTGTCATGTCTGCCGACAAGCTCTACTCTCAGAACTTGTTGCCAAATTACTGCGAGGATTTCTTCAATTGGGGTGCGCGGCGCGACATATTTCTCTAATAATTCACTATTTGGCTTTGGTGCTGGTAGGGCGCGACGATCTATTTTGCCGTTGGGGGTTAGGGGTAAAGATTCTAAGATAACGATTGCACTTGGTACCATGTATTCTGGTAGCTTTTCTTTGAGGAAGCTACGCAGAACGCTGATTCTAGGTGTCACCTGTGGCTGCGGTACGATATAGGCTACTAGGCGCTTGTCACCCCTGATATCTTCACGGGCTATGACACATGATGCTTGCACATGGGGATTTTGACTCAGTGCTGCTTCTATTTCTCCCAACTCAATGCGGAATCCCCGGATTTTTACTTGGTTATCGATACGCCCCAGGTATTCGATATTACCATCTGGTAGATAACGAGCCAAGTCCCCTGTTTTGTACAACCGTTCTCTCCCCCTGCCTCCACTAAAGGGGTTAGGAATGAATTTTTCTTGTGTTAATTCTCTTGCGTTGAGATAACCTCGTGCTAATCCCACACCACTAATGTGCAGTTCTCCTGGTATACCAACGGGAACTAGTTGTAAGTCCGAGTCTAAGATGTAGATTTGTTTGTTGGCAATTGGACGACCAATGGTAATTTTCTCGTCCCCTGGAGTGCATTTTGCCACTGTGGCACAAACACTCGCTTCTGTTGGTCCGTAGGCGTTGAAGAAGTTTCTTCCTGTAGCCCATTGTCGCATCAGTTCAATAGGACAGGCTTCTCCGGCGACAACGATCGCTTGCAATGTTGGCAGTTCTTCTGTTGGCAGGACTGCCAGCGCTGATGGTGGTAGGGTAACATGGGTTATGCCATCATGCTTTAATCGGTCAATTAAAGGCATACCCGGCATGAGAGAGTCTTTTGTTCCTAAGTAAAGTGTTGCCCCCGATCCAAAAGCCATCAAGATTTCTGATATGCAAGCATCAAAACTGAAGGAGGCAAACTGGAGAACTCGACTATCACCAGACAAGCCAAAGGTCTGAATTTGAGCTTGAGCTAGATTGCACAATCCACTATGCTCAACCATTACCCCTTTGGGTTTGCCTGTGGAGCCGGATGTGTAAATTACATTCGCTAGATGAGTAGGCGTTACTACCTCAATCGGGTTATTCTGTTTGTTTTGCAGAATTTCTGACCAGACTTCATCTAAACAAATTAGTTTTGCCTGATATTCAGGTAATTTATCGAGGAGTCGCTTTTGACTGAGTAACACTGAAACTTGAGCGTTTTCAAGCATGAAGGTTAATCGCTCTTGGGGATATTCTGGGTCAAGTGGTACATAAGCTCCACCCGCCTTGAGAATTCCTAGTATTCCTATTACCATCTCTAAAGAACGCTCTACACATATTCCCACCAGCACATCTGGTTTTACACCCAAAGAACGTAAGTAATGCGCCAACCCATTTGCACGACAATTTAACTCGTGGTACGTCAATTGTTGATTCTCAAACACCACTGCGATCGCATTTGGTGTACGCTCTACCTGCTCCTCAAATAACTGATGAATACATTTATCCTGGGGATAATCTGCTTGAGTATCATTCCACTCAACTAATAACTGCTGTTGCTCAAATTGTGTGAGCATTGGTAATTGGTCAATTCGTTGCTGGGGATTTGTCACAATTGCTTCGAGCAAAGTTACAAAATGCCCCATCATTCGCGCGATCGTGCTGTCATCAAACAAGTCGGTGTTGTAATTCCATGTACCTTTGAGTGAGCCTGGTTCTTCAAGAATGGTTAAGGTTAAATCAAATGCAGCGGCTTTAGCCTCTGGAATCATTGATTCCAAAATCAAACTCTCGATATCTATATCTATATCTATACTCTGGTGGGAGTGATGCCAGACTAAAGCTACCTGATACAGTGGCGAAAAACTGGGGTTGCGGACAGGTTGTAGTTGCTCCACCAGCAGAGGAAAGGGATAATCTTGATGCTCTAGGGCATCTAACACACAAGAGTGCGATCGCCCCAGCAACTCTTGAAAAGTCGGTTTTCCCGAAAGGTCTCCTCGCAAAACAACAGGATTAGTAAAGTGACCCACAATCTTTTCAAACTCTGAACGACTCCGATTCCCCATTAGAGAGCCAATTAAAATATCTTCTTGATTGGTATAACGCAGTAATAGTATTTGTAATGTTGTTAATAAAAGTGTGTAAAGAGACGTATCTTCTTTCTTTGCTAATTTTGTAAGCTTTTGCCGCAGTTTTTCTTCAACAGTAAAAAAGTGGGAAGCACCATTATAGGTTTGGGTTTGAGGTCTTGGGCGATCTGTTGGCAAATTTAGCAATGGCAACTCACCAGATAGTTGTTGTTGCCAATAAGCCCGCAAACGCTCACCTTCTGAACTAGCGAGCATTTGCTCTGACCATTTGACGTAATCTTCATATTGATAATTTTGTGCTGGTAGTTGGGCTGGTACACCTGTGATAATTGCTTTATATAAGGCGCAAAGTTCACCGATCATGATTTCTAAAGACCAGAAATCCCCTACTATCTGATGTAGCGTGATTAAGAGAATATGTTCTTTTGTTGCTAATTTATCAGTTTTAATATGGTTAATTAATAAATCAAAGCGCAATATCGAACCCTGTTCTAAATCGAAGGAGCGATGTTTGACGACAAGCCGCTTCTCTACGAGAGGCTTCGCCAACGCGTCTACGCTTCTTTCTGAAAGCCATTTATTTACATCATCTTGGCCAAGATCGAAAGTTTCTTGGATGATAAAGTCAACTTGCTGGTTTTCATGAACTGTTTGCACAGATTCCCCATCAATGGTCGCAAAGGTAGTTCTCAAACCTGGATGCCTTTCAACTAGAGCTTGTGCTGCCTGCTTCAGGGCTGGAATATCTAAATTTGTGACTAATTTTGCTGCATAAGTGGCGTTATAAGCGGTATTGCTGGGTGCTAATTGATATAAAGACCAGAGTGCCTGTTGACCGTGGGAGAGGGGATAAGTCGCAGCTTGATTACTACTCTGGGATAAAATTCGGATAATTTCTGATTTATATTGTTTAATTTCCCCCAATAACTCAGAGGGTAGTGAGTTTTTAGGCGATCGATAGCGCAGTGTTTCTCCATCAATCCAGAGTTCAACATTATTTGCTGAAAGGTTTTCTAAAAGCTCTGTTAAATTCATAGTTTACTCTTACTCAATGCTCTTTTTACAGAAAACAAATTAATAATTTTTCTCTAATCATGTTACTTTTAATAACTTCACTAGGCGTGGTTATTTGCAAATGAGATAATAATTGTTTTCGATTAAATATTCGTGTTAGTACCAAATAAGTGACTGAACTCATCTTTGAACTTGTTATCTGTATGTCTATTACTACGCAATCGTCTATGATTAAACTTTAATTAATGTTAAAGATCGCTTCAATTTTATATTGGGCTACAGTATTTCTCGACAATTGTTATCAGACTAAGCAGGGATTTATACGCTCTAAAGAGTCCCATCCAGGCTGTGATAGTAGCTGCAACTGTGGCATAATTAACCTCCTGATGTGATTAAGATTATGCCAGGAGTAACACCTAGCCCAGCCAGTTTTTACGGCTTCATCTATTGAACTTACCTCAAATTCTTACAGTCTTAGTTAAAAAATAAAGTGAATATTGACGGCAATCCCTGATATTTAGTAATACAGAAACTTAGTTACCTGATGAGCTTTAGAATTGAGTTGAAGACCACCAAATTGAAAATTTGGTGTGGGTCTTAAACCCAATTATTCAGACGCTCGAGGACTCGCTAACGCTTCGCTATCCGCCAGTCGTACAGAATTCATTCTGAATTCTGACTCCTGACTCCTGAATTCTGTTCGGTAAAAATTTACCTTTAAATAACCAGAGGTAAGCTTATTTAAAGGTAAGCTTTTACTTCAACCCATAAATGATCTCAGATTTGCCAAGAAAATGCAATACCACTTAAGAAAGTTAAGCAGACAGTTAAGCAGACAGTTAAGACAGTTAAGACAGTTAAGCAGACATTTAAGCAGACAGTTAAGACAGTTAAGACAGTTAAGACAGTTAAGACAGTTAAATAAATAATAAAGATATTTAAAATAATCAGTGAATATTGAAGAAAAATTCAGAAGTGGCAGGACTGTGCCAAAACGGGAAAATTGTACGCCAAGGAATTAATGCAAATGCTATAACGATTGTGAGACTTAGGTTTCAAGCATTACTGAAAATCATTTTTTGTTTTCCCACTCTGCTACCAAGGCGTAGCATCCCTCAGGTAAAAGTTCAAGAGAAATACTAATTCTCTTCAAATGTCAAATTAATATTGCTATTCAATACCTTCGCCAAAAAAGAGTATGAAGAGATAGGGCTGCCGTAGTAGAGTTATTGTCTCTCACAACAACAACTCAAAACCCACAAACAGCCCATGTTCGATATATTATCACTGCTACAATGCCTGCTACCACAAATAAATGCTACGACGATGCGGCAATTAAAATCGTGAGGCGCAGGGAAGACTGCCGTGCCCCTACAGGTGTATTCTCATATAACAAGCGTGAATAAACTTTTTTAATCTTAAATTAAACTTATACTTATGTTTACCAAAATATTAAATAATTATCTTTATCTTAGTTATGTTTAGAAATTAGTTTTCTTAATTAGCGTAAACATTTCCATGTAAAAATTTTTCGCTAGTCAGTCTGTGTAAAATTTTTGGTATTATCTGAAATGGTTTTGATCAATAAAACTAACAATACCAAATAATTTGCAATCTAAATATTCATATAAATTACATGGAATTATTTCTGTAAAAAATCAGGCCAAGAAATACACAATCTTACCATAAGGTTTCTAATAATATGGTTCAAGTGAACTTTAATGTTTGGGGTAACGGTTCTATTAACCGTTCGGGGCGCATTAGTTCTGATGCACCAACTTATGTTGTTATTCATGGTTATCAAAGCACTGGTGGGAACGCAAATAATAACTATCAACCCGCAAGCTGGATGGCAAACATAGCCCAAACTATTCGACAGCGCGAGTCTAATGCCAATATTATTTTAGTAGATTGGGAACAAGGAGCTAGTTCTTGGTGGTATCCTACTTCGGCTGGTAGAACGCGGGATGTTGGGAATCAGTTGGCTGCATATTTAATAAATAATGGTGTAGATCCAACTTACACAAATTTAATTGGTCATAGTCTGGGAGGGCACGTTGCGGGATTTGCTGGTTCTAGCTACAGGGCAACTACTGGAAATTCTCTTGCTCAAATAGTAGGGCTAGATCCGGCTGGGCCTGAATTTGAAGGTGACGCACCTAGCGATCGCCTAGATCCAACTGATGCCACTCGCGTTGTATCTGTGCATACAAGCAACACATTGGGTTATGACGATCGCTTGGCTACCCTAGATATTTATGCCAACTGGAATGACCTATTCCAGCCTGGACAGTGGAATTTTGCTGGTAATCATAGCTACGCCCACACCCTGTATACACAATTACTTCAAGGCTATAGCTTTACTCAGCCCAACAGTGTTCTTCTCAACTTGAACACAGTGGTCAATGCTGGATTTACTGGGCAGAACGATGCCACAACTAAAAATAATCAGACTATTGTTGCTCTCAATCTTTCGGGTACTGTTAACAATGATACCCAAGCGGGTGGCGCAGGTAATGATGTTATTCGTGGCAATGGCGGCAATGACTACATTACAGGTGGCGATGCTAATGATTCTCTGTTTGGGGATAGTGGAAACGATCTTCTCTATGGTGGACGTGGCAATGATTCTGTCTTCGGTGGAACTGGTAGCGATCGCCTCTTTGGAGATGAAGGTATTGACGTGCTGACAGGAGCAGATACAGCAACCAGAGGTGTTGGTGAATTCGATCGCTTGACAGGAGGCACTGGTGGCGATCGCTTTGTCTTAGGTACTAGTGTGGGTGTTTTCTACAGCGATGGCAATACCAGCACCTCTGGATTAGGCGACTATGCCCTGATTGTTGATTTCAATATCAGTGAAGACACAATTCAATTGTCTGGGTTCAAGTCTAGTTATAGCTTAGGTGCAGTGCCGGCTGGTTTGGCAACGGGTACAGCCTTATTTTTGAATGAAAGTAGTCTCGAATTAGTTGCTATTATTCAAGGCTCCAGTAATCTGAGCCTGAGTGCCAGCTATTTTGTAACCGTTTAGTTTGGGAAATTATATAGAGGCGATCGCTCTAACTTGAGATTGGGCGATCGTTCGTACCGTTCTAGTAAACTTATACAAAACAAATATAGCGATTCTCGTTTGGATACAATACGCTGTAGGGGCGCACAGCTGTGCGCCCCTACGAACGGCCGTATTTTACCCAATTGAGAAGCGCTATATTTGCATAATTTTTTAACTTTTGCCTGAAAAGTACTTTTAGCAACTTAATGCATCGATCGCTACTCATTTGCATGGTTAGCGCTAGGATAGCTATGTATTTTTTGGAAGTATAAATATGGCTCAAACTTTTTATGTAAATCCAGTAACAGGCAGCGATACCAATGCTGGTAGCCAACAAGCGCCGTTCAAAACTATTACTCAAGCTCTGAAGGTAGCCACAATTGATACTAAAATTCAACTGGCAGATGGTAATTACAATGCTGCTAGTGGTGAAGTATTTCCTCTGACAATTCCATCTGGAGTGACAGTAGTGGGTAATGAAACCAACAAAGGTAATGGCATTTTGATTGAAGGGAGTGGTAGTTACCTCAGCCGTACTTTTGCTGGTCAAAATGTCACTTTTGTGATGGCTGATAAAGCAGAACTTCGAGGAGTGACTGTAACAAATTTGGCTAGCCGTGGCAGTGGTGTCTGGATTGAATCAACTGAGCCTACTGTTGCTAATAGCACCTTCACCCAATGTAAGCGTGAAGGAGTATTTGCTACAGGCGATGCTAACCCAGTTATTCTAGGTAATGTATTCAGAGAAAATGCAGCCAATGGAGTTGCGATCGCTAAAAATTCCCAAGGGCAAATTCAAGGTAATACTTTCTTCAAAACAGGTTTTGGTATTGCCATTAGTGACACTGCATCACCTATACTTCGAGATAACAAAATTTCTGAAAACCGTTCTGGAATCGTCATCTCTGGTAGTGCCCGTCCTGTATTGCGGAATAACCTGAGCGAAAGTAACACTGATGATGGTCTAACTATAATTGCCAGTGCCTTACCGGATATAGGTAGTACCAATAATCCTGGAGGCAATACTCTACGCAATAATGGTAAATTTGATTTGCAAAATGCCAGTTCCAACAAGTTGGTTTCTGTGGGAAATACAATAGATCCGACTAAAGTCACGGGAAAAGTAGAGTTTGCAGATAGTTCAGTTCCGACTCCAACTCCAACACCAACTCCAACTCCAACACCAACACCGACTCCAACACCGACTCCAACACCAACTCCAACACCGACTCCAACACCAACTCCAACACCGACTCCAACACCAACCCCGACTCCAACACCAACACCGACTCCAACACCGACTCCAACCCCAACGCCGACTCCAACACCAACCCCGACTATTGAATTAACTGATATTACAAATCATTGGGCGAGTACATTTATTCGGGAATTAGTCAAATTGGGGATAATTAACGGTTTCCCCGATCGCACATTTAAACCTGATGCTACAATGACACGGGCACAATACGCAGCATTAATAGTAAAAGCTTTCAACCCATCACCAAACCGCGCAGTTACTAAATTTAAAGATGTACCAGCAGACTTTTGGGCATCTAAGGTAATTCAGCAAGCATATCAAGGTTTATTTCTCTCTGGTTTTCCCGATAATACCTTTGCCCCTAACAAAAATATTCAGCGCGTGCAAGTGATTGTCTCCCTCGTGAATGGATTAGGGTTATCTGGTGATGGTACAGCAACCAGCAAAACTTTTGATGACCAAGCAAAGATTCCTGATTATGCTAAAGATGAAGTCATCAAGGCTGCTCAAAAAGAGATTATCGTTAATCATCCTAATCTCAAACAACTTAATCCTACCCGCGATGCCACACGTGCAGAGGTAGCTGTGATGGTATATCAAGCTTTGGTAGATGCTGGTCGTGTAGCAGCGATCGATTCACCTTATATTTTGAGTGCGTAAACTGGTTTTTTTGGCAAAATCTTTGCAATACATAAATCAGTTGTAGGGGCGTACAGCTGTACGCCCCTACATCTGTATCTACTCGAACTGCGGCAAATTATTTGGGTCAATACCCTGAGATTGCAAGTAAGCAATCAGTCGTTCTTTTTGCTGGCGTTCCTGTTCAGCGCGTTGGCGTTCTTGTTCAATCTGTTCTACAGCCCAAGGTAACAAATTACCATCTCCATCCCACCACCGCAACCAATAACCGCTTCGCCCTTCTTTTGTCCCTTGCCATGTTCCTAAAAATAAGCCCATGACATCAATCCAATGACGACCATTTTCATCGGGTTGCTTTAACTGGTAGCGTTGATTTTCCAGTTGATAATATTCTAATAAACCCCCATCTGGGTCAAAAATTACGTAGATGGGAATCTCTAAAATTTGCTCGTAAAAAAACCATTTTCCTGGTGGATAACTTCGTTTTACCGAATATTCTCCACCTTCAGTATCCGAGAGAAATTCAATGGCGATCGCCGGAATATCTCCTTCTAAATTTGGTGTATAACTTTTACGATTCTCTACAACTTCATTCACCGACGGCACATAAACCCAGTCTGGTGCTTTAGCAACAAATTGTCCGTTAACAGTGGCACAAATACCAAAGTTGGAAGCTATCAACATCTGGGGTTGGATGAATCCACTGATTTCTAGGCTTTCACGCAAAGCACCAGCCAAAAGCGGCTGACCTGTATTTTCCACTGGTTCATCCTCTAGTTGAAAATCTTTGGGCAAGGCTTCCCAAGAGATGACTAGTTCAGTTGCAGATTTGGTTTGGCTGAGTTGGGTTGCCATAAACACTGGATGAATTTATTTTTGATTTTATCGCTTCCAGAACAGCGGGGACACGGGGATATGGGGACGTGGGGACGCGGGGACGTGGGGATGCGGGGACGTGGAGACCCGGAGAAATTTTAATAATAAGTGATTATCCGAACTTGATATTAATTGAGTCTTAAGGAGGTAGCGATCGCACCTTTGGCAAATATATTTTACTACTTAAGATGAATTCCAGTAAAACAAATTTGTATTTAAGATTACAAGTACTGAAATAGTAAATTTGCAGGTAATTAATTTTCTCTGCTAGTAAGGAGTAATAATGATTTTAAGTCAAAATCAACGCGTTGTAGGGGTATTTATTCATCGCCCTGATGTAGAACAGGCACTACAGGAATTGAAAGATTCTGGTTTGGCGATGGAGAAAGTCTCTGTAGTTGTACAGAACCCAGACCGCAATTATGACATTGCTAATAATGAAACTGGTGATAAAGCTGACGAAGGTGCAACAGTAGGAGGACTTTCAGGCGGTGCTGTTGGGGGTTTGACTGGTTTATTGGTAGGCCTTGGGACTTTAGCAATCCCTGGAGTCGGGCCAATAATGCTGGCTGGCGCAGCTGCAACTGCTTTGGTTACAACTCTTGTTGGGGCAAGTATTGGTGCTGCGACTGGGACTTTTGCTGGTGCATTAGTTGGTTGGGGAATATCAGAAGAGCAAGCTAGAGCATATAACGAGCGAGTAGAGGATGGACACTATTTAATAATTGTCGATTGTACATCTTTAGAAATTGTTCAAGTAGAAGCAATTTTACAGCGTTGGGGTATTGAAGAGTTCGGCATTTACGAGCATTTCAACACTGAGTATGAAACTACAAATTATTTGAACACAACGACTTCTGTTAGCGCCATTTCTAATAAAAGTGGAATTCTGACCAAGTATGCGATTAATTACTTCGATCGCATAGATAATGCGGAAGCGACAATTAACGATATGCTTGTTGCAGGTTTTCCAGTAAGCCAGATTTCCTTAATTTCTAAAGACTTTCCTCAATTGATTGGATCGACAGGTGTGATTTTAAGCGATCGCTTTGACGCCTTGAGGCTAGGAATACCAGATGAGTGGGCACGTTTTTACAACGAGCAAATTGAGCAAGGCAATTACATACTCATCGTTAGTGGCACAGACAACGATCTCGATGGCGCCAGCTTGATTTTGGGCAAGTATGGCGTTCAAGAGTGCCAAATTTATGACCCGATGTTGATTCGTTCTTAAAAGAAGGTACTGCCATTCACATCGCAAACTTATTTGAGTTTCAGAATATAGTTTATTAAGACAAGTTACAGCAATTTTCAGTTAATTAAACCATAGGGTAGGGGCGCACAGCTGTGCGCCCCTACAAATGTACAAAGAATTTGGTAGTAGTTTCTTTTTTGGAAGTGCTTTACAGCAGAACTTTAGCTAAAATTGGTTCCACAGTTTTAGAAATCTCTGGGATATACACTTGTGAAACGTAGTCAGCAATCATTCTGTCGGTGTTGAATAACGGCGCGTTTGTTTTAATCGACGTTTTCATCATCTGCACCCAGCGGTGGGGAATACCTTGTGCGTCTTGGTCATAGTATAAAGGAACGATTTCTTCTTCTAACAACTGATAAAGCGATCGCGAGTCAATCCGATCTTGTAATTCTTGGTCGCTGGTATTGGCATCTTCACCAATTGCCCAACCGTTAATTCCTTTGCCATCCTTTCCGGCTTGATAACCTTCGCACCACCAGCCGTCCAAAACGCTGCAATTCAGACCGCCGTTAAAGCAGACTTTTTGTCCGCTTGTACCAGAGGCTTCCAGGGGACGACGGGGATTATTCAACCAAACATCCACACCTTGCACTAATTTTTGCCCAGTGTAAATGTCGTAATCTTCAATGAAAGCGACTCGGTTAATAATGCCGGAATTGTGACACCATTCCATTAACCGCTGAATAATTCGCTTGCCTTCTTCATCTGCTGGGTGGGCTTTTCCGGCAAAGATAATTTGGACTGGGCGTGAGTTATTGCCAAAAATCTTTAATGCCCGTTGGGCGTCGCGCAAAATTAGATCCCCGCGTTTGTAGGGGCTGAAGCGTCTGGCAAATCCAATGGTTAGTACATTGGGATCGAGTAAGCTTTCGGTTGCTTGAATCAGTTGCTGACTTTCGCCACGCAATTCCCGTGATTTCTTCACCTTATAACGGGTGAAAGCAATCAATCGTTCTTTGAGGATGAGATGTCGTGACCACAGTTCCTCATCGGGGATTTCGTCAACTTTAGCCCACATCTTAGGATCGACAGCACGAGTTTTCCAGTCTTCTCCCAAGTACTCGTTATATAAGTCAGCCAACAGGGGTGCAGTCCAAGTGGGTGCATGAACCCCATTGGTAATGTAACCAATTGGTACCGTATCTTCCGATCGCTGTGGAAAGAGAACTGTCCACATCTTACGGGAAACTTGACCGTGTAATTCACTCACACCGTTACAAGCCCGACACATCCGCAATGCTAAAACGGTCATACCAAAGGGTTCCCAAGGATCGCCGAGTCGGCGTGCGCCCAATGCCAAAAATTGTTCGCGGGAAAGTCGTAATTGCGGCCAGTAACTAGCAAAGAAGGAGTCAATTAAATCGGGGGAGAAGACATCATGACCGGCGGGAACAGGGGTATGGGTAGTAAATACACAACTGTTCCGTACTTTGGCTTCGATGTCGTAGAAGGATTTGCCTGTGCGTTCAATTTCTAAGCGGGCAATTTCCAAGGTGCAAAATGCAGCGTGTCCTTCGTTGAGGTGATAGACAGAAGGTTGAATTCCCAAGGCGTCTAAAGCCCGGACACCGCCAATACCCAAAACTACTTCTTGGGCAATGCGGGTTTCTAAGTTACCGCCGTATAGGTGTCCTGTTAGCCAACGGTCAATGGGATCGTTATCATTGCGATCGCTATCCAATAAATATAATGTCACTCGCCCGACTTGCACTCGCCAAATTTGCACTTTCACAAATCGCTGGCGGACTTGTAGTTGGATAGTCACCGCTTCCCCTTGGTCATTTTTAATTAACTCTAGGGGCATTTGCTGGAAGGGATTATCAATATAATAATCTTCTTGCCAACCGTGGCGGTTCAAGCGTTGCCGAAAATAACCTTGGCGATACAACAAGCCGACACCAACCATCGGTACGCCTAAATCCGATGATGATTTCAAGTGATCCCCGGCCAGAATGCCCAACCCACCAGAATAAACTGGTAGAGATTCATGGATGCCAAACTCCGCACAAAAGTAGGCAATGGGGTGGTCTTTCGATACTTGCGGTGCAACTCGACTGACCCAAGTATCTTGCTGTGCAATATATCGGTCAAACTCACGCGCCAAGGCGGATATCTGCTTGAGGTAGAATGGGTCTTCGGCTAATTGCGTCAGACGTTCGTAGCTGGCTGACTCTAAAATCGCCACTGGGTTATGACCACAGCGTTCCCATTCTTGGGGATCGATAGTTTGGAATAAAGAAACGCGATCGCCACTCCAACTCCACCAATAATTATAAGCCAAATCTGCCAAACGCTTGAGTGGTAAAGGTAACTTTTCACTCAAGCGTCGTGCTGGGGTGATTGCACTGCTGTTAACCATACTAAATCCATGTCCTCGCGCTTAAGTTTTTCTGTATTTCACTCATCATCTGCTCCCAATCACTTCCTCTTCAGGTTTATGACACCGGAGTTTTCATTTATGAATCCTCCCCTGAATTCAGAGCAGTTTATTGACATCAAACCTTATCCAAATGAATGGTTTTTATTGTTTTCGTCTTCTCAAAATTATCCCCATTTTTGGACAGTTTTGATTTTTTTTTATATCAAATTCGTTGACATTATTTTAATTTTTTTATCCTATTGTTAATATTTGTTTAAATACCAGGAATTAAAATTAAGTCTAAGAGGTTGTTTGAAAAGCGTCTCGTTGTGATTTTGAACACGTTTAGATCCCCCCTAGCCTTAAAAAGGGGGGAACCGGAATTAAAGTCTCCCTTTTTAAGGAAGATTTAGAGGGATCTAAAATTTTTGATACTAACAAGAGGACTTTTCAAACATCCTCTAAAATATATCAGTATATTAATAAAAATTAGATAAAAAGGAGTCAGAATTCTGAATTCTGAATTCTGAATACTCTACCCATGAAGGGATAGAGTTTAACTTTTGAAAAAAATTTCATCCTAGTTTCACACCACTTGCGGGCGTTAGCGCAGCGGGACGAAGTCCGGTTTTAAACCAATATTCATTATCCAGTCGTACATAATTCATACTGAATTCTGACTCCTGAGTTCTGAATTCTGTTCAGTCAACTATTGCTTAGGTTAAAAGGAGTTATATCACCTGCATCATCAATCAACGTGATGGAGCCAGGAACTAAGGATACCAGCAGAGGGATTATTTGCGTAATCAGGGGTAGTAGATGATCGGGACGGGTACTGCTGGCCTTGAGTATTACAACCCGCAACGCTAGATTTTGCAAATTTTGCTGGTAGGGCAAGTTTTTGTCAGATGTAATGAAAACATCAAATGGAAATATATTTGCTAGGGCTAAAAGCTCTCGATCTTTTGTGCCGCGCCAGCCCATATCTTCCACGTTTTGCACCATGTGTCCTACATCTAGGAACGGTTTTTTCAGTCTTTTGCTGAGCAGGTTTTCATCAAGCAGAATGAACACTAGCTTCTCGCTCCTGTTCTAGCATCGCTTTAGCGATCGCTTCCAAAACTTGCAATGCTGGTGTTTTCAGATGGGGAAAGTCTTCCAGAAACTCAGCTAAACCTGATTCACCTTCTAGGTAATCAAAAAAGGTTTGTAAGGGAACCCGTGTCCCAACAAAAACAGCAACTCCACTCATAATTTCTGGATCGGTATGAACAATACCTTGACGATCGAGAATTTGTTGGATTTTCATGACAAGTTCACTAAATCGAATTGATGAAATCCTAGCATTTGGTAAGCCGCGATCGCTAATTTGTGCCATCGAATCAGCATCTGGTGCGATCGCATTGTTTGTTGGTAACTTAATAAAGTGGATGGGTATCAAAGCGATGGACGAAATTGGAGCTAGTTGACACATCAAAATTATCAGGTACTTGCAAATTTCTATAATAAAGCGATCGCATGGTGACGGATATGATCTTCAATAAAACTGGAAATGAAATAATAACTGTGGTCGTAGCCTTCTTGGTAACGTAAATTTAGCGGCTGGTTAACATCAGCACAAGCTTCCTCAAACACTTCTGGCATTAATTGTTCAGCTAAAAATTTATCAGCCGTACCTTGGTCAATGAGAATCGAACTGTGATATCCCACTTTTTTGACTAATTCACTAGCATCATAAGCACGCCAACTTTCTTGATTACTGCCAAGATAACCACTGAAAATTTTTTGACCCCAAGGACAATGCATGGGTGCAGTAATAGGTGCAAAAGCTGATACTGATTTGTAGAGTTCTGGATTTCTCATTGCACAGACTAATGCCCCATGTCCCCCCATTGAATGACCGAAAATACCTTGTTTATCAGCTTGGCCTGGGAAGTTTGCAGTAATTAAAGCAGGTAATTCGTGAACGACATAACTATACATTTGGTAGTATTGACACCACGGTTCCTCTGTAGCATCAATATAAAATCCCGCACCCGTGCCAAAGTCCCAATCATCATCTTCACCTGGAATACCAGTATTACGTGGACTAGTGTCTGGTGCAACCAGTATCAAACCGTACTCAGCTGCAAAGCGCTGCACCCCCCCGGCTCTAACCATAAAATTTTCTTCTGTGCAAGTCAAACCAGAGAGAAAATAGAGAATTGGCACAGGTTGTTGAGTTGCTTGTGGTGGTTGATAGATGGCAAAGCGCATTTCACCATTACAGGTTGACGACAAATGACTGTAAAAGCCGAGTTTGCCACCAAAGCTTTTATATCCTGAAATGAGGTTGAGGTTAGCCATTGGTTATATTCTCTTTCCTGGATCGCCAGAGGAAGATCATACCATTTAACTTGGAATTCATATCATGTCCGGTAAATCACTTACGATTAAAAATTCTCCGCGTCCCCGTGTCTCCCCATCTCCGCGTCATTCTTATCGTAAGTATTTAGGCGAACCTGATATCACTTAGATGCAAATCCTCTTTGAGGAACAAAACCCAACATCCGAAAACCAAGGTAAATGTTGGATTTATATCAAGTTCGGATAATTACTTATTATTAAAATCTCTCCGTGTCCCCGTGTCCCCGCGTCAGTCTTAATGATAAGTCTTCAACCGAACATGATATTACACACGGTAAGCCCAACCTAAAATTATTTTTCTTTCCCCAAAGTGATAAAACAGGATTAGAGCCAATTTCCCAGTAACACGTAAGCTGCCCAGTGTATGGGATGCCGATAATCTGGGTCTTTTAATAGAGAAAGTTGGGCTTGGCGCAGTGCTTCTGCTTTTGTCACCTGCTTTGTTGCCAATTCTTTGTAAAATTGACCGATGAGGCGGGCGCTAGATTCATCATCCAAGCTCCAAAGAGAAGCTAAGGTACTGCGTGCGCCTGCTTGAATTGCTACCCCAGCCAGTCCTAAGGCGGCGCGTTTGTCTCCATTAGCAGTTTCGCAAGCACTGAGAACGAGCAATTCTATTGGTTCTGCTGTAGTTTGCTCTCTGCTGCGAAGCAAGTCTTTTAATTCGTTGAGTTTAATCGGTTTATCCCAAGCCAACACGAAGGTTTCATCGGCGCTGGAACTAAATTGACCATGAGTTGCCAGATGCACCACAGAAAACGGTACTGAGTCAATTTGTTTTCGTAATGCTGAACTAGTAAATGTTTGATTTAGGAGAACTTCGCTAGGAACTTCCGACTCAATTGTTTTTAATTCCTCGCTGACATTTGGCAAAGAACTAAATCCGTGTCGTGCTTCTGTCAGTCCAGCAGCCAAAGTTTTTAGCTTGCTTTGGCGCAAAGGACGGGGACCTAATAGCTCTAACCCAGGTGTGAGGGCAATGCTGTATTTTTCTACTAAATAATTATTACCATCATAAAGGGCTGCGATCGCCACGTTCCGCAAGCCACCATCCAACACGAAAACCAGTGTTTTCACCTGACTTTCAACTAGTTCTGCCTCCACAGGGCGAATTAACCAGTCGTAAACTTTTGCAGATAATAATTTACCCTCTGGAGTTGTAAAGGGTTTTTCTATATTTTCTCTCAGTTGTTCTATAGTTTCTTCTACTTCAGGTTGACTGATTTTCGTGGCATAGTGGCGTAGTTCCTGCTGAGGTAAACTCAGAATTACTTCTAATCTATCTGGCAAAATAATGGGATAAATTATTGCTGCTGCTGACTGTTGAATTTGCTCAATTGGTACTATCTGTTCTTGTAGGCAAGCTGAACGAAAAAAGTTGTCGAGTTCTGCTAATTTTAGTGATTCAATTACCTGACGGGCTTGTTTTAGTTGCTGTTGATTAGGTTCTGAATTTAACAGTAATTGTACATATTCACGATATACAGGCTCTACAGTTTCCCGGAAGGAAAATTGAATTTCACTATTAATTGCTACCAAATCGCTACGCAGAGATTTTAATGTTGTAAAAGCAACTTCATAAGCTGATGTTGCTGATTTGATTGCACCTTGGGCTTTTAAAATTCGTCCTAATTGCCATTGCCATTGATAAGCAATATGTGGAGCATTAATGGCTTGAGCTATTTGCAAAGCCTTGTGAGTGAAATCTTCAGCATTTGACCACTGCTCGGTTTGTTCGTAGAGTCCACCGAGATAACCCAAAGCATAAGACTGTGCTTGTTGGTCACTTAAATTTTCAGCTTCTTGAATTGCGATCGCCAATAGTTTAGCAGATGTAGTGTTTCCTTGAGTTCCCAATTTCACCAAACTTTTAGCAAAGTTGATGCGAGCGTAAATTGTTGAGCGACTGGGAGATAAGTTACTAAACTTTGACTGGAGTTGTAGCGAGAGATTCTCGGCTTTTTTTGTTTGTTCAGTTGCTATTAATAGTTGAAGTTGATTGATTTGGGCTTGAATTTGTGCGATCCTATTTGCAGAGGTAATATTTCCAGCTTGTTCGTAATATGCCAATGCCGCATCTGTATCGCCTTGGGCATAAGCTGTGTTACCCAAGCTGAGTAAAGTGGCACTCAATTCTTGTGAAACATGAGCGCCATTCTGTAACAACTGCAAACTTTGTTGCAAAACTCTACGAGAATCAGCCAAAGCGCCTAGTGATTTGAGAACGTTACCCAGACTACGCGCTTTTGTGGTTTTTAAATGTTCGTCTGGTTGATTTTCTAATGTTTGTTCTACTTGTGCTAGAGTTTTTCGAGCTTGGAGGTAAAGACCTAGAGCTTGTTGGGCTTGAGCTTGATTAATTAAACTGCCAATTCTGCCTTGGGTGTAACCAGCTGCGGTGTAGATGGTAGTCGCCTGTTGCCAAGTATTAAGAGCTTGTTCTGGCTTACCTTGGGCTAATTGCAGACTTCCTTGGGTGTTGAGTGCTTGGGCAAGGATGAGGGGTGTTGGCTCTTGCAGGTTTTGAATTAAATTCAAGCTAGAGCTAATTGTCTCACTTGCTTGCTGCCATTGTCCCAATTGCTGGTAAGCCAAGGAAAGGTAATTTAGCACCATAGCTTGAGACGATGGATTTTTTGCGGCTTTCAGTGCCAACTGCCAAATATTTATCGCTTCGGTATATCGTTGTGCTTGATACAGTTCTCTACCTTGTTGAATTAAACTTGATTTCTCTGCAATTTTCTCAAGTCCGTCTAATTGTTTATTAAAAAAAACTCCCCGCGTCCCCGCGTCTCCGTGTCCCCGCGTCAGTCCTAATGACTTCAATTCAAATACCAGAGTTAGACTCACCCCTAACAGCACACAAAGCACAAAAACTAGAGCTTGACGCCAAAATTTCGGCAGTTTTTTTGCGATGTCAAAATGCAACATTAGTTTTGGGCAACTGGGCAACTAACAGGTGTGAGTGAAGAGTTGTGAGGGGTAGCGGTGGGAACTTGGGCTACAAGGGTAATGGTACCATCAGGGTTGGTTACCCATCCTTGAGCTTCTGCGATCGCACTCGGTATTTCTGAAACCAATTTTACCTCTTCTTGGGAATCACTAAGCTGTTCATTGAGCAACGTATGGAGTTGTAAATCTTGCCAAATGACATCGCTGCTAAGTGGCTCAATGGGGTTAGGCGGCAAACCTCCTCTTCCAGTGACTATAAATTCACTTTGTTCATTGGCTCTTGCTTCTCCACCATTCCTACAGGTTTGCACAATGAGTCGGGAAGCATCTACTAAATTTGTGGGCAAATTCACGAGTCCGTTACTGGGATTTACATCAGGTGTGTTAATTTCCACAACTCCATTAATTCCCAGTTCTGAACTGGCATTAATATCGCTCAAAGAAGTTAAAGTTTCCCGAAATTGCAATCCAAAGATTCCTTGGGCGGTAATATTAATTTTGCCTCCTGAACCTTCACTAGCGTTAGCAATGATGTCGCTATTTTCGTTGGGGTTAGCAACCACAAAATTTGTATCAATATTGATATTGCCGCCATCACCTTTGTTGAAGGCTTGGGCACTAATTGAACTATTATTTCGCAATACTACCAGATCGGACACTTGAAGTTGAATGTTAGCTTTACTACCTGAAACTGTTGTAGCAGAGAGCGCTCCCTCGTTAAGCAAAATAGCCTTAGCGGTGATATCTAAATTACCAGGGTTCCCTACTCCCAAACCGCTAACAGTAACTTGACCTCCATCTCTGACAAGGAAATTCTTGGTAGCAATTGTGAGATTGCCAGAATCTCCCAATCCTTCCGAACCAGCAGACAATATACTATTAACTCTACGAATATTAGAATTTCCCAACCCAGTATCTCCTATTCCAGAACCAGATACTTCTATAGATTCCAAAGCATTCACAGTCACCTTTCCCCCTAAACCCTCATTAAACGTGCTAGCGCCAACTTCTCCCCCGTTTTGAATCAGCAAATTCTCTAGGTTGAGAGTTAATGTTCCTCCTGCTCCTCTAGCAAAAGTATTAGCTTGGATTTGTCCTCCATCTTCAACTACCAACCGACTAGAATTGATTGTTATATCTCCTCCCTTACCAGTCGGTTGTGTAACATCTGGTCGCCTGCCAACTGAACTGAATATGCCGCTACTGACTCTAGAACCATCGCTTCTTATGGCTGTACCGTTGACTTCCACAGACTTAGAGGCATCTACAAGCATTGTTCCACCATTCCCCGAAGAGAAAGTGGATGTTCCTATCTGTGCCCCATTACGAATAAATAACTGCCCAGTTTTAATTGTCAAATTTCCAGCATTACCCGTGGCACCTATATTAGATTGAGCAAACAACCCACTGGAACTCCGTCCACCCCGGTATGCTCCACTTAGCTCTACAAATTCTTTCGCCATCACTGTCAGTTCTCCTCCCTGACCAGTGTTGAAAGTAGAAACCGATACAACTCCTCCATCTTTCACAATTAATTTTCCAGTATCAATTGTGATATTGCCTCCTTTTCCCTCAGCCTGAGTTGTCGCAAAAAAACCAGTAGAAAACCCACTCAATGAAGTTCCCAACAGTTCCACAGAATTCGAGGCATTCACAATTATTCTTCCACCTTGACCTACACCTCTGGTGTTAGCTGCAATACTTGAGCCATTCCCCAGAATCAATCGACTAGTGTTAATAATTACACTGCTTCCCCCTCCAGAACCAGAATTAGCAACATCGATTAGGCTGTCCTCGTCAATTGGAGAACCTCCACTCATTTCTACTAAATCTGTGGCGTTGATAATGACACTTCCTGGCTTTCCAGAGCCTCTGTTGCTGTTAAAAATTCCTGATTCTTCGCTGAGAGTGACTCGCCTACCTTGGAGATGAACGCTACCTATACTTTGACTAATGCTGTCAGAATTAGCAATGATTTCAGCCCTACGAGACAATTGGATATCTCGATAACTTTCAATAGCTTCATAACTTAATGTCAAAGGAATAGTATTAGAGGCAAATGACCAATTAAAGCCGACAACACCATTGCCAAAGACAGATCCCAATTCTATCTGTCCTCCATCTGCTTTTATCCTACCTTGTTGCAGAAAAATATCACCACCTACAAGTGCAAGGGTTCTTTGCGATCGCACCTGGAGTCCGACAATTTCACCATTACTATCCTGAACAGTGGATTGGTTGAGGATACTACCTGGATTTGCGGGAAATTGCAAGCCAACGGGTACATTGACAGTCAACAAGGGAGGAATTTGGGGATTGCTAGCACTAAAAGCAAAATTATTATCAAATTTCAAACTATTAGCTGTACTTCCTACAAAAGAACCTGCAACGTCTAACCTTGCATTCCTACCAAATAAAATGCCATTGGGGTTAATGAAAAACAAATTGGCATTACCCAAAACTCCCAACGTTCCAGCAATATTCGAGGGGTTATTACCCGTAACTCGTGTGAGAATATTTTCTATTCCTGTAGGATTAGAAAAGTAAATTCGTTGCCCATCACCAATGCTAAATTCGCTAAAGCTGTGAAATAGATTAGCTCCTCGAACTGCACCACCATCAATGCGATTTCCTATTGCCCCTTTAACATCAACACCTTGAATTAAGATTGATGATTCGCTACCCAATGTGCCATCAGCTTGAATTTCCGCGAGGACAAGACCTTCTCCCAAAATCAAACAACTGAGCGCTGAAAGTGGTAATCTAAAAAGTAACAATTTGTTAAAAAATTTAAACAACTTTTTTATCAAAAAAATACTAGTTATTGTGATAAATCTTACTATACTAATCCTATTAAAGTAGCGTTAGGTAAATTGGGGAGTGGGGGATAGGGAGATGGGGAAGTATTTGAACTCCATTAATGAGCCTTTGAACTAAATGAACAAACATTAACTTTCCCCACCTCCCCATCTCCCCATCCCCCACCTCCCCACCTCCTTTAACCATGTGGACTCAAATCGACGCGCATATTAGCCAAATAACTGGTGAAAAATTTCAAAGTCAGCAACGGCGATCCGTTGGTGGCGGATGCATCAATCAAGGTTATGCTGTCTCTAATGGTGAAATAACGTACTTTGTCAAGCTAAACCAAGCCTCGCAAGTTGCAATGTTCGAGGCGGAGGCGCTGGGGTTAGAGGAAATGCTAGTAACTGCTAGTATTCGCGTTCCCAAACCTGTTTGTTGGGGTGTAGGTGATAATTCTGCTTACATCGTCCTGGAATGGTTGGAAATAGGAAGCGGTAACACCAAATCATGGGAAGAGATGGGACGCCAACTGGCGGCGATGCACAAAGCTAGCAGTAGTCAAGGTTTTGGTTGGAAAATTAACAATACTATTGGTTCCACGCCCCAAATTAATACTTGGACAGCAGACTGGGTGGAATTTTATGTTAAACATCGCCTGGGTTATCAATTTCAATTAGCAAGGCGGCGGGGAGGTAATTTTCCGCAACAAGAACGGTTATTAGCGGTAATTCCCGATTTGTTGGCAAATCATCCAGTGCAACCTGCTTTGGTACATGGTGATTTATGGGGTGGAAATGCTGGGTGTACTGTGTCAGGAGAACCGGTGATATTCGATCCGGCAACTTATTTTGGCGATCGCGAAGTTGATATTGCCATGACAGAATTGTTTGGTGGCTTTCCAGCAGCCTTTTACAAAGGTTACAACGAAGTCTTTCCCTTAGATGCCGGCTATGAGCAAAGAAAAACACTTTATAATCTTTATCACATTTTGAATCACTTCAATTTATTTGGTGGTGGTTATGCTTCCCAAGCTAACCGGATGATTGACCAAATTTTGCGATGAATAAAACTTAGAGGCGATTACAGGTAAATACATAATTCAAGGATTAGAAACAACAGAAGTCGCTAGGAAGTTGTGGATTATTCAAGCTGTAAATATTCAAGAATATCAACCTATTGAAGCAGATCCATGATTAGCATGGCAAGCAAGATTACGAGTCGTAAAAGAAAAATTATTTATAAATATAATTTTGCCGACATCTACTGTGAAATACTATCAACAACAACCCAACGCATTCCCTAGTGATTATCTAAATAATTTGTGGGGAGAAATCCAAGCTTGTCCTTATTTTTCTATCAACAACCTCAACCGTGATTTTGTTGCTACTAAAGGATTTTCAGTAGTATTTCAGCGTTCTGGATTAGCAAGCGTAGAACAGCAGTTTCCCTATTTCAAACCATATTTAGATTTAGCTCTCCAGCCAAATTGTAATGCTTTTTACCTCAATCCTTTACAATTAAAAGCAGGTTCCCGTGTCGATCCACACATCGATCGCTCTTTACGTTCTTACTCTAAAACAATTGAACCACCTTTAGTTGTGAGTGTGCTTTATGTACGAGTACCTGCTGAAATGGAAGGTGGAGAATTAGTACTGCGATCGCACAAACGTCAACTCGGACAAATTAAGCCCCAAATTAATACTCTACTATACTTTCAAGGAGATTTAACCCATTCTGTTAACGCTGTCAAAACTTCTGGCGATCGCCTGAGTTTGGTTTGCGAACAGTATAGTTTAAATGAAACTGAACTCCAAGAAATTCCCCAATTTACTATAGAATCAAGAAAAACTCAGTCTCCAAGTAAAAAGAAAAAGTAGAATTGTTGAAGGTGCGTTATGCCGTAGGGACTTCCAATAAAAAAAACGTCCCACCGTAGGGGCGCACAGCTGTGCGCCCCTACAAATGTACAAATAATTTGGAACAATTTATTTTTTGGAAGTCCCGTAGGCTAACGCACCCTACTTTTACTAAGTGAATTCTGAATTCTTCTTTTAACTGCGATCGCTACCTAAACTCAGTAAACTGCGGTAGCGCCCGTTGTGAGCAAATTTTTCTCCGATAATTTGTTGATAAACTGCTTCGTAGCCATCAACCATGTTTTGAATGCTGAAATGGTTTTCCACATGTTGGCGACAAGCATAGCGGTCTAACTCTGTTATTCTGTCAATAGCACTGATACACTCTTGAATGCGATCGCCAAGGAAACCTGTTTTACCGTGGGAAATTACTTCTTGGGTAGATCCCAATTTCATCGCAATCACAGGTGTACCCGAAGCCATTGATTCAACCATCACTAACCCAAACGGTTCGCGCCAAGTGATAGGAAATAAAGTTGCTACTGCACCTCCCATCAGGGCATTTTTTTGAGCATGGTCAGCTTCACCTAAATATTGAATTTGCTTGCCATCAATCTGTGGTTTGATTTTTTTGTCAAAATATTCTGCATCAACAACATCTATCTTCCCTGCCATTTTTAAAGGCCAGCCAGCTTGTTTGGCAATTTCTATTGCTAAGTGTACTCCCTTCTCTGGGGATATTCGGCCTAAAAATGCCAGGTACGGCGGATTTTCTGCTTGAGGATAAAACTCATAATTGTTGATATCAATTCCGTTGTAGACGGTTGCTACATAGTTTAGCCCTAACCTTGGTTCTCGTTGTGCATCAGAAATGCTAACGTATGGTTGCTTTTTACCAAAACTAAACATCTTTTCGTTATCAGGGGTAAAAATACCATGCAACGTATGAACTGTAGGAGTTGTGACGAGATTGGCATAGGGTAATGCAGCATACCCCATATGAGAATGAATAATATCAAACTCAGCTGCTCGTTGATACACTGAAGCTAATTCCAGCATTTCGTAAATGCTGTAATCTTTGATAGTGCGATCGACTCTGAGAGCATGGGGATGAACTGACACTAGTTTTGCCAAACTAATAGAATCTCCTGATGCGAATAACGTCACTTCATGTCCGCGTCGTACTAATTCATCAGTCAGCAACCCTACTACTAACTCTATGCCACCATAAGCTGGAGGTGGTACTCTCTCCAATAATGGGGCTACTTGAGCAATTCGCATTACAAACCTCCTAAAACATAAAACTTCAATAACAAGTATTTTCTTTCTATTGACTTAGTGCTTATACTTGATTCATTCACTAACAAGTAACTGAAGTTACGAAGCTTATTAACAATTGCATCAAAATCTTATGCTCTTACTTGTAGTTTTTTTGTCTACCTTAGTAAATAAATTCAGCTTTCCGTAGGAGGTATGTCTATTCCAAATTATGAGATTTTAGTAAGATGTTTGTACCGATAATTTAGGATAAATAGATTTTTACAAAATTGATAAAATCTAAGCTAATAGCTAATATCTGCTTAAAAAGCTTATATTATTCATGTTAATTATCTACTTTTCAGATATTAATTAAAAAATCAAGGTTTTAGATATAAAAAGAGGGTATTTACAAACTTTATCGAACAGAATTCAGGAGTCAGGAGTCAGAATTCAGTTGGGTATTCTGTATGACTCGCGGACTCGCTAACGCTACGCTATCAGTCGCGGGTCCCAGACTCCTGTTAGCGATAGCGAAGCGTTTAGCTCATTCTGACTTCTGAATTCTTCTTCAAAAGTAGCTCAACTCAAAAAAACGTCAGACGTAGATGTAAATAAATGTAGGGTGGAATATCGCTTACTTAAACAGGACTTAGATCCCCGACTTCTTCAAGGATGCAGCTGGTGAATCAAGGGTAAGACCCCTCATTGTACCAAAATATCGGGTAGGGGCGTACAGCTGTACGCCCCTACAATACCGTGGAATAAGGAAAAATCTTGATATGGGGGGTAAGACCCATCATTCGCCAGCAGTATCCTTCAAGAAGTCGGGGATCTAGGCAACTACATTTGCTTATGTATTAGCGCGGCAAGTCTAAATTATTGCAATAAATTTTCTGTGTGTGGGTAATCGCAAAAGTTATTTTGGAACTGCCAAAACTTATAACCTCATCTGACACCCTATCTCCGTAAACTACGTGGGTCGAGTGCATCTCGCAAACCGTCACCGAGTAAATTGAATGCTAACACTGTCAGGATAATCAACACAGCCGGTGACAAAATTAACCAAGGTTGCAAAACCATAATTGAAGCATTACTAGCCAGAGAAAGCATATTGCCCCAAGAGGGGTCTGGTTGTTGAATACCCAAACCAATCAAACTCAGTATCGCTTCTGCACCAATAAAGCTGGGAACTGCCAGAGTAGCAGAGATAATTACATAGGTAGCCGTTTGCGGCAAAACATGACGAATAATAATATAAAGTGGGTTACCGCCCATTGCCCGTGAGGCTTGCACAAATTCTCGCTCTTTAATTGATAGTACCTGTCCGCGAATTACCCGCGCTAAACCAGCCCAGCCAATTACCGAAGTAATTACCACAATCAATAAAAACCGCTGGGTACTGCTTAAACCAGGTGGCAAAACTGCCCCCAAGGTAACCAAAAGATAAATACTAGGGAAAGTCATCAACACTTCTGCCAAACGCATGATGATGCTATCTATCCAACCTCCGAAGTAGCCGGAAATTCCACCTATCAGCAAACCGAGAGGAAAGGAAATCGCAACGCCAAAAATTCCGATAAACATACTGATGCGGCCACCATGCAGCAAGCGACTGAGTTGGTCGCGGCCTTGGTCATCAGTACCCAAAAGGTTAAATTTTACGCTATTTGTTGTGCCAAATAAATGCCAATTCAAAGGGATACCCGGAAAGATGGTAACTTCATCCCACTTGGGAGGTAGTGGTAAAGTTAGCTGCAACAATCGGTATTCTGCACCAGAGACAAATAGACGTAAGGGAGAGGGTTTTTTGAAGTCTACAATGATTTGGCGATCGCCTGTTTCTAAATTCGTCTCTCCCTGAGTCGTCGGATAAACATGAGGCCCTATAAACTGTCCTGATTGAGAAACCCAATATACCTTAGTTGGTGGCAGCAATGAACCGTTAGGCTGTGAGGCATAGGGGTCATAAGGTGCAATGAAATCGGCTGCAATTACCGCTATGTAGAAAATCAACAGTAAAATTGCCCCAAATCGTGCCAAAGGATTTTTCTTCAGTCGTCGCCACCAATCCATAGTAGTTAGGAGTTATGAATTATGAGTTATGAGTTACGAAGCTCTTATTTTAATTCAGAATTTGTTTGATAGATTAATAACTTTTAACTCCCAACTCCCAACTCCCAACTCCTAACTCCCAACTCCTAACTCCTAACTCTTAACTCCTAACTCCTCTAAATACCGCTGCTGTTCTTCTTGTTGTCTTTCGTGTTCCACAACAAACACATTCGAGTACAGATTAGCCAAAATCTGTTTTCCCTGTTGTGTCAGTGACAGATAATGCAATCCTTCTTGGATATAGGGATATACCCCATTCCAGTAAAACTTCGCGTAATTCTTACGTAAATCCGCAGGAGTTTTATAGGACAAAACCTTATTCATACCAGTTTCTTCAAACTCGTAGAATAAAGAATTAATTTTCTTTAAGTAACGCGGGTCGCTTAATTGCCCAATCAAATCAGCAGCACGGACTAATCCTGCAAAGCACTTTGTATCTTGCTGATCTTCTGCCGCAGGCACCGGAAATCGAGTTAATTCAATATTACTTTTAATCGCATCAGCATCTATTAACTTGTGACCCCCAAAACGCTCATCAATAAACAGCTTTGCTCTATCAACATGATACGGCGTGAGACTGGCATCAGACGCGCCAGGAGCCAAAGAAATCATTCTGCCGTTTTTACCTGTGGCATATAAGCCTGCTGTTTCTCGGTCTTGTCGGCAAACTCCTTTAACATAACCAATATCATGGCTGACTAAGGAGATGATAAAATGCAGCCAATCTTCACTGGAAACGCCACCTTCTCTGATGTGTTTGCCACGCAAAATTTCCTGCCCTACCAAGGTAACTAAAACGGTGTGTTCAACATTATGGTAAAGGGCGTCGCTATTGGCAATGTTTTCCAAAGCCATGTTACCAGCCCAAGCGATGATGTCTTGATAATCATTTTTAAAGCAGCCATAGGTACGACGGTAGCCTTCTCGAATTTGATTTACAAAGGCATCAATTAAGATTTCAGTGGCATTGAACATAATTCTGTTTGCTCTAGTATGTATTTTATTGAGGACTGGGAGTGAGGGAGGTGAGGGAGATGAGGGAGATGGGGGAGATGAGGGAGATGAGGGAGATGAGGGAGATGGGGGAGATGAGGGAGATGAGGGAGATGAGGGAGATGAGGGAGATGAGGGAGTGTGGGGGGAAAAAGAATTTATGCTTCCTCCCACACTCCTAACTCCTAACTCCTAACTCCTAACTCCCAATGCCCCATATGGTGTAATTTCGGACAATGCAGTTTGCTCTTTTTTAACTTAGGTTTAGATGTAGACGCTACCTTGACTTATACTAAATTCCAGGATAATGTGCGGATTTCTAGTAATACAAACGCTTCAAAGGGATTATGGATTGCGTGCTAAAATAACCAGCTAGTATAGCAAAGTACATTAAATTTTGAATTTTAATTAAATAAATCTACATTAGCTTTATCTATCAGTTTTTCATTTTTCACTTGTGATTGACAGTGATCTAAATACATTGGGTGTGTGACCTCATACTTGACTAAGCCAAAAGTCACAGGTTAAGACTGACCAAGCCCCGTTGGGGCGGGAGTAGGGAGTAGGGGAAAAAACTAGCCCCAACAACCAGCTTCGTTACAAGCCCCGTCTTTCAAGACGATAGCAAAGGCCCGTGGTTTCAAGCCCCGACCAATGCCGTCTTCCCTACTCCCAACTAAGAGTTCCCTACTCCCTGTTTGTTGACACAAACAAAGATCCGGGGACACAGACAGAAGTCTGTAGCAATATCCTGGAAGGTGCGCTGGCTAACCTTCTACTGACGAAGATGCTAGGCGTAGCTTGCTTTTCCGTCGGGTTACAGGAACGTAACAGGCGAACATAGAATAGCGATTCGCCGTGTTTGCATTCGCGCAGCGTCATTTTGATATAAAGTAAATGAATTTAAAGTTTTCTTAACAAAGTACTAACAGTGGTAGATATTATGTCTACCCTGTTGACGTTGGTGGTAGTACCAGTGATATTTAGCTACATTGACAACTTCCAAAATTGGATTGTAAATACACTGCGCTATGGCTTTGGCAAGAAACCACCGCAGTCTTGAAGGAAACAGAGAGGTTGAGGGGCAAAAAACTTTCTAAAACTCTTATTTCTAGGAAACTATGGTCAGCAAACGTGGACTCACACTAGGTAAATACGCTCCTCTTCATCAAGGACATCAATTTGTGATTGAAACGGCCTTAGCAGAGATGGATGAAGTGTTAGTGATGGTTTATGATTGTCCAGAAGTGACTGCCATTCCTTTAACAGTTCGAGTTAACTGGCTGCGAAAACTTTATCCCACAATTGAGGTGATTGAGGCGTGGGATGGGCCAACAGAAGTTGGTGATACACCTGAGATTAAGAAAAAGCACGAAGAATATATCCTGCAAAAATTAGAATCAAAAAAAATTACACATTTTTACTGTAGTGAATTTTATGGCGAACACGTAAGCCAAGCATTGGGAGCAGTGAATCGACTTGTAGATAGCGATCGCAAAATTTTTCCAATTTCCGGAACACAAATCAGACAAAATCCTTATAATTTTAAGGATTATTTACATTCTGAAATTTATCGTGACTTAATTACTAACGTTGTTTTTCTAGGCGCACCTTCAACTGGTAAAACGACAATAGCATCCCAATTAGCAAAAGAATACAACACTGTATGGATGCCAGAGTATGGACGCGAATATTGGGAAAAACATCAAATCGAAAGACGACTTTCACTCTCTCAACTTGTGGAGATTGCTCAAGGTCATTTACAACGGGAAGAAACTTTATTATTGCAAGCAAACCAATACTTGTTTACAGATACCAACGCACTAACAACCTACCAATTTTCTTTGTATTACCACAAAACCGTTGCTCCGGAATTAGCGCAACTAGCACATCAAGCTGTATCGCGTTATGATTTGGTATTCCTTTGTGATATAGATATACCTTATGATAATACTTGGGATCGCTCTGGACAGGCAAACCGGAATATATTTCAAAAACAAATTAAAAACGATCTAATTCTGCGAAAAATTCCTTTTTTTACTCTGCATGGTAATTTAAATACACGGATTGATTTTGTCAAAAAGGTGTTATCACGTTATCGAAAGTATCATAATTTATTTCTGAATTCTGAATTCTGAATTCTGTATTCTTCTTCAATAGATTTATTTTTGAGATTAACTTAACATGTTTGAATTTTGGAGTGTTAATAATATTGCCTTCAAAGTTGTGGGTTATCCCATGAGTTATGTTGAACTTTTGGGAACAATTTTCTCCTTATGGTCAGTATGGCTAATTTCTGCAAGGAAAATTCTGACTTGGCCTGTCGGCATAGTCAGCGTATTGCTGTACATGGTGCTTTTCTATCAAATTGGCTTGTATTCAGACACCATCGAGCAAGTTTATTATTTAGGTGTTAGTATTTATGGCTGGTGGCGATGGACTACACCAGAATCAGCTAGTGGCAAAATTTTAAATGTTAGATATAGTTCTCTACGCACAATTGTTTTGGCTGCTTCAGCAACCATAATCGTTTCCTTAGCAACGGGAATATTGATGAGTCAAATTCATCTAATACTGCCAACATTATTTCCAGAGAAAGCTTCTTTTGCTTACTTAGATGCACTCACAACAATTATGAGTTTTACCGCAATGTGGTTGATGGCACAAAAGCGGATTGAAAGTTGGTATTACTGGATAGTAGTTGATATTATTAGCATTTGGTTATATTACGTTAAGGAAGTTAAATTCGTTGCTTTACTTTACGTAATTTTGCTGTTTATGGCAATTAACGGCTCAATATCTTGGCTTAAAACAGTTAAATTAGCGAGATCCCAAACTTTTACAAACTGATGTAATAATCAGGATTTGATCCTAATTTAACATTCCAATAAAAAGCGATCGCTGCTATTCATCCCCACCTTGCTTCGCGCCTATGTAGGCAATTTCGCGTTACGTTAAACCCAAAATCAGGAATATATCTGAGGTACATTGAGAAAAGGCTCACACTTGTAAGTTTTCATGACAATAACGCTGCTAAACAATCGCTATCAAGTTATCCAGGTAATCGGTGCAGGTGGGTTTGGCGAAACCTTCCTCGCAGAAGACACTCACATGCCTTCTCGGCGTCACTGCGTAATTAAGCAACTCAAACCCATAACCAACAATGACCCGCAAACTTACCAAATCATCCAAGAAAGATTTAAGAGAGAAGCAGCAACCTTAGAGTATTTGGGTGAAAGTTGTAACCAAATTCCCAAACTCTACGCTTATTTTTCTGAAAATGGGCAATTTTACCTCGTCCAAGAATGGATTCACGGCCAAACTTTGACAAAAATTATTGAAACCAAAGGATTTGAGAGTGAAAATCTGGTGCGGGAAATCCTCTTGAGTCTGCTATCAGTTTTGGATTATGTCCACAGCAAAGGCATTATTCACCGCGATATCAAACCTGAGAACATCATTATCCGTGCTGTTGATGGCAAACCAGTTTTGATTGATTTTGGTGCAGTTAAAGAAACAATTCGTTCGGTGGTGACTACTCCAGGATACCCCACGCGATCGCTTGTCATTGGTACCCCTGGATATATGCCTAGCGAACAAGCCGTTGGGCGTCCAGTTTACGCTACTGATATCTACAGTTTAGGTTTAACGGCAATTTATCTGCTGACTGGCAAACACCCCCAAGAACTACTAACCGATTTGCAAACTGGCGAAATACTTTGGCAGCAGCACACTCCTCATGTCTCTCCCCAATTAGCGGCAGTACTCAATCAGGCAATTAAACCTCATGCAGGCGATCGCTACAGTACTGCTAGTAAAATGCTATATGCGTTGCAGTCTCCTAGTTATATTCCCTCACAATCAGCCCATTTTTCTACCGCTGCTTCATCAACTCAACAAACCCAGCCATTATATTCCCCACAAAAAACTCCAATTTCCACTCCTGGAAACTGGCAAAAACCTGCTGTAATTGTTGGTAGTTTAGTGGTAGGTGGCTTGATTAGTGCGATCGCAATTTCTGGTATGACTCGTGAACAACAAGTACAGACAAACATCGCCACAAGTCCTACTCCATCACCAGAATCTCTGCCCACTCCTACATTTAGTAATCCGCCTATTTCTTCCCAACCCTCTCCAGTCCCAGTTGTACCAACCTCACCACCACAGCCACAAGTAACTCCCGAATCTATACCAACTTTTAATCCCCCAGTTGCATCCACGCCGTCAGAAAACAAGCCTGTAACTTTAGATACTCAAACACCATTAGCAACATCAACACCACAGCCAGAACCAGAGAATCCAGTCCCAGTACCCACACCAGAAGCGCGTTCCACACCACAAAAAAAACCACGCAGTAAATTAGCTGCAACTGCCACTAAACAAAGCGTTCCCGCATTTCCTACAGGTACACGCAGAAATATTGTAGAAGCTGCCCTCGGCAAACCAAACAGAGATTTAAGAGGTGTGTGGGGTAATACGCGTGCTGTTGTTTACAAACTTGTACCAAACAAAATAGACCTTGGCTACTTATTCGATCGCAATTCTCAAATACTGCGTCAAACCGAGGTATCTTTTGCTGAATCAGTAGACCAACAGGTAATGGAAGCTACCCTAGATGGACTCTTAAGTGGGCAAGCCACTGAGGATATTAAGCAGGGACTCAGACAGGTAAAGCAGCGACAGTCTGATAATTTTAGCTTCAAAAGTGGCTCACTTAAGGGTCAGATTATTCGCCAAGAATGTAATTTTATTTACATTAGTATTTGGGATGAAGATTTACATGATTTTGTCAATCCATCTTCAGGCAAAAAATGTTAATTTCAATTAAATTTTTGTATCCCATAACACAGATATAATATTCAACATCAGAGTCAAAAAAACCAGTTTTTTGAGGGAAAATCAACACAATTTCAGTCTTCCCAAACACAAAAACTAAGTTTTTAAGATTAGTAAATTTCTGTTCGAGATTTTGGGAATAAACTCATAAAATTTTATCTATACTATCGTCCCATGATGCCACTGGCTCTACATTTGCAACCGCAGTAGTTACGCCATACCCAATCAGCAATGCCCATTTTTATTCTGAATCTTCATAAAGTTATAAATACCATTATTAAGTTTTTAATAATACTTATCTCAGCTTCTACATTCATATCGTAAATTGCGATCAAAATTGTGTAATCTGAAAACAGCTAAGCTAATGGTTCTATTGAGGTCTAATGACTCCTAAAATTATGCGTCAGCTTTGGTCTGTGGTTGAAACCGCCCAAGCTAAGATCCTCTTACAACTCGATGATGCTAGCTTGGTGCAGTGGTTGGTGAAACAAACCGAAACGCAAATTTTGTTAAATTCTCACGAAACTGATTTTCTCAGCCACTACATTCAATCTCGCCTAGCACTCATACGTGATATTGCTCATGAACGTCAGTGTGGATGAGAGCAAAATTCTAGATAGAGAATTCAGAATTCAGACTCCTTCTCACCCTCGACTTGTTTGGGGAAAATAAGCTTCCACTAAGCAATCTGAGCCTACTACCCGCCAACGAACACGTTCTAAAGACAGTGCCTGAGTCATAGTAGTAAAACCTAAATCGCCAACAGGTGTGGGAGCAATGCTACCACCAATTATTTTTGGGGCAATAAACGCTAAGACTTTTTGCACTGCTCCTTGAGCGATCGCACTTGCAGCTAAAGTACTACCACACTCCCACAACACACTACAAAAACCCCGTTCATACAAGTACGCCATTGCTTTATCTGGTGTCAGTGATGTCAATTCCACTACCTCTACTCCTTGTTTAAGCAACAATTCTTGAAAATTGGGGTTAGCACCCTCCTGTGTCAACACCAAAGTTGGAGCATCCGCAGTTTGCCACAAGCGGGCATTTTCCGGTAAGTTTAGATGGCGACTCATTACCACTCGCAGAGGATTATGTGCCCCTACCTGATGGCTAGTTAAATAAGGATTATCTAGTCGTACTGTATTACCCCCAACAATAACAGCATCACAAGCTGCCCGTAGCTGATGTACTTCAGTGCGGGCATCCTGGCTTGTTACCCAAGCGCTGTGACCAGAGGTAGTAGCAATTTTGCCATCTAGAGTCATGGCATATTTGAGAATTCCCAAAGGTCGTTTGTAGAGAATGCGATGAACAAAGCCTTCATTTAGCTGACGACAAGCCTCTTCTTCTACTCCTACTACCACCTCGATCCCCGCCGCACGTAAACGAGCAATACCCCCTCCAGCTACCAGTGGATTAGGATCGACCATACCCACTACCACCTTTGCTACCCCTGCTTTTACCAAGGCTTCCGAACAAGGGGGAGTGCGTCCGTGGTGATTGCAAGGTTCAAGGCTGACATAAATTGTTGCGCCTTGGGACTGAACCCCTGCTGCCTTCAAGGCAAACACTTCGGCATGAGGCTCACCTGCACGAGGATGAAATCCTTCCCCCACAATCTTCCCATCCTTGACAATCACTGCTCCTACTAGGGGATTTGGTGAAGTACGTCCTAAGGCGCGGCGAGCAAGTTCCAAACACCGCTGCATCATGCGAGAGTCAAAGTCGGTTCCTAATTTTTCCTTCGCTGGTGAATCCGAATCGGTATTAGGCCGCATGAGAAATGTATTTTCCTGAGTGTAATTGGGTAGGGATGCATCCACTTGAGCGACCACTGGGAAATTATCCATAATTTTACGCAACACTGTAAATATTCTGCACGCATTGGCGCAGCTTCTTGGCAAGAGAATCGCGCTTTGCTCCTGATAATTAAACAGAGTGATATCCAGGCGCTATTATTGGGCTGTCTTCACTTGCATCAGCCTGAATATTTACATTTCACTTTAGCTTGAATTTATAACAATTCTCATGTAGAGCCGGCCAATAACTAACGTTGTGCGTCTAAAAAGATCTGCGACTATTTTCTCAGCACTTTAACACTTCCAGCTTCGCTAAATCAGAAGTTCGGTGACTCAGGACTCAGTTTGGGATAGAGTATTGTGTGTGTGCCAACTTCGATCGCCACCTGATGGAGACTGCAATGAGTAAGGCTGTAATCACCATAACTGATGATAATTTTGAAACAGAAGTATTAAAAGCCGAGCAGCCTGTATTAGTTTACTTTTGGGCTTCCTGGTGTGGGCCTTGTCAATTGATGTCGCCCATGATTAACTCAGCTGCCAGTGCTTATAGCGATCGTCTCAAAGTCGTTAAAATGGAAATTGACCCCAACCCACTTACGGTTAAACAATACCAAGTGGAAGGTGTCCCCGCCCTCAGGCTAATTCAAGGAGAAAAACTACTAGAATCCACCGAGGGAGTCATCGGCAAAGAAAAATTACTCAGTCTTCTAGCCAAGCATCTAGATAGTAATTAGTCATTGGGCATTGGGCATTGGGCATTGGGCATTGGGCATTGGGCATTGGGCGAGAAAGCCCAAAGTCTCTCATCAGGTTTCCTCGGATAGAGTAGCGGTTTGCTGTTTCATGCCTTCGCGCAACGTCTTCTAGAGAGCGTCTACTTCCCCATACCGTATCGGTATGGGGAAGCAAGCTAGCAACAGCATCTTCGTCCACAGCAGGATAGAGAACTTCGTAACAAATGACTAAAATACAATTTGCAAAACGTTTACAGCCCCTACAATCTAATGTATTTGCTGACATGGATAAAGCCAAAGCACTTGCTTTGGCCGCTGGACAACAGCTAATTGATTTGTCTTTGGGGTCTTCTGATTTACCAGCCGAGGCACATGTTATTGAAGCGATCGCCCAATCTCTTCACGATCGCACCACCCACGGCTATCTTTTATTTAATGGTACTCAAGGCTTTCGTGAAGCCGCAGCTAAATGGTACGAACAAAAATTTGGTATCGCCGTTGATCCCCAAACTGAGGTACTACCTCTAATTGGTTCTCAAGAAGGTACCGCCCATTTACCCTTAACATTGCTCAATCCTGGAGATTTTGCGCTGTTGCTCGATCCCGGTTATCCCTCCCATGCCGGGGGAGTCTACCTCGCCAGTGGGCAAATTTACGCAATGCCACTCAGGGAAGAAAACGCTTTTTTACCAGTGTTTGCTGATATTCCCGCCCCAGTCTTGGCTCAGTCGCGGATGATGGTCTTAAGTTATCCTCACAATCCCACAGCTGCGATCGCTCCTTTATCTTTCTTCCAAGAAGCTGTCGCCTTTTGTCAGCAACACAATCTCACCTTGGTTCACGATTTCCCCTACGTAGATTTAGTATTTACAGCAACTGGCGACTGGGGAAAAGAAGGACACGGAGACACGGAGACACGGAGACACGGAGACAATTCCCTCCCCGCGTCCTCTTCCCAGTCCCTAGCCCCTTCAATTTTGCAAGCAGATCCAGAAAAAACCGTTTCAATTGAATTTTTTACCCTTTCCAAGTCTTATAATATGGGCGGCTTCCGCATTGGCTACGCCATCGGCAATGCCGAGTTAATCAACGCTTTACGTCAGGTCAAAGCCGCTGTTGATTTTAACCAATATCGGGGAATTTTAAATGGGGCGATCGCTGCCTTGAGTGGCCCTCAAATTGGCGTAAAAACTGCTGTCGCTACCTTCCAAGAACGCCGTGATGCTTTCATTACTGCTTTACACCGCATTGGCTGGAATGTTCACATCCCCCAGGCCACAATGTACATCTGGGCAAAGTTGCCTTCACCTTGGAGCCAAAACTCTATAGAATTTTGCACTCAGCTGGTCAAACAAACTGGTGTAGCTGCTTCCCCTGGTGCGGGTTTTGGCAAATCTGGCGAAGGTTATGTCCGCTTTGCTTTGGTGCATGAGCCTTCTTTGTTGGAAACAGCTGTAGAAAGAATGGCTAAGTTCCTAAATTCAAACTGAATGTCAAGCATTTTTTCGGTAGAGTAGCACAGTTGTCTTGTGCTACCCGATTTTTACGTATATATACTAAAAACTTAAATTAATTAAACCAGTATTATATACTACTAAATATTTTTGAAAAATTATGTAATTTTACATATAAATATAGAAAAATATTCGTCATGATTTTATTGATAATCAACACGAACTTTACCCAATCAAGTCTCCCCATTTCATAAACTGGGTTTGTACGTTCAGCTACCAGAAATGGCTAACAATACAAATTGTGTTTTTTAAGCAGCAGTATTGCCAAAAAGCCTGTAGCCAAAACAGTCCAAGCCTAGAAACAGTAGTAGTTTAAACCTTAATTTCCAAACTGACGGAGACTTGAAAAAAAATGAAGATAGCTTTTCAAAAACTTGTGATTGGTGCATCAATGGCTATTGGTGTAAGCGCTCTTGCCACTGCACCAGCACAAGCTGGGACGCTGACCGGCGCTACCATAGGCGGAACAGCAGCAAGTGATTATTTAGTCTATGGTGTCTCAGGTAACAGTACTGTACTTGTACCAAGTACCCAGACAAACGTCCAGACAGTTCTCAATGGCAATGCTGCAAACCCCACTGGCAATGTAGAGTTACGAGCTACTACTGAGCAGTCTGGTTTTGATTTCACCAAAAATACTACCTTGACTGGACAAATCGGTGACAAAAGCATCACCTTGAGCAGTCTGACAGCAACAGATTGGTTTAGTACTGGCTCGGTATTGAGTACAAGCTATGGCGCACAGAACTTTGCAAATACTTGGTTTAACCAATTTTATAATGCAGCTGGTCTAGCTAGTAATGAATCTGCCATTAAATCAGCACTGGGTCTACCGAGTTTTACTCCTAGCTCAATTCTGCGCCAGCAAGCTTTTAACGCATTTTTCAACATCAAAGGTTTCCAACGCTCTAGCGACCCTAATATCTCTTACGTTAACCAAAACGACACAACGGGCGAAATCAAAATTGGCTTGGCGGGTCACTACAATTTAAAAGATTACTATGCTCCTTTATTAGGAACCTTGGGTAATTTTCTCAAAGATGGATTCCAAGCCAGTGAAGTCGTTAAAGTTACGTACAATAACAAGACCGATTTTCTTTACAGCTTCTCTGCTACCGCAAGTGGACTAACTAACAGTGCCGGAATAGGTGCTGATGGCAAATCTCACAGTGGTAATTACGAAGTCAGCATCCAAGGTGTACCTCCCACAGCCGTTCCAGAACCATCAGTAATACTTGGTTTGTTGGGTGTTGCTGGTATCTTTACTACCCGACGCCAACTAAAAAAAGCATCTATTTGAAATAGTGGTTGCGAGTATACAAAATGATTAGGGGGCTATTAGCTCCCTTTTTTATGAATATTTGCCTCGAAACTATCAGACAATATATTCCTTTGATGATTTTCCAGAACATCTAGATCGAAACTGCTTTGTTAAGGCATTTACTTAGTAGCAATTTATTGAATGTCATCAATAATAAAAACTTTGTGAAGAAAAGCTTAAATTTTTATTAATTTTTAATTTTTAGATAATATGATTTAATTATACCAGTACAACTAAAAATAGTATATTATAGTTTTTGATAATATTACATAACTCAACTTTCTATTCATCTGGCGATATTGACTTGTAAATAAAAATGATGATAGATGGCAATGACAGCACAATTACTGAACATAAGTCACCAATTCCGTTCAAATCAAGCTAAACGAATTTTGTTAGTCGAAGACCACTATCTCAATAGGATGTTACTCAGTGACTACCTAAGTTATTGTGGGTACGAAGTCCAGAGTTTATCGGAAGGTTCTACTTTTTTCTCAACTATCGAAAAATTCCAACCAGATTTAATGTTACTCGACTTGAAATTGCCAGATGTTGATGGTTACTCACTCTTAAAACAAGTCCAGCAAAAACCCCATTTATCAAAAATTCCTATCATTGTAGTTTCAGCGTTCGCCTTTAAAGCAGATCAAGAACTAGCTATGAGTTTGGGCGCACGTCATTATTTTGTTAAACCTCTCAAACTGAAGGATCTGATATTGAAAATTGAAGAAGAGTTTAGTTATCATCATAAATAAGTTTTATACTAAATATATATTTACTCTGCTTTTTGTTCAGCAATAAACTCTTCAACACGCTGACTCAAATTTTGTACAGAATTACCAATTTTAGAAATTTTATTTTGTACTTCTGCTAGCAATAAAACTGCTGCTTGCAGCTCATTGAGGGTTTCAGCTATAGCCTCACGGTACTGGGCTTCAAAGTCTTGCAGATTCATAATTGATTTGTCTGTAATTATCATAATAGTTATATTCTCAATAATAAACATAAATTTAATTTACTAAATCCGTTAATCCGCTTAATATTAAAACTTCAAGCAATTAGTGAGTTTGATAAAAAATATATAAACCGAACACAATCAATTTTGGTTTGGATTTTGGATTTTTGATAGCTAGCTTCTGCCATCTTTGTATACTTCTGTAAACAAGCAAGTAAATCAGGGTGTCTTTTACGTTGAAAAAGACCACTGTATGCAGGTGTTTGAGGATTTTAAATTTGGGATGAAAAAAATTCTCTAGTAGTGGTGGGGGATGTAGCTTGCTTGTTTACGGCGATACCGAAATAATTTTTAATTTCAAATCTAAAATTGGCAAGGTCAACAAACTTGAATACTTTTTATTAAAAATATAAGGTGTTAAGTATAACTCAAAAAGTAAAGTGTTTATTCAATAATTAAAGTCGCAGCTATATAAACACCCTCTCAGCCGAAATTTTGACTCGAAGTTCCTCTTTTTGAATTATTTTATACGTGATACTAAAAATTATCTAAGTGTATTTACTTGAGCATGTTTAGTTAAATCAGCAAGAAAAAATAATTTTTCTTAAAATAAAGAAAGATTAGATAATTTTGGTTGTGGCAATATCGACTCAAATACTACCACTGGTTAAAGAGCCAGACCGACTGGAAAACCGTCTAGCAGAAATTCCACCGGAACCGGGCGTTTATTTTATGCGGGACAACAGCGATCGCATTATATATATAGGTAAATCACGTAAGTTGCGATCGCGTGTGCGTTCCTATTTCCGGGATGGATACAACAAAAGTGAACGCATAGCGACGATGGTAAAATTAGTGACAGAAATTGAATTTATTGTCACTGATACTGAATCCGAAGCCTTGGCACTGGAAGCCAATTTGATTAAGCAGCACCAGCCATACTTTAACGTCCTGCTCAAAGATGATAAAAAATATCCGTATCTCTGCATCACATGGTCGGAAGACTATCCACGGATCTTTATCACCCGCAAACGCCAACTAGGCAAAGAAAAAGATAAATTTTATGGCCCTTATACCGATGCTGGTCTGTTGCGAGAAATTTTACGTTTGTGTAAGCGCATCTTTCCCCAGCGACAACGACCCCAAGCACTTTTCAAAGACCGTCCTTGTTTGAATTATGATTTAGGGCGTTGTCCGGGTGTGTGTCAAAAGTTGATTTTACCAGAAGAATATCGCAAAATCGTGCAAAAAATTGCGATGGTCTTTCAAGGTCGGACTCAAGAGTTGATTGATATTTTGACTCAACAGATGAATGCTGCTGTTGAGGACTTGAACTTTGAGTCAGCAGCGCGAATTCGCGATCAAATTTCTGGGTTAAAGTCGCTGACAGCCGACCAAAAAGTGTCCTTACCAGATGATACAGTTTCGCGGGATGCCATCGCCTTAGCAGCTGACGCCCAACACGCCTGCATTCAACTATTTCAAATTCGCGCTGGACAATTGGTGGGACGCTTGGCGTTTGTGGCGGATGCTCATGCAGAACCAGGAGCGATTTTACAACGAGCCTTAGAAGAACATTACCAAACTGCTGACTCTGTGGAAATACCCACAGAAATTTTAGTACAGCATGAGTTACCGGATGCAGAAATATTGGTAGATGTCTTGAGTGAACGTAAAGGTAGAAAAGTGACGATTTTCGCTCCTTTGCGCCAAACTAAGGCAGAATTAATAGAGATGGTAGAGCGAAATGCCCAGTATGAATTACAAAGAATGCAAAAATTGGGCGATCGCAATCACCAAGCAATGCAAGATTTAGCGACTATTCTGGATTTACCAGATGTACCTCACCGCATCGAAGGTTATGACATTTCCCACATTCAAGGCTCAAATGCTGTAGCTTCCCAAGTCGTGTTTATCGATGGGTTACCCGCCAAGCAACACTATCGCCACTATAAAATTAAAAATCCCACAGTCACAGCCGGACATTCAGATGATTTTGCTAGTCTTGCGGAAGTTATCCAGCGTCGATTTCGCAAGTATGCTGAAGATCCGCAATTAAAACATTTGGGTAATCCTGACTGGCCTGATCTAATTATGATTGATGGCGGGAAAGGTCAATTATCTTCAGTTGTTGCCGTTTTGCAAGCAATGAATTTATTGGAAGACTTGCGAGTTGTGAGTTTAGCAAAGCAGCGAGAAGAGATTTTTTTACCAGGAGAATCTCAACCATTAACCACTGACGCAGAACAACCAGGGGTACAGCTATTGCGGCGACTGCGAGATGAAGCGCATCGGTTTGCAGTGACTTTCCATCGTCAGCAACGCAGTGATAAATTAAAGCGATCGCGTTTAGATGAAATTCCTGGTTTAGGACATCATCGACAAAAGCAGCTACTAGGACATTTTCGCTCAGTTGATTATATTCGGCAAGCAACAACCGCCCAACTCGCTGAAGTTCCCGGAATTGGGGCGCGTTTGGCTCAAGAAATTTATGATTATTTTCATCCATCTTAATATGAGCCAAACAATGCAAGGATTTTAGATTTTGAATTTTAGATTGACCCCATATCCGTCGGTTGTGCCTTACTACTCTTCAGGTCGGGTCTTGAGTCAACAATTTTGGATTTTGGATTTAGACAAAATCATCACTGGGGATGTCCACAGTTTTGTAAAGTATTTTCAAAACGTATTTCTTGTACTCTTTGGTTACGATTTTCGTCTACATAACGGACTTTGAAGTTAATAACTATTACATCACGAGCATCATATCCAAATCAGGACTTACGCAAAAATAACCAAAAAGCCTAATTTATCGTAGACGCTTTGCGGCTTGCCGTAGGCTACCGCCAAGACGCCAAGAACGCCAAGAGTTCATAGAGTTTGCGTAAGTCCTACAAATATCCGATCTAAAAATGAAGCTTGTCCAATATCATAAGATCCACCGGGATTTATAGAACAGCAGTCTGGATTTTCTTTGATATATTCGTCAAAACTTGCATACTTGATGTAGTTGTAAATGCTTCCTTCTACGTTTGCAATATTCAGTAAATCTGTTCGTTCATTTTGATAATCAAAAACCATTCTGAATCTCTCTTCATCGCTGAGATAACGCATCTTTGCGAAGCAGAAGCCTGAATAATTTAAGCTAAAGTATATGCTTAAAATCGTTAATGGGAATCCAATGTAATATAAAATAGCTAAAAAACAGGTGCGGTTCATTATTGTATCTCTAAAATTGTGCTTAAATTCACTTAAGTATACCTTTGTATAATATATGCAATATTTATATATAGGACTAATATTTGAATTTTGAAAAGATACGTAGGGTGGGTTAGCGACAGCGATCGCACTTGTGGAGGAATTGCCAACGGCGTTGAGAATCAGTACGTGTAAAGTCTGTGAAAATGGTAATTTATATTACTAAAATTAGCTCAACTGTATGTACCGACTCCCCATGTTTCTTTCCATGAAATATTATCTGATCAGAATTTAATCTGATAAATCTCGTTGGTAAAGATTAACTAAATCTTAAGACATATTTTTTGTAGCCCAAGATACAGTAATTTTTGAATTTTAATTTTTGAATACTAGAATGGCTTTTTTGTCTTTGTCTAAAATCAAGTAAAAATTAGCCTCTCTCAAAGCATTAACCATAGGGATCACTCTATCTCTAAAGAGAATTTATCAAAAAATTAATTTATGTATCTAAAGTAGGAGGGTAAAATCACGTAAATTTGAGGATAATAGATTAAAGATATCCAAAATTTTTTCAAACCTGAAATTTTGTTTAAAATCATTAGCTAATTCCACAGCAGTTTGTTAAGTTGGGTCGAACTAGAATTTTTCCGGATTTAACTAGCAGTTTTACCAAATAAAAAATACTACAACCAGGGGCTTTGAAATGCAGACAGTACAAAAAATTTACTGCCCAAATTGTGGCAGTCATGCAGAGCGTTATTATATTACAGATAATGAATTAACTCGGACACAATGCCCAAGTTGTGATTACTTAATGATTAGCTGCACTCGCACTGGCAAAGTGATTGAGGCTTACGCCCCAGGAATTCTGGCAAGAAGGTAAAAATTTAAAATTACTCACAGGAATCTGTGTTGGCTATTGTTTTTTGTTGCTGGAGATATCGGATAACCTCTAATGTGTTTACCTGGGGAAATTGTGCGTAAAAATTACTCACACTCCAGAAAGATTCAGGCGTTTTCAAAACAATTACGCGATCGCCCCATTGATTCAACCAAGGTAGCAATTTTTGTGGCGCTACCGGAGTACATAGCCAAATTGCCGCCGGTGAAAGGGCTTTGATGGCAGTAGCAGCAACAGCCATAGTCATACCTGTGGCAATGCCATCATCAACCAAAATTGCCGTAGCATCCTTTGTACTCACTTGAGGACAAGCAGAAATTAATTGCTCCTCCAGGGACTTAGCTTGCTTAAGGGCTTTATTTAAAGCCACTTCTCGCCATCGTACATCCTGTTTTGGACGAAATAGCTTTTGCTCAGTCCAAAGAACATTTCCACAACTAGTAACTGCACCAATGGCTAACTCTGGATTTTCTGGATGGCTAATTTTTTTAGCTACAACTACCGTTAACGGACAACCCAAAAGACGTGCTATTGGTGCTGCCACTGGTAGACCTCCTCTTGGCAAAGCATAAACAATTGGTACAGGTTTTACCCCAGAATCAATTGTTTGCTGAGTCAAAAGATCGTGAATTACTTGCGCCAATTCCTCACCCGCATGGATGCGATCGGCAAAAATTGGGGTGTGTGACATGTTTTTCCCCAGTGTCTTAGGACGGCACTGCTTTTATCATGACTGAATTTTGTCTCAAATTAACTGATAAAATAAGATTTATAAAATAATAAGTATTCAGTAAAAGTCTATTTCTGAAATCTATTTCTGATACAGTCCCCAATCCCAGACACACTGAAATTCAGATCGGACTGCTGGTGCTGATACCAAAATCCTAATTTTCATGAGCAGCGAAACCCAACTCAGCCTCTTCGACGACTCAACTTTTAATCAACGAGAGCTGATTCCCACAGATGCCAAAATTCCTATTCCAGCGGGAACCTATTCCGCTATGACCGAGTTGGCGCAGCATTGCGATCGCTGCCACCGCTGTATTTTAGGAAACACTCGTACACATGCTGTTGTCGGACGCGGCAACCTCAAAGCCCCAATAATGGTTGTGGGAGAAGCGCCTGGTCAACATGAAGACGAAACGGGTTTACCATTTGTCGGCAAATCAGGACAGTTGCTAGAAAAAATTCTGGCATCTGTGGATTTAAGCACTGAGCAATATGTATACATTGCCAATATTAATAAGTGCCGCCCACCAGATAACAGAGTTCCCACTAAGGATGAAATAGCAGCTTGCAAACCCTACTTGCTAGAACAAATTCGCCTAGTTGACCCCAAAATCATTCTGTTAACGGGTGCAACTGCGCTCAAAAGCTTGACTGGCGATAAGCAGCCGATTACTAAAATTCGCGGACAATGGCTGGACTGGGAAGGACGTTTATGTATGCCAATTTTTCATCCTTCCTATTTGCTGCGTAACCCTTCCAAAGAAAGAGGTAGCCCAAAATGGCTGATGTGGCAGGATATCCAAGCGGTGCGTGCCAAGTTAGATGAAATCAGAAAAAATACCTGACGCAACTGGATTCATCAGACTCTTTTCAGGAGGGAACCTTGATATTACTTATCAAATTGCAATATTGCTGAAAATTCCTAGAGTTTGTACGAGTTTTATATGATACAAATTAACTAGCCTATATTTGGCGTAACATTTTTAGATACCATAGCAATTGTCAGCTAGGTTACGTCAAACTCTCACACCAAAAGACCTTTAAGCCTGTTGTTTATCGTACATTTGAGGGTTTAAGACCCCTACATCTACACGTAGCATATTTAGAGTCGGAGTTTAAATCCCCGACTTTAAATGTCTTTAATGCGTGAATTTTGAATTTTGAATTTTGAATTTTGAATTTTGAATTGTTAATGCCTTTTACCTACTAAAACTCTCATGAAATCCGGAAAAACGGTTGACGCAACTGAAGCTATAGTCGAGCTTTCGTCAGCTTATTAAGCTTGAGAAAATTAGTAAAGGAGAAGAAGCATGTGGGGTTTAATCGTATTTTTACTAATTGCGCTGGGTTTTATAACTTTCATTAAACGTGCTGCTTCACCTACTAGGAAGAGTTCCCATAAAAGTAGTAGAGGCAACTTTGGTAATTCTTCTAGTAATAGCAGCAGTAGTTCGTCTGTTGATGATGCTCAGATATATTATCCCAGTGTTTACCAAAGCTACAGTAGTAGCTATGATGACCACAAAAATCATAACTGTGAATCTGGCAACAGTAGCTATGATGACCACAGAAACCATAGCTGTGAATCTGGCAACAGTAGCTACGATCGCAGCAACTATGACTCCAGCAGTAGTTATGATTCTGGCAGTAGTAGCTGTGACTCTGGCAGTAGTAGTTATGATTCCGGCAGCAGTAGTTATGATTCCAGTAGTAGTAGTTGTGACTCTGGCAGTAGTAGTTGGGACTAAAGTAAGAGTTGTTAAAATCTAACTTCGGGCTTCATTGCCCTACTTATAAATATGTAAATGGTGGCGAATAATCCACATCTAAAATTTGCTCAATAGTATAAGGACAACTTTGTGGGAAACAATTTAACCCACTTTTCTTTTTTGCTTGTCGTAATGCATCAATGTAGACTTCCTCAAGCACTGTGAGCAGATGATTGTAGAGGTTTTTGGATTTGGTTAATTTCCTAAGTTCCACGCGAAAATTATCAATTTCTACTTCCCAGTGATTTTTACAGTCAGGAAGACTCCAATGTTGATACAACAGTAGATGTTTGAGAAGTTGCAGAAGATAACTTTCGAGCTTGTGTTTTTGTTCGTTACCCAATCCTGCAATCTCCTCAATTAAATGCTCCCAATCAAGATGATCTAAATCTCGTTCTCGCAATTGTTTCAATGTAGTTTCTAACCACAATTGATAATCCTGTTCATACAGAATTTGAGTGAGTATTTTAGACATTATTTAATGTTCTCCTAATTTCTGTACAGCAGATTTGAAGGAAAGCGAAGTACACAAACTCAGTCTAGTAGCCTCGTGTCAAGCCTGTTTTACTTCTGAATTCTGAATTCTGTTAGCGGATAGCTAAGGTTTAGCCCATTCTGAATTCTGCTATATTTACGCACACTCCCCGCTTGACAATCACGTAACCAAGCTTTAATTCCTTGAGCGATCGCACCATTACTACTATCGCGTGGCGGTGATGGTATTTGTTGTTTTGGATAAGCACCGATTTGAGAAAACATCATCACTAGACGCCAACCAATTTTAGTTTTAGTCAACAATAACCAGTGAAATTCTTGTAATTCTACCGCTTTTTTACCGATGTACTGCCGTTCTAAGGTAGTAAAAAACACTTGTTCAACTCCTGGGGCAGCACTTTCAAGGGTATGTGTACTGTATTCTTCAAGGTTAAGGGGTAAGGGAGTAAATTCAGGTCTTCCTGCTACCAGCATATAACTGTATAGGTCAGTGCTGCGGCTACGACGGCGGGCGCGTTGAGTAACGCGGTTGGTGTAACTAGGTAAATCTTGCAATAACTGTGTAGTTAATATTTCTAAATCTTGTTCAGAACACCAAGATTGTGCCGTAGTGTTGATATTTTCTCTCTGCGCTAGCAAAGAGGAGTTGGGGTTAAAAAGTAAAAAGTAAAAAGTAAAAAGTAAAAAGATAATCCCCATAAATAAATTTAGGCGGCTCACTACATTTTTATTTATCTATGGGGTTTCCCATTGTCTTGTTGCTGACTTGTGTCTTCATGCGATCGCACTCAAATCCTCACAAATTCTCTTCCAAGCTAGCTCAGGTTCGGCAGCAGTAGTGATGGGACGCCCAATCACCAAGTAATCTGCCCCAGCAACGATCGCTTGTGCTGGAGTAAGCGATCGCTTTTGATCGGCTTTGTCTGCCCAAGTCGGTCTCACCCCCGGACAAACGAGCAAAAAGTCGTCTCCACAAGTTTGCCGTAGCTGCGTCACTTCTTGGGGCGAACAAACTACCCCATCCAACCCCGACTCTTGGGCCATCAGCGCCATTTCTAGAGCGTATTCTGGCAATTCTAAGGGAATTTTCAAGTCAAAGGCCAGTTGTCTGGCAGAAATACTTGTCAACAAAGTAATAGCAATCAACTTAGGTGGTTTTACACCCGCTTGTGTTGCTCCTACTTGTGCCGCCTCTGTTGCTGCTTTCAGAGCTTCTCTACCACATGTAGCATGAATTGTCAATAAATCTACCCCATAACGAGCTGCACTACGACAAGCACCAGCAACGGTGTTGGGGATGTCGTCAAACTTTAAATCGAGAAAAATCTGCTTTTGCCGAGACTTGAGGATTTCCAGAATTTTTGGCCCGGTGCTGGTAAACAACTCCAAGCCTACTTTGAAGAAAGTAACATCCTCAAGTCGATCCACAAGAGCGATCGCACTTTCTCGATCTGGCACATCCAAAGCCACAATCACTCGTTGTTTTACCAATTCCCTACTCCCCATCTAAAGCACTAAACGCACAAACTTGTTTTTGCCAACTTGTAAAACTTTACCTTGTAAATCAGTAGCAGCAGCAAAAGTGGTATCGGCATCAGAAATGCGATCGCCATCTAAGCGTACTCCACCTTCTTGAATTTTCCGCTTCCCTTCTCCTGTACTTTTACACAAGCCAGTGATATTGAGAAGATAGGCTAACTTTACGGGAAATTGTGACACCCCAGCTAGAGAGAATTCTGGAACAGCACCTTCTTTTCCCCCGCTTTCGGCAGCTTCTTTAGCTTCTTGGGCTGCTGTTTGGCCGTGATATTGTTTTACAACTTCCCATGCTAAAAGTGTTTGGCGATCGCGGGGATTTTCTGGCAACCCATCTAAAGGTAAATCTGTCAACAGTTCAAAATACTGCTCCAGCAGATTATCTGGTATTCCTTGTAACTTCTGATACTTCTGTCCTGGATGTTCAGATAACCCAATATAATTACCTAAAGACTTGGACATTTTTTGCACGCCATCAGTGCCAATCAAAATTGGCAGCAGCATTCCAAACTGTGGCTTTTGACCAAAATGGCGCTGCAAATCTCGGCCTACAGCAATGTTAAATTTTTGATCGGTTCCTCCTAATTCCACATCTGCCTCAACGGCAACAGAATCAAAACCTTGCATCAACGGGTACAGGAACTCATGGATAAAAATCGGATTCTCTTTTTTATAGCGATCGGCAAATCCCTCTTTAGCCAACATTTGCCCCACCGTCATCGTGGAAAGTAACTCCAAAATTTTCTCTAACTTAAGCTGGGAAAGCCATTCGGAGTTATAGCGCACCTCTAACCTTCCTGGTGTGTCAAAATCCAAGATAGGACGTACTTGGTCAAGATAAGTCTGGGCATTTTGAGCGACATCTGCTTCCGTAAGCTGACGACGCACCTCGGATTTACCAGTCGGATCGCCAATGCGTGCTGTAAAATCGCCAATTATTAGAACTGCTGTATGACCAGCATCTTGAAAAGCTCGCAGTTTTCGTACTGGTATGCTATGACCTAGATGAATATCAGTACCTGTAGGGTCAATTCCCAATTTGATCCTTAAAGGATGGTTTGTAGTTAATAAACGCTTTTCTAGACTTTCACTGTTAACATCAACTGGTTGTGGGAAAACTTCTACTACACCACGACGCAAGCAAGTAAAATCCTGCGTCACACCAGAAAATCCACCTAGAGCTATGCTTTGTACACTAGAAGTTAAGTTGGTTATAAACACTTGCAATTTATCCACTTTCTCATCTGCCAAACTACTATAATTGCAAAAAATTAACCGCCTTGCTTCGCCCAATGAATTACAGTTAAATTTACAAGTGAGGAAGTGAAATCGCCGTGTCGTCGTCTAGGACTTTTGAAGATAAGCAGCCACAACGTCGGGCTTCATCAGGTTTTGAGTTTTTGAAAGGAGTCGGTCAAGTAACTGGCGGCACTCTCCTCTCAATTACCATGCTGGCAAGTTCCATTGTAGCCGGAGGACTGGTTGGTTTAGCGATTAGTTTCCGTAATTTGCCAGATGTAAGACAGTTACGTAATTTCTTTCCCTCAGAAACGACTTACATTTATGACATTAAAGGTAAACTCTTAGCTAGTGTCCACGGGGAAGCTAACAGGGAAGTAGTTCCCTTAGACAGAATTTCTCCCAATCTCAAACGGGCAGTATTGGCAAGTGAAGATAGCCACTTCTACGAACACCACGGCATTAACCCCACTGGTGTTGGACGTGCTGTAGTAGTTAATGCTGTAGCAGGTGGAGTCAAAGAGGGTGGCTCTACTGTTACCATGCAGTTGGTAAAAAACCTATTTTTGACTCGCAAGCGTGCCTTTACTCGGAAGTTAGCAGAAGGGGTGCTAGCAATTCGATTAGAGCAAATTCTTACCAAAGACCAAATTTTAGAGATGTACCTCAATCAAGTTTATTGGGGTCATAATAACTATGGCGTGCAGACGGCGGCACGCAGTTACTTTAATAAGTCAGCAGAATATTTAAGCTTGGGTGAGTCAGCAATGATGGCGGGTTTGATTCAAGCACCGGAAGAATTCAGCCCGTTTGCGAGTATGAAGCTGGCAAAACAAAAACAAAAAGAAGTGCTGGGACGGATGCTGGAATTGAATTGGATCAACCAGCAAGAATATGACAATGCCCTCAAGCAAGAAATTAAACTTGGCAAAATCAAATCCTTTCAAGGTAGTGCCCTACCTTATATAACTAATACTGTAGCCCAAGAGTTGGCTAAGAAGTTTGGGCGTGAGACACTACTCAAGGGCGGAATGCGGGTGCAAACTACAGTTGACGCCAACTTTCAGATTATGGCTGAAGAAACTGTCGTCAAGTGGCATAAATCATTGCTGGGGCAGGGATTATCGAAGAATCAAATTGCTTTAGTGGCGATCGATCCGCGCACACATTTTATCAAAGCATTGGTGGGTGGTGTAGATCCTAAGGTCAGTGAATTCAACCGAGCAACTCAAGCTCAGCGACAGCCCGGATCTTCTTTTAAACCCTTTGTCTACTATGCTGCTTTTGCTACTGGTAAATATGGCCCAGATACAACAGTGGTAGATTCTCCAGTCAGATATCAAGATGGTAGTGGTTGGTACTCTCCGAGAAACTACGATGGGAGTTTTAGCGGCCCTATGCCAATCCGCACAGCTTTAGCCCAGTCACGCAACATTCCTGTGATTAAAATTGGTAAAACTATAGGAATGAATAGAGTTATCGAAACCTGTCGTACTTTGGGCATTATGAGTCCGATGGAACCCGTAACCTCACTACCCCTGGGCGCAATTGGTGTGACTCCCTTGGAAATGGCTAGTGCCTACGCTACCTTTGCTAATTATGGCTGGCAGTCTCCACCCACTGTAATTGCCCGTGTCAGCGATAGTAGTGGTAATGTATTACTAGATAATACTCCTAAACCCCAGCTAGTTCTAGATCCTTGGGCTTCGGCAGCCATTATCGATGTGATGCGAACCGTAGTTACTAATGGTACTGGTAAAGGTGCTGCCCTTGCTCGTCCCAGCGCTGGGAAAACGGGTACAACTTCCTCAGAAAAGGATATTTGGTATGTTGGCACTGTGCCGCAGTTAACTACTGCCGTTTGGGTAGGGAGAGACGACAACAGACAATTAGCTAGCCGTGCGACAGGCGGCGGTATGGTTGCTCCCATTTGGAAAGATTTTATGGAAAAGGCATTGAAGAATGTACCATCAGAAAACTTCAAGTCACCTTCCCAGTTTCCTCGTCCCAAGTCACAATAATTTTGGATTTTAGATTCTAGATTTTGGATTAATTGCCAATCCAAAATCCAAAATCCAAAATTTAAAATCTAAAATCTAAAATTCACTAGGACTGCTTCTCTAGCTCGGCTTTCATCCGTTCTAAAGTGAGGTGCATTTGATCGAACATTTGTTGAGGGGTGACACCAAATTGATCTAGCTGGGTTTTCAATTGCTCTACTGTCATTTGTGCCATGAAATCTTCTGATAGCTCGAAGCGCTTCATAAAGATGCGATAACGATCCATCATGGCTTCCATTTGCTCAATAAAGAGCTTTTTGCCCTCGCGGTCAAATTTACCGTAGCTGTTGCCAAGCTTGATAAGTGCTTGATAATCATCAAACAACTGCTTTGCTTCTTGCTGAACTATCTCAGAATCGAAGAATCCCATGTTGCCTATATAAAACTGAGCGCCCAGACTCAGTAGCTTAATAGTTTGACTTCTATTTTTATTCTAGTCTAGGGAAGTAATCTAGTGACCAAGCTTCGGTTTGAGTACGGTTGATTACCGAAATTTCAACACTTGACTTGAGAACGTTTGCCATCCTTAAACCCACTTAATAAAGCCGCAATACTCAAAGCTTTGGCAATTGATTTTGGATTGGGGTTTTCACCGAGTTGAATTTTCAATCTGGTAGCGCATTTCAAAGCTAGTGAATGTTGCGGGTTAAGTTTTAATGCTTGGGTGATGTAAACCCTAGCCATGCCTAGTAATTTTTGATGGAGATGTACAAAACCTAATAAGGCGTGATAATCACTGTTATTAGGCTCTAACTTGATGGCATCCCGCAGTTCTTGGACAGCTAGCGTCCATTTGGTTAGTTTAGTATACTCAATAGCTCGCTCGTAATGACGTTGAGCATAGTTCTTCAAAACTGGTTTGACATTAGTTGCTTCAAATAATGTCAATTCAACTGGCTTGACTTCTACTTGAGGAATGATGGTGAGAGGTTCTTGAGGTAGCAGCAGATGAGGTTTATGCAACTGTAAGTAAACTAAATTGAGTATATTAATTTGTTGCGTTACTTGATAAAACTGATGTAGTGATTTGTATTGAACTTCTGCATAGCAGGCGATCGCTTCTTCATAAAATAACTCTGCTTGGGGTGGAGACATTTCCCGAATTTCCTGAGCTATGGGACTTTCAGAAGCCAAAGCTGACTCCTTCAGGACTCTTGCTCCTGACAGCAACATAGCGATGGTGCTAAAGCGCTTGTGTTGATTTTTCAACTGTTCATAAGCTGGGTTGATTAAATGGCTAAAGATTGCCGTGGCTAATTCTTGGTCTTTTTTGGTGCTTTTGGTATGGCGATCGGGATGTAGCAGTTTTGCTAAAGTGTGATAGCGTTTGAGAATATGGCGATCGTCAGCAGTCACAGAAATTCCCAGCACAGCATAAGGATCGCAAAGCTGTTCAAGCCATTTCGGCGGTAGGAAAATCTGTGACATCGTAGTAATCAGATCGCTTAAAAACTTAAAATTAGCATCAAAGCCCAATGCACAGTCATGTGACACTTACTCAAATTTATTCTCAAATGCTAAATCCTGGAACTTTGCACCCAAAAGTCACAAAGGTAAGGTAGGGTAGTTGACTAAAATAAAATTATATGGCCGCTATTTAAGTAAAAATTTAGCAATATAGTCAGGATGGTTGCCACCATTGTATTTCTTGATTTGAAATTTGGAATTACTGATGGCTGTCTGACTGTAGGAATTGTGGTACTGGTATATTTATTAGGAATATGTTGACTAAGCGCAAAAGCCGAAGTGTTGCTGCCGTTCTAGCTTTTTCTGGTACGCTGACAATTTCCGGATTACATAAATTTTATCTCGGACAGCATCTGTGGGGTATTTTGTACGTGTTGCTTTCCTGGACGCCTATCCCCAAGGTGGCTAGTGCTATTGAGGGAGTTTGGTATTTGGCTCAAGATGAAGAAGCTTTCGATCGCAATTTTAATCTCGGTAAGTCAGCCGCCAAAAGTTCACAACGGATGAGTAATCAAGTAGGAGCAGTTGCTGATGCAATGCGAGAATTAGATACTCTACGCCAAGATGGACTAATTTCAGAATATGAATTTGAGCAAAAACGCCGCCAACTGCTAGACCAAATTTCCTGATATTAGCGACAATCATGAACAATTGGCTACCTTTCAACTTGAAGTCGCAAAAACTCCGCGCCAAGCTGCTCAACGATCCCTACTATCGCTTGCAATCTGGCGAAGAAATCCAGATTGCGGCCAAATTAGGTATTCGCATTGACGCTAACCAAGCAACTGTAGATGATTGGTTACGCTTACCAGGTTTGTCAATTCATCAAGCGCGATCGCTTGTAGATCTTTCACGTTCAGGTGTGAAATTTTACTGTGTTGAAGATGTCGCTGCGGCTTTAGGTATACCAGCAGGGCGACTCGAACCATTAAAACCGCTATTAAATTTTAGTTATTATGACCAAGAATCTTTAGATTATCCGACAAATTTAGTTAATCCCAACACCGCAACAGTTGAAAAACTAGCACAAATTCCCTTTATGGACTTGTCTTTAGCACAAGCAGTAGTGGAAAATCGCCAATCTGCGGGGCCTTTTCATAACTTAGCTGATTTTCAAAGGCGATTAGAGCTAACTGGTGATGCGATCGCTCAGCTAATGTATTTTCTGCGTTTTTGAAGGCTCAAAAATCAAAGCGGATTACTATTAAGTGGTCAATTGTTTAATTTTCACAACTGACCACTGATTAATTAAATAAATCCGATGCGATCTAAAGGCCAAAAGCGAAATGTTGCCCGACCGATGATATTTTTCCTGGGTAAAAAGCCCCAATAACGAGAGTCGTTACTGTCGTTGCGGTTATCTCCCATGACAAAAAATTGGTCTTGTGGAACTTTTACTGGTTGAAATGGCTGATTTGCTGGTTCAGCGATGTAGTCTTCTGCTAAGGCTTGACCGTTGAGATAGACTTTGCCTTGAACAACACTAATTACCTCACCAGGCTGGCCAATCACTCGCTTGATGAAGGCTTGGTCTTGGGGATATCCTCGACGTTGCAGTTCTGTCGGTGGCGCAAAAACGATAATATCCCCAGTTACAGGCGGGTGAAAATGATAGGAGATTTTTTCTACCACCAAGCGATCGCCAGTATGTAAGGTGGGTAACATCGAGTCGGAAGGTATGTAACGAGGTTCGGCGATAAAAGTCCGGATTAGGAGTGCCAAACATAAGGCGATCGCCACTAAAATCAGATTTTCCTGCCAACTACGCCATACTTTTAACGACGCACGCTCTTGCTTTGCATCACTGTCGTGAGGAATCATACAAATTTTTAGCCAGTTAAAGAAGTGGAACAAATACCTTGATTATTTTGACTTCAAAGGTATACTAATAAGCAAGTTTAGCTTTTAACAAATTTATACATAGATTAAATAATACAGCTATTGCATCTACCAAAGTTATGCAAAAGTGCTGAGAATAAACTATGACCTGTACCCGGTTACATAAGGTCATGGTTAGGATTCCTAGATAAATAATTCCAAATCCTAATTTTAACTAATTGCTGCAATTATAAGGCAAGTTACTAAATAATTTTCAGCTTTGCTTCTGATCGCAAAAAAATTAGTTACCGACTGTAAAACGATATAGCCAGTCGGTTTTTTCTATGAGCAGCACAAAAATTAACTTAGTCCAGTGTAATTAGTCAAGAAACATTTGATTTCAATGTAATGTTTAATGTTTTAATAGTTCTGTAACAAACTATTAAGATTTTAACAAATTGTTGAGAAAAATGCCGTTGATTTACGTGATTTTACGGTAACAAAGGATATTAAATTGTAATATTAATAATGTATGAACCTCTGGAATGATCCAAAAGAATGATAGCAGATAAAAGCAAGTAACAATTTTGACTAAAGTTTTACTATCAAAAATACAGTTAATCTGCCAATACAATTATTTTCGTTAAATGAGTAAAAGGTATCTAGATTATCTGACTAAGTGCCTCTTGGCAATGAGAAACTATATTCAAACAATTTCCGTCTATCTGTTTCATAGAAATTACAAAGTAACATACTCTCAGTGAGAAACTTAACTTTTTCTTAAAAGGGAAGCGATAACGTTAGGCAGTAGAATAGATTTTATCACTCTTATAAGTAATAGTTGATTAGACTCTTATTTTCAACAAACCTTCCCTTTTTGAGTAGTTTGTAGGTTAATTAAATAATTCATTCAGCTGTCGATATAGAACTTGAGCATCACAAATCTAAGTTGCAAAAAGTTCAAATTGTAGACTTGACAGTTTAACTAAGCTTATTTATTTGCAAAGGTCTTCCACCTTAAACCATAGTACTGGCGTAGCTAGCAGTCGGCTGAGAAACAAAAGTAAATTTAAAACTCTTATAGGATTTGGAGGTGTGGTTAATTATCTAAGCTATGTTCCTTTCTTATAGCTAGTAGTCAAAACCTACAAGTAAAGACTTTGCTGGTAAGTTCCGGTGAAGTCTGTAGAATTTCTTTTCTCGATTCTGGTTTTCCAAATTATAGAAACCAATTGGTTTTTAAATATCTAAAAGATTATGTGTTAGAACGTACTGTCATATCAGTGGGATGGGTTTATCGTTGAAGGAGCTATCAAGTGGAAAACAATAAGTCGTTTTTCTGGCCAGAAGGAATATTAATTGGGTTGCTTGCCTTGGGTGGTGTTTTTAGTCTTGGTTTGATGATGCTTCTGAGACCAAATACTTCGGAAGCTCAGAGTAGGCCAAATATCAATGTAAATAAGGTATCTGCAAATACCGGAACTCAGCAACGCATTGAGAAATTCAAGGGGGCGATGCTGATGAGTTGGCAACAGCAGGCACAGGTAAAAGGCTTCTCCTACCCCGTACCATCACGTTTTCAAGGAACGATAATTAAAGAGGCAAAACTAACTCAAGCAGAGAAAGTTATCGCCCTGACTTTTGATGATGGTCCTTGGCCTCAAACTACAAAGCAAGTACTAGATATCTTAAAATCAAATAATATTAAAGGGACATTTTTTGTTGTTGGGCAAAACTTGAAAAATTATCCAGAATTAGGAAAGGAAATTGTCGCTCAAGGTCACGTCATTGCCAACCATACTTGGAATCACTGGTATCACGCCTTTAATCAACAGGCTGCTGCTTTTGAAATTGAGCGTACAACAGACTTAATTTATCAAGTTACAGGTGTTAAAACAACTTTGTTCCGTCCTCCTGGCGGTATGATGCACAATGGGCTAGTTGGTTATGCCAAAGGACAAAAATATACTGTGGTGATGTGGTCATCTGACTCTATAGACTACAAACTGCCCGCTGTACCAAAGTTGGTTAATAATGTTATTAAAGATTCAAGACCTGGTGGAATTGTCCTAATGCATGATGGTGGTGGTAATCGTTCCAGAACTGTGCAAGCTTTACCAGAAATTATTAGTAACTTGAGAAAACAAGGCTATCGGTTTGTTACTGTTCCAGAACTTTTAGAAATGGAAGATACAGAGAAAAAGTTGCTTGCTAACAAAAAGTAATAATTATTAATTAATTTATTAGCCAATAGTCATTGACTAAAAACTAAAATTATATTTTTTGTTTAGAGGAGTTTTCAGGTATTTATATTAGGGACTTCCAATAAAAAAAACGTCCCATCGTAGGGGCGCACAGCTGTGCGCCCCTACAAATGTACAAATAATTTGGAACAATTTATTTTTTGGGAGTCCCTTATGTCCGGTTAATCAAACTGAATAAAAATGTTTGCTCGTAGTGAAAACTTTAGTCCTCAAGCCAGGACTGAAGTCATTACTACAACAGAGTTTATTATGAGTGATTTGGCGGACATCATATTAAACCACAATTGAGAGAGGGAATGGGGAGTAGGGAGTGGTGTAGTTCGATGACTTGAAAATGGCTTTGCTGAAATCACCAGCCAAAGATCCCCGATTTCCTTCCAGAAGTCGGGGATCTTTCTTATTTGTTAATGGCTAGTAGTAACTAAATTGAACTCCGTTGTTTTTTCGGGATCGGCCTCCGGACTATCAGCTTCAGAGGGTGGAACTAACTGCCAGAATTTTGGTAAAAATTCTTGCCAGTTTTGCAGAATTTTCTTAGCTTTTGGCGAACCAGTGCGTTCTGCATGAGTTTTGATTAACTCTTGCAATTGCTTTGCGCCTGCTTGGGTAATCACTCGCTGCATTTTGACAATTTCTGGGTTGACTAACTCAGGGAATGAACCGTCTTCATCCAAAAAGTATGCAAGTCCGCCAGTCATTCCAGCGGCGACGTTACGTCCTACTTTACCAAGAACAACGATCGCACCACCGGTCATGTATTCACAGCAATGATCCCCAGCACCTTCAATCACTGCTATGCCTTTGGAGTTTCTCACTGCAAAGCGCTCTCCTGCTAAACCGTTGGCAAATAGTATTCCACCGGTAGCCCCATAAAGACAGGTGTTGCCAATTATGACGTTTTGTGACGAATTATAGCCAGCATCGGATGGAGGTTTGATGATGATTTCACCACCATGCATTCCTTTACCTACATAGTCGTTTGCCTCTCCTTCCAAGGTGAGAATCATACCGGGGAGGTTGAAAGCGCCAAAGCTTTGTCCAACACTACCTGTAAATTGGAGATGAATTTGTCCTTCAAAGCCACTGTCACCGTATTGGGAAGCGATCGCCCCTGCTAATCTAGTACCTACTGTTCTGTCAGTATTGATTATGGGGAAAGTCTTGCTAACAGTAGATTGATTTTTGATAGCAGCTTGAATGTCGGCATCGGCAAGTAATTTGTCATCCAAAACTACGCCGTTGCTGTGGACTTGTTCATGCACTAACCAGCGACGATTTTCTTTGCTATCTGGTAGTTGAAGTAAACAGTTGAGATTTAGCGATCGTGTTTTGGTCAGTTTTACCTCTGGGCGGACTTTCAATAAATCTGCACGTCCGATAATTTCTGACAAAGAACGGTAGCCGAGTCGTGCTAACAAATTCCGCACTTCTTCGGCAATGAAGAAGAAGAAGTTGACCACTTGTTCTGGTATTCCGGTAAATCGCTTGCGGAGTTCTTCTTTTTGGGAAGCGACTCCCACAGGACAGTTATTCGTGTGGCAGATCCGCGCCATAATGCAGCCTTCGGCAATCATGGCAATAGAGCCAAAACCGAATTCTTCAGCGCCCATCAATGCACCTATTACCACATCCCAGCCACTTTTGAGACCGCCATCGACGCGTAAAATCACGCGATCGCGCAAACTATTTTCCATCAAAACGCGATGCACTTCACTCAAACCAAGTTCCCAAGGTGAACCCGCATGTTTAATGGAACTGAGTGGCGATGCACCAGTACCACCATCATGACCAGAAATTTGGATAATATCGGCGTTTGCCTTGGCTACACCCGCAGCAATTGTTCCAATACCAACTTCGGCAACCAGTTTCACTGACACTTTTGCTTTCGGGTTAATTTGGTGCAGGTCAAAAATTAGCTGGGCTAGGTCTTCGATGGAATAAATATCGTGATGCGGTGGTGGCGAAATCAGGGTTACACCAGGCTTGGAGCGCCTTAACATGGCAATATATTGGCTCACCTTCGGCCCGGGAAGTTGTCCACCTTCCCCAGGCTTGGCACCTTGGGCAATTTTAATTTCAATTTGTTTGGCGTTGACTAAATACTCTGGGGTGACACCAAACCGTCCCGATGCAACTTGCTTAATGGCACTATAAGCGCGATCGCCATTTCGTAAGCCTTTTAAGTGAGGCAGGGTTGGCGAGCGTCCAGATTCATCGACATCATCCAAAACTGTGTACCGTACTGGGTCTTCGCCGCCTTCCCCAGAGTTGGATTTGCCACCAATGCGGTTCATGGCGATCGCTAAAGTTTCATGTGCTTCTCTTGACAATGCACCTAAAGACATGCCACCAGTACAGAACCGTTGGACAATTTCAGACACCGATTCTACTTCTTCTAAGGGAATTGCTGTGCGATCGCCTTGGAAGTCGAGCAAGTCGCGCAAAGCTGTTACTGGTCTGCCTTGGAGATGTTTTTTGTAAACTTCGTAGTGGTCGTAGTTGTTGCCATCTAGGGCTTTATGTAGCGCTTTCACCATTTCTGGGCTATTCATGTGGTACTCGCCCTTGGGACGGTACTGTACAAAGCCCAAGTTTTCTAACTTATTGGTTGTCAGTTCGGGAAAAGCTTTGCTGTGGAAAGAAAGTACCTCTAAAGCGAGTTCGCTCACACTCAAACCGCCGATGCGGGAAGTAGTTCCACAAAATCCCAGTTCGATTAAATCTCTACCGATGCCGATGGCTTCAAAAATTTGAGCTGCTTGATAGCTGGAAAGTAAAGAAATTCCCATCTTCGAGAGAATTTTCAGCAAACCCGACTCTACTGCTTTGCGGTAATTTCCTAAAGCTTGCTCTTGGCTAAGGGTGGGTGTTTTTTTCACCTCCATTAATTTTTGAGTTTTGGGATCGGACCACCAATCACGCACTGTGTCCAAAGCCATGTATGGACAAACCGCACCAGCACCGTAGCCAATCAGACAAGCAAAGTGATGAGTACTCCAGCATTGGGCAGTATTGGCAATCAGGGATGTTTTCATTCGCAAGCCTTGGCGAATCAGGTGGTGGTGGACGGCGCCAATTGCTAATAGGGGAGGAATGTAAGTGTATTCTGTGCCGATCCCCCCGTAGCCCCCCTTACTAAGGGGGGTTGGGGGGATCTGGTCGCTTAAGATTAAAATCTTTGCACCTGCTCGGACTGATTCGGCCGCTTGTGCTTGTAAAGATTCGACGGCGGCTTGTAATCCTTCTGGTCCGTGAGCGATGGCAAATAAAGTTGATAACTCAGCTGTGGCAAATCCTGAGAGCTTAATCGCTTCTAATTCTGCCTCGTTTAACACGGGGGACTCAAGCTTTAATCTGCGGGCATATTCTGGTTTTGGTTCTAATAAGTTACCGCGTTCGCCCAATTCCACTTTCAAAGACATTACCAACTTTTCCCGTAGGGGATCGATGGCTGGGTTGGTTACCTGAGCAAAGCGCTGTTTGAAATAGTCGTACAGCAGGTGGGGTTTTTCAGACAATACTGCCAAAGGAATATCGTCACCCATACAGAAGGTCGGTTCGGAACCGGCGATCGCCATTTGTTGAATCACCATTTCCACATCTTCTGTGGTGTAACCAAAGGCAGTTTGCAGTTGCAGTAAATTTTGTTTGTCAATTGTCAATTGTCCTTTGCCATTACCATTTCCATTTAATGGCGTATGACTAATGACCAATGACTTTAATTCTTGACGATATTGTTGCAGCCATTCTCCATATCGCTGCTGCTTGGCAATACGCGCCTTTATATCCCAATTCTTCAACACTTCATGATTGACTAAATCCACGGCAATCATTTGCCCTGGTCCTAGTCTACCTTTTTCCTTAATCTTGGCTTCTGGAAAGTCCACTACTCCTGCTTCGGAAGCTACAACAATGTAGTCATCTTCAGTAATCAGGTAACGAGCTGGTCTTAATCCATTGCGATCTAAGGTTGCGCCGACTTTTTCGCCATCACTAAATACTAAAAGTGCTGGGCCGTCCCATGCTTCTTGCAGACCGCTGTAATATTCGTAGAAATCAACAATTTCTGGATAGTCATTTAAAGAAGGCTGATTTTTGTAAGCCTCTGGAACCATGATCATTAAGGCTTCCAAGGGGCTGCGTCCAGAACGCACCAGCAATTCTAGTACATTATCTAAAGTCGCTGAGTCGCTGTTGTCAATGTGAACTAATGGCTTGAGTTCTTCGACGCGATCGCCCCACACTGGATGATGCAGGGTTGCTTCTCGTGCCATCATCCAATTGATATTACCCAACAAAGTGTTGATTTCACCATTGTGACCCAAAAGCCGCATCGGTTGAGCTAGCGGCCACTTGGGCATCGTGTTGGTACTAAAGCGCCGATGATAAACAGCAAAGGCACTTTTGTAAGCTGGATTTTGGAAATCTTCATAAAATTCGCCCAATACAGCCGAACGCACCATACCTTTGTAAACAATTGTCCGGCTTGATAAGGAGCAGATATAAAATTCTTCTGAGATGTTGGATGCCGCTTTGCCAATTCGGCGACGAGTAATATACAACTGACGCTCTAGTTCATCACCGCTTTGATCTTCACAAGCAAGGATTACTTGTTCGATCTGGGGTTGGTTTTCTCTCGCTTGTACCCCTAGTAAATCAGGTTGTACTGGCACTACTCGCCACCCCAGTACAATCAATTTTTCTTCGGCGGCTATTTGCTCAACTACTGCCCTCGCTTTTTGGGCTGCTTGTTGGTCTTGTGGTAAGAATATCATCCCCACAGCTTTATTGCTAGCAGGTAGCAGTTCCTGTCCTCTTTGGGCAAATTCTTCGTGCAATAACTCCCAAGGAATTGCTGTCAATACTCCTGCACCATCCCCAGAGTCTTGGTCAGCACTACAACCGCCCCGATGTTCTAAGCAGGTTAAAGCAGCTAAAGCTTTTTCAACAACTTCGTGGCTGGCATGATTTTGACGATGAGCAATAAAACCTACACCACAGGCATCTCGTTCCTCTACTAACCACCTTTGCCCCTGGCTGGTATTTCTGGAGTCAATATCCGCTGTGATTTTCTGGTCTTGATTCATCGATTTATTATTCATACCTGTACCTGAACTGTTGAGTTACCAATTTTGCCACTACGTTATGAGAAAAATTTTTCAATTCAGCGATGCAGAAATACCTCAGCACTGAAAATTTAGGGAAAAAAAATTTTAACTTCGGTCTTACTTTATTAGCTCACCCGTGTTAAAATGATTACGTATTTTTATGTATTTGTGCTGTTTAGAGACAAGCTATTTCAGCCAAGACATTGTTATTGCCCTGACATTTTCTTTCTGATATTGTGAAGAAGCTAAGTATTTTCTCAATTCCCTTTTTCCAGATGCACACCAGCTACTTGTAGAGCCTTCTTTGGCTCACCCCATCGCAACTAAAACTGAACGCTACACTAGGTTTTAAAATCAAAATTATCCCGATCCAGCAATAAAATTAGCGTATTACAATATATACCCATTTGACAATTCCCAAAAATTTCTCTTTACCAGTTGTTACCAGTCTCACTAACAATTACGCCCCACTGAAGTAACAACAGTTGCAACGAACAATGAGGATTAAATATCTTAATCCAGTTTTGATAACTAAGACTACCGTGTATGGTGTGATTGGTATTAGTGCCAGTTAGAACACTTGGTTACAGTCGCTTAAGCGGCTCAATTGCTATTTTTCTTTAAAAGAGACAACAATCCAATATATAGATTATCACATTTTTTCGCAAAAAACTGATATTTTTGATATTTACAAATAATTAGTTAGTTTATACCTTGAGCGATCGTTTTGAAAAATACCTAGTACATTATGGTAAAAATGCCGAATTGTTGCCAACAACAATACTCCAGTGTGATTTCGCTGATTGGGAATAGCAGGTTTATCCGAGCTACTGTCTCACCAATAGTTTTGACAGCGGTATGTTTAGCTATTACCTATGCTAACGCCCAAGAGTCGCCGAAAAATGGTAAATCAATACCAAGGTTAATCTCACAGTCGCCAACATCTCCTTTATCAACGGTGCGATCGCCTTCTGTTGGTAATCAAATATTCCTCAATGGGCGTACCTTACCAGGAACTTGGTTGCAGCGGACTGGAAAATCTGGTCAAATCACCACTCATCTGAGTGACGGCGCATTCCGGCAATTATTTGGAGTAAATTTTTTAAACAGTAGCAACTGGACTAGGCAACCAATACAGTGGTTTTCTTCGGTGAGCAACCCATTAGTTTTAAGCACTACCTTACTAAAGGGATATCGCTATCTGGATATTACTAATTTTGCTCAAACAGCCGGATGGCAGATCCAAGCCAATGGTAACACCTTAGCGATCGCCACCCCGACAGCACAAGTCACAAACATTGTTCAAAGCCAGCAATCTTCAGACACAAATGTTAATCCTTTGCAACCAACTCGGATTCTGGTTGATTTAAATCGTCCAACTCCCTGGCAAGTTGCACAAGGAGCAACTGTTAAAGCAATCTCTACTTCATCCCCCGATCCGGACACACCGCCACCCAAATCTACCACACTACCGAATCGGGAGTGGACAGTTACTCTGGATGCAATAGCCGATCCCGTTTTAATAGAACGCTATACTCCCCAGCCACCACCAACAGCACCACCAACATCATTACCAGAAATACTCAAACAATTATCACCACCTGTACCACCAGTAGCAGCGCCAGAACCACTAATTCAAAAAGTGGAAGTGGTGAAGAACCAAACAATTATTCGTTTGAGCGTTCCCTTTGGTTTATCACCTCAGGTGACTACTCTAGCAGACCCCCATCGCCTGATTATCGACATTCGACCAGATCCTTTAGAGGAACGAGATATCACTTGGGCATCAGGATTGCGCTGGCGACAGCGTTATATTAACTTAGGCACAGAACGCTTTGGGATGGTTTGGTTAGAAGTTAATCCCCGCAGAGCTGGGCTAACATTAAAACCGATGTGGGTTAGTCCTGATACACTTACTGGTACTGCTCCCTTAATTCAAACAGCACAGCGGTACTTAGCGGTGGCTGCAATTAACGGTGGTTATTTTAACCGCAACAACAGATTACCCTTGGGTGCCATTCGCCGAGATGGTCAATGGTTATCAAGTCCTATTCTCAACCGAGGAGCGATCGCTTGGAATAATTCTGGTCAATTTTACTTCGGTCGCCTCACCTTAGAAGAAACTTTGACGATAGAAAACAACCAACGCTTACCAATTCTTTTTCTTAATAGTGGCTATGTCCAAAGTGGTATTGCTCGTTACACTCGTACATGGGGGGCAACTTACACACCACTCACAGATAACGAAATCATCCTCGTCATCCAAAAAGACCAAATTACTAATCAATTACCAGGCGGTAAAGTTGGCGAACAGGCTATTCCTATTCCTCAAGATGGCTATTTGCTGACCTTACGCGCCAGCGCCACTGCTAATGCCTCACAGTTAGCTGTTGGCACTAAAGTCAGTATTTCCAGTAGCACGACTCCCGCTGATTTTAGTCGTTATCCCCACATTATCGGAGCCGGACCACTATTAATTCAAAATCGTCAAATTGTCCTTGATGCCAAAGCCGAAAAATTCAGCAATGCCTTTATTGCAGAAAAAGCTATTCGTAGCGGTATTTGCACAACGTCAACAGGCACACTAATGATAACCGCCGTTCATAATCGTGTCGGTGGTTATGGTCCGACATTGGCAGAACACGCTCAACTAATGCAACAGATGGGGTGTGTGGACGCTCTAAATTTAGATGGTGGTAGTTCTACCAGCCTTTACTTGGGAGGACAACTACTTGACCGTTTCCCCAGTACCGCTGCTCGTGTCCATAATGGCATTGGTATTTTCCTGCAAAAATGAGGGACTGGGGCATTGGGCATGGGGCATTGGGAGTTAGGAGTTAGGAGTTAGGAGTTAGAAGTTAGGAATTCTACTCCCTCCCTGCCTCTTCATCCCCCCATCCCCCCATCCTCGCGTCTCCGCGTCTGCCTCACTGACTGACTCCCTTATCTCCCCATGCTCAATGCCCCATGCCTCATGCCCTTTTTAAAGTTTAGAACAAGCCGCTATTTTGCTTGATGAAGACTTAGTGTAAACCTCAAAGTTTTAACAGTGATGCTTTACACCATGAGGTTTGATTCTGTTATCTTTAGCAAAGTGCAAAAAAATTCCTGATTTTCAAGATTGCAACATAGCACTAGAAATTTTCTTCAATATTTTAAGAGTAATGATGGTTTGTTATGTCTTCAAATGAGGTAACTATGGCTCGATATCAAGAAACTACACAAATTGACACTCTACACATACCTCCAGCTATTAGTTCCAAAAGCATTGCTGCAACTGAGTTACGTCCTTGGGGTGCTTTTACAGTCTTGGAAGAAGGACGCGGATACAAAATCAAGCGTATCGAAGTTAAGCCGGGGCACCGCCTGAGTTTACAAATGCATCATCACCGCAGTGAACATTGGATTGTCGTCTCTGGTACAGCTAGGGTAGTTTGTGGCGACAAAGAAGTATTGCTGAGTAATAATGAGTCAACCTATGTACCCCAATGTACAGCTCATCGTTTAGAAAATCCTGGCGTGATTCCTTTGGTGTTGATTGAGGTGCAAAATGGCGAGTACTTAGGTGAAGATGATATTATTCGCTACCAAGATGATTATGCTCGTACCAAAGACTAACATCAACAGCACGCTACAAAAGCTGTAAACCAAAAACTGAATATATTTTTGTGCAAACTGTCTTTCATAACTACTGCACACCACAAGTCCCCACCTCAAATAGGTAGGGACTTAACCTTGTTAGTCATATAAATGTAGTAGTATGTAATTAAGAGCGATCGCTCCATCAAATGAATAACTAAGTAAAAGTCAAGTAAAAACGAATTTCATGATTCATCTGAGTCCAGCAGCCGCAAGTGAAATCGTGCGAATCAAGTCCAAGCAACAGCCAAATGTCTTATTTCGATTGGCAGTAAAACCAGGTGGCTGTTCCGGGTTATTTTATGATATGTCTTTCGATCAAGCAATAAAACTTGGCGACCAGGTTTTTCAGTTGGACGAGATCCAAGTAATCATAGACAGCAAAAGTTTAAATCAACTCAACGGTTTGACACTAGATTATTCAGAAGATTTGATGGGTGGTGGTTTTCGTTTCCATAACCCCCAGGCGATCGCTACTTGTACTTGTGGCAATTCCTTCTCAATCAGTAATTAGTCATTTACCAAGAACCAAGAACAAATGACAATTGACATAAACCCCAAAAAAAAGATATAATCAGGATTTGTTAAAACTTAGACATAAGCAGCTTTACGCGCTGTAACTCATGCCAACAATACAGCAGCTAATACGTAACGAACGCGAACAAGCGCGTCAGAAAACCAAGTCTCCAGCTCTGAAACAATGCCCCCAACGGCGGGGAGTTTGTACCAGAGTATACACGACCACACCAAAAAAGCCTAACTCAGCTCTACGCAAAGTAGCAAGGGTAAGACTGACCTCTGGATTTGAAGTTACAGCTTACATTCCAGGGATTGGTCACAACTTACAAGAACATTCTGTCGTCATGATTCGTGGCGGTCGGGTTAAGGACTTACCAGGGGTGAGATACCACATCATTCGTGGCACCTTAGATACAGCCGGAGTCAAAGACCGCAAGCAAGGGCGTTCCAAATATGGAACCAAACGTCCCAAAGAAGCGAAAAAATAGAATTAGGCGATTAATCGCATTAAATCACGATTAATCGTCTAACCTAAAAAAGCTCAGGGACAAAAAGCGATCGCCACCTGTTGTTCTTACAGCAGTCACAAAGGCTGTTGTACTAGTTTGAAATAATCAAGCAAGCTATACCCTACACTCAGCGAGCAAGTGTAGAATTTCTGAGGAGAATGCTGTAACAATAACAGAATTCTCATTTGGACATTAAGGTTTAGAATCTTGTCGTCTTGAGTATTCAGTTGCTCTTAACAAGTCAAGCAATTTTAGATTTGCGATTTGAGATTTATGGAATCTCCAAGAGAATGAGACTTACAGACTCTTGATTTTTCACTTGTTCCAACCATAAGGTTAAGGGCATATTAACGAAAATTTTTAATCCAAAATCCAAAATCCAAAATCCAAAATTGGCATCTGTAACGCTCGAAAAAAATTGAGGAAGTCTGAGGGTTGGGTTCCACCGCTTTTAGTTTCCGGTGTCTGATAGCATATAATTTCGTTGCCAAATCCGAATTAAAGGTGAAGTATGTCTCGTCGTGGTGTTATTCAAAGGCGCCCAGTTCCGTCTGACTCCGTATATAACAGTCGCCTTGTGAGCATGATTATCAGGCGGATCATGCGTCATGGCAAGAAATCGCTTGCCGCCAGAATTGTTTATGATGCATTAAAAACCATTGAGGAACGTACTGGCAATAATGCGTTAGAAACTTTTGAAAGAGCAGTGCGGAATGCGACGCCTCTAGTAGAAGTAAAGGCTCGGCGAGTCGGCGGAGCAACTTACCAAGTACCAATGGAAGTGCGTTCAGAACGGGGTACTACTCTAGCACTCCGTTGGTTAGTGCAATTTTCTAGATCTAGACCAGGGCGGACAATGGCTAGCAAGTTAGCAAATGAGTTAATGGACGCAGCCAACGAAACTGGAAATGCCATTCGTAAGCGTGAAGAAACGCACCGGATGGCGGAAGCTAACAAAGCATTTGCACATTATCGTTACTAGGTAGAAAAGCGATATATCGTATTACTAAAGCGGTATATCGTGGATTTACAAAAAAGACGGTTTTCCGTAAAAGTATAGAATCTTAACAAAGAGTAATATACAAGATATCATGAGGCAAAAACTATAGGAGGTAATTGTGGCACGCACGATCCCGCTAGAGAAAGTACGCAACATCGGTATTGCGGCGCATATAGATGCGGGCAAAACAACAACAACAGAGAGAATATTGTTTTACTCTGGGATAATTCATAAGATTGGCGAAGTTCATGAAGGAACTGCCGTCACAGACTGGATGGATCAGGAGAGGGAGAGGGGAATTACCATCACTGCTGCTGCGATCAGTACCAGTTGGAAAGATCATCAAATTAACATTATCGATACTCCGGGTCACGTAGACTTCACAATTGAAGTTGAGCGTTCCATGCGCGTTTTGGATGGTGTAATTGCGGTATTTTGTTCGGTGGGCGGCGTGCAACCGCAGTCCGAGACAGTTTGGCGACAAGCAGACCGCTACAAAGTACCTCGGATCGCCTTCATCAACAAGATGGATCGTACAGGAGCGAACTTTTATAAAGTTCACGAGCAAATGCGCGATCGCCTGCGGGCAAATGCGATCGCCATTCAACTGCCAATTGGTAGCGAAAACGACTTCCAAGGTATTGTTGACCTCGTAAAACAGTGCGCGTATATTTACGCAAACGATCAAGGAACTGATATCCAAGAGACCGATATCCCAGCGGAGATGCAAGCGCAGGTAGAAGAATACCGCACCAAGCTAGTAGAAGCCGTGGCAGAAACTGATGATACTCTGATGTCTAAGTACTTCGATGGCGAAGAACTTACAGCAGACGAAATTGCTGCTGCTCTGCGTAAAGGCACAATTGCTGGCACAATCGTACCAGTACTTTGTGGCTCGGCATTTAAAAACAAAGGTGTACAGTTAATGCTGGATGCCGTTGTCGATTACCTGCCAGCACCAAGTGAAGTACCGCCAATTCAAGGCATACTGCCCAATGGCGATACTGTTGAACGGCGGGCTGATGACAACGAACCCCTAGCGGCTTTGGCGTTCAAGATTATGGCTGACCCTTACGGTCGCCTAACATTTGTTCGCGTTTATTCTGGTGTGCTGAAAAAGGGTAGCTACGTCCTCAACGCTACTAAGAATAAAAAAGAACGGATTTCCCGCTTAGTTCTGATGAAGGCAGACGATCGCCAAGATGTCGATGAACTGCGAGCAGGTGATTTGGGAGCAGCCTTGGGATTGAAAGATACCTTGACAGGTGACACCATCTGTGATGATGCTTCCCCAGTAATTCTGGAATCCCTATTCATTCCTGAGCCTGTGATCTCGGTAGCGGTTGAACCCAAAACCAAGAATGACATGGATAAATTATCCAAGGCTCTGCAATCTCTCTCGGAAGAAGACCCTACCTTCCGTGTCAACGTCGATCCGGAAACAAACCAAACCGTGATCGCAGGGATGGGAGAACTACACCTAGAAATTCTAGTAGACCGGATGTTACGAGAATTCAAGGTGGAAGCGAATGTTGGCGCACCACAAGTAGCTTACCGAGAAACAATTCGGAAAGCTGTGAACAAAATCGAAGGCAAATTCATCCGCCAAAGTGGTGGTAAAGGTCAATACGGTCATGTTGTGATCGATTTGGAGCCTGGAGAACCTGGTACTGGTTTTGAATTTGTTTCTAAAATTGTTGGCGGTAGTGTGCCCAAAGAATACATCGGCCCAGCAGAACAAGGAATGAAAGAAAGCTGCGAATCCGGTGTTCTAGCTGGATATCCGTTGATTGATGTCAAAGCGACGCTAATTGATGGATCATACCACGATGTAGACTCTTCGGAAATGGCTTTCAAAATCGCTGGCTCAATGGCAATGAAAGAAGCTGTGCTTAAAGCTTCACCAGTACTATTAGAGCCTATGATGAAAGTTGAAGTGGAAGTTCCTGAAGACTTTATTGGGAACGTCATTGGCGACCTCATCTCCCGCCGGGGGCAGATTGAAAGCCAAAGCACTGAACAGGGACTCGCTAAGGTGGCATCCAAAGTTCCACTGGCGACCATGTTCGGCTACGCCACTGATATCCGGTCGAAGACCCAAGGTCGGGGTATCTTCACAATGGAGTTCAGCCACTACGAAGAGGTGCCTCGCAGCGTAGCTGAAACTATCATTGCAAAAAGCAAAGGGAACGCTTAATTAAAAAAGGAAACGAGGATTCATGGCACGCGCAAAGTTTGAAAGGAATAAACCCCACATTAATATCGGTACAGTCGGCCACGTTGACCACGGTAAAACTACCTTGACAGCAGCCATCACCATGACCTTGGCAGCTATGGGTCAGGCTGTAGCTAAGGGCTACGACCAAATCGATAATGCACCAGAAGAAAAGGCACGGGGTATTACCATCAATACCGCTCACGTTGAGTATGAAACCGCAAGTCGGCACTATGCTCACGTGGACTGTCCCGGACACGCTGACTATGTAAAAAACATGATCACCGGCGCAGCCCAGATGGATGGTGGCATTCTCGTAGTTGCTGCTACCGATGGACCTATGCCCCAAACCCGCGAACACATTCTGCTGGCAAAACAGGTTGGGGTTCCCAGTCTGGTTGTCTTCTTAAACAAAGAAGACTTGATGGATGACCCAGAACTGCTGGAATTAGTGGAACTAGAACTGCGGGAACTGCTTTCTAGCTACGACTTCCCCGGCGATGATATCCCCATTATCAAAGGCTCTGGTCTCAAAGCCCTCGAAGCAATGACCAAGAATCCCAAAACCCAACGGGGTGAAGATGAGTGGGTAGACAAAATCTACGAACTAATGGATGCTGTTGATTCTTACATCCCCACCCCCGAACGGGATGTTGACAAGCCCTTCCTGATGGCTGTAGAAGACGTGTTCTCCATCACAGGTCGTGGTACTGTTGCTACAGGTCGGATTGAACGGGGTGTAGTTAAGGTTGGTGATAACGTTGAACTAGTGGGTATTAGAGATACTCGCGCCACTACCGTAACTGGTATTGAGATGTTCAAGAAGAGTCTCGAGCAAGGTATGGCTGGGGATAACGCTGGTGTACTACTCCGGGGTATCCAGAAAGCTGATATTGAACGGGGGATGGTCATCGCCAAACCTGGTTCGATTAAACCTCACATTGAATTTGAAGGCGAGGTTTATGTCTTAACAGAAAAAGAAGGTGGTCGTAAGACTCCATTTTTCGCTGGCTACCGTCCTCAGTTCTACGTGCGGACAACTGATGTAACTGGTACCATCAAAGCCTACACCTCTGATGAGGGCAAAGAAGTAGAAATGGTGATGCCAGGCGATCGCATCAAGATGACAGTAGAATTGATCAACGCGATCGCTATTGAACAAGGAATGCGCTTCGCTATTCGCGAAGGTGGTCGCACCATTGGTGCTGGTGTCGTCTCCAAAATTGTGAAATAGCACCTTTTTGCTCATAACAAAGGAGCAGAGATGGTATGATTCCACTCTGCTCCTTTCTCTTCCTTTTTATTAAAGGGAGTAGGGAATAGGGAGTAGGGAGTAGGAAAAAGCCAAGCAATTTTGTTTCCCCCACTCCCCACTCCCCACTCCCAACTCCCCTATTACTCAGAACCTGGACAATTAAAGATGGCAACTCTACAGCAGCAGAAAATTAGAATTCGCTTACAAGCTTTTGACCGACGCTTATTAGATACATCTTGCGAGAAGATTGTAGACACAGCTAACCGCACCAATGCTACAGCGATCGGTCCCATTCCTTTACCAACAAAACGTCGAATCTACTGTGTGCTGCGATCGCCTCACGTAGATAAAGATTCACGGGAACACTTTGAAACCCGCACTCATCGCCGGATTATTGACATCTACCAGCCATCTTCTAAAACCATTGATGCCCTGATGAAATTGGATTTACCATCCGGTGTTGATATCGAAGTCAAACTTTAATTGGTCATTTGTCATTGGACAACTGACAAAACGCAAAGTCTGAGCTAAGGCTTACTTAGATCATAACTTTGTAAGAGAGGACAAATGATATTAGTATGAATATTTACCTTGCCCTGAAGAAATATATCTCAGGGCTTTTTATTTAGCCACAAAACAAATGATAGAATGTAGACAAAGTACGGGAAAAGCAGAGAAAAATAAATTTTAAAGATTAAGTTTATACCAAGGTAACAATGACATCATCTTCTAAAATTGCAGTCCGCGAACTACCTCTGTTCCCGTTACCCGAAGTAGTTCTGTTTCCTACCAGACCATTGCCCCTGCACATCTTTGAATTCCGCTACCGAATCATGATGAACACGATTTTGGAGAGCGATCGCAGGTTTGGTGTTTTGATGTTTGATCCAGTTAAAGGTACAATTGCAAACACCGGGTGCTGTGCCGAAATCGTTCATCACCAACGACTGCCAGATGATCGAATGAAAATGTTGACTTTAGGGCAGCAAAGATTTCGTGTATTAGAATACGTTCGTGAAAAGCCATACCGTGTTGGTTTAGTCGAGTGGATTGAAGACCATCCACCAACTAAAGATTTGCGACCTTTGTCTTCGGAAGTAGAACAACTACTGCGAGATGTTGTGCGCCTGTCAGCCAAATTAACCGAACAAAATATTGAGTTACCAGAAGATCTGCCTGACCTCCCAATAGAGTTATCTTATTGGGTAGCAAGTAACCTCTATGGTGTTGCCGCAGAACAACAGTTATTGCTAGAAATGCAAGATACTGCAACTCGTCTAGAACGCGAAGCAGAAATTTTAACTTCTACTCGTAATCATTTAGCAGCTCGCGCTGTTCTCAAGGACACATTTAATCAGAAATCATAAATAGTTATTAGTCATTAGTTATTTGTCAAACAGAGGACAAATGACAATAGACGCATAACTAAATAGCACTCACTGGTAAAACATTGTAAGTGCCTAAAATTTTTAGAATCTCTGTGTGGATACTTAATTCTGCTAAAGCAGATTGCATTTGTGTTTCGTTGGCGTCTGCTTCTACATCAATGAAAAATAAATATTCGCCTAGCGAGCGCTTCGTAGGACGAGATTCAATGCGGCTGAGGTTAATTCCTAATTGAGCAAAAATCTGTAAAGGTTTGACCAATGCTCCTGGGATATTGGCGGGTACACTAAATGCTAGGGATGTGTAACTAGCACCTGGTTTTGACTCCTGAGAGCCAGACTTTGCTTGAGCCTGACTTACTACCCAAAAGCGAGTAAAGTTTTCTGGATAGTCGTTAATGCCACTGGCAAGTATCGGCAGATTGTAGAGTTGAGCAGCTCTACTAGAAGCGATCGCTGCTGTTGTCAGATCTTGTTCCAATCGTTCTAGTGCTGCCGTTGTAGAATTATTTGCAATAATTTGTACCCTTGGAAGGAATCTCTCTAACCATCCCTGACATTGTGCCAATGCTTGGGGATGAGAGTAAACTGTTTGAATACTATCTAAGCTACTTGCACATGAAATTAAAGTATGGGCAATGGGTAATATCAAGGCTAACTGAATCTCCAAACTGTCCAATTGCCAGAGTGTATCTAGTGTCATCGTCACACTCCCTTCAATAGAATTTTCCACTGGCACAACAGCCAAGTGAGCATGGCCATCGGCAACGGCGTGCAGTGATTGGGATATGCTGGTATGGGGGCATAACATAGTTTCAACTCCAGTACTTTTCCCCAGCCAGTTGACATAAAAAACAGCCGCTTGTTCTGAGTAAGTGCCCGGTGGTCCTAAATGTGCGATCGATATAGTCATGCCTTTAGCCTTGAGTTGAGAGTTTTACCGAACTCCGGATTCATAAGGATTTCTAGAAAAGTCAGATTTGCAGGCAGCTTTTTCTCTAAATTTCTTTGAAGATTGAAGAGAAATTCTATTAAATTGTACGATTTCTGTGTACACATTTGTACTTTTTTGTCAATGCTTAATTTCTAATCAAGCTTTTTTTTAAGAGAAGATAGTAATGAGCGTACCAACTTTTTGACGTTCGTGTATACCTCATCAGCAACTATAATTTTGATGGTAAATAAAGTTTCTAATTTTCTGTAATTAGGTCTAATTTGTTAAAAAATATTAAAATTAAAAAACAAATACTTTTATTCGCTCATGGCTACCCGGTTTACTGCCTCCCAATCGGTTGAAATCGCTGTTCCACAGGAGCCTATTCCAATTCAGCACTATTTACGTCAGCCTCAACGTCTGGTTAAGGCTTTAGTTGACAATAGCCGGATTCAGCAACTTTCTGAAGAGATATTTCGCTTGAAAATGCGTCCTCTAACTTTTATGTCACTGAGTATTCAACCGACTGTAGACATGAGAGTTTGGACAGAATCAAATGACATAATTTATTTGCGATCGCTAGGCTGTGAAATACTGGGTTTCGAGTATATTAATCAGCGTTTTGCTCTCAATTTAAAAGGATATTTGTCCCCCAAAGAGCTAAGCAGTGGTACTCGCCTCCAAGGAAAAGCTGATTTAGAAGTACAAATAGATTTGCCACCGCCATTTTCCCTGACTCCCAAGCCAATTTTAGAGGCTACTGGCAATGGTTTACTCAAAAGCGTGCTGTTGACAATCAAGCAACGGCTATTACATCAACTTTTAGCAGATTATCGCCACTGGGTGATATCACAAACGAAAAATCAAGGAATTGTCGGTGACAATGGTAAATTGGCAATCTTGAATCCTGAGTAATTATTGCATCACTTACTATCGAGTACTTTGATTTGGCAAGGACGAAAAGACTTGCGGTGTAGGGGCGATGCACCGTATTGTTGCAGAGCCAACAAGTGCTGTTGGCTACCATAACCTTTGTTAGACTCCAAGTTGTACATTGGGTATTTTAATGCTAGACGCATTATCAGCTCGTCACGCCAAACTTTGGCGACAATACTGGCAGAGGCAATGGCAAGCGATCGCTCGTCTCCTTTGACTATTGTTTGTTGGGGCATTAACAGATCTTTGATTGATTGATTGCCATCAACTAAGCAAAGTGCAGGCTGTAGTTTTAACTTTAGTACAGCCCGCTTCATTGCTAATAAGGTCGCTTGCAAAATATTTATTTTGTCAATTTCAGCAGTCGAAGCAAAGCCAATTTTCCAATCTATAGCCAGCCCACAAATTTGCTGAGCTAGCTGAGTTCTCCTTTGACTAGACAATTTTTTACTGTCTTTAATTTTAGCTGCCATTAGCTTTGGCAAAGCAGAATCTGGGAGGATCACGGCTGCGGCCACCACAGGGCCAAATAAAGCGCCTCGCCCTACTTCATCCACACCTGCAACTAGCCCCGAAATCCCTGACAAGGTAGAAAACTCTAGCCAACTGGATGTTTCCAGAGGTGCTGGCGAAGAATTAGCAGCAGTTTGCTGTGTTTCTACCATAAGGCAAATTAATTATCGTCGATCGCTGAAGAACGACGGCGGCGGCGACGGTTGGCAGTAGCAGTGCTATTATTGTCACTTTCATCTACGTTCGTCAAGGGTGCTGAAGGGCTGTCAGTAAACCCTGATAGTTCAGTTGTCTCTTGGGTTGTCTCTGGGATTGAGAATTTTTGTTCTGGCTCAATAACTTTTGGTATCGGTGTTCTGCTTGGGTTAAGTTCAGATGTTGCTCTTTGAGCAGTAGTTGATTCTGGGATTGATTCAGTTGGTGTCGTTGGTAGTTGACCGGGCTGAATCACGTTAATAATCACAGACTTGGGATTTTTAACTTCTTGCTCCAATTTCACCAACGGAGAGATCCCCATTAAGGCAAACATATCCTGTTCCTGGAGCGTCATTTCTACAGTCCTAATTTCCGGTGGTTCGACCACTGGTTTGACTGGCTCTGCTTTTGTAATTTTAGTGCGCTCTATTCTTTCACTCCAACCTGGTTTACCAAGGTTAGGTGAGGGAATTTCTGGTGTTACTCCTAGTTCTGGTTCACCATCAAGATCTAAGTCTGGCTCGTTAACAAAAGCCAGTGGATTAGTACCAGTCCGAGCTTCATCTTTCCCGTTTAATCCGTTGATACCACCAATTCGACTACGACGAGTGCGGGTACGACGCTTATTGTCGTTAAGTTCTTGATAACTAGGATGATTGATCAGATTCAAATTACTCAATTCCGAGTCAGCATCGAATGGTTCCCCAAATCCATCATAGGTTTCTCGTGGTTCTGGGACGCGGGCAGATGGCTGACGCGGTTCTCTATGAGGCAGAGGAGAAACAATACGCTCACGCTCTGGTGATTCTGCTGGTGTGGGGAATCGGTTTTCGATTTCTCCGGGTAGACGCACGGTATGTCCTAAACCGCCGCAGGTGGGGCAAGTTTCACCAAACAATTCGTAAATATTTTGACCCTGGCGCTTGCGAGTCAGTTCTACCAAACCCAGTTCAGTTAGTTGAGCAATTTGGGGACGAGCTTTGTCTGCTTTGAGTGCTTTATTAAAGTGTTCCAGGACTTGCAGTTGGTCGCGCCGCGATTCCATATCAATAAAATCAACAACAATTACCCCGGCGATATTTCGCAGACGCAACTGCCGAGCAATTTCTGTTGCAGCTTCGCAGTTTGTCCACAAAACTGTTTCTCTAGCTGTTGCCGATCGCGTGAAGGAACCTGAGTTAACATCAATTACTGTTAATGCCTCTGTGGGCTGAATAATGATGTAACCTCCAGAAGGTAGGTCTACCCTTGGTTTTAAGGCTTCTCGAATGGCGGCATTGATTCGGAAGTACTCTAATATTGGCGAGCGATCGCGATGATGGTCAATTAACAATCCTTGAGGTGTTTGACCTCCACTCCAATTCTGTAAATACTGCTTGACTCGCTTCAAACCAGTACTGGAATCCACAACAATCCGATTTACATCCGCGCCGTACATATCTCGCAATACGCGCTGAATAAAATCATCGTCTCGGTTGAGCAGTGCTGGGGCGCGGGTGGAATGGGCTTCCTGCTGGATTGCCTCCCATTGCTTTTGCAGCACCTCTAAATCTTCCATAATCGCTTCTTCTGGTTTGCCTTCTGCTTCGGTACGCACAAGCAAACCCATTCCCGCCGGTTTAATCAAAATCGCTAGTGCCCGCAAACGGTTGCGCTCGCTTTCACTTTTAATCCGTCGGGATAAATTTACGCCCCTGCCATAGGGCATTAATACCACATAGCGTCCGGGTAAGGTGATATTACCCGTAAGCCTCGGTCCTTTTGTCCCTGTTGGCTCCTTCATGACTTGCACCAACACTTTCTGCTGTGGTGCTAATAGTTCTGTAATTGCCGCTGCTGTACGCTTTAGCTTTAATGGTCCCAAGTCGGTGACATGAATAAAACCGTTGCGTTCTGGGTCACCAATATTCACAAAAGCCGCATCTATCCCAGGTAATACATTTTCTACTACTCCTAAGTAGATATCACCTATTTGATGATGACCCGTAGCAACAACCAACTCCTGTATCTGATCTTCAGAAAAAACCGCAGCAATTTGGTGCTGCTCCGCGATAATAATTTGTTTTGGCATTCAATTTCCTCAAAAATTGGCAGCACTAACAGGTCTAGAGGTTTTTTGTATCAAGTCAAGTTAATTACTTAGTAAATGAAAACTCTTTGCATCTCTATGTCTTTTGACGCAATGGTAAAGCTATAGTTGATGCCCCCAAGGGAGATACCTACTCTTTAGCCTTAGTTCAAATCTTTGCACGGCAGTTACTACCCTACGCTGCGCGAACCGCACCTGCTTTGTCTTTGCGTCAGTTTTCATCTTCAGTGTGTTCTAGCTCGATATTATACCTTCTATTCCTGTGAGTCGAAAAAGACGCTACTGGTAATAACAATCGTCAAGCAATTTTGGATTTTAGATTTGCAATAGTGTAGCGTAAAGCCTTCTCCTTTGGAGACGCTAACGCGAAGGCATAGCTTCTCAACGAGACGCACTCGCGTTCGCTTAGAACGACATAGGAGCGTCTTTTGGATTGACGCACACCACAAGGGTCACAGGTCTGAGGATTTTAGATTGATGATTTGAGATTTGTTCTACCCACAAAGATGGGGCATGAACGAAAAAACAATCCAAAATCTAGCTTGAAAAGCTTTGATGCCTCAGGCAAGCCTTTTCGGTCTACTGAAGAAACCTCTGCTTAACGCCAGTTAGCACAAATCGAGAAATTTGCTCAAGTGACTGACTCGATTTTTCGCAAAATCTAAAATTGAAAATCGCAAGTCAACCTGAGCTTCTGATTTAAATAGCTATTGGTACTCCTAAGAGCTTTCACACGCTTGATTATTCCACAACGGCTGCATATTCATATTGTTTAAGCAATTAAATCAACCTTCCGTGGTTGATTTGTGATGCAATACCCTCTTTGAAAGAGAGTTTTGAATTGAAAGTACTAAATCCCAAGTCAATTTTTAACTCAGGATGTTTGATTTGAGAGTAACTTACTGAAGTCGTTAACAAAAAAACTACTTCTATTTTCCATTCCCCAGATTTATCCTTAGGGTTATATTCAGGAACACCAGTTGCTACTCTGCCCGAAGTTGCCCTAGCCTACGGAAAACTGCGCTTTGGCTTTGCGCGTTTTTAGGCCTCTATAAATCGGCTTGGCTGACAGCAGTTGCTTTCATGGCAAGTTCTCCAAAGGAGTACAACTTTACAAGAGTAACGCACTGGCTCTTGGGCACTACTGTGGATTAGATATTCAGCAGTTGTTTAAAAAATATGGAGTTAGAGAACCTAACCGAGCCTGCTGTTCGTTACTGATTCACAAGGTAGCTATAGAGAGAGTGTGTGTTCTTTAATCTGCCTCAGTTTGTCTGGGATAAAATCCTAGAAGTTGCACTCCAATATCTTTGCTTTCGCCCCCTGAATCCGAGGGTAGTGAACCAGCTAATTCAATGCAGCGCCAGAAAATTTCTCTTCATCCCATTCTAACGCAACCTTGCTAAAAATCAATTCCTTATGATGTGCGAGGTTATGACAACTACTAGCAAGCTGTCATACAGGGATTATACCCCTAAAACTAGGCGATTGCGATGGATGTGTAGAATTTGAAATTCTACATTAGCCACTGCCTCTAGCATAAACACGATTTGCTCGGGACGTAAGAGGCAACCATCTTGGCGATAACTACCGATATAACGAATAACAGATATGGATTCTGCTATGTTATTGTGGGTTTCTACCAATTCCAGTTCAAACAAGCGATCGCGCAGATTTATTAACTGGCTTTTGCCTGACTTGGTTGTTTGCTCGTACCAGAGTTCGTCTTTAGCTTCCATTGTATCAATCCAGTTTTGCCATTGTGCAGGTGTCACTTCTTTTGGTGCTGCCACAGTCATTAAATACTCTGCGGCTTCCAAAAGTTGGCTAGCTGCTTTGGCTTTCAAATCGATTTGCGCCACATTATATATGGGTATGTCTGTGGGCATTTCCCGAATTAGTTGCTCTTTGAAAGTATCAATTGATGTATTCATTGTCAACTCAAAATCCGCAATTTCACCGCTACTTGTAGCTCCTAAAGCCAAAGCAGTGGCTAGAGAGATTCGCGGCATTGGATGAAACCCACCACTGAAAGCAATTGGCAAGCCTGCTCGCCGCACAACTCGGTCAAATAAACGGATTAAATCGAGATGGCTCACTAAAGCCATGTCACCTTGTTTACCAAACCAAACTCGTATTCGTTGTACCCTCGTGGTATTGGGGACAAATTCACCAGCGAATTTTGGCACAGCAGGCGGTTCAATGACGATATTGTGACCAAAATCAGTGCCACAAACGCCACAGTGAGAACAACCTTCAAAAGAGCAGTCGGGTACAATTGCAGCTGCTAGAGCGCGTTCCAAGTCTTCTTGGAGCCACTTTTTGTCAATTCCGGTATCAATATGATCCCAAGGTAAGGGAGTATCGAGGGAGTGGGGGGTAGATGACGCAAAGATAGGGAGAGGCTCTAACGCGGAAAGTGTTGGTGATAAATTCCCCGTGTCCCCATGTCCCTGTGTCTTTGTGTCCTCTTTAAGAGCGTTTCCGTGTCCTTGTGTCTCCGTGTCCTCTTTTTGAAACAGATTCCATTCGCCGTTTTCGATTTGGCGGTATTTCCAATCTAAACCAGCTTGGGCGATGGCATCTCCCCAAGCACTAAAAGCTCGATCTAAATTGTCATACCAGGAATCCATACCTGCACCTAATTCCCAGGCGCGGCGCAGTACTTTGCCCAAACTGCGATCGCCTCGTCCAATAAAATCTTCCATTGCCGAAATCCGGACATCGGTAAAATTTACTTTTGCTCCCTTGATCCGACGGAATTCTTGCCGCAGCAGGTTTTGTTTGCGCCCAAATTCACTGGTAGAAACTGAGTGCCATTGAAATGGGGTGTGCGGCTTGGGGGTAAAGTTAGAAATTGTCAATGTAAAGTTTAGGGGTTTTCTGCCTTTGCCCCGACACTCACGCTGTAGCCAACTTACTGTTTCAGCAATGCCCAAGACATCAGCATCTGTCTCACCTGGCAAGCCAATCATAAAATATAGCTTGATTTTATCCCAACCTTGCTCCCAAGCGGTTTTCACTCCCCGCAATAATTCTTCATTTGTCAAACCTTTATTCACGATGTCTCGCATCCGCTGAGTTCCAGCTTCTGGAGCAAAGGTGAGTCCACCTTGCCGCGTACCTCCAAGGATATTGGCAATATTTTCATCAAATCTGTCTACCCGTTGGCTGGGTAAAGTCAGAGAAATGTTTTCATTTTTTAAGCGATTTTTAATTTCCATCCCCACTGCTGGTAGGGATAAATAATCAGAACAACTTAAAGAAAGCAAGGAAAATTCATTGTAACCGGTTGCCCGCATACCTTGTTCAATTGCTTCTACCACTTGATTCGGTTCTACATCCCGTGCTGGTCGAGTCAGCATTCCTGGTTGACAGAAGCGACAGCCACGAGTGCAACCACGCCGAATTTCAATGGTCAAGCGGTCATGTACGGTTTCTACGTAGGGAACTAGTCCAATAGAATATGCTGGGATAGGGGTTGCAACTCTTCGGAGAATTCGTTTTGGTATGTTTGGGCGCAGGGGATGAACTGAGCCATCTTCTGCCATGTCGTAGAACTGGGGGACATACACGCCTGGTATCTGTGCCAAGTCTAGTAACAATTCTTCCCGACTCAAACCGATTTGTTTGCCTTCTTCTAAAACTAAACCAATTTCTGGCAGTAATTCTTCTCCATCTCCAAGGGCAAAGAAGTCGAAAAAGTCGGCGTAAGGCTCAGGATTTGATGTCGCCGTCTGTCCTCCAGCAAAAATCAACGGGTAAGAAGGGGACGCGGCGACGCGGCGATAGGGAGACGCGGTAATATTTTCTTTATTCTCCGCGTCCCCGTGTCCCCGCGTCTTTGTGTCTCTTCTCTCTCGCCATGTCAAGGGAATGCCTGCTAAATCCAACATTTCTAGGATATTAGTTGCACCCAGTTCATAACTGAGGCTGAAGCCTAAAATGTCAAATTCTGTGAGCGATCGCTTTGACTCTACCGCAAATAACGGTGTGTTAGTTTCCCGTAGTTTGGCTGATAGATCTTGTCCGGGCAAGTAGGCGCGATCGCACAATTGGCTCTTTTGGGCATTCAAAATGTTATATAAAATGATATGCCCTAAATTCGATGCACCGACTTCATACACCTCTGGGTAGGTTAAGACCCAGCGGATTGTTGTCGTGTCCCAAGGTTTGTGTATTGCTAAGCGCTCGTTACCCAAGTAACGCCCTGGTTTTAAAATATCCGGTGTTATTAATTTTTCAACTGCAACAGCCACTATGCTATCTTCGAGCTACCTTAATTACAGTTACTCAAACCTAACATTAGCATTAAATCAGGTCTTTTAACAAAGTTTCTCGTTGCAACTTATAATTCCTTTACATCAAGTCTGCTCCTCACTTGAACTTTGCTTGTTTTAAATATTTTATATAAATTTATGTTGCAGACAAGTCAGCTTCATTTTCTAAAATTTCAAAAACTCTATCGAGTTGCGTCAGTTCAAAAATAATCTTAACTGATGGAGCAATATTGCAAAGTCGGAAACTCCTTTCTAAGCTAACAGCCAGTTTGTGTGCAGATAACAATGCCATCAGCCCTGCGCTGTCTAAAGATTCTACTGCGCCGAGATCTACTACCAAGATGGAAATATCATTTTTTGTTAGCCCTGTGGTGAGATCTCGTTCAAATTCCAAGGCGTTTGCAGCATTCAAACGGCCTTGTGGTTGAATAACCGCAATTTTGGGATACTGAAGCACTGCTTGCATGGTTACATCCTATAAGAGTTATTGAAGCGTCAAGGTAAGAATTATTTGAACATAAACTTTTTTTTGTTGCATCGACCATATGTCTTAGGTTTCTTTGCTGAATCTTTATTGCTTTAGTATCTCTGTTTAAAGATTGTCATAATTCCCATTTGAAATGTGTTCATATATACTTTTTTTTTATCTCAGTTCAAAAACAATCAACATAGACAGCAGTAGAGCAGAGAAAATTATCCGTAACTTTCCTGAGGAAACTTGCCTATTCTATGACTTAAGCTAATTTAGCCAAGCCTTAACGGTAAGTTAAATCTCACACTTTACCGTTACTGATGATATTAGGCAAAATCACAGTAAATTATTTATCGAACTAATTTAAATTGTGATCTATATCACTAACAAATTAGTATTTGATCGCTTTTTATACTTAGGTTTATCTGGAATAATTAATATCATGTAGAGTTGGGTTATTACTTATGAGAACTAGATATGCTATTCGTAAATTGGTAGAAAAAGCTCTTGATATTAAAAAACTAACTCCTGAGATAGAAAATGAAATTAACTCAGAACTAACCCAACTCGGTTATATTTCTGACGTTGACTACGAAGCTTTAGAATTATTAATGGCAGAGATGGATGCTGGTCGAATTCAGTTAGTTTCTAGCCTGGGATATTAATCCTCAGTCTTTGGATATAAAGTTTAATTAAAGACTAGAGCAATCAAACTTGAAAATAGCTATGGTGGCTCCCGCATCGGTAAGGAATAGAAAACCGTGGGTAACAAGGGCGGTATCATTGGTTTTATTTTTCAATGAGATTGATTATTTAAATCTTAAAGTGGCGTAAACTGTGCTAAAGAGTATCTACATTGTGCATTCTTCATAAATCGCCATGCAGTTCGCTAAACGCCTAGAAAAAATTCCTCCCTATCTGTTTGCTGAAATTGTTCACAAACAAAATGAACTGGTTGCTAAGGGAGTTGATATTATCAATATGGCTATTGGCGATCCAGATAAACCAACTCCTACTCATATTCTTCGGGTAATGCATGAAGCGATTGAGGATGCTTCGATGCACAATTATCCGCCTTATCAAGGTACGAAGGAATTTCGGCAGACGGCAGCCAAGTGGATGGAAAACCGATTTGGGGTGATGGGATTAAACCCTGATAGAGAAATTGTTTCTTCAATTGGTTCTAAAGAAGCAATTCATAATACTTTCTTAGCTTTTGTGGAAGCAGGAGACTATACATTAATACCAGATCCTGGTTATCCTGTGTATCGGACTTCGACAATCTTCGCGGGTGGTGAGTCTTTGACTATGCCGCTGAAGGCAGAAAACGGTTTTTTGCCTGATTTGAGTAGCATACCTGAAGAAGTAGCTCAAAAGGCAAAGCTGTTGTGGATTAATTATCCCAATAATCCGACTGGGGCATTGGCAACACTAGAGTTTTTTGAAGAATTGGTAGCTTTCTGCAAGCAGTATGATGTCCTGCTGTGCCACGATCACGCTTACTCAGAAATGGCATACGATGGCTACAAACCGCCCAGCGTGCTGCAAGTCCCAGGAGCGAAAGATGTGGCGATGGAATTTCACAGTCTGTCTAAGTCATACAATATGACCGGTTGGCGAGTGGGTTTTGTTGCTGGAAATTCTGTTGGAATTCAAGGTTTAGCGCAGGTAAAAACTAACGTTGATTCTGGAGTATTTAAGGCAATTCAACAAGCAGCGATCGCAGCTTATTCTAATACCACAGAGGCAGAACTCCAAGCCATCATGTCGGTATACCAGAATCGCCGCGACATTATTGTTAGTGGACTGCAATCTCTAGGTTGGCCAATTCAGCCTCCTAAAGCTACCCTTTATGTCTGGACACCTGTTCCTCAAGGATATTCTTCAGCAGAATTTGTGAATTTGCTACTTGACAAATGTGGCATTCTTGTAGCCCCTGGCAGTGGTTACGGTGTATGTGGAGAAGGCTTTATCCGAATTGCTTTGACTATCTCTGATGAACGATTAGCAGAAGGAATTCAACGGATGAGAGATGCTGGTATTCGTTATGTGTGAGTGGGGACTGGGGATTAGGGACTGGGGAAGATGAGGGGGGATGAGGGAGATGAGGGAGTGTGGGGAGTGTGGGGAGTGTGGGTAGAGAGGGGGAAAATATTTGTTCTCCATCCTCCCACACTCCTAACTCCTAACTCCTAACTCCTAACTCCTAACTCCTAACTAAGCACTCAGCACTGCAATACCCAATCCTTAATCCCCAGTCCCCAGTCCCTCTTGATATGCTTGCCAAAGTTGGTGAATAAATTGATTGAGTTGCTGTTTGGCGGTTGAGTCAAGTTCGGCTTTTGGTTGTTTTGCTAAAAGTTGGCTCAATAAGGTAATTACTTCTGTGTCTAAAGCTGGTTGAAATAAATCGGCAGGCCAAAGGAGGTCAGATGCATCGCGTAAATCGGTAATTAGGGGAGATTCTTCAATGAAGGTGACCATTAATAAAGGACGCACCCAGCATAACTGACGGGAAACCACAAATTGAATGACTTCTACATATAGATTCCTGTCACCATACTTTAAAGACACTATTTGTCCCGGTTGAAGAAAATCTAGGTTCATGTCTATCATTAACGCAGTTTGGGCAGCGACAAAGTTTGTTTTGTAATTTATTGAATTTAAAACTGAGAATGCGCTACTTTTGAAGAAGCTTCTGTAACATTAGGGTAGCACTCTGACGGTAACGATTTCTTAGAGGTATGCTTCATGAGTGCCTACGCAAAATTAAGATGACTAATCCCCGACAGCAAAGGGTTTCTTTAGCATAGTACCTTGACAGAAATACTATAGAATAGGTAAATAACTGTTAAGCGATCGCTAGACAGAGGCTTTGTTGCAGTGAATTAACGATTAAAGAGCAAAGAGCAGTGTCAGTTGAAACCATTGAAAAGCGTTCTACGTCCCGCAAGCTCGCGCCTCGCTATCGCGTTCTGCTCCATAACGATGACTACAACCCTATGGAGTACGTGGTACAGGTACTAATAACCACTGTGCCGAGTCTTACCCAACCCCAGGCTGTTAGCATCATGATGGAAGCCCATACTAACGGAATGGCTTTAGTCATTACTTGCGCTCAGGAACATGCTGAGTTCTATTGCGAAACATTGAAAAGTCACGGTTTAAGTAGCACGATTGAACCTGATGAATAATTATTAGTCATTGATCGTTTATGATTAATGACTTAGCTTTGTATGAAAAAAAACCTTGTCCGTTTAGCCGAACGCCCTGCCCCTATTAGGCTGGGTTATTTTATTGTCAGTTTATTGCTATTATGGTTGCCCTTAGCTGCACCAATTTACTTACTAATAAATAATTCAAATTTAGTAAGTATATTGACAATGGTGTTGTTATATGCGTTGTTTATTGTTCTCTTGAGATTATGGGGTAAACATGTCTACCAGCAGCCACAAATTCTGCGGCATTATGGCTTAGAATTCACGCGGCAAAACGGTGTGGACTTAATGCGTGGTTTGGCTATGGGGATAATTAATACTTTGATACTTTTTGGGGTACAGGGATTGTTGGGTTGGTTGGTGTGGCAACAACCAAAAGTTTTTTTGCTAAAAGTGATTTTAGAGGGTTTAATTGTTGCTTTGGGTATTGGTTTTGCTGAGGAATTACTATTCCGAGGTTGGTTGCTAGATGAATTACAACGAGATTACAGTCCGCGTGCGGCATTGTGGACAGATGCGATCGCATTTGCAACTTTGCACTTTATTAAACCGTTAGCAGTAATTATTCAGACATTACCGCAATTTCCAGCTTTAGTATTGCTGGGGTTAACGCAGGTATGGGGAAAGCGCTGGCGTAGAGGACGCTTAGGTTTTCCCATTGGTTTGCATGGTGGTTTAGTCTGGGGTTACTACATTATTAATGTGGGGAAATTAGTCAAATATTCTGGTCAAGTTCCTGATTGGGTAACTGGTGTAAATAATAATCCTTTACAAGGAGTGATGGGAGTGTTTTTGATGAGTATACTGGCGTTTTTGATATGGGGGCAATCTCGGATAAGATGAGCGTTGGTTTACCCTTGAGAAGGATCTACGAAACGGCAAAGTACAGAAAGACCCGTTAATATTAATGCTTAATTGCTGTGGTAACAAAGTAGTAAAGATAATAGGACTTACGCAAACTCTACGAACTCTTGGCGTTCTTGGCGTCTTGGCGGTTCGATAAATTAGGCTTTTTAGCTATTTTTGCGTAAGTCCTAGATAAGTGTTGTAAATTTCAAAATTATTGAATTAGGTTATGCAAGATAGAAGAGAAGATCTCAACAGTCGAGAGTTGCTCAAAAGATATGCAGCAAAGGTTTCGGCTATCTGCCGATTAAAGGGAACTTCAACCAGTACAGCATTAGTCGCATCAACAGATGCAAGCAGCCGTTCAAGTGTCAGTGGAGAAATACGCCCTTTCTCACTCAAATATACAATTTCGGCTAAGGTAATTGAAGAAAAAGCAACTTGATCTCCAGAAGATGCTATTTGGTTTATGGTATTCTGGGCAGTTGTTGATAATCGCAAATCGCCAAAAATGTACCAGATGACTGCATGGGTGTCAGCCACAGCACGCAACATTAAATATCCTCCCGTGGAAAGCTAGCCCATTGTTCACTACGGACTGCATCAATTTCCTCTGCTGAAGGTGCTTTTCCTAAATCAGCACATAGTCCCCACAATGATTTGCGAGGAATGATAGAGGATTGGTCTGTTAATTCGCGTTCTATATCAGGAGCAATTTGCTGGATTAAACGTACTTTATCCACGGTTGAAAGTTGCTTTGCTAGTTCAATAACTTCTTTTAAGCTCACAAATTTTCACCTGCTTCACATGAAAAAATTTTAACAGTAGCCAGATACTGCCTTTTTTAATGCAATATTTACGCCCGCGTCTCAACCACTGTACCCACCACGCACGCCTTATCGAAATTAACGCCGCTTAAATTTGCCCCTTCCAACTCTGCACAGAGCAAATTCGCCCCCGAAAAATTCGCCCCTGCCAAATTCGCACCCCGCAAGTCAGCTTCTTCCAGGTTTGCTTCACTTAATAATGCCCCTTGCAAATCAGCACGACTCAAGTCTGCACCTTTGAGATTTGCCCCAGTCAAGTTTGCGCCACGCAAGTCAGCACCGCGCAAGTCCACGCCTTGCAAGTTGACATTCATCAAGTTGGCACCACTAACGAAGGCACCCGCCAAGCATACATCGCTGAGTCTGGCTCCCATCAAGTTAGCACCCCGCAGATTACTACCCCGCAAGTCAGCACCGGTTAAATCTGCTTGCATCAGATTTGCTCCCATGAGGTTCGCCCGCAAGTCTGTTCCTTGCAGGTTTGCTCCCATTAAATTCGCGCCTTCTAAATGCCCACCTTCGAGTTTGGAAGCGGCGAAATTTGTGCCGACAAGGATAGCACCAGCAAGATTAATTCGGTTTAAATCGAGTTGAGAAAGTTCCTCGTCTTCTAAATTTGCCCCAGGAAGTTGTTTGAGTTTTCCTAATTTGATAGCTTCAATATTCATTTCGGGTAACTTCTAATTTCCTCACTTGTCTTGCTGTGGCTATCCCATTGGGAATCAAGTAGCCAGAGACCACTGCTGAATTTGGGTGTCATTATGGGTAAGTCGAGTCCCTGTTGTAAACCCATAACTAATAAAGCTAGGGTATCTACAAGTTTAGGGTCAAAGCGGCTGGATTGTTGCTGTCTGCACTCATCTAAAGCTTGAGTAAATATTTCTTGGCGATTTTGATTTGAGGACTTTCGCTGATTTACTCGCCACTGAAAGTCTGCCAATAATGCCAAAATTCTCGACTCTAAGGGAATTTCGTCTCCACCTAGACCTGCTGGTTCCCCTGTGCCATTCCACCACTCGGTTTGGTGAGTAATAATTTGGGCAATTGCTCGCAGTCGTGGCATGGTTCGCAATACTTGTGCCCCTGGTATTAAAGGACAACTGGGGGCATCTTCTTGAGAATGTGTGGATATTTTATCAGAAGTGAGAACACTTTCTGCTTTTTGTAATGGATCTATGCGATGCAACAAAGCCGCTAGCCGCAATCTTTTAATCTGCCATGCAGGAAGATCCAAAAGCTGAGCCACAACTTCGGCAAGTGCTACTACTTCGGCAGCTGCCATTGGATTGTTGACATCTGCTATATCTAGCAATTGCGCCATCCGCAAAAATGCTTGGATTTCGTTAGAAACCAAGTTCCGATCTAGGGTTTGTTGACCAAGGGCTGTGGGGATGGATAAATTGTTTTGCCCAGTCTGGAGATAATCAACTACACGGGAAACAACTGCACCCAAATTTTCTAATCTGGCAGTAGATGGTATAATCGCCTCTCTATGGGCAATGAGTTTATTAGCCAGTTCTGGGTTATATTTTTTGATGTGAGCGATCGCTATTTCTGCTGTTTCTTGGACTAACTCTGGCTCAAATGTCCACAAACCATAGAATTTGCGCTCTAAGTCTGATGTCGGTATTCCACTGCTGCCATAATCAGCCTCGGATAGCTCTTGACAAATTACCATTGCTGTGTAGCTTGGTGACAAAATAATTAAGTGCCATTCTTGGGCTACCGGATCGGCTGAATCTAATGCTACTAAGTCTACATTGGGTAGCAGGCTTGTAGGATGTTCGGCAAAGCCAGCGTCAGCGGCAGCCATAATGGCAATTTCGCGGCTGCATTGGGCGATGTCTGCATATCGTTCGGCTTCTTGCAGATACCATTTGCCCTGTTGGAAGGCTGTGATGACTAAAGGGCGATCGTCGTCTGCTAAGATGTGGTCTTCTAGGGCATGGCAGAGAGATACTAAGGTATTTTTATAGTACACCCCGAATCTAATTGGCCTGGTGCTGTGGCGATGAGCTGTTTCCAGCTTTTGTAGAATTGAACCTTCTAACATGAGTTTCGGATTTTATGAAAACGAACCGCTTCAGGCGCAGAGGAGGCTGAGGAAGAGAGGGGGGAGAAATTCAAATTCTGAATTTTCCCATATTCTTGTGTTTTCTAGGATACACCTGCTAGCTGTTTTTCTTTCCTCTCGATTGGTGAAGAAAGTGCTGCTTCTAAGTCGGCACAACCGAGTTTTTCTTCTAAAATATTCATGACTTCGCGTCCGAAGTCGTTGGGGTTTTGTTGCCAAGCTTGTAAACAAACTTCCCCAAAGAAGGAACCAAGGGGTTCGGGGTTCCAAAGGAGTTTTTTGGCTGTCCACGGCATCAAGCTCATTGGATCGTACCCTGGTTTGAGGATGCCTTCTTTGAAGGCATATTCTTCTAAATGGGTATGGGGTTGGAGTCCAATAAAGAAGATGGCAGGTTCGACTTTATCAGCACCAAAAATTCGCTCTAGTTCCCGGTGGTAGGCGATGGTTTGGCGAATGGTTTCAGGACGTTCGTCAATGACGTTAAAGGAGTAGTTGACGGAAACTAAGTCGTTGAAACCAGCGGCTTTTAAGTCACGACAGTTTTGTAAAACGGTTCGGAGGTTGTACCCCATCCGCATTTTTCGCACAAGTTCTTGAGAACCGCTGGTAATACCGATTTCAAAGTAGTTCATCCCTGTTTTTGCCATCAACTCACACAATTGTGGTGTCAAATTGTCGGCTCGAATGTAAGCTGCCCAGTGGATGTCTGTCATACCAGAATCGACGATCTTTTGCAATAGTTCTATGGCATCGTCGATAAATTTGCGTGCGGGGATGAATTGGGCATCGGTAAACCAGAAGTTGCGAATGCCGCGATCGTATAATTGGCGCATCTCGGCAACCACTTCATCGGCTGGGTTGATGCGTACTTGTTTACCTTCGACAACCGTATAAACGCAATAACAACAGTTGTGAGGACAACCACGTTTGGTTTGTACGCCTATATAAAAGTCTTCCTCTTGCAGATAATAGTTAAATTCCGGCCAGATGCTTTCGATATAGTCGTAGTTACAAGCCGTTTTTTCTAGGGGAGTGGGTTGTTCGTGAATTAGCCGTTTTCGTGGTTGAGTTTCTCCCACAACATAACAGCGTTCATCTCGAAACTCTCTGCCGCTTAAAAGTTTTTCTAGCAGAGTTTCTCCTTCACCCACAGAAATAATTGTCCCTTGGGGCAAGCTTTTACCCAACTGTTCGTAAAATACGCTGACTGCACCACCACCCACAATTGTACGGGCATCAGAATTATATTTTTGGGCACGCTTTAAACCGCGTTTAATTAAGCCCTGGTTACGCCACAACTCTACATAGTAAGCAATGAAGATTCGCAAACCGCCCAATGCCCCGCGTAGTTTTAATAAAGGATTCTTGGCGTAGTAAAATTCAAAGGCATTTTGTAGCGGGTTACCACCACGTCCACCAACTGGGGCATAAATTTGAATATCCCGCCAAGAAAATACTAGTAGCGTAGGTTTAAATTCATCGATACACCGATCCAAAGCCGAGGTGTAGTCTAAAGGTGGTACTGTTCCCAAATCAAAGATCCGCTGTTCGATGTTGGGAAATTGCTTGTGGACATGATCGCTCAGGTAGACAACCCCAATAGGAAAGATGGGGTTGCAGGGAAGGCGAACGTAAAGAATCCGATTTTCCATCATGGTTGTTTTGACTGCCATCTTGCCAATTTTGGGGGGAAAGCGAGAAAAAGTTGAGTTTTAAGAGGTGTTTTTGTTTTGGCTGCTTTTATTTATCACAATCTTGCTTGACATTGAAGCCGATTATTGGTATAAATCAACTTTTTGTTGTCAATTCCAGGAATTAATAAAGTTACTTTGCACACTAAATGCATATGAATGAGAAACATTTATGAAGATATTTTTCATATAGCTTTACGATAACATTGAGTTTATTCATTAAGCGATGATCTGGGCGTATTATTCTTGGGATAGATGAAAGAGCAAAACGGACTTGCTCACAAAGTGAAAAGCAAGGGGATCATCGTCAAATTAATGTCCTGGTTATCTGTCTTCAGCAAATTAAAGCTTTTATACCTATGAAAAATATCTAAAACCTCTACTTATAGTGTATAATTGCGAAAAAGGCATAAATAATTACAAAATTTTCATAACCATAAATATTTCTTTAGATAGAAATAAGCTACAAATATTCAGTTGGTATTCACAGTTACAGCAACTGGGGATCAGTCGGTGCTAGGCTTGGGTAGTGTAATGTAAAATTGTGGCGTAAAGCTCCTCAGCAGTTATGGCTCAAATTTTAGATCCTCTACCACCTGAGCAATCGGGGAAAATTCTCTGCTGCTACATTAATGCCACGAGCAAAATACAGGTAGCTCGCATCTCTAATATTCCCAATTGGTATTTTGAAAGGGTTGTTTTTCCAGGACAACGCTTAGTGTTTGAAGCTCCGCGAAAAGCTCAAATTGAGATTCATACGGGTATGATGGCAAGTGCAATTTTATCCGATACGATTCCTTGCGATCGCTTGATGCTCGATGACCCTAGCAATTATGAGTTGGATACAGACTCATCATTTGGAAAAGAACCTATAGATACCACAAAAATGGTGCAGCAACTTAATACAAAGACCGGAGATAGTATAAAACCCTTACAAATCGCTGGTTTAGCAGCTGTTGATTAAAAAAAACAATTTGGCTCAATTTTGGGGTTGCTGAATTCAGCAGCCTTTTTTATTAGTGCTGAGTGAGGAGTTAGGAGTCAGGAGTTATTTTCCCTGTCTCCCCCATCTCCCTCATCTCCCCATCCCCCCATCCCCAATGCCCCACTCTCATCTACAATCATTCTTATGGATCTGCCTTCATTTCTTTGGTTGTGGAAAATAGCCGCCTGGTCGATGGGGTTGTCCCTGCTGGCATACCTGATGTTAGCAGTCACCGGCGTTTCGATGTTTCGGGCGAGAACTTCGCAGCAATTTTCTTTTACTCCGTTATTTATGGGCGGTAATAGGGGAGTGCGATCGCTGCACTATCTCATGGGCATCAGCATGGTAAGTTTAGTGCTACTATTGCTGGCGATCGGCATTGTTGGCACTTTGGGTCACTTTGGTTCTTTGGGACACTCGTCACACTTGGTCGCTGGATTAATTGTCGTAACGTTGGTTTTAGTGTCTGCTTTCAGTGCAACCCAAATTAGTACCAGACGACCTTGGGCTAGACCGTTGCACATAGGTGTAAATATAATTCTGTTTGTTGGATTTGCCTGGGTATCCCTTACTGGTTGGAGTGTCGTCCAAAAGTATTTACCTTAGAAAAGGTAGGGTGAAAAGCTATCCTACAATGAATCCCCAGAGAATGAATCCCCAGAGAATGAACCAAGGGTCTATAGCCGGCGATCGCGGATGATAAACCCGCCTTTTTCGTGTAAGTGTGCAGCGATTTGGTCAATCCAGTCCTTAATCCTATTTCCTTGATGCACTAATTTGTTGTTCAGCTCATTGATTAAATAGTTATGATGCTCGTTCCGTCCTTGATACTCAGTCAAGTGGATATCTAATTTTTTGTCATTAGCATGTAATTTATCAACGAGATTGTCTTTAACAGAATCAATTGCTATTAGTAAATTATTTTGCACATTAGTAATTCTAGTATTAATGCTAGCTTCGATTTGCGCTAGCCGATAGATGCCACCAATTAGCAAAAATATCAGAGAAACAAGAGTAAAAACATTATTAACATCAATCTTCATTTTGAATATCGAGAATACGATTGATAGATATGAGAGTTTTACCCAGAAACTTATAAGGGAAGAACTCTAACTGAAATCTTCCTTGTTGGGGAAAATTGACTTGATAGTTTTTTGTGATATTAATGACCTGAGAACTAGCAACTAGTTTCTTCGGGTAATCAATTAAAATTTGGTCTAACTTGCCAGCAGAAGTATAGTTTTTGGTCAACTTACTTTTAGATTCTACCGTAATAATTAAACTGGCATCATTATCAAATAAGTAAGGAATGAGTACAGAATTAACTTTTCTCAAGTCCCATCTGTACTCGTTTCTAAACACTAATTGAGTTTCAAGCATCTATTTAGTAGTAGCGGTAGTACTAAGTGAGTAAGTTCTGCCATTTGGAGAAACAAAACTAGCAGGCTTTTTACTAGCCTTGCTCAAAAATGCTTTGATATCAGAAATATTGGCGCTAGCCGGAACTGGCACAGAAACATATCTTGTTTTTGTACCTGCGTTACCGTTTTTAGCTCCTGCATTAGCAGTTTGACGGCTACCACCAAGTGGTACTTTAATGCTCTTTGCCCCAACACTACCACGAACAGCAACTTCAACTTTTTTACTGCCTGCCTTGCCTTTAGCACCTGTAGCAGCTTTACGTTCTATTTTCGCATCAGGCACAATCGTAAAACCAAGTTTCTCTGCAACTGACCGAAGCATATAAACGTAAACTGATTTAGCTCCCTTACCTTGACCTTGACCAGATTTAAATAAAACGGTAGCTCTAGGCCCTAACTTTGTTCCCATTTAATTACCTACCTATTAATTAATAATTAATAAATTGTTGACATTCATTAATTAGAGATAATCAATGGCATGAACGGTAACATCACCATTAGCAGCAGCCAAAGTATTAAAGGGTAAGTTAGCGGAAATTGTTGCACTTCCAGTTTCAATATCAAACTGAATCTGGACATTATTCGGCTGGTTTTCAGTTGGGGTTACAGCTTTTTCAGCAGCAGCTAAAATGCTAGCCATCTCTAACAATGCTTCAGGAAGAGTGTCAGACTTTAAGTCACCACCACCATTAGCAAATGTTGAATAGGTGCTTCCTAGATAATCGCTTGCAACAATATCAATCGACCCGTTTGATTGAATATTAGTAGTGACGGGAAGAGTTGCAGCTACAGCAATAGTACCCGTGTCAAAGCTGACTGTTGTAGATAAATTTCGGCGTGGAGGTAAACCTGGATTAGCCCCATTTCTGAGATTTTCAGCAGCATCTAAAGCCCGACATACTTCAAAAAATGCTTGAGGAACTTGGGTAGATTTGAGAGTTCCGGAAGTGCCTGGATCAAAAGTACTCATCTTGTTTTCGTTGTAAAAAATGTAGTAACCGTACCTGTAATCAGTCATAGCCGGAAAAAGCCCCAAGTTGGGGGGAATGAATGAAGTTAGTTTCTTTGGGGTTAAGGTCGAAGAAACCAAGTTGGTTGACGAAATTACAATAACCAGTTTGTTATTAACAGTGACAACATTAAAATTTGCACGCTCCAAAGCATCACTAATAGCAGGTGGAAATTCATCAACAGCCGCGCCCCAATCAGTATTAATACTGTCTCCAGATGGAGTAATGGCAGTTTCACGATCATTCTTATTCTGAATGATTGATTTAATCGGAGAATTTGGTAAGAAAATGTACCAGTTTCTTTTCCACTTAAAAGCTATTTTGATTCCATATTTAAGAAGTTTTTTGATGAGCCTTAATAAATAGATTTCTGAGTAATGCAATAACTTAGCAAAGGTGATTAGCTTAATAGCTAATCGTCCATTAACAACAAAGACGGTATCAAGTTCTAACGCCCTCATTTTTTATCTCTCAACTTTTTGCTCCATGAAGGTGTGGCATCTTTTTGACCAGTAGGAAAGAACTGGCATAATGTTGGAGTGACTGGAACTTCTTTATAATCTTTGTGAGAATTGGTTGTTTCTGGAGGCTTGATATTTTTTAAGTAATCTGGTTCAACGTATTGTTTCAATGCGTTGATAACTCGTAGACATTCAGTTTCAGTTTTGCACCAAACAATAATTTTAGAGTTATCATTTAGTACTTGAATGCCTCGGTAATTTCCCTTTTCATAATCTGGGAAGTTGGGTTTATGAGATTCTCCGTATCTGTAATGAGGTAGCACCAAAGTCCATCGTGACCGCCCAATTTTTCCACCACCTAAGTTTTGTGCGTATTGAATGGCTAATTGTGGTTTCTGTGGAGCGCGAGTTTGCCAATAGTCTGGCACGGATAAATAAGCCTCAAACTCTTTATTCTTTGCTAAACAAAGTTCAGAGTTAGCTTTGAATAATTCTTCGTATTCAGAAATGATTGTATTTGCATTACTAGCTGTACCAGCTTTATTAGCGATCGCGTTAACAGTTTCTGAACGTCTTTCTACTTTCCATTCACCCTCAACGTCTTGAGTACAGAAACAAACAGGAACTTGAATAGAAATAAATCTCACATCTGCATCCTCTCCTGGCTTGCCTTCTTTTCCGTCAACTCCATTACGTCCGTCGGTTCCATTGCGACCGTTTAGCCCAGTTCGCCCGTCAACTCCATTACGTCCGTCGGTTCCGTTGCGCCCATCTGTACCGTTGCGTCCATTGACACCGTTACGCCCATCCGTGCCGTTGCGCCCATCTGTACCGTTTCTGCCATCTGTGGCATTACGACCGTTTAGCCCATTTTTGCCATCTAGACCGGGGCGGCCAGTGGGGCCTACTCGTCCACTTGGCCCAATGCGACCGTCAGTGCCATTGCGACCATCTACCCCATTTCTACCATTTAGACCGGGGCGGCCAGTGGGGCCTACCCGTCCACTTGGCCCAATGCGACCGTCAATGCCGTTGCGACCATCTACCCCATTTCTTGGTATGGGGTAAGGTTTTATGGGAATAGCATCACGCCCGTCTTTGCCATTGCGCCCATCAAGACCGTTACGCCCATCCTTACCATGAACGACAATAGGCGCTGGTGCTGGTCTGTAAATATATTCAAAGGTGTTTTCAACTCTGGTTTTTGTTAACTCAATAGTTGTAACTTTCCCATCTGTGCCATTGCGCCCATCAATACCGTTTCTGCCATTAGTACCGTCGCGCCCGTTGACACCGTTTCTGCCATCTGTACCGTTTCTCCCGTTAGTACCGTCGCGCCCGTTGACACCGTTTCTGCCATCAGTCCCATTTCTCCCGTTAGACCCAGGTAAACCACGCTGCCCATTACTTCCTGGTAAACCACGCTGTCCGTCACGCCCAACTCGGCCATCAGTCCCATTTCTGCCATTAGACCCTGGCAAGCCGCGTTGACCATCACGCCCAACTCGACCATCAGTGCCATTTCTGCCGTTTTGTCCATCGCGCCCCGGTCTACCGTTAGTGCCGTCGCGGCCAGGTCTACCCGCCGGCCCTGGTGTTGCAGCTTTGTTTCTGAGAAACCCTACCGCCATCTGCAACCCATTAACAGTAGTTTCGAGTGATAGTTGACCGCTTTGCACTTCTTGAACTACCTGCTTCAAAAAGAGAATTGTGTCAACGATCGTCAACAACCTATCGATTTTTTCCAAGATAGAGCCAATACGCCCCAATGCAGTAGCGGCACTAGCAGCAGCACCAGTAGCAGTAGCCGCAGCAGTACCCGCCGCCGCCATAGCAGCAGCCGCGAGTGCCGCCGCTGCTGCTGCTGCTGTAAGAATTGCTTTTAATTCATTGAGTTCAGCCTTAACAGCAGATGCCATACTTTGAGCAACTAACGCATCAGCACCAGCCCGAAAAGCCTCAGCGTGGGCTTTTCGCGCCATATCACGGGCTACTTGATCTACCGTGCCTTTACTTGCCAATCTAGAAATTTCTTCGCGTAGCGCTGCAATCTCAGATGAAATTTGAGAGCATGAATCAGCCATGATTTGTAATAGCTAATAACTGGGATCTGGCATTTCTTAACTGCTGTACAATAGATGCACAATCTAAGCAACAATCACCACATTCAAGAGAATTGGGTGGGCATTTTTCTTGGCAGTCAACTGTGTATCCACAAGTAGAAACTATTTCAGAAAATAAAGTTTCACCCAAAGAATCTTTAATAGTTAATCTTCTTCTTGCAGCGGTGGCGATATTTGTGATTTGAGCAGAAATAATTTCTCTCAAAGCGAAAGCAGAAATACTAACGAGATTGCGCCAATCTGCTGATAAGCAATTTCCTAATCCACCCCGTGAATAAATATCAATTTTGAGCTTATCGCTACTAATTCTTAGTCCACCAATGGGTGCTTTTTGGGACGTGGTTGCGTTTGTGGTTTGTAATGCGCCGGTGGAAGTGTGACGAGTTGTGTAACTATACGAAACAGTCACTTGCTGGCATTCATCAAATTCTTCCACACAATTGATATCAATTGGCAGATTTTGAGTGTATTCTAAAACCCGTCCATCTGCCAGCGTGACGACAGCTTTTTGACCGATTTGGCAGTGGCTAGTCATTAATAATCGTCTGGGTCAATAGTGTTATTAGTATCAAGTTTGGCTAGAGATACTGTTATTTGATCTGTTCTATACTGGTCGTTGTTAATGCCTCTAAATACAAAAGATGAAAAGCCCTTATCGACAATAATTGATTGGTCTATGTTTGCGTCAAAGTTAGCTTGAGTTAAGTATTGCTGTGCCTTAAGGTTTATCGCAGCTAACAAACTCTCTCCTTTATTATTTGCACTGGCAGTCAAACCGGGTAAGTCTGCTTTGGTAATGGTAATTGTAGTTGCGTCTTGAGTTGCGTTAGCACCGAAGATTTGTTGTAGCGTTGGTTCTGCCATAAAAGAGATTTTCCATCAACTGAATAAATCTGTTATAGCCAGTAAAAAAATCCGTGTAATCTACATCTTTTAGGTAAAAGATGTAGATTCACTGATGGCTGTAACTATTGCTATGGCTAGGATTAATTAAATATTTTCTATTAGGCAACCTTGAATATACAAGTTTGCATACATATAGAATACAAACGTGTATATGAAAAAAGAACGTGCGGGACAAGCAGCTGTTTTTATTGGGGAAGATTTAGAAAAAATACTGGCACACATGCCAGGACAAAATCATAAGATGATTCTCAGAATTTCTTATTGGTCAGCTGGTCGCGCTGGTGAGGTTTGTCAACTCAAAACAAATGATGTTTTTGACGCTAAAGGCAGGCCTTTGACTAAACTGACTTATCGACCACAGACTACCAAGACAAAGAAAACCCGCCAAGTCCCCATTCATTCGGTTTTGAGAGCGTATCTGGTGGAATATTGGAAGAATAACTCACCAGCAATAGACGGTTTTTTGTTCCCCGGCGCTGGAGACAGTCCCATTCAACAGCAAAGTTATGATGACGCTTTGCGGCGGGCTATCAAAAAAGCTGAGTTAGCTGATAGGGGATACTCAACTCACAGCCCCCGCCGGAGCATTTTGACTGAGATGGCCTTAAGAGGTATGGCGCTGTCGCTGATTCAAAAGTTCTCTGGGCATGAGAGTTTGGAGTCGCTCCAGAAATATATTGACATTGAGGAGTCCGATCTAGAATTGGCGATCGCCAATTTCTGACACCTATGCGAATATACTCAAATGGTATGTAATCATTTAGAACTGCGATCGCCATAAAACCAATCCAGTGGCGATCGCATTTTTCACTTCACGTAATTTGACGAGCGTGATACCAGCATGATAGATTTTTCTCATGATGTGGAACGCTTCTAATCCACTCACAGCGAACAAAAGCCAAAATGTGGCTAATTGTTGGACTTGCCATTTGGCAATAAGTCCCCAAAAAAATGCGATCGCAGTCTTTAAGGGATTGCGATCGCATTTTAAAATGTTCACTGCATGAACATAATCGCTACAATGGCGCAAAATCGTTGTTAAAAAGTGTCCAGTCCGGTTTTTTTATCGAGAGCAGCATGGGGAGGCGCGGAGTTAGGAGTTATCCCCCTTGTCCCCTTGTCCCCCTTGTCCCCCTTGTCCCCATTCCCCATTCCCTACTCCCTACGCCACGACCGAATCAACTTTTCAATCTCCGCGGGGGACTGCCCCTGGCTAATGGCATTTTCCACCGCGGCTTTCCTCTGCTGAGCCAGGGCCGAGCGCACATTGCCACCGCTAATGTGCCGATGCTTAATCTTTCTCCCAGCCTTGGAGCAATAGCGGTAATAATGGTTATCCTTGCGCTTTGAAGGCCAATATTCTTCTACCCAGTGAAGATGTTCTGGAACGGGTTTAATGTGTTCTGGAACATCGGTATGTGCCTCGTCTGCTGGGGTTTTTTGTTCTGGAACAGGATTTGATGTATCACGTTCCAGAACAAAACTGTGTGGCTCATCCCATGCCAGATCGTAAACACTACTATTAATTGTTGCGCTAAAGGCTTCCAGGTCAAAGAAGGCCAGTTGTTGATGGTTTTTTGGCATAATGGGTGCTGATAGATGCGTTCTCTTATAAAGCCACCTGCATTTTGCGGCGGGTGGCTTTGGTATTGGGCATGGGGCATGGGGCATTGGTCAAGTGCGATCGCTCTCCCCCTCCTCCAAACTGCTTACGCTCTTGAAAGTCAGATTTTGGGCATGGGGTATTAGTCAAGTGCGATCGCACTTCGCTTAAACAGCGCGATCGCATTTCCAAGGGTGTAGGTTATAACTAAGTTGCGTTAGCTTGTGGGGCTTGGATTATTGGCAAACTTTGTTTGCTCCAACCCCACTCCCAACAACACCAACTTTTCCGCACTCTGAGCTATTCTTATAAATTTTGATTTCTACAGCTCCTTTGTTGAGTGTGTTTCCAGATGCCGAAACTACAGCATTTTTAGGAGCAGAAAAGCTGACTTTGTGGGGTAGTGTTCCCTTAACGCTTTCTACTCTGGGTGTGCTGCCGTCTAGTGGAAGAATAGAATAGCCTGCAAACAATTCCTGACCGTTAGCTCCAGTCCACTGAACTTCGTAATTATCTGAACCACTGGGAGAATTAACTGATTGTGAGCTTGTAATTGGACTTGATTTCGCTGAAGGAGTGCAAGCCTGTAACAACGCAAATCCACTAACAATTGCTAATTTTGTGAGATTTTTCATTTTCTTGGTGAAAACGACTACAAGTTTATAATTCCCAGTAGTTAGTTATACATTGCAAGAAAACAAAACCGCCCAACTTTTACAGGTTGGACGGTTTATGGATTTTCTTCAGTTTCTGTTTTTGAGATAGGCTCATCTAATTCCGGCTTTAGCTCTTTCGGATCTAATTCGCCTATGATTCCTAGTATTTTTGCCCTTAATTCTTCTGCCTCTGCCGCAAACTCTCTTTCAGATTCACTACTTTCTTTGCGTCTCAGGTCAAGTCTTTCTTGGTGTGCATGAACATATTTGTAAAATCTAGTTTCAAGATTTGCCAAATGTTCTAGGACTTCCCCAAAAGTTGCATTGATAGGTTTGTTGTCACACTCACCTCTATTTCTCCGTTGGCTAGGGCGCGGATCATAGTACTCAGATCCTTGTATCCCAGCCCCCTCGCTTTTTTCATCAGCGCTGTTTTGTCCTCTGGCGATAGCCGGATCGATAGTCTTCCCGCGTCCTGTGGTAGCTCTTTTGGTCTTCCCATCCGTTTGTTCATTCTTTTTGGTCATTGAATTTCCCCTATTGTACAAATTTCTGGATGTACAAAACTTTTTGTGTACACACTTGACTTATATTTCTGGATGTACGATTATCATAACAGGTTTTGTACATCCAAAAGTTCGGATGTATGAAACGCTCCCCCTCACCTATTCGACAACAGCTTACGCCGGGAAGCCATGCAGCTTGCACCTTGGCGAAGAACGCTAATGAAAAGTGGTTCAGCCAAAATTAATCCCGTGCGATCGCTGAATGCTGAGTACTGAGTGATGAGAGCAACCAAAGTCGTGGCTTTTTATAAAGCTGGTGACGTACATTGCATTGCGGCCGCAGTCTGTAACCGACCTTAGTAGGGCATTCCACATTTCCCAAGGGCTATTTGCCGACGTGGAAACACGGTGGGCTGTGGAAATAAGACCTGGGTGAAAATCCCTTTGAGGCTTGGCGTGTAGGTAGTGGCTCACGCGCAGATGTACGTTCATGAAATTGCAAATCACCGTGTGATTTGTGACGGATCACAGTTTTTTTGAAAAACGCGCAAACCCTTGCGATCGGTCGCAATTTATTAACAAATGAAAACCACCAAATATGTAACCAGAAAAAAACGGATAAGCCAACTAGAAACAGAAATTGAGCAGCTAAAAAAGCAGATAGTAACTTTAACCCAACTGCTTGACGATGTTAACGGGATACTTATTCGTTCCCGTCCTGGCTTGGCGCGTTCCATTGAGCAAGGTTTCCACGAGGAATTATTGCCATCAGAATTACCCGCGTCAGCTAAAAAACCACCGCGACGTAAAATCCCGAATTTATCAATTGCACCCCGCGCCGACTTGGTAATGGAACGCGATTCTAATGGTCGCCTAATTATTAAGGGCACGGCTAACACTTCATCACCGCGCCCTCAAGCTTAACTGTTTTTATAGGGGGAATCTGCCTATGAAATAACTGTCATTTATATGAGCCAAAAGTGAACCGTTCGATTTGAACCAGTCAATCATCGCTGATTGGTTGACTGGTTTTTATTGTCATCAAACTTCACCACCAATTATGAACATTACACAACAAAAAGATGTATTACTTTCCAATGACTTTCTGTCATATCTGGTTGTAGCTTATGCACTCATCTCAGAAGATTTAGCCAAGCATACTGGAGAGCCTTCCATTGTACACCGAATGAAATATTTCGACCAAGGCAAGCAAAAGTTTCATAGTTTTTCACCAGAAAAATTACAGCAGTTCCTCAACGAATACTACCCAACTTAATCTATCAACAGCATTTACCTATGACTTATAAACAACAGCTTTTTGATTGGATTGTTGTCAAGGAAGTTTCCTTGTGCAAGTGGATTATCATCTCAGAATTTCGCCGCCGCAGTGATGCTGAGAGTTACTGCCAAGTAGTAAAGCGGTCTTCAACCAACCAAATTATTGTAGTTTCTCGTGACCGCCTTACAGAGTTTGGATTGTAGAGCTAATTAAAAGGCTCACGCCCCAAAGAATAAGAGGGGGGTGAGCTTTACCGACATCTACCTTGCATCTCAAAAAATAGCACAGATTATGCAAATTAAAACCATTTCTTACCAGCGGGTACTCAACCTGGGAAATTACGAATCAAAACGGCTCGAATTGTATGCCGAAGTCCTAGAAGGTGAAGATCCAGATGTTGCAACAACTAAACTTATCGAAAAAGTAGAGTCCAAAATCAGAGAAGAAGTTGAATCAGGAATTGTTGAAAGAATTGAAAAACTCAAAACCCAAGAATGGGAACTTCAGGCACAAGTCAAAGAACTTAAAACTCAGTTTCAGGAACTGCGAAGAGCGAACGCTCAATTAACACAAACCCAACAAACTTCTAATCCCACTGAAATTGCTACTCCCGACGGTGTACCGTTTTAACGATATGAATTCTGAAGTTACTTCTGAAATTACACACCCAGATCCAGCCTGCGACTACTACGTACTTTGGCACGAATTACGACATGTTACCGCCCGAATTGATGTCGTTTTAAAAATCATCAGTGACAAGGAAACTGCAAATGATGAAGTTAATAAACAAATCAAACAAATACTTCAACCAACTTTAGATGAGCTAACTTCAATCGTCGAACGATTACCCTATGACGAAGACGAAGAATAACCGCCTGATGATGGCTACTTTAACACATTAATCCTAACAAACACATGGAAATCATTCAAAATACTGCATCTGATGAATCCTTAGAAACCGTAAATTTGTTTTTGGATTCAATTAGAGAACATCTGGCAAGCACCGATGATGAGATGACTGATACTGAAATTGAATATTTTTTGAGCGCAGTACTAGCAAAAACATTAGTACTAATGCGCTCTAGCGAATGGCTTTTAGAACCTTGTGTAGTTGCTGTTTATGCTTCACAGCTTAAACAGCAACATCCTTACTCCGTCATCAAGAAAATCACTGAAAAGTTGATTAAAACCGCCTGATGAATCGCTTTTTGAATTGCGATCGCACTAGTTAAAAGTGCGGGCTACTTGACCCCGTAGCCGAAACGTGGGTGAAAACCCACGTCGCGGGTTGGGTCGCGCAACTCACCTGCCTCTGGTTTACCCCAGAGGGAAATAACAACAGCAGCACGGATTTTTACAATGAAATGACCCAAAAGGTTTCTTTTCTTCGTGAATCGACTGCTGTTAATTATTTCCGCCCGTGCTTGGTTTAAAAGTGAATTGTACACTTGCTATTTGGGTGATTCGTGACCTATTTTAGCACGGTTTTTGCTGCAAATAAACACCCACAAACTGAACCTTGAAATGAGAATATTAGGCTTAGACGTGTGTAAAAATAGCGTCGTCGGTTGGACGTTAGATACTGAAGAAAATATCCCAAAAAACTTTCGGGAATACTTCAGGAAAAATCGCCGACCGAAGGATAATGATCCGCTAACTTTTAAAGCAGATATCACAGGTGTTAACGGGCTTTTAGACCTGAAACCAGACGTAGTTATCCTGGAACCAACAGGAATACATTACAGTTGGATTTGGGCGCACATTTGCAGCATTGAGCATATTGAAGTTCGTTGGGTTGGTCATGCTGAAGTTAAACATTTCAGGAAACAAAATAAGTTACCTGATAAAAACGATCAAGCTGATGCAGCTGCATTAGCTTTGTATGCTTTTACTCACTGGCATAATGAGGAATTCTTCTTACATTTCAATGCTGGAAATGTGGCAAGATTGAGAGAGTTGTGGTTGCAATTGCAATCTATTAACCGTATACAATCAGCGCCGATTAATCGCGTGCGGCAACAGTTAGCTAAGGAGTTTCCCGAAGCTGCTTTATCTGCTAGTAAGCTTGCCGATGATGGTATGGTTCCTTTATGGGCATGGTTAGCCGGCAGAGAACGAAATACTCAAAGGAAGTCGAGTTATTACGATCGCCTTTATGCCAAGTCCATTGCCCCGAAGTACGGTGTACCTATCTCTGATTTCACTCGTACCTTGGCAACCCTACTGTGCGATTTACGTAATTGGGAAAACAAGATAGTAGCTGAAATTCTTGAATTGCTTGCTGCTCCTGAATTCATGCCTTATCGCAAAGTGATGACTCGGTTCGGAATTGGCGATCGCCAGCAGGCATTGTTTATTTCCCAAATCTTCCCGATTACAAAGTTTGAATCACTGGGGAGATTTAAGCGGCGGCTGGGCATGGCCAAAGATGAGGAGAGCAGCGGGGACAAGGAAGCTTACAAAACCGGCGGGTCAAAACTGTGCAGATCCCAACTTTACTTGTGGGTGCTAAATCGCATTGCACCAGAAAAAGCTAGACCAAACAATGATGTTGGCCAACTTTTGGGCGATTTCTACGATCGCCGCAAATCCCAATTTCAGGATAATCCCGAACTCTGGAAACAGAAAGCTTTGGCTAGAACCCAGAAAAAAGCAATGGATGAACTGAGGCGTTCCCTCAAGGAAAGTCTATTGCCTATGCTACCAAAGGAGCAACAGCCACAGATGGAAGCGGTGTTAAATTTAACACTCCAAAATATGCAGCTATCCCTCGATCAGTCCCTTGCTGGCAAAACTGAAGCTCTCAAGGAACGCGAAATTAAACGCGGTTTTGGTAACTTAATAATTAGTCAAACTTCTGCTTATGGTCTGAGATTGCTGTTCAAAGAACTCAAGCAATCAATTTGATTAATGACTGTTGACTCCCCTAATGGGGAGTTAAAAATCATCAGTTAACAGGCTAAAGTGAAGAAAAGCATTGTAATTGAGCCGTGACAGCAAATTCAGCCAATACCTCAGCTTCTGTTTTTCACCTCTCTCCTTTGATTCGGATAACGCTGCTGAGTCTATACATAGCACTCACAGTTCCATTACCCTTTTTATCCAAGGTCACAGGCGCACCCGTACCCCCAGCATTATTATGGCTGGGAATTAGCACTGGCCTGGTTGCCTTGTATGCAGTGTTGACTGAACAAGTGATAGTAGATGAACAAGGGATTCAAGTTACTTACCCCCGTTGGGTGCCCCGCTTTTTTCGTAAAGGCTGGTTTTTGCCTTGGTCACAAGTCAAAGAGTTAAAACCTCGCACTACTGGCCAAGGAGGTATAGTTTATTATTTCGTCAGCGAAGATGGAACAGCTTATTTACTACCAATGCGTGTAGCTGGATTTGCCCGTTTGGTGCAGATTGTCCAAGCAAAGAGCAACATAGACACTACAGATGTTAGTCCTTTATCACAACCGTGGATGTATGCGATTTTACTAGGATTTACACTGCTGTTACTCTTGGTTGATGGCTGGGCGATCGCCACAGCTTTAACTATAAAATAGGGCATGGGGCATGGGGCATTGGGTATGGGGAGTGGTGAGTTAGGAGTTAGGAGTTAAGAATTATTCTCCTTGTCCTCTTGTTCCCTTGTCTCCTTGTCTCCTTATCCTCTTCCTCATCTCCTCACTCCCCACTTTGCTTGAATAGTGCCATAGCAAAAGCCACACTCAGGCTAGAACAAGTTAATCTGTTTACAATGTCCCATGCCCAATGCCCCATGCCCTATGCCGCCACACTCAGACTAGAACAAGTTAATCTGTTTACAAAGCTGAAAATCAAACTTTCTCTTAATCAGCAGGGATATCCCATATTGCAGGATATTTCCTTTGAGGTATTCCAAGGCGATCGCATTGCCATTGTCGGCGCAGTGGGCGCTGGTAAAACTTCGTTATTACGCCTCATAAACCGCCTAATTGAACCAACTAGCGGCAAAATCTATCTTGAAAATCAAGAGTATCGCCAAATTCCTGTCATTGAATTACGTCAGATGGTGACACTTGTGTTGCAAGAATCAAAGCTGTTAGGGATGACAGTTGGGCAAGCTTTGGCTTATCCTTTGGTTTTGCGCGGTTTGTCCAAACAGGCAATTGAGGAACGAGTCAATTACTGGACAGAACAACTGCACATTCCCAGTGAATGGCTAGGGCGAACAGAGGTGCAACTTTCTGCCGGACAACGACAATTAGTAGCGATCGCTCGTGCCCTACTCATCCAGCCTAAAATTCTATTATTAGACGAGCCAACCTCTACCTTAGATGCTGGTACAGCTTCTCATTTGATACAAGTTTTAATCCAGTTGAGTCAAACCCATCAAACCACGATTTTGATGGTCAATCACCAACTCGATCTAGCTCAGATGTTTTGCACTCGATTATTACACCTACAGCAAGGTCACTTATCGACAAATCAAAGAGTTTCTGAAATCAACTGGGATGAATTACGAGAAACCTTGATTAAAGCACAATCTCAAGACGATTTTGAATTTTAGATTTTGGCCAAACAGGGCATTAAAAAGTCACGCATTCAAAAGTTCTTGAATTTTGAATTTTGAATTTTGAATTGATTTGTCTTCCTCATCTCCCTCATGCCTATTTACACTTGACTACTACTAAGTGTTGAACGTTGATTACTAAATTTCTCTCTAGTTAACTTTGTTTGTGACTGTGGAATATTAGTATTCAAAATTTCCATGTTAAAACGGTATCCTACATTGCGGATAGTTTGAATCAAGCTAGGTTGTCGGGGATCGAGTTCAACCTTTTTCCGCAGCGACAAAACGTGAGTGTCAATGGTACGAGGGTTATCGATGGCATCAGGCCAAGCACGACGCAGCAATTCTGACCGACTTAAAGGCACTCCTCCGGCTTGTGCTAAAACGTATAGTAAACTGAATTCCTGGGGCGTTAAGTCGATAAACTCTCCCTGGAAGCGGACGCGGCGCTGAACTAAATCAATTTGCAAAGTGCCATAATCCAAATATGCTGGTGCAGTCGGTGTGCGCTTACGGCGAATTAGTGCTTCTACCCGTGCCAAAAACTCTTGCATTCCAAAAGGTTTGCTCAAGTAATCATCTGCACCAGCCTTTAAACCTGCGACAATATCAACTTCACTATTGCGAGCAGATAGCATTAAGATTAAAGGCTGTTGCTGACGATGCAACCAACGACAAAATTCAATACCGTCACCGTCAGGAAGATCTGCATCCAAAACCACAAGTGTTGGTTGATGGCTTAAAAATACTTCCCTTGCTTGATAAATACTGGCAGCTTGATGCACCCGGTATTCTAGTTGTTGCAAGTGCCAACCTAGCAACGACCTTAGATGGGGATTCCCTTCAATGATTTCTATACAAACCGAACCCACGGTGGCAAGACCCCTTAGCGTCGATGACTTTCAAAGTAACAAGCCCATGTCTAAGGTTTTGTAGCCTTTGTTACTTCAACTGCTATTAGCTTTACATTTCCTCATAAAAAAAGTGGCAATATCTTTAATTTGTCCTTTGCAAAAAGGGATTAGAAATATTCTTAAATTTTTGTTAAACTTATAAAAAGCCCTCTGAGACTTATCAAAAGTTCTTCTAACTTAATATTCTGTTTTTAGATGGCTATAATATCCAAAAACCATAACCTAGAGACTTAATCCCTTAGTAAAATGGCTTTTCGGTCTGATGGAGAAGCGATTCTGGATGAAGAGATTATTACTTACATTCACGAATATAGCACTAATAAAATCGCCCTGCTGACAGGCAAAATCATAAAAATAGCTTAGCAGATAAGGTACAATCGGCCTTTTCTGGAATAGGATTGAAGTAGTTTGTAGCTACTAGGAGAGTGCTACCGGAAAAATATATGTTTACTTTTAGTTGATCCCGAAGTGAAATTACACTTCACATTTGAACGTGAATCATTTACAATTCTCATTCCAAAGACATTAATACAGCAGTTATGCTCCAAGACACACAAACCATCCGCTATTACCAAAGACTTACTGACGCCTTCGTCGAGTTATGGAATCGCGGTTATCGTATGGATGATATGCGGATGTATTTGGATGGATATCTAGCCGCGCTGCGACATGGCAACACTATTGAACCCTTTCTGATTCATCGTTTAGAAGAGGAAGCCAGCCGCTACTTGTACGATGCATCAAATTTTGCAGTGCCGCAACCACAGCCGCAACCCGATTACTACTAATACCACTTGTTTGGTCGTTAGATAGTAACCGTAAATCAACGCAGATAATTATAGCATGTTATTTGCCTTGGTCAACGGGTTGTTGTGGTGTGAGATTTTGGAGATATTGTTAATTGATAAAACTTATCCCCTCAGTGCGGTATTGGTCTTGCCAATGCAACTGAGGGGATTTTTGATTTTTAAAACTGGGGATTGAGGGCTGGGTGCTGGGGGAGATGAGGGAGTAGAAGAGCAGGGGAGGCAGGGGATGAGGGAGATGAGGAAGAGGCAGAGGGGTAGGGGGCAGGGGGCAAGGGGGAGAATGAAAAATTACTTCTTTCCCACCTGCTCCCTGCTAAGAGCTCCCCTGCCTCTTATGCCCTATGCCCTATGCCCCATGCTCTATGCCCTTAGGAAGCTAGTGCTACTTCTACCTTTTGCTGTAATTCACCTTGTTGGTAGAGTTCGATCATAATGTCTGAACCGCCAACGAATTCACCATCGATATACACTTGGGGAAATGTTTGCCAGTTGGAGTATTCTTTAATTGCCTGACGGATTTCATCATCTGCTAGAACATTAACCGCCTCGAAAGGGACTCCCAAACTATTGAGAATTTGGACAACATTATTGGAGAAACCACATTGGGGCATTAACTTGGTTCCCTTAATGAAAATCAAAATTTTGTTCTCTTTTACCAATTTATCAATTTTCTCTTTGAGTTCTGGTGTCATGGTATTAGTGTTTCCTATGTTACATTTACAAATCAGGAATTAGGACTAAAGAGTAAAAAATTTATGACTCCTAACTCCTCTATAGAGGCGATTTATCACCTCTGTACTCATAACTCCTGACTTCTTTATATTTACGAAGCTGATGTTGCTTGCCAAGCTTCAGGAGTATATGTTTTTAGAGATAAAGCGTGAATCGCTTGAGTTGATATTGCTTGTTGCAACGCACCATAAATTAGTTGGTGTTGTTGCACTAGTCCTTTACCTGCAAAGTGCGATGAAACTACTGTCACCTGATAGTGGTCATTACCACCAGTCAAGTCTTGCACCTGAACCTGGGCGTCTGGCAGTTCCGCCTTGATCATTGCCTCAACCTGCTGCGGACTAATCATCGCAATTCCTGAAAAAACCTACTCCTCTATTATTAGCAGATATAGAGCAGATGCCTATGGCAACTTTAGGTTTTGGGGATTAGGCATGGGGCATTGGAAGTGTGGGAAGTGTGGGAAGTGTGGGAAGTGTGGGAGGATGGGCAACAAATCTTTCCCCCCACACTCCCTCATCTCCCTTATCTCCCTCATCCCCCTCATCCCCTCATCTTCCTCAGTCCCCAGTCCCTTTTTACAGAGTGTAGGTAAAATCTTCCACCAGCATACCAGGAACTAAACTACCTCCTAGTTGACGACTTTCATATGTTCCGACTTCGGGAATAAATTCTTGAAAAGTGGTCAAATCTATGAGATTCTCTCCCCAAAAACGATAGAGGCTTTCGTCAAAACGCAAGTTTTCAATGGGGGCGATAATTTCTCCATTTTCTACCCAAAAACAAGCGTAACGCGTCATACCAGTGATTCTACCAGTTTGGCGATCGCTCCAATTCAAGTAATGCAAATTTGATACATATAATCCTGTATCTAAACTTGGAAGAATCAGATCAAATACTAAATTACCAGGACTTACTTCTGGGGCACGTAATGTCTCTGAACCATTAGCACCATTGGTAATTTTGCCATATTCTTTAGCAGTACGAGAATTAATTAGACTATTTACTAAATCTCCTTTTTCTATTACATTTAATTCTAATGCTGCCATTTCTCCCAATTCATTAAATCGTGGTACTAATCCCCGCTGAAAGTTCTCTTTTAAGCTAAATTTGGGAGACAGTTGTTTTTCTTGACGCCATAAAGCCGCTAAAGAACTGTTCCCTTGTTGAATATCAGCTTCGCTTACAGATCCCCAAGAAAGCATCATTAATAAATCTGCAACAGCAGCAGGGGCAAAATAAGTTTTGTACTGTCCTCTTGGTAATTCTTTGGCTGGACGAGAAAGTAGTTTTAATTGCTTTTTAGCTTCGTTGATTTTAGCTATATATGCAGCTTTATCCCAATCACTACCTGCAAATGTACCTTTAACTGCTTGTCCAGATGTAATAAATAGAGAATAATCTAAGGTAAAAGAATCAGTAGCAAACCAATGTTTTTGACCGCTGGAATCACCATAAGCTTTAACTACAACTCCTCCAGCATATATACCAGTAAAATCTAATTCGGCAACCAGTTCTAGTAGATTTGGTACTACCGCTTCTTCTGGCAATAAATTTCCAGAATGTATTTCTCGGCTGGTATTATTTCCTGATGGCAAAACTAGATAGGGATCGATGGGTAATAAAACTAGTTCATCTCGTAGTTCCTGTAAAGCAATATAGGCTAACTCCCAGTCACTATCCCAATTTCCAGTAAAGGGAAAGAGTCGAAAACTACTTCGCTGATCTTTCATCAAAGTTAGTTCAATCCAACCATCAGCAACACAACCCGTTTGTCGGACTTTGGCACGATTGAAACGAGTAAATTGACTTCGTTCACTGCTGAGTTTCACAGTAAACTCTTCGTTTTCTGCTTTTTTGATCAGCAGAGTTTCAATCAGTTGATTAAAGCTGACTTCTAATGCAGATAATTCCTCAATTTTCATGGATATTGACTATTAATAGAGAATAGGGAGATGGGAAGAATAACTCTTAACTCTTAACTCAGCATTCTTTCAAGTTCCTCCACCAAAAACTTCGACATTAGCAAATACACAAACAGGTGAACCGTGTCCTACCCAAATGGATTGATTTGGTTCTCCTTTGCCACAATATGGAGTACCGTACATTTGCCAGTTGTTGGCATTTCCTACTTTAATTAAGCTATGCCAAAACTCTGGTGTTGTGGCGCGATAGTTGGGATTGCGGAGGGTTTTGGTAAATTTACCGTTTTCAATTAATTTGGCGTATTCGCAACCAAATTGGAATTTATAACGGCGATCGTCAATTGACCAAGAGCGATTAGATTCCATGTAAACGCCATGTTCTATGCCAGAAATCATGTCTTCAAAACTAGCGTTATCCGGCTCTAAATTCAAGTTAGCCATGCGATCGATCGCTGGTCGATTCCACGAGGAAGCACGGGCACAGGCTACCCCAGGTATACCTGCTCTGGCTTGACTCTCCAGGCTGCCCAAACCGCGTTGGAGTACGCCTTCTTTGATTAAATACTCCCGTGTTGCTACAGCACCCGTATCATCAAAGCCATAGCTGGCAAATTCACCAGGTACGGTGGGATCAAAGGTAATATTCATCAATGGCGAACCATATACTAGTTTGCCAAAATCACTTGTGTTAACAAAGCTGCCCCCGGCATAGTTCCGTTCATCTCCCAAAATTCGGTCAATTTCTAGAGGATGCCCGACACTTTCATGGATTTGCAGCATCATTTGATCTGGGGCTAAGACTAAATTGGTACGGGTGTTTGGGCATTCTTCTGCTGTTAAGAGTTCTATTGCTTGTTCGCCAATTTGCCGTACCCGATGCCATAAATTTTTTTCTTTTAAAAGTTCTAGTCCACCTTGGTAGCAGTTTGCTTGGGCACCGTTGTGGCTGCGTTGCTGTACAATTGACCCATCTTGGGCTGTGGCTCCGTAATGAGTGCCTATGGATAGAAATTTTTGATATACTTCTGAGCCATTGCTGCTGACAAACCAAGACTCCCTCTCGGTTGTGTTGGCGGTGGCGATGGTTTGCACAATTTTGTCGTCAACTTTCAGGGTTTGGCAGATACGAACCAGTAAATCGTTGATTTCTCCAGGACTTAAAGCGTCCAATGGCTCAATAAATGGAGAGTTATATTCACCAACGACTTTAGGGCGCTCACTTTCACGGAAGGGATGTATCCACCATTCACTGGCTGCTAGTGCCTGTTTATAGGCTGTTTGGGCAGCGGCTTGTAGGGATGGCAGTTCTAGGGAGTTAGTGGCTGCATAACCCAAACAGCCATTAACCAAAACTTCCAGCATTGCTCCCACGGTGAAGGATTTGCCGTTGACTTGGGGTAAGCCGTCACGGACTAAACGATTGGTGGAAGTTTCCTTCACAGCTCTGATACCAATCCAATCAGCAGGAATATCGAAACTGGCGATCGCTTTTTTGAGTTCAGACCACATAATTCAATTCAAAATTCAAAATTCAAAATTCAAAATTAATGAAGTTATTGTTGACGATTTTGTTTGGTTTTGACGACTATGGCGGCAATTATTTTGATTAGTTCGTTAATTTCTCCTAGCATTGGGAGTAGACGGTCTTCGGAAATTAACTCAGTTGCAATTAGAAGTCTTAGCCAGTATTTGGTTTCTCTGGCTTCTTTTAGAGCAATTTCTAGCTTGTGAACAAAATCGGCTGTACTCTGTGCCGATTGGGATTCTTCAACGTTTGCTCCAATCGACGTACCAGACTTAAGTAACTGTTGGGAGAGTGTTCGCCCTACTCCAGAACTTTCATTGAGTACCTTACAAAGGTTAATTATGCGAACAGAAAATTCAAATGTTCTATCAGTGATTTGTTTGTGGTTGCTCATCATTTTGAATTTAATTATTCCGATGCCAACGTGTGCCTTCACGGCTATCAATTAGCGTAATACCTTGGGAAAGCAGTTCGTTACGAATGCGATCGCTTTCGGCAAAATTCTTGGCTTGACGTGCTGCTTGTCTTTGCTGAATTTTCATCTCAATTTCCGCATCGCTTAAGCCTTCTGTTGTGAAAGTTTCTAATTCTGGCTTGGCTTCTAAACCCAATACTCCAGCTAATGTAACGAGTGTTTGCCATTGGCGTTGTAACTCCAAAGCTGGTGTTTCGGTTTTTCCTTGATGCACAAGAATATTTCCTTCACGGTGCAGTTCTTTGGCCAATTCAAATAGCACTGTTAAGCCACCAGGAAAATTAAAGTCATCATTGACAAGTTCTTGGAAGCGCTCAATGTGTGACGCGGAGAGTGGGGGACGCGGGGACGCGGAGATTTCTTTTCCATTCCCCGCGTCCCCGTGTCGCCGCGTCCCCGCGTCTTCTATTTCCCAAGCTAATTGTTTACCGTGTTGGTAACCGAAAAGTAAACCGTCTTTAAGAGTATGCCAAGCGTTTGTTTTATCTGCGATCGCTTCGTCGGTAAAATCGATGGGTGTGCGATATTGAGCTGTCAGCACTAATAACCGCACTGCCATTGGGTCAACTCCTCGATCTAGCAATTCTCGAATAGTGATAAAGTTGCCCAAAGATTTGGACATTTTTTCACCATCTACTTTCACCATACCGTTATGTAACCAGTAACGCGCTAGGGGTTTTCCTGTCACAGCTTCGGATTGGGCAATTTCATTTTCGTGGTGGGGAAAAATTAAGTCGGCACCGCCAGCATGAATATCTATGGTATCACCCAAGCGATCGCGTACCATTGCTGAGCATTCTATATGCCACCCCGGACGACCTGCACCCCACGGTGACTTCCAGGCAGGTTCTCCTGGTTTTGCTGCTTTCCACAAGGCAAAATCAAAAGGGTCTTTCTTTTTCTGATATTCTGGATCTTCGACGTTGACGCGATCGCTTTTCCCCGCTTGCATATCTTCTAACTTGCGTCCCGAAAGCTTGCCATACTCAGAAAACTGCCGCACTGCATAATACACATCGCCGTCAGCAGGGTAAGCAAAGCCTTTGTTTTCTAGATCGTGAATTAACCGCAAAATTCCATTCATCGTGTGAGTAGCACGGGGATATTCGTCGGCTTCTTTGATTCCCAACCGTGCCATGTCCTCAAAATATGCTTTGATGAAGCGATCGGCCACAGCCTCCATTGATGAATGCTCAACACAGGCTCGATTGAGAATTTTGTCATCAATGTCAGTAAAATTTTGAATATAACGGACTTCATAGCCGATAAACTGGAGGTATCGACGTACTACGTCCCAAACGATGCAAGCTCTGGCATGACCCAAATGGCAATAATCATATACCGTCACGCCGCAGTAATACATCTTAACCTTGCCTGGTTCCACTGTTTGAAACGGTTCTTGACGACGGGTGAGGGTATTGTAAAGGGTTAGGGTCATAATCAACTAATGCTGAAATAGAGAGATAATAATAAAGTAAGCAACTGGGATGACAGTCCAGCATCCCTATGCTAGTGTTTTCTGGACTATCTGCGCTACATTACTATTTTTGATTTTTTGATAACAGCGCTATGCAATCAGCAGCTACTTCCGAATCTCAGGCAATGGATGCACCTAAACAAGGAATGCCAGTAACAATTATTACGGGCTTCCTTGGTAGTGGCAAAACGACTTTACTTAATCATATCCTCAACAATCAACAGGGTTTAAAGACCGCTGTTCTAGTGAATGAGTTTGGCGAAATTGGCATCGACAATGAGCTAATCGTTTCCACTGGTGAGAACATGGTGGAACTAAATAATGGCTGCATTTGCTGCACTATTAATAACGATTTAGTCGATGCGGTTTACAAAGTTTTAGAACGCCAAGAAAATCTAGATTATTTAGTAGTAGAAACAACTGGACTAGCAGATCCGCTACCAGTAGCCCTAACATTTTTGGGCACAGAATTGCGGGATTTAACCCGTTTGGATTCGATTATCACCGTTGTAGATGCGGCGAATTACAGTCTGGATTTATTCAATTCTGAGGCAGCATACAGCCAGATTGCCTATGGCGATGTGATTATCTTGAACAAGGCCGATTTGGTTGATGAACCCACTTTGAATGATTTAGAGAGGAAAATTAACGAAGTTAAGGAAGGAGCGAGAATTATCCGGACTTCGCGATCGCAAGTACCACTTCCCTTAATTCTCAGTGTCGGTCTGTTTGAGTCTGATAAATATTTTGACACAGTGGTGGATGACCACGCCCATCACGATCATCATGAGCATCACCACCATGACCATGACCATGACCACGACCACTCAACATGCGGTCACGACCATCATGACCATGACCACCATCATCACTCTGACCATTTAGAAAATGATGGTTTTACTTCCATATCTTTCCAGAGTGACAAACCTTTTTCGATTAGAAAGTTTCAGTATTTCTTAGATAACCAGCTACCCTCAAATATCTTCCGAGCCAAGGGGATTATGTGGTTTGATGAAAGTCCGAAGCGTCATATTTTCCACCTTTGTGGTAAACGCTTCACCTTGGATGACGATGATTGGCAAGGTCAACCCAAAAATCAACTAGTACTGATTGGTCAAAATTTGGATCGTGAAACTTTAACGACTCAAATAGAAAACTGCATTTGCTTACCTTCTACCAGTCGCGGTAAAGGGTTTGGGAAATAAAAGTTAGGAGTTAGGAGTTTTAGCAGTTAGCAGTTAAATTATGTTCTCGGTTCCCAGGTTCAGCCTGGGAATACATTTTTGTTAGTTTCGCCATCGATTTTGAACGATCAAAATGAGAGAATAGCGATCGCATTTCCTCATTTAAACTCCTAACTTTATGCGCGTCCTCATCCAGCGAGTCCAATCATCTCAAGTTATCGTTAATGGCGAAATTATCGGCAAAATTGGGCGGGGACTCAACTTACTGGTAGGCATTGCCAAAACCGATACCGATGCTGAACTCGACTGGATGGTGCGTAAGTGCTTAGAATTGCGGCTATTTCCTGATGAAGAAGGGGGCGAAAGCTTTTCAAAATCTGTACAAGAAATTGGTGGTGAGTTGTTGGTGGTCAGTCAGTTTACACTTTATGGCGATTGTCGCAAAGGTCGTCGCCCTTCCTTTGACCGTTCAGCCCCTCCTCAATCAGCAATAGATTTATATAATCGTTTTGTTACCAAATTAAGAGCCAGTGGTTTGCAGGTAGAAACTGGTCAATTCGGTGCAATGATGGAAGTTACAATTCAAAATGATGGGCCAGTAACTTTGTTACTTGAAAAAGAAGCAATATAAGTATATACACTAATAAAAATATGAATTACAGTCGCCTCTAGACCGTGGGGTTCTAATTGATGAGAGAATATTAAACTAACGATCGCAAAAGTTTAAATTCATTTATCATGGCGAAAATACAGTTTGCTAGAGGTGTTAACGAAGAAGTAGTTCCAGACGTGCGCGTGACGCGAGGGCGTAGTGGTGAAAGTGGTACGGCAACATTTATTTTTGAAAATCCCAAGATTTTAGACCAAGGCAGCACCGACGACATCACCGGCATGTACCTGATTGACGAAGAAGGCGAAATCATCACCCGCGAAGTTAAAGCTAAATTTGTCAACGGAAAACCGGAAGGATTAGAAGCTGTTTACATTATGAAATCCCCTGAAGAGTGGGAGCGCTTCATGCGCTTCATGCAGCGATATGGCGATGAAAACGGCCTTGGACTCAGTAAAAATGAATAGGGCATTGGGCATAGGGCATTGGGCATTGGGAGTGGTGAGTTAGGAGTTAGGAGTTAGGAGTGATGAGGTGGTGGGCTAGTGGGGTGCAATTCTTTCCCCATCTCCCATCTCCCTCATCTCCCTCATCTCCCTCATCCCCCTCATCTCCCTCATCTCCCTCATCTCCCCATCTCCCCACTCCCCATGACACAACAACCCCACCCAAACTCCTCTGAAATTACCCTAACTTGTGCTGTGGTTACTGTTAGCGATACACGCACGCCCGAAACAGACAAAAGCGGTCAGCTAATTCAGCAGTTACTCATTGCTGCCAACCATGCTGTAGGAGCCTATGCGATTATTAAAGATGAGCCAACACAGATTCAAGAGCAGATAGAAAATCTGGGTAAAAGTGCGAATTTGGATGCTGTAATTTTTAATGGTGGTACGGGTATTGCACCGAGAGATACTACCTATGATGCAATTGAACAGTTATTAGAGAAAACCTTGCCGGGATTTGGTGAGTTATTTCGTTATTTAAGTTATCAAGAAATTGGTTCGCGCGCGATCGCTTCTCGCGCTGTTGCTGGTATTTATCAAAATAAATTAATCTTCTCGCTTCCTGGTTCGAGTAATGCTGTGCGGTTAGGTATGGAAAAGCTGATTTTACCTGAACTAGCTCATTTAGTAAGTCAAATGCGGAAATAGAGTTTAGACTGGTGAATATTTAAGTATAATCGCGTAATTATAGCTAAACCTATGGAGCCTGTATCACTGACAGCTGCTGCTATTGCAACTCTCATTTTCTCAGAAGCTTTGAAGGAAGGCGGAAAAACTTTAGGACAAGGGATTTCACAACAAGTTGCTCAACTACTGAATGCGATTCGGCAGAAATTCCAAGCGTCGGGAACTGAAGGAAAGTCGTTCATTCTATTATTTTCTCCCCATTACTAAGAATTTCTACTTGGATAAATTCACCAATCAAAATCACGATTCGGTTACTTCTCTCATCAAATCTCACCAGGGTTATGTCACGGAATAAATTGCTAGTGCGAACGCAAAAATCAAAAAATGCTTCGAGTTGCTCGACGGTAGGTTTCGTTGAAAGCGGCGGGAAACTCCATCCCCTTGTGGGTGGAGAGGGATAGCCGCCCCGCCGCTTGGGGCACAGGGCATAGGGCATTGGTAACTTCTTCCCCATGCCCCATGCCCCATTCCCCATGCCCAAAAACTCCATCCCCTTGTGGGTGGAGTTTTTCATTAGTTATTGTTGACTTTTCCTTAACCTCCTTGAAAATCATATTTGGGGAAATTTAAAACTTAATTTAAGTTAATTTTGTCTTCGTATTCAATACCCAACTATCCATTGGCAGTGCAAGATGCAGCTGTAAGCCACGAACTATGGGGCATCCCAGTGGGTACTTCAGCAACCAAAACCACATTTCCACTCGCATCGAATATCCATCCTTGGGCTTCAACAATTTCACTAGGTTCATTGACAAAATTGACTTTCTGTGATTTTCGTATGTTTCTCTGCTTCTCAACAATCACTCTATTTTTCATACCCTCAGCACGGTTTTCACTCTCTGGATTCAGCGTTATCCAATCTGCCAGCACTGCATCAGCCGTCAATGGTTCTGTGGGATTGGGGGCTGTTCCTCCACGCCCAGTATTATTAAATGAACTCCTGGCCATTTTTGCGCCAGAACCACAACCAGCGGCAATTTGCCGAGAAGCATCAACTAGATTTACGGGTAGTTCCACTAATCCCTTACTGGGGTCAACATCGGGTGAGTTGATTTGTACAGTGCCAGTTAATGAAGGATTTTGCTGAGAAAACGCTGTGATGTCGTTGGTTTGCACATCGTTGGGGTTTAGGTTGTCTGGGTTAAGCCTTTCTAAGTCTGCACGGGTGCGCGGCACAAATCCAAAGATATTTTTAGTGGCGATCGCAATCTTACCACCAGGCCCAGAGAAGGCATTGGCGGTGATATCGCTATTTCCAAAAACAGGAGCGACGATGAAACCATTAGGTGCATTGATGGTGATGTTACCGCCAGTTTTATCACCCCCAGCGTTAGTAGATATTTGACTATTGCGGCGCATCAGTAGTAAGTCCCGCAACTGTAGTGAAATATTTCCACCTTTGCCTGATTCACTATTAGATGTCAGTGTTCCTTTGTCCAAAAGTATGGAGTCAGCAGTTATGTTGAGTGCGCCTGCTAAACCTAAATTGGGTACATCCCCTTGATAGTTGACATTCTTTTCAACTTCACTGCTCACACTGATTGCAGCCCCATTGCGGACAATCAATAGCCCCGTTGTAATATCTAAATTTCCAGCAGATCCAGAACCTTTAGTTGAAGCAGACAAGCTACTGGGCGTCAAACCATTTGCTGAGATTCCAGATAATTCTATTAACTTGGAGGCGTTCACAGTCAAATTCCCTCCTTGCCCCGTAGCAGGTTTAAATTGGTTTTGGGCAAATAGAAATCTTCCATCAGACCGTGTTGATACCTGTGCCCCCTCCCGGATACTTAACTTTTGAGTGTTAATTGTGATGTTACCAGCATTTCCAACATCATAAGTTGCGCTAAACAATCCGCTAGATATAAAACGATCATTTGGTGAAAAGATTTGAAAGGAGAAACCACCGATTAGTTCTACAGAATCTGAAGCGTTCACAGTCAATTGTGCCACTGAATCGGAGACAGAGTTATCAACAAACACTTGCGCTCCATTGCTGACAATAAATCTCTTAGTATTGATCGTTAAGTTCCCAGCGCCTCCGCCACCAAAAGTCCCAACCGTCAAAGGTCTACCAGGGCCAATTAGTTCTACAGTATCTGAGGCGGTAACCGTTAAATTTACTGGTAGTTGACCACTCAGGCTATTAGCTAAAATTTGGGAAGAACCAGTTAAGAGTACGTGCCTACCTTGCACGACAATATTACCTCCACCCTCGCCACTGACATCTACATAAGAAGGGATTTGAGTCCGCGAAACTAGTCGGATGTCCTGGAAATTTTTGACACCTTCGTATCCCAAAACCCAACCCTGGTCTGTTTGCTTCATTTTAACCAGACCATTTTCACCAACACTTGCTAGCTCGATTCGTCCTCCCTTTGCTGTTAAATTTCCTCCCTCCAGCAGAAGATCGCCACCCACAAGTGCCAAAGTTTTACCAGACTGCACTTGTAGACCAACAGGCGCAGTCCGGTAATTGATTGCACCACCTGGACTTGCTTGGGATTGATTGTAGATAGTTCCTGGTTTAGTCCCAAATTGTAAGCCAATGGGAACGCTGACTGTTAATAGGGGTGTGGTTTGGGCATCTGTGGCGCTAAATTTAGTACCATCAGCAAAGTTCAAATTACTCGCCGTACTTGCCACAAAAGAACCACCGATGTTTAAAGAAGCATTGGCGCCAAAAATAATCCCGTTGGGATTAATTAGAAACAGGTTTGCTGTACCATTAGCTCGAAGTGTGCCATCAATATTAGAAATAGACTTGCCCGTTACCCGAGTGATGATGTTATCAATATTTGCCCCATTGTTAAAGTAGACTGTACTGCCAGTGAGAACAGAAAACTGTTCAAAACTGTGGAACAAGTTTGTACCATGAATTGCCCCTCCATCTATTTGGTCAGTATGTTGACCATTGATCAGCTTGGGTGTGACGATTGAACTGTTAGTTCCAAGAGTGCCATCTTCTTTAATCTGTGCTAAGGCAAAATACTCAGAAAAGACGAATGTTCCAGTAATTGCTAAAGAACTAATTAGACTGAACTGCCAGCACCAAACGCTGATGTTTTGAGTCATAACACGATTTGCACCTTCAATGGTTTGATAATAGACATCTGGTAAAAATGACGTAAGGGCGAACGGCCGTACCCTACGGGAAGGCAAAGCCTACGCCCCTACCAAGGTTTTCGGACAACGCAGAATTAATTTCTACCAGATGTCTAATGAAATACTGCTCATTAATGATTTAAACCAATGATAGTGCTATGTAGACTCTGTAGCCTAGATAATCGTAGGGGCACAATAATATATTGTGCCCCAAAGAGTTTACTTCATTTACCTGAAATAGGCTGTATCTAACCTACCCAACAGCCACCGGGATAGCCAGGTACTGGGCAAGGGTTCCAAAATGCTTTGAGAGAAAGTGTTAAAGTTTTTTGATCGTTAAATGTTTGTAAAAATTTATTGGCTTGTGGCTCGTCCTCAGCATCACTAATTTGGATTTGATTTAAATCAAGTAAGCACTGAATTTTCAGAATTTCTTGTCCTGATATACCGTATTTTTCGAGCAAGTCGCTAAATTTAGAGTTATTCAGAATATCTTTCATTTCCTCCTGAATTTCTTCTTGCAGCTGCTTTAATGTTTGAGTATCCATAACCGTTATCTGTGAACTTTGAGAAGTCATAAATTTTAATTTCCTTGCAATTGGTAAATGTCTAAGCTGATGTTGTGATGTACTAAATTAACGTGAGTTAGATTCGTACACTCTGACAACATAGAAATGAACGATACATACTCTAAAGAGAGTCGAAAGCATTAGTTTTCTAAAGCTGTTGCAAACTCTCACAATTATGACTTCAGCTTGGCTAGTAATAATTACGCATTCTTTAAAAAAATTTTATATGTTTCTGTTGGATTTCTTTAAAGCATTCATAAATGTGGTTATTAACTGTTCTTTTTGCAAGAAGAGTGTCAACACCTTCGGGGATTCAAAATTCAAAATGACGCTCGCGGACTCGCTAACGCTACGCTAACAAAATTCAAAATTAATAATCCCCATAAATAAATTTAGGGGCTTGTATCATGAGTGTTCTTCGGTCAACTTAACGTTTTTAGGGGCGGTTAGAAACCGCGTCTACACAGACGAAACCCGCCTGCGCGGGTTATACCGTTTCTTTGTGAAGCTGCGCCAAACTCTCTCAAGCTCTTACCTTGGCGTTCTTGGCGATCTTGGCGGTTCGTTAAAAAAAATTAAACGCATCTTCATACAGAATTGGTATTAAGAAACCTTAATTTTCTTTGAGTCCGCGTAGGCGGACGCCAAGTCGATTTTTAATTAACAGGACAAGATGCAGCCGCAAGCAAGGAACTATGGGGCATCCCAGTGGGTACTTCAGCTACCAAAACCACGTTCCCATTGGCATCGAATATCCATCCTTGGGCTTCGACAATTTCACTAGGTTCATTGACAAAATTCACTTTCTGTGATATTTGTGTATTTCGTTGTGCTTGAACAACTTTGTTCTCAATTCCCTCAGCACGATTTTTACTTTCTGGATTCAGTGTTATCCAATCTGCCATTACTGCATCAGCCATCAAAGCCTGTGTAGGATCGGGTGTTGTTCCTCCACGTCCAATTCTAGTCAATGAACTTCTGGCTATTTTGACACCAGAACCGCAAGCAGCAGTAATTTGCTTTGAAGCATCAACTAGATTTGCGGGTAATTCCACTAATCCTTTACTGGGATCTGCATCTGGTGAGTTGATTTGTACAGTGCCAGCTAATGAGGGATTTTGTTGAGAAAATGCTGTGATGTCATTTGTTGGCAGGTTATTTGGGTTTATTTCTTGTGCATCTAAACTCTCTACATCTGCACGGGTGCGCGGTAAAAATCCAAAAATGTTTTTAGTGGCGATCGCAATTTTACCACCAGGCCCAGAGAACGCATTGGCGGTGATATCGCTATTTCCAAAAACAGGGGCAACAACAAAACCGTTAGGTGCATTGATGGTGATGTTACCGCCAGTTTTATCACCTCCGGCGTTAGTGGATATTTGACTACTACCACGCATCAATAATAAGTCCCGCACCTGTAGCGAAATATTTCCGCCTTTGCCTGATTCACTATTAGATGTAAGTTTTCCTTGATTATCCAAAAGTATGGAGTCAGCAATTATATTTAAATCCCCTGCTTTACCTAAGTTTTTGGGATCTCCCACATAAATCACATTCTTTCGGGCTTGGCTGTTAACAGTGATTGCAGCCCCATCTTTGATAATCAATTGCCTTGTTGTGAGAGTCAAGTTTCCCCCATCTCCAGGCCCTTCAGTCCCAGAAAACAAGCCGCTGGGCTTAGAACCATTTGGTGAAGTTCCAATTAGTTCCATAAACTCAGAGGCATTCACTGTCAAGTTTCCTCCTTTTCCTGTAGCTGGTGTAAATTGTTTAAAAGGAAACGGAAGCATTCCCTCAGAACTTGTTGAGATTCTTGCCCCTCCCTGGATACGTAACTTTCCAGTGTTAATTGTGATGTTGCCAGCATTTTGGTCGTTAAAAGTTATACTAAATAATCCACTGGGTACTAAATCACTACCATCTGGTAAGGAAATATAAGTGCCACTGATAAGTTCTACGGAATCTGAAGCGTTTATTGTCAATTGTCCCACCAATTGCCCTCCATCTCTGACTACCAACTTCTTTGTAGTGATACTTATGTTTCCAGAATTTCCTGTCTTGTAAGTCAAAGTAGTGAATGCTGCGTTGCGTTCAAGTTCTACAGACTCTGAGGCATTCACTATCAAATTTCCTGCTGCTTGCACTCCCAAGCTATCAGCCAGAATTCGTGAAATGCCAGTTGCCAGAACATGTTTGCCTTGTACCTGGATATTACCACCACCTTCACCGCTGGCATCTACGATAGATCGAATCCCAGTTTGCTGCATTAATTTAATGTTCTGGAAATTTTGGACACCTTCATATCCGAAAGCCCAACCTTGATTTGTTGCATTTAAAGTGACTAAACTATTGCCAGCAACGCTTCCTAACTCAATTCTTCCCTGCTTTGCTGTGATATTTCCGCCTTCTAGTGTTACATCACCACCTATCAGTGCCAACGTTTTTCCTTGCTGCACCTGTAGACCAACACTTTGTTTGAAGCTATTAACTGCGCCGTTTGGTCTGGCTTGAGATTGATTGCGGATAGGTTTGGCAGTTGTTCCGAATTGTAAGCCAATAGGAATACTTTCTTTGAGTAGGGGTGTAGTTTGAGGATCTGTAGCACTAAACTTTATACCATCAGCAAAGTTCAAACTACTCGCTGTACTCGCCACAAATGAACCACCGATGTTTAAAGAAGCATTGCGTCCAAAAACAATGCCGTTAGGATTAATTAGAAACACATTGGCTGTGCCGTTAGCTTTTAGAATGCCATCTATATTAGAAATAGAATTACCTGTCACACGACTAATAATATTCTGAATATTTATTGCATTGTTAAAGTGTGCTGTACTTTCTGTAGAGACAGAAAACTTTTCAAAGCTGTGGAACAAGTTTTTACCACGAACTGCCCCGCCATCAATCTGGTCTATGGGACGGCCATCAACTAACTTTGGTGTAATGATTGAACTTTCAGATGTAAGCGTGGCATCTTCTTGTATTTGGGCTAAGGCAAAATTTTGAGAGTAAGCGAGTACTCCAGTAATTACTAAAGTACTCACTATCCCTAACTCCCAGTACCAACTGCTTTGATTTTGAGACATTAGAAACTTGCGCTCAAAAAATTAGAGTTACAGAACTAGGATAAAGTTTTTACAGTACGAATATCAAATTATTTAGCAATTGCAGCCTAAAGGCATACCAGTTGAAGGGCAAGGTATACACCATGCATCAGAATTTGGAGATAGATTAGTTTGATATTGGGTGTTAGTGGGAATTGTTTTGATATTGTCTTGTGCTGTAACGTTATAACTATTATATGAATTGCCGTTATGCTCAATTTGAGCAATAGCAGAGTTTGTGGACAAAACTACCGCACCACTTATTGCAATTCCGAGGACTTTAACGCAGTACTGAAGATGATTCATACTTGGATATTACACCTCTTTTAAGAAGAAAAGAACAATTGCTACACAGTAGCCAAGGTTTCGCAAACTCCAGTACTATACATTGAATCAGTAATCTACCTTTACTTCGTTATTAAAAATTTAAGAGGCTGTTTGTAAAGGATTATGAAGGACTGAATTGGGGTGTTTTATTGTAGCAATACCTTTGCCAAATCGAAAAATATCCTGATTTGTATATTTGTTAGGTTGGGTTGAGGCACGTAGCAAGATCCCGCAGGGTAACCCAACGTATTTGTTGGGTTTCGCTTCGCTCAACCCAACCTACAAAAAATGGTGAAGTATTGATATAGAAACTAAATTATTTAGCAGTAGCAACCATAAGGGTCACCAGTTGCAGGGCAAGGGACACACCATGCTTTTTTCGCTAACACAATTTCTGCTTCTATACGTCCTGCGGTTGCTTGCAATAACTGATTAGGTTGCTGTTTATCAACTGCATCACTGGAGTTAATTTTATTGAGGTCAAGATTACACTGCCACTGAACTTTCAGGACTCTATCTTCTAATATCCCGTATTTTTCAAGCACTGTTTGTAAGTCAGCATTTTTTAAGCTTTCAGAAAGTTTCTGCTCAATGTCGTTTTGTAATTGTTCTAATGTTTGAGAATCCATGATTGTTGGACTTCCTTGCTGATTGTGTACGATTATTGCTTCAAGTTGGCTTGTAAGAATTACGTACTATATATGAAAACTTCATATTTTCTTGCCGGATTTCTTTAAAACATTGATGGTTTCTGGGAGCGTACATCTGTTCTGACAAAGCCCTGTTGGGACGGGAGTAGGGAGTCGGGAGTCGGGAGTAGGGAAAAAAATAGCGACTCGAACCAGTGGGATACAAGCCCCGTCTTTTAAAGATTTACTTTATAAATAGGTTCTTACTCCTTACTCTACTTCTGCAAGAAGTCTAAGAGGTTGTTTGAAAAGTGTTTCGTTGTGATTTTGGACACGTTTAGATCCCCCCTAACCCCCCTTAAAAAGGCTATCCATTACCGGGATCTTTCTTAACAATTGCAAAAACCACTATTGACAAGGGTTGTAGAGATAGCGAAAAAACAGGGGCTTGACAATGATGTAATTGGTATGCAGAGGAAAAAACTCTTAAGCAGAACAAGAAATTTGTTTAGGCGATCGTCAACAATCATGGCAGTATTTTGGAGGGAGAATGAAGTAATTTCCATGTGGCAGCAATATCATGTAATCTTCTGAGTCCCCGCCAAATAGTTTTGACACCGGGTTGTCCATCTCTTTTTCGTCCCAAAAAACCACCTAGCTTTGCAATCATCCGAACCGCATCATGTAGCGATGGTGGTTCTAGAGGTGGTGAGGCATTTCCCGAAATCGTTGCACATAAAGATGAGCCAGCGCCGTGGGCGGGTTTCCCGACTTGAGGCGACTGGCGTTGCCATTCATGCAGCTCTAAAACTGTGTCGCATGGTTGGTCTGGGTTAACTCGAGATTCATATGTCAGCCAGAGTAATCGCCATGCCACAATGGAATAAGTAGCGAGTGCCATCTTGATTCGCCGTGCATTTTCTAGTTGCAGTTTTTCAATGCCACAACCGCTTTTTAAAGTGTAATGATAACGCTCTATTAACCATCGATATGTATACCAACGAATATAACGTGCCACATCATCTAAATTATTCACTGGTAACGTTGTCAATAATAACCAATCAATCGGCTTAACGCCTTCTGGTTGATGTTCCTCAATTGCCCAAATTACTTGCAGGCTTACGGGTTCAATTTGGGAACGTTGTTGATGATTTTTGGGGGGAAGAATTGCAAAAGTAGCTTTTCTTAGTAATAACGTTGCACGCCGCTGCTGTTGTTCTTGACTATGTTGGAGTTCGACTGTCATTGTCCCGCACGGTTCAACAAGACTGATGGCGTTCAGTAAATATTTGGCTTCGTCATCAATGCATCGATTATATGAAGAGCGAATCAGTAAATGCGAATTCAAACTTCTTGGTGCGATAAATAAATCATAAAAGTCTCCTTCTCTATCCGTCACCGTGACTAATTCCACCCCGTCAGGTATTAACCGTTGTGTATCCAGTAATCCAGATATCCACCTCTGGCTTTCTTTCTCCTCAGTTGCTCTTTGACGACGCTGTTTGGCGATGCCCAGATTTTCTATATTTCTCGAATATACTTGTTGATTAATGATTCCTAATGGTACTCCCGATGTTGTCGCCACAAATGTCGAATGTACCTTTAACCCCATTAATTTTGGATGGTCAAGGTAACCCAGTCCTGTGGTGGCTTTCAAATTCGTGAAGTCGAGGTTCGTTGTATCTTGTATTGCCAAAACCGTAGCCTGTTCTTTGATCCTTTCAATAGTACTAATTGCGTGGGAATTCTGGATTTCTTCTGGTTGAATATATGGTGAACTCCAAAATTCATATGTTGCCTTTGTTGCCGCAACTGACATCGATGCTAATGGTACACTCGCTCCTGGCTGTCCTGCCAAATCTTCTACGATTTTAATCAACCTTTGAGTACGTCTCGAATCCCCTAATTGTGCTTTACCTAGTTCTGCTGTCGCCCATCCTTCCATTTTGTACCCTCTGTTTGGTTACGATCGCTCAATCTCTCTGACAAACTATACCCAACTAGGCATTGGTGGATTTGTTAACTTCTTTTGAGTTTTTTTAAGAAAGATCCCGGTAATGGATAGCCTTAAAAAGGGGGGAACCGAAATTAAATTCCCCCTTTTTAAGGGGAGCCACTGCGTTGGGCGGCTCTGCCGACTTGTTCGCGCAGCGTCTCCCCTTGGGAGAAGCAAGTGGCGTGGATTTAGGTGGATCTAAAACGTTTTGCTACCAACAAGAGGACTTTTAAAACATCCTCTAAATGTGAGTAGCCAAATATCAAAATATTTGGTGATGATGAAATTACTAGTATCGTCGATCAAAATCCTTACACCTTCTACCGAATGGTTATTCCGCCTGATTTTCATTTAGTAGACACTGCAAAGCTAGGTGAAGAAAGACTGAATGTTTTGGCATTTTTACAAGTAAAAAACGGTGATAAAAAACCATAACACCGAAATCAAGAGAAATCAAGATTGCCAGAGGAGGCTGAGATGGAAATCTTCGATTACGTGATTTTAGGAGCCGGACTGGGTGGACTTTCCGCCGCAGCTTGTTTAACTCGACAAGGCTACCGAGTAGCAGTTTTAGAACAACATTATTTACCAGGAGGATGCTGTCACACCTTTGATTATGGGGAATACAGTTTTTGCGCTGATGTTCATTACATTTCTCAATGTGGCTCTGGTCAAACCATAGGCCAATTTCTCGACTATATTGGACAAGATATACCTTTTAATAGCCTTGATGCTGACTGTATTGATCGCATCATTACACCAGAGGTAGATTTTAAAATTCCTTTGGGGTGGGAGAATTTGCGATCGCGTTTACTTTCCACATTTCCAGAAGAAGCTAGGGCGTGTCATCAATTAGGTAAACTGGAGTCAGTGATGCTTGGGATTAAGCAAATAGAGAAATAATGACTCGACGTTATGCGCTGCGAGATGACCAGTGGGAGAGGATCAAAGACTTGCTGCCCGGAACACAGGGGTA
>JAVRBV020000082.1:0-12898 GCA_034531095.2 Nostoc sp. CreGUA01 | reverse complement strand
GAAGCGTTGGCAACTGCAAGAGTGTTGAGTCAGAAGTAGGGATTGGGGAGTGGGGAGTGGGGAGTGGGGAGTTAGGAGTTAGGAGTTAGGAGTTAGGAGTTAGGAGTTAGGAGTGTGGGAGGAAGCATAAATTCTTTTTCCTCCTACACTCCCCACACTCCCCACACTCCCTCATCCCCCTCATCCCCCTCATCCCCCTCATCCCCCCATCTCCCCTTACTTCAAACAATCTTTGAGCGCATAAATCACTTGGTCTTGCTGTTGTTCTGTTAGTTCTGGGAACATAGGCAAAGATATGACTTCGTGGCAGGCTTGCTCTGCCACTGGTAAGTCACCAATTTGATAGCCCAAATTTTGATAAACTGGCTGCAAGTGTAAGGGGTAGGGGTAGTAAATCATTGAACTGACTCCTTGCTCTTGCAATTGAGTACGCACCCAATCTCGATATTTGGCGCTGGCACCATTTCGTCCTTCGCCTGAGATGCGAATAGTGTATTGGTTCCATACGCCAATACCCCCTGGTAATTCTTGGGGTGGGACGATGGCCGGAATTTGACTCAGGAATTGATAGTAATAATTGGCAATTTCTCGCCGCCGTTCATTCCAAATATCTAAATAACGCAGCTTAATTTGCAAAATAGCCGCTTGTAGAGCATCCAAGCGGCTATTTACACCTATTTCTTCGTGCAAATATCGAATTTTACTTCCATGATCCCGGAGGATTCGTAGTTTTACGGCGATCGCTGGATCGTTAGTTGTGATTGCTCCGCCATCACCGCAACCACCAAGATTTTTGGTAGGGTAGAAACTAAAGCAACCAATCTGTCCAATGCTTCCGACTTTTTCATCGCCCCAAATTGCGCCTGTAGATTGAGCGCAATCTTCAATTACTGACAAATTGTGAGAAAGAGCGATCGCCATCAATGATGTCATATCCACTGGTTGACCAAATAGATGAACCGGGATAATGGCTTTGGTTTTTGGTGTAATCGCCGCTGCTATTTGCTCTACATCTAAGTTAAACGTAGTAGCATCAATATCAACGAAAACAGGTTTTGCACCTACGGCGCTAATCACTTCGGCAGTAGCGATAAAAGTGAAAGGTGTTGTAATTACTTCATCGCCTGCGCCAATTCCTAAGACACGTAAAGCTAAATAGAGCGCATCAGTACCAGAATTACAAGCGATACATTGACTAACACCATGATAGGCGGCAAACTGTTGCTCGAAGCCTTCGACTAAGGGACCACCGATATAACGACCAGAAGCCAGAACTTCTAAAACGGCTGCACTTACTTCTGCTTCGATGCTGGTGTATTGCTGCTTGATGTCAAAAGCAGGGACGGGATTTACGCTTTGGATCATGAGTTTTTATTTTATCGGAAGATACAAACGGATGCACTTCGAGAGTCAATTTTTGCTGATTGAATTGTTAACCAAAGAGCTGTTAAAAGACTATCGTCTAAATTAGGCATCTATTAGAGTTTTTGCTTAAATTGTTGTGTAGTCAACTACTGCACGTTTAATTTCTAGATACGTAGTGTTACTAGGTGTTTGCCATGTTAGAGTTGTACCATTTTGAATTTTGAATTGATGAAGGTGATATATATCAACCAAGAGCCAACACATCGAATCAAAGTTCCACATGTTGATGCTGTTTTGAGAAGAAAATACCAGGAGATAGAAAACCCGTGCAAGATCTGATCGAGCTGGATTTTGTGGATTTAGCTATTGCTTTAGGATTAATGGCGATCGCCATTGGCATATCCATCTGGGAAAAATTAGGACTAGAGTTGAACTTAGCTCTGGCTACTGGAAGAACCATCTTACAACTACTTGTATTGGGATACATTTTAGATTTCATCTTTGCTTTGGACAATGGTTGGGCAGTTTTGGCAATATTAACAATCATGCTGACGATTACGGCGATTGTCTCACGAAATCGCATCAGCCAAAAGATTCCTTATGTATTGCCTTTAGTATGGGGTACAATTTTTCTCAGTACAATACTGACAGTGCTTTACACCAACTTCTTGATTCTTCAACCAGACAGATGGTATGAACCCCAGTATGTGATTCCCTTAGGAGGGATCGTTATAGGTAATGCCATGAACGCAGCGGCGATCGCTGGGGAACGCCTTGTCAGCAACATTAATTCCAGCCATCTGGAAATAGAAACTCACTTGAGCTTAGGCGCAACTCCAGAGCAAGCAGTCAGCTACTACCGCAAAGACGCCATCAGAACCGCATTGATTCCGACTCTCAATCAAATGATACTTATAGGTATGGTAGCAATACCAGGAATTAGCACCGGACAGCTACTAGCTGGTGTCAAGCCCTTAGATGCTGTGTCCTACGAAATTTTAATTACGTTCATGGTTGCTTTTGCTAACTTACTGACAACAGTTTTACTTACTAGGGGATTGTACCGTCAGTTTTTTAACTCCACCGCGCAGTTAGTCAGGTAAAGCAGTTAATCTACATCCAAGAGTATTTCATCATCTTGCCCTGGTAGATCCAGAGCAATTAATAGCGATCTGTTGAGTTGGGCGATCGCAATTGATAACCTGAAAATCATGATGGTAGCTTAATGATGGGAGTGCTGAAAATATTTTCCGCAGATTACCTGCGTTTTAACAGTGATAAAGGCAAATTAAAATGGCATTTAGTAATTATAAAACTATTAGTGCGGTCATCAAAAAATTTCAAATTAAGTATGTACAGTCTAATTTTATGATGGAAGTAGATTTTCCAGTTAAAGAATCTTTCCAAGAGGAATTAGATTTGCTGTTTATAGATGGAGTTATTGATAATTCCGAAGATGCTATTTGTGAAAATCTTATATATCCAGTCTTGAAAGAAGTATGGAAACCTTACCGAAGCAAATTAACACTTTGGAGTCATGAAACATTAGCTTACGATGAAGATTTATCAGGCGTTCCAGATTATACGGTGACACAGCGTAATCCTCTGGGTACGATTGTTTTTGATAAACCTTATTTTTTAACAGTTGAAGCTAAACAAGACAAATTTGAAGAAGGTTGGGGTCAGTGTTTAGCTGAAATGATCGCAGTACAACGAATTAATAATGATTTTGTCAGCGAGGTTTTTGGGATTGTTTCTAACGGGAAAATATGGCAATTTGGAAAGTTAATCGGTGATGTGTTTACTCGAAATAAAAATTTGTATGTAATTCAAGATTTAGATAAATTATTTGCTGCGGTGAATTATATTTTTCAACAATGTGAATTAAAAATACATTGAAGAAGAATACAGAATTCAGAATGGGCTAAACCTTAGCTATCCGCTAACAGAATTCAGCAATCTTGACGCGACTCGAAAATACTCTCTACCGCTGCGCTATCGATGACTCGCTAACGCTGCGCTATCCGCCAGTCGTACAGAATACCCAACTGAATTCTGACGACTGACGCCTTTATTCTGTTCGATAATAACATCATGTATCTTCAGCCCACTAGATCTGATTGCGATCGCCAAACTAGTTTCACTCTGGAACGTACTCGTCATGAATTTGATGTTGTTTGTTTATGGGAGCAACCCGCAGATTTTTCTGAAATATCCCGGACTGATCCCCTTTGCTACCCTCAGTCAAACTGTTAAGGAAGTACAGCAACTTCAACAGCAAATAGATGAGTCTCCACAAAACTAACTCCTCACTTTTCTACCCTCCTAGTGTGCGGGTATAAATCACCTGACTTTGAGAATCATAAAGAAAAACAGACAAATTAGCATTATCACTAATTACAGCTAGGGCTTCCTGTAAGATTTGCAAATGATTAGTCAAGTCAACATTATTCTCTGAGTTCTCAGAATTAGGATTAGCCAAACTATTTTGCCTTAATTGGTCATATTCAGGAGTTAACCGGACAACAATTCCTGCATTGTCCATACTAAAGGTGCAAATCCGAATTCCATTAACACAGGTTTTTTCTAAGTCAGTGCGGGTTTGTTGCAAACCACTAACAAATTGTAGTTTTTCTTGTGCTTGTTTGAGGGCTGTTGAGTAGGGTTCGATTAGGGACTGAGCCTGAGTGTAATATAAGCTATCTTGGGAAACTTTTTTAGCAGTTTCCAAAGCCTGCTGCCAATATGTCGTTGCTGCTTGCCATTGATTTTGTTGTTGATAGACTTTGGCTTGGTTGGCGGTGCTAACAGCTTGTTGGTATGTTCTAGCAGCTAATTGTTCTTTAGTAGCGCGATCGCGTGCTGTTACTAACTTAGGTTTATAATCTAGCAACAACTTTTGGGCTTCTTCATATGCGGGGCTAGTCTGGGGAATTACCCTCAAGGCATTAATCACTACCTGCCAGGTAGATTGTACCTTTTGCCATTCCTTCAAAGATTTAGCACTAGCTTGGCGACTTTCGGCTGTATTCGCTACATCTTTTGCTGCTGCTAGTTTTTTGAACCATTTTTCTTCGGTTAGCATCTGCTTATTAACAGCGTGCAGACTAATACGATAGCTAAATAATTTAGCTTGCACTAGGGCATAAAGTTCACTGTTGGGGGTTATGGCCTCTAGTGGTGCGATCGCCTGTCGCCATAAATGTTGTCTAGCTTGTATTTCATCTAAACTACGTGCGGGAGCTTTAATTTTTTCTGCCGCCAAAGATGCCTTCTGCAAAGCTTGAACTACTTGGTTGATTTTTTCCGACCGCCCAGACAAACTTGCTTTGAGTTCTTCTGACATCTGATAACGAGGCGACCAACTAGGAATTACACTCAAGGCGGCGCTAGCCGTCGTCAGTCGCTGCTGCACTGCTAGTAAGTCTTTTTCCGACTTGGCGCGACGCATCAATTGGGGAGAGTCTGTTTTTAATTGCTCAGCAATTTGTATTTCTTTACACTCAGACATCACACAAGGGCGAGTCAGTAAATAGCCAGCAACGCCTAAAACCACAATTCCCACCAAACCTACACTAATGAAAATCGGTTTGACTCGACGTGCTGGCTGAGAAGCCGGTAAATTTGGTGCATCTGCAAATGGGTCAAATACTTCCTCATCTTCAGTTTCATCCAGGGATGGAAAATAAGTCAGAGCCGATGAGGGGGATGAGGGGGATGAGGGGGATGAGGGGGATGAGGAGGATGAGGGGGAAAAAGGCAAGAAGGAAGATATTGCTTCTTCATCTCCCTCATCTCCCCCCACTCCCCTGATTCCCCCAGATCCCCAGATTCCCACCTCCCCGTCGTTCCATTCTGGCCTCTGCTTGAGAGCTAGAAAACGTTTAGCATAAGGAAGTTGTTCGCCAAAAACTCTGAGGAAACATTGTACTCGTTGTTCTCTGTAGGGTGCTAAAGAGTGAAGTACATCCTCAATTACTGCAAAGATGGCCTGAGCATCAACTATTACACCTGATGGGTGTTGGGTTAAAATCATTAGCTCGTCTTTATTGACGGCACACTTAACTTGAAAGACTCCAGCCGATGGAACTTCTACAAGCAATTGTTCCTGCAAAGTTTTGGCTAAAAGCTGTAAATCTTCCTGCTGTACTGCTACTTTCATAGAACTTTTGTACCGAACTTCTATATTGTTTTGATTATCTTTAAGGAGATCAAATGAACTGTTTGGGTTTTTTGAATAAAGATGGACAATTTAACCAACCACAGGCTGAAAATCTGATCGAACAACTTTCTAACACAAATTCCAACTTTTCACCAAAAATTAAAATACTTGTAATTGTTCGCACGGCTACATTTTCAACCTGCTAGATGCAAAATTAGATAATCTATCCACAGGTATATATTTTCTCGAAAAAAATGGGAATAATAGGATTTTTGAGCATTTTCACTGCATGATTTTGTGACAATTAAATTCACAACAGCTACTCTCAGGCGAAATTATAGTTGCAGAGCATTTGTGACAAAATTATCCACAGGTTAAGGAAATGTTGGCATATCAGAGGTTTTTGACAGGAATGCTAGTTATCTTCTATGCTGGGAAGTCTACTGAGGAAATTAATTACGTCTTGGGGCTAGAGAAATTAATTTGCCTCATTTGCTGAATTCGATAAAATTGATACGTGAAAAAGTAAGTTTTTATAGCTGCCAAAAGTTTAATTATGTAATCAAAGTGCTGGCAAATATTTAGACAGCATTAATCAAAAGCTTAGAAAGTCTCAGTACAAGGTGTATCAATGGATTTATTAGAGTACCAAGTTAAAGAATGGTTTGGGAAGATAGGCATTCCTGTATTGCCTTCCCAACGAATTGACCATCCCACAGATTTGAAACGTTTAAAAATTGGTTTTCCAATTGTACTGAAATCTCAAGTACATGGAGCAGAACGAGCAAAAGCAGGTGGAGTCAGGTTTGCCGAAACAACAATCGATGCGATCGCAGCTGCTCAAAATATCTTTACTCTACCAATATGGGGCGAGTTGCCGGAAGTTGTGCTGGCAGAATCCCAATACGACGCCAACCAAGAATTTTATCTGGCGGTGGTTTTAGATACCGCTGTTTGCCGACCTGTGCTTTTAGGTTGCAAAGAAGCAGACATCGATTGGGAATCCGCTGGAGAAAAAATGCACCATGTCGTCGTTGAACAAGAATTCTCGCCATTTTATGCCAGGCGACTGGCTTTAAAAATGGGTTTGCAGGGCACACTGATGCAATCAATCAGCGGCGTCGTCCAAAAAATGTACCAGTTATTTGTGCAAAAAGACCTGGATTTAGTCGAAATTAATCCCTTAGCCGTCAATCCTAATGGTGAAGTTATGGCTCTGAATGGTAAAGTCAGGGTGAATGAACGAGCAATCAAACGTCATCCAGATGTTGCACAAATAACAGCAAAAATCATCAGCCGTCATCCGAGTACTGAAATTAACGGTATTTTAGGCGACTGGGATGGTGTGCAAATGCACGGAAAAATCGGGATTTTAGGTAATGGTACTGGTTCAGTAATGGCAACTTTGGATTTAGTCGCTAATGCTGGCGGTAAACCGGGTGTTTGTTTGAATCTGCGCCATGCTTTTCTGACTGATACTACACCAACTACATTTGGCGATCGCCTAGAAACGGGTTTGAAAATTTTGGCTGCTGACAAAAGCATCGAAGTTATACTAATTAATTTCCTGGGTAGCATTCCTCAAGCTGAGGAAGTAGCCGAAATCATTGCCAAATTTATACAGCAAGACAATAACGAACTCAAATTAAAAATTGTACGCTCTAACGGTAGTAAAATTCCACGAGATCTAAAGATTCCCACTTTAGTTGTTCGCCTTGCTGGTTCTGAGTTGAATGTAGCTAAAAATTATTTAGCAACGCTGAAAACGGAAAGCAGTACCCTTGTTGTGGTAGAAAACTTAGATGAAGCAGTGGAAGTTGCAGTTCGTCTTGCCAAACCAACTGCTAAGAGGAAATAGTCTAGAAATTTTAGATTTTGGATTTTGGATTGTCCACACACAAAAATGTGGAACCTTGGGAGTTTTTGTTTACTTCAATTAATATAGGACTGATATTTGATTGTCTAAAAAAATTCAATGCAAATCAAAAACATTCTTGCCTATTTGCCTATTGTCTTTTAATAAAAAGAATTCAGGAATCAGAATTCAGAATTCAGTATGAATTTGAGTCCGAATGGCAGATAGCGCAGAGAAAATTTAGTGGTTAACTTTCGTAGTGGCGGGTCTAAGAGGTTGTTTGACAAGTGTTGTGCTGTGGTTTTGAACACGTTAAGATCCCCCCTAACCCCCCTTAAAAAGGGGGGAACCGGAATCAAAGTCCCCCTTTTTAAGGGGGATTTAGGGGGATCTAGAACATTTTGCTGCCGACAAGAGGACTTTTCAAACATCCTCTAAATCCCCACTAAAAGATTACTGAATTCTGAATTCTCTTTTAATAGCTTGCCAAGCTTACGGTAATTTATTATGAACTTAACGCCAGAGAGTAAAGTCTTAATTCAAGGCTTTTGTGAATTTATATCAGGCACTCATGTTGCCCAAATGAAAGCCTATGGTACGAATTTGGTGGCTGGTGTCAATCCTGGATGCGGCGGACAGGAACTGTACGAACTGCCAGTATTTGACTTAGTAGAGGAAGTAGTAGGAAAATTTGGCGCAATTGATACGACAATTATCTGTGTAAATCCTTACGATGTTTTGGATGCGGCATTGGAAGCGATCGCATCTGGGATTCGGCAAATTATTATTATTACCGCTGGGGTGCCACCTTTGGATATGGTGCAATTACTTCGTAAAGCCGAAGCCTGCGAAACTTTGGTAGTCGGGCCAAATAGTCCGGGGATCATTGTGCCAGGAAAAATTCTCTTAGGAACTCAACCGAGCGAATTTTATACACCGGGTTCAGTGGGGATCGTTAGTCGTAGCAGTACCCTTACCTACGAAGTCGCCTACGAATTAACAAAAGCTGGTTTGGGGCAGTCCATTAGTGTCAGTATTGGTAGTGATGCGATCGTTGGTTCTTCGTTTTTGCAATGGCTACAAATTCTCGACGAAGATGAAACTACAGACGCGATCGTTTTAGTCGGTCAACCCGGTGGTGGTAGTGAAGAAGCAGCGGCGCGGTACATTGCTGAAGCCATTGATAAACCGGTAATTGCCTACATTGCAGGAAGACTTGCACCACCGGGAAAAAGTTGGCGTCAAACCGGGACTTTAGCAACAGTCATCGGACGGGACCCAAATTTTGGTACAGCCCAAAGTAAATTAGCTGCTTTCAAAGAAGTAAATGTTCCCGTAGCTGAACGCCCTTCTCAAATTCCAGAATTGGTGAAAAAAGGGATTAATTAAAATAGACGTGAACTTCCAATGAAAACTCGTCGGCTACTAACAAATATTTTTGCGATCGCTTGGAAAATTACTGAATCGCGGAGAGGCTAAGTGAGTGAATTATCACCACAGGAAGTTTATTATGCAATTAGCACAATAGTAGTAAAATTCCCTTTACTTGAATGTGATAAATGTGCCAAAGCAGTCATGCAATGGTTAGCAAAAAATAGCATTGAGGGTAAGATTATTCAGCTTAGAACTAAAAGACGAAATGAAGTTTTTATAACTAGCGATCGCTGGAATCCCAATGATCAATTACCGAAAATGGAACTCACTATGGAATAGAAGTATTAGGACGAGTTTTCGATAATCTTTCTGCTGAAGGAATGACAAGGGAAGATTGGTTACGTGATTTTCACTGTCCAAGCGAACAATTTATTATTGAAGAGTTAGAATCTCTGTAAATAATTAGAGGAGATGACACAAAAAATATGAGTGGACTATTAGAAGTTGTAGAAAAAATTAGAGTCAAACCTGGAATGTATCTGGGAAGACCTTCAGTAAGTGACCTATTTATGTTTTTAGTTGGTTATGAATTTTCTCGCAGCGAATTAGGAATTGATATGACAGAGGAAGAAGAAAAATTTTATGCGGAATTTCAGCCTTGGCTACAAAAAAAGTTTGGTGTAACGACTGTTACTTCTTGGGCAAAGTTGATTATGCTCTCCTGCCATGATGAAAAAGCAGGATTTGAATATTTTTTTAAACTTTTTGATGAATTTTTCCAAAGAGATATAAGTTTAGATAGTAATAAATCTGGGGAGATAGCGCACCACGTTTCTCAGTAATTGGACTTTTTGCACGAATAATGTAAAGAGCCGGGCGATCGCTTGCCAAAAAAAAGACGCGATCGCAGTTTTCTAGGCATCTACAACCGTGGGAAAAATCCGACTCAAGTCTAATAAAACATCTTCAAATCCAGGAATCGTCACTGACTGATGAGGCAAAGATATCTGCTTGCCCAGATAATTGAATTTACCTTGAGCATTTTGATACGGTTGGCTGTAACGCTCAAGTTGGCGAGCATTTAAGTTGACAATCCAATAATCAGAAATTCCGGCTTCTGCGTAGATTTCTAACTTTGTTGTTTGGTCAAAATCTAAAGTTGAGTCCGATATTTCAACCACTAAAAAAATATCTTCAGGATATGGATGATGGGGAAGATAGTCTTCATCTTTGCCGCGTGCGATCGCCACATCTGGTTCAGGTTCGCTGTGATTTGGCAAGGTAATCGGATCTTGTCCGCGAATCACGGCGCGATCGCCGAGCAATCGATCCAATTGACGGCATAAGATAGAACCGCAGACTGTATGAGGTGTGCCTTTGGCTACCATCTGAATTAGTTCTCCCCGAATCAACTCGATGCGATCGTTCTCATTTAGAAATCCCAGTTCAATCAGCCGATGATATTCGTCAATGGTGAATCGCTTTGGTGTGACAACATTCATCATCTGTACCCATTTGGGGATCTAATACTATTTTGGATTTTAGATTCAGTGTTATTTCTTAGGCATTTAGTAAAAATTAATTCTACATTGCCCGAAAGCCTACGCCTTTACGTCATTTTTACCAGATGTCTATTTGGTATCAGTGATGTCTGTGCCTCTCGTTCAAGAAGAGTGCGTTTGCGTTCGACGCCCCATCGATAGCCCGACAATGCGCCGTCATGACGCACGACACGATGGCAAGGAATCGCCACTGCTAAGGGGTTTGCACCGCAGGCCTGGGCAACTGCCCGAACCGATTTCGGCGAACCGATGGACTTGGCGATGTCCGTATAGCTTGCCGTCAAACCGTGCGGAATCTTCTGTAACGCTTGCCATACGCGCTGCTGGAAGGCAGTACCACGAACATCAAGAGGCCAGTCTAGCCCCAATGCTGGCACTTCGACAAAGCTCACGACTTTGGAGACGAGTTCCTCGAACTCGGCGTCGCCGCCGATCAGATTTGCCTGTGGGAATCGGTCTTGCAAATTTTGTGTTAGTGCGTCTGGTTCGTCGCCCAGAAAAATGGCGCAAATCCCGCGATCGCTTTTGGCAACGAGGAGCGATCCCAAAGAGCATTCGCCGACAGCGAAGTGTATGTCTGTATGAGCGCCACCAGCGCGATAGTTTGAAGGTGTCATTTTAATACCCATCTGATGTTTTGTAGAACCGTTAGTAATTACATATCTCGCTTATATTCTTCCAACAATTGCGGGATGTAATCATAGCCATCTACACCAATCAGCGCAATGATTTTAGGGCGATGTTGCTGTAAGAATTTTTGGAAAGTTTCTGCCCCTATTTGCCCCTGTAAAATTGTCAGTAAACCTGCTGGTTGACGCCATTCACGAGAAGCAATTTGGTTCAAAAGATACATTCCTAAACTACCTGTGTAAATGGTTTTTTCAGCGTTTTGCAAATGATAATAAGCTTCAGCTAAATAAGCTAAATTTCGTCCTTGGAGATACAAATCACCGGAAAATTGCGCTATTTTGAAAGCATCTTCGAGATATTTAATTGCAGTTTGATGTTGTCCAATTACTAAATAAGCGATTCCTAAGCTACTGACACATAAGGCTTTACTGGGAATATCGCCTAATTTTTCTGATAATTTTAACCCTTGTTCCAAATAGTTAATCGCGGATTCATAGGTTTCTGGTTCTAAGTTTTCCAGTTGTTGAGCCTGCATGACTTCGCTGTAGCCTAAATTTACCAGGGCGTTTGCTTCTCCTGTTCGATCGCCTGCTTGCCGACTCAGTATTAATGCCCGTTGGCTATAATTAATTGCTTCGGTATAATTTTGTTGTTGTACGTAGGTACGGCTGAGGTGGTTGAGATTGGCAATTTCACAGGGGCGATCGCCTGCACTCCTCGCTATGTCCAACGCCTGCTGATGAAAACCAAGGGAGCGATCGTATTGTCCTAAAGCACGTTGAGAATAGCCTAAAAGTGTCAAAATCCGGGCTTTTTCTTGGGTTCCCTCCACAGTTCGCAGCGGCTCATCCAAATAATCTAGAGTGTTGCGGAGATAACTACCAGAAAACGAGGCAAAAATGCCGCCGTAAAGGGGAAAATATGAGCGTTGGGCAAAGGTTCGCAAAATTTGGAGCATAATTTGAGAACAAGCATCGCTGTATCCTGGGCTAATGCTTTGAAAACCACTTGCTAGCTGACTCCAAATCACTGCGAAGGTCAAAAAAGTGGAAATGGACAACTTTGGCCCTGCCTTAACATCGTAAGCTTGTTGGTCAAACCAATTTATTAAGCCTCGTTGCAAATATTCTAAAACCAACGCCATTTCTACCCAATCTTTCAGGGTGATACCCCGCTGTTGTTCAGCAAATTGAATTGCAGATTCCTCCATCGCTAAGGTGCGAAACAGTGCTTGGGGTAACTCACTATTAACTTGCTTCGCCCAACTCGCCCAAGGACCGCGTTCACCCGGTACACCGCCAAATCCCAAAGATTCTTTTTGCTCATACATCCAACTGAGCAAATTCTCTTGTAGACGTTGCCAAGAAGCTAAACCACGGGTAATACCTTCAGAAAATTGTTGTAAATCACCATCTAGCTGGGCAAATTGTTGTAATGATTTTGCTAATTGCTGTAATTGGGGCAAATTTAGCGGATACTTCTGATTTGGGTCAGTAACACGGACAAATGCTGCTAGACGCTCATTAGCAGCAGCTGTAGTAATTTCTGTCACCGCAAAAGCGATCGCTTCTGTGGCTTTGTTTTGCTCTTGCCAGCGTTGCCATTGAGTTTGAATGGTTTTAATCGCTCTCAAACTGCGAGTAGCTTTAGCTTTTTTAAGTTCGTCTTTTTCGCCATCTACTTGGCTTTGGAGAACATTCAGGCGATCGCTCAAAACTAGCTCAAACACTTCCCCTGTACCAGAAGTGATGTTTTTAACCAGCATTTGATACACCTGTTCCACAGAGCTAATTTTGCCCTTGAGGGTGGTTTCGATAATTTCATCGATTAAAGCAAGATAGCGATCGCGCAATGGCAGAGAGTCTGACACTTTAGCTACTAGAGTACGTCAATTCTCATTCTAGTCTGGGAGTGGGGAGTGGGGAGTGGGGAGATGGGGAGATGAGGGAG
>JAVRBV020000081.1:0-10464 GCA_034531095.2 Nostoc sp. CreGUA01 | reverse complement strand
GATCTCTGTGACAGGGTTATATTTTGTTGGTTTTTAAAAAGTTTTTTTCGGGGGGAATAGGTGGGGGGGGGGGGGGGGGGGGGGGGGGGAAAGAGGAGGGGGGGGGGGAGGGGGAGAGGGGGAGGGGGGGGGGAGGGAAGGAGGGGGGGGGGGGGGGTGGGGGGGGAGGGGAGTAAAGGAAGCAAGCAAACGATTATTATCCTTCCTCATCCCCCCATCTCCCCATCTCCCCATCTCCCCATCCCCCACACTCCCCACACTTTCGATGCCCCATGCCCAATGCCCAATTCCCATTTTCAATACAATTCACTTCATTTCTAGACTCGTGTCCAGCAAGTATGTCATAAGTAAAAGAGGCTGTTAAATGCAAACTGATTTATGACCGCTGCTGTAAACACTAATATTGGCTTTGCTTCCCGCTTGGTGAATACCATACTGGCAATCCAGCCTTTAGCCAACCTAGCCAAGCATCAAGCTAGACAAATGATGATTAAACGCGCCGAAAGAATTGGTGTGCCTTGGACGCAAGAAGTCGAAGCACTACAGGCACGTGATTGGAAAAACGATCTAGCTCAAGTAGAAAATCCCCAGGTTTCTTACCCAGAATACTACCTACGGCCATTTCACGCTTACGAAGGTGGAGACCTCAGCTGGAAAGCGGCTTGGGAACTAGAAGTTGCGGCTCGTACTGTCCATGCTGGAATTTGGCAGGATGCTGGAGCGCAAGGAGATGCTAAACTCCGCCAAAGTTATCATGAGATCCTCAAAGCCCAACTCCCCAATCAACCCCAAAACATTCTAGATTTGGCCTGTGGCGTCGGTTTGAGTGCCTTTGCCATGCAAGAAATTTATCCCCATGCCAAAATTACGGGCTTGGATTTATCTCCTTACTTTTTAGCTGTTGCCCATTACCGCGCCAAGCAACACCAAGCTAAAATTGATTGGCTTCATGCCCAAGCTGAATCTACTGGACTACCTGATGCCTCTTTTGATTTAGTTTCGATTTTCCTGATGTGCCACGAATTACCGCAGTCAGTAACTCGACAGGTTTTTACCGAAATGCGGCGCGTGCTGCGTCCAGGCGGTTACTTGGCAATCATGGACATGAATCCAAATTCTAAAGTGTATAAAAAAATGCCGACTTACATTTTGACTTTGCTCAAAAGTACTGAACCATACTTAGATGAATATTTTGCTTTGGACATTGAGCAAGCTATTATTGAAGCGGGTTTTCAAACTCCCGCGATCGCTAACAATACCCACCGTCACCGTACAATTATTGCTCAGGTGAGTGGTTGATTTATCTCTAATTTTCTGGGCAGCAATACCACCTTTGCTGCTGTTAGGCTACTACTATTGTCGGATACCAGTTGCCCCACCTGTGTACAGGGTGCTGATGTTCTTTATTTTCGGGGCAATATCTGGTATTTTAGCCCTTAGCCTGGAATGGATTTTTGAAATTGTAGCCAACTGGATTGTAAACTGGCATCAAATGAAGCGATCGCTTCTTGGTACAGCCTTGCGGCAGCTTGTGGAAATAGGCCCAATTGAAGAAGGCTGCAAGTTGGCTGCTGTTGTTGTGCCAATCTATCTGCAACGCAGGCATGGATTACCTCTCTCTAGCGTTTTCCTCTTGACTATAGCCGTCGCCCTTGGATTCACTGCCGAAGAAAACTGGATTTACCTTTTTCACGGTACAGCATCAATTTTTGAACGTACCATCGGTACGCCAGTCCACGCCATGTTCTCTGCACCTTGGGGATATGCTTTGGGAATTTATATTTCCTCCAAGACTGGGTTGAATCGAGACAAGAAATTTATTATCAAAGCTTGGGTAAATTCTGTAATTTGTCATGCCCTAGTTAATCTTTTATCTAGTGCTTGGGGTTACTCACTACCCCTGCGTTTTTTGAGTTATGGTTTATTTCCCTTCCTTTTGTGGATGTTTTGGCGATTGGAACAATTACTGCGAAAAGTCCAACGCAAACCCCCCATTATCCTAGTCTCAGGTTATACACTCCAACAACGTTGCTGGCATAGAAGTTTAGTACTATTTGCCCTTGTACTAGGTGGAAACGCTATTTTTGGGCTATTTCTCCTAGTTAGAGTTGTTAGTCCGTTAAATCCATCGAAATTTTTTGAACCTGACATACTGTGGTTTATACTGAGTAGATTTTTGTTAAATCTCTTTTTTGGAGTTTTGGCGTGGCGCATTTATCGGTATTTGCGACACACCGCGTGTCGTCGGTTTTTTTATTAAAATATGATTTAGCTTAAACGGCTAGAAGCCTACACTTCGGCGTCGCAAAAGTGTAGGATATGTCACGAAAATGCTAGGAGATTTCTATGCAAACAACTCCAGTGCGTTGGACAACTGCTGATTTAGAGTTCTTCGCAAGCGATCGCAGAAATCGCTATGAGATTATTGATGGAGAATTATTTGTGACCAAAGCACCTAACTGGGTCCATCAAACAAGCTGTGGTAATATTGTTACAGTTCTTAACAATTGGTCAGATGAAACTGGTTTAGGTAAAGCTGCGATCGCTCCTGGAATCATTTTCTCAGATGCTGATAATGTGATCCCCGATGTGGTGTGGGCAAGTCATGAACGCTTAAAACTGTTACTAGATGAAGCTGGACATCTCACAGGCGCACCAGAGTTAGTAGTTGAGGTTCTGTCACCCGGTGAAAAAAACGAGAAACGCGACAAAGAAACAAAGCTAAAGCTGTATTCGGTGCAAGGAGTTCAAGAATATTGGATTTGCGATTCCATGCAGAAAAAAGTTGAAGTTTATCGCCGCGAACAAGCTGCATTAAAACTAGCAGCTACTTTATTTCATCAAGATGAATTGACAAGTCCTCTGCTACCTGGCTTTAACTGCTTAGTAAGTAAACTTTTCTAATTGGGCATGGGGCAGAAGAAAAATAATAACTCCTAACTCCTAACTCCTAACTCCTAACTCCTAACTCCTAACTCCTAACTCCTAACTCCCAATGCCCAATTACCTAAACCCCTGCCAATACCTGCTGACTCACCGCTGCACTGACTGAATTGACATCAGACTCAGTACAGTAGATTTCGCAGGAATTATTGGGACTTTCAAACAGTTTAACTTTGTAAAGCTCAGCTCCTAATTCTTGAATGGGCGATCGCAGTAAATTACTAATGTAAAGTGCAATATTCTCACTAGTAGGTACAACTTCGCCAAAGTAAGGAACGTCTTCGTTGATAAAGGTGTGATCGAATAGTTCTACCACATCATTTTTGACGATCTGATTCAAAGCACCCAAATCCACAATCATTCCAGTAGTTGTGTCAATCTCTCCTTTGACGGTAACTTCTAAATAATAGTTGTGTCCATGACCGTGGGGACGCGCACACTTACCATAAATCTCAGTGTTTTTTTCCTGACTGAGGTTGGGGTCAGCCAGTCGATGGGCGGCGCTAAAGTAAGTATTGACGGTAAAACAGGTTTCTGTTCCATTTTTGGCATAATCAGCCCAAAGTTCATGACTTTCAAACAGCCTAACTTTGTGAAGTTCGACTCCCAATTTTTGGATGGGTGAAGTTAGTAAATTATTAATGTAAAGTGAAATATTTTCAGTAGTGGGAACAATGTCGGCAAAGTAAGGAATGTCTTTGTTTAAACACGAGTGATCCAATGGCTCCACTGCATAATCTTCCACGACTCGCTTCAGGGCATCTACGTCTACAATCATGCCAGTGCGGGGGTCGATTTTTCCTTTCACAGTAATTTCTAGATGGTAGTTGTGTCCGTGGGTACGGGTGCATTTACCGTATTTTTCCGGACTGATATTAGGAGCTAGCCGATGGGCAGCGCTAAAGTGGGTACTGACGGTAAGATAGGCTTCCATTCCTTCTCCCGTGTAATCTGCCCAAAGTTCAGAATTTTCAAACAACTGGACGCCGACTAGAGGTAAGTGAGGTGCTAGGCGTTGCCAGATTATCCGTGCAATATTTTCAGTGGTGGGTAGAGTTTCTTGGAAATCTGCCCACACATCATTGAGATAAGAAAAGTCCAGTTGGTTTGTAACTTCGCGCTTGATGACACGTTTCACATCCGACAAATTCAACACCATGCCATATTCGTCCACTTCCCCACCAAGGGAAATCAATAAGACATAGTTATGCCCTTGTCCGGGAAATTTTGCTCTAACACCAAATTTCTCAATATTTTCGGCTTCACTCAGTTCTGATAACCAATAACGATGACTTGCCGAAAACTGAGCGCGGCGATTAATAATGCATTTCATAGGTAAAGTGGCAATAAAATTTCAAATTTCTTAACTTTTCACTCTTTCCAGCATAAACTAATTCGTGTGCCATTAGTCATTAGTTTTTCTCCGTGTCCCCGCGTCCCCGCGTCTCCCTCATTTCCCCATGCCCCATGCCCCATATCCCATGCCCATCAACCTACAGACGCCTGTGCCTCACAGTGTAATCTCGAAGCTATGCGGAATAGTTCTTGACCTGTGTGCAAATAACGCTCATCGTAGTTTAAAGGAAAATAACCTAACTCATCGAGTCCATCTGCTAATTGATCGAGGCTGTAGTAGAGGTGAGCCGCTGTTCTTGCCAGACTAGGGGGATTGGGGAGGGAGCGAAAAGTAATTTGTGCCTGCTTCAAGTCTTCTCGACAGGTTCTTAAATATTCCTGAAATTCATCCAATAACTCATCGTCAAAGGGATCAGCCGCTAATTCCTCCATCTGTTCTTCTAACGAATAAAGAATGGTACAAAGCAGGCGATTTACTGGTTGATAAACTTGGCGCAGCCATTCCTCGACTTGTTCATCAACATCGCGTCCCGTTTTGCGTGTTGCTTGGTAACGTTTTTGCGCTGATGCTGTACGCTGTTGGCGATCGCCATTTAATCTTCCAGACTTATCTTGCAGTTGTTGGTCATAATTGCGGCGATTTTGGTTATCCTTTAAGACCTCATAAGCTGCATTGATGCGGATAATCTCTTCGCGATCGGCTGTTTGCTGATTACTATCAGGATGAAATAACTTTACCAAGCGGCGATAAGCTTGCTTAATCTCCGCTTGGCTAGCATTTGGACTAACTTTGAGAGTTTCGTAATGGTTAGAAACCTGTTTAGAATTGACCATTAATTCAATGTATCGTTAGCTGACGCTAGCGGCTAACTTGGCCTCCAAGTCTTGGAACAGTGGTGTACTTAGATACCTTTCTCCAAAACTCGGCTGAATCATTACAATTAAACGTCCTTGATTTTCTTGACGTTGAGCAACCCGGATTGCCGCACATAAAGCTGCTCCACTGGAAATTCCAGATAGTAGCCCTTCTTCGTTTGCCAAACGCCGACTATAGGCGATCGCTTCTTCATCAGTAACGGTAATCACTTCATCAATTAATTTCATCTTTAGCACCTGGGGAATAAACCCGGCGCCAATTCCCTGGATTTTGTGCGGTCCTGGTCGTCCCCCAGATAAAACTGGGCTATTCGCTGGTTCAACAGCGATCGCCTTAACATCAGGCTTACGTGCTTTAATCACTTCTGCCACACCAGTGATCGTACCACCTGTACCCACTCCTGCCACAATTATATCTACTTGTCCATCAGTATCTTCCCAGATTTCCAGGGCTGTAGTTTCCCGATGCACTTTTGCATTAGCTGGATTGCGGAACTGCTGCAACATATAAGTGTTTGGCATACTATTAACTATCTGCTGCGCTCGGCTAATTGCCCCACTCATGCCTTCCATTCCTGGTGTTAGTTCAAGTTCGGCTCCGTAAGCCCGCAACATTGCCCGTCGTTCCCCACTCATGGTTTCTGGCATTGTTAAAATTAGCCGATAACCCTTAGCTGCTGCTGCCATTGCCAAAGCAATGCCTGTATTTCCAGAGGTAGGTTCTACCAATACTGTCTTGCCTGGAGTAATCAATCCCTCCTCTTCAGCAGCAGTAATCATACTTACCCCAATCCGATCTTTTACTGATGCTGATGGGTTCATACTTTCTAGTTTCACCACAATTTCAGCAACACATCCTTCACTTTGGGGAATACGGTTTAACTGTACTAGGGGTGTACGGCCAACTAATTCTGTAATGTTATGAGCAATTCGCATAATTTATTCCTGAGTTAATTAATTATTGGGCATTGTTAACTAACAGATAACTAATGACTAAATGTAGTACATGATGTCTAACTGCCGTCGGGAATTTAGTTTTTCACAAAGATCCTGGAGTGTATATTTTTGTAACACTGAGTTTGCAGCGCGACTTGCTTCTTGCCAAATTTCTTGAATAACTGAACTGTCTACTTTTTTCGGATTAAGTTCTTCTTCACACGCCCTAACTTCTAAGCCTTCTAAACATTCTAAAATCTCAAAAAGGATAATTTTTCGAGGTTCTCTCGTTAATAGATAGCCACCTTTTGACCCACGTTGACTCTTGACTATACCCCCACGCCTCAAGGTTGCCAGTAGTTGTTCTAAATAGCGATCGGGTATGTTTTTTTGTGCTGCAATTTGTCGAATTTGCAGTGGTTCGCCGCTTTCGTAATGGGCGGCTATCTCTAATAAAGCTAGAATTGCGTATTCAGATTTACACGATAGTTCCACAAGCAATAATAAATTAGGAGTTAAGAGTTAGGAGTCATTCAATTTTGGATTTTGGATTTTAAATTTTGGATTTTTCCTGCAATCTAGAACCCAAGTTGGTCTGTTAGGACACCAAAGGTGTGACCCAAAATCTAAAATTGGTAAAGTTAGAAGCTTTTACTTCTTATACCAATTTGAAAAAAGAATGTGACAGATGGGTAGGGGCACAACATTGTTGTGCCCTTACGAACAATCAATGTGTCGCAAACATTATTTGAATTGGTATTAACTCACAACTCCTAACTCACAACTCCTAATTTTTCTAGTATACTACGGTTAACGACTGGGGTTTATTTGTTGCTGCTATCGCAACAAAAAGCCCCGCCTCGTGACGGGGAGTAATTGAGTCAAATTATTGACAGATTGTCAAGTCTCTAGAAGCTAAAGGTCGTTCTCAGAGTACCAATAATCGCATCATCGTTAGCGCTGTTCTGACCAGGAGAGGTCAACCAAATCACGCCAGGAGTGATTGAGATATTATCTGACACCTGATATTTATAGAAGCCTTCAAAGTGATAAGGTACATCATTACCAGTAAAGCCTACTCGGTTACGAGCATAGGGTTCTGCACCAGCAAAAATACCTAAAACGTTGCCTTTTTTACCGAAATCAGGTAAGGCTACTCCAACACCGTAGCTCCAAGCTTCAAAATCATCGCCCACACCGAAGCCAGTGACATCATGGTAGGAAACGAAGCCACTGATTGATAGTTTGTCGCTGGGTCTAAAGGCAGCGGACACACCGTAGGAATTAGATGAAGATCCATCTACTGCACTTAAAACGTTAGCTTGTCCAGTACCTACTGAAACAATATCTCCGTCTGTGGTGTTACCGGAGTTGAACAAGAAGCCACCTGCGGCATTATAACCGTGGACGTAGGTTGCAGCTAAAGCTACGCGATCGCCTACACTAAAGTTCAACTGTCCTAAAGCAGCATAGTCGCCGTTGGTCAGACCCGCACCGATACCGGGATCGTTAGCTTCTGATGCCAAGTAACCCGCAGTGATGGAACTATTTCCCAGGATACCGCCACCTCTACCCAAAGGTATATTCAGCGCTATACCCGAACCACCACCAATTCGATAGATAGGACTTTCAGAGGCAAAGGTGGACAAAGCACCGTTACCACCGTCGGTTTGGTCGAAAAAGTAAGGGTTGTTGACGGCTGCATAATGGCTGTGTCGTCCGCCACTAGCTGCGAGGTAAACTTGAGCTGGGCCTATGGGAGCTTCATAAGTCAAACGGTCTATTCTGACGCTGTTGTTGCCATCACCAATACCGACTTGAAATGTTTGTGTACCTTCAGCGGTATTGATAACACCACCAACTTCATCAATTTGTGTAAAGGCTTGTGCATTACCAGCAGCAAGACGGGTATGCAGCACATCTCTACCAGTGAAGCTGGTTTGCAAGTCTAAACGTACTCTGTTTTGGAAGACAGTGTTGTTGGCATCACCAGTGTTACCGCCAAAAATATCACTAGCTGCAAAAACAGCTTCACCAACTAGTTTGGTAGTAGTCGAGAACTGATTGGCTTCTAATTCAGCGGCGCGTGCTTCTAAGGAATCTACCCGACCGCGTAGAGTTGCCAATTCTGCGGAAAATTCTTCTTGTAACCGTTGTAAGGTTGCTAAATCTTGTTTGGTTACTAAGTCAGCTGTTGCTGTGGCAATCAATTCGTTAACTCTATCCAAACATGCGTTCAAACCAGCGGCAAATTCATAACGGGTCAAAGCACGGTTACCACGATAAGTGGCATTTGGATAACCTGCAATACAACCGTAGCGCTCAACCAAGGACTGCAATGCTTGGAATGCCCAATCGGTAGGTTGTACATCAGAAAATTGTGAAACTGATGTTACCTGAGACTGAGAGTTATTTTGGTTGCCTTCGTTACTGTAGCGGTTAACTTGATCTAAAGTTGTTTGAGCCAATATTTCTGGCTGTTGGGCAACTTCTGTGACACTTGCTTGTTCGGTTGTTAATACTTCAGTGGTTGTATTCGGGGCGGCAATTGCTGTTGCTGAGACTAGCAATGTTGCTCCCAAAACTGCTGGGCTAACCACTAAGGATTTCCACAAGAGATTAGACATCTTTTCTTACTCCTCACACCTTGTATAGATAATTCGGTTCGTTGCACCTAATTCTTAAAAATGCAGCATCTCATTGAAACCTGTGGATGAGGCATTGTTGCCTCTAATACGATTTTAGTTTTCGCAAAGCTAATAAACGATTAACTTCTAGTTAAAAATTGATGTGATTAACTTATGCAAAAACATATCCATATATCAAAATATTATAAAACATGAAATTCAGATGGCAAGATTAAAAGGATCGCCTTAACAACTGTCACACCTCAGCCATTTATCTATGCAGGTAGGGAGTAGCGTTTGAAGCGATCGCTAATCCTACTTAGCTAAATTTTTCACAACTTTAGACACTGACAAACTTCTGGGCAGAAATAAATTGTTGCGTCTAGCCCTGACAATTCAGAAATTGCAGATTATTAAGTATCTAAAAATCAAGGATTTGAAATAGGGATAGGGCATTGGCTATTGGTCATTGGTTGTTGGTTATAAGGCATTTGTCATTAGTCATTAGTTCTTTACAAGGAACAAAAAACAAATGACAAATGCCCAATATCATATACCCAACATTATGTCAAAAGAAATCAGTTACTTAATTTCAGAAATCACTCCAGCAAGATCAAAATCATTCTGAGTCAGCCCACCTGCATCATGTGTCGTGAGTGTAATCTTGACTTTGTTATAAGAAATCTCTATGTCTGGATGATGTCCTGCTGACTCAGCGGGTTCCACAAGCTTGTTGACAAACTCAATTGCTTGGATAAAATCTTCAAATTTGCGAGTGATTTGCAACTTTGCCCCTTCAACAGCCCAACCTGAAAGAACCTTTGCCCGTTCTTGAATTTCCGCTTCAGTTAGTAGCTGTGCCATATTGAAAAATCCTAGCTATATGTTTAGTTACATCTTGAATATCATCAAAGCAAACCTTTTTGATTCTGCACACAGATAGATCAAAGGCTAAAACTTGATTAATTTAACTTTTGAGAAAATTTTAACGTGTTAACTTTGCCCACCGCAGAAATCGTCAGCGGGTTTTTCAAAAGCAACCACTGATAAAACAAAAATTACCCATAAAAACTATCCGCCCTGATTTAGATCGGGCGATCTAAGTCAGGGCGGTGTAGCGGGTCTTCAGGTTGCAACCAGACTGCCGGAAGGAACTTCTAGCTTAGCCTAGCTACTTGAGCTAACTTAGTCTCTCAAAGTGACTAAGGCTACTTTTAAAGAACAGCCCCGGCGCACAGCCGGCTAACTGCAACCTGATGACCCATGCTTTTACTACTTTCTATCATGGGCATCACCTCCTTGTTGCCTAAGCGGTCTTAGTCTCAAAGGGACAGAGTTTTTTGCTCTGGGTTAATAACCTTCACCTAAGATAACACATAAATTTAGAGTATTGACTATGAAAATATAAAAAAAATCTCCCACCTTTTAGTGGGAGATGACTAGAGAATGGAGAATATTAACACCTACTTGGAATCAGCCAAGGAGATTATTTAATCTGGGTGGTGTGAATATACTGCCAACCACAACTCTGATTCTGCTTGTGGTCGTCTTTTGTGATTAGAGAGCGTTACCGCGAGGTAGGACTTCCTCAGGGAATACAAATTGTTCGTGGATCTGATCTTGAGGAGCCATCCAAGCGCGGATACCCTCGTTCAGCAAAATATTTTTGGTATAGAAAGTTTCAAACTCAGGGTCTTCCGCCGCCCGCAATTCTTGGGAGACGAAA
>JAVRBV020000080.1:0-30467 GCA_034531095.2 Nostoc sp. CreGUA01 | reverse complement strand
GTCTAAGTATTTTTAACAGGACTTAGGCACTCAGATCCCCCAACCCCCTTAAAAAGGGGGCTTTAGAAGTTCCCCCCTTTTTTAAGGGGGGCTAGGGCGTGTCTTTAAAGTAACAAATATTACCAAAAAAGGCGGACACGGGGACTAGGAGACGCGGTGACACGGCGAAAATTCATTCAAAAACATCTCCGCGTCTTTGCGTCCCCGCGTCTTTGCGTCTCCCCCTCTCCAATTTCGAGTTTGAAAACACGCACTAGGGGGGATCAAGGTTTCAGGCTTCAGTGCGTAAGTCCTATTTAATTAGGTATCCGAAATAATAAAGACGCGATAAATCGCCGTCTGGACAAAGGAATGATTATTGTAAAAACAGCAATTGATCGTGTTTGTTGTTTTAAATAAGACCTAATACAAATTCACCTTCATTCACAGCTTGATTAGTTGCGACATCATAAACTAATCCATCTTCTTGGGCGCAGACATCAATGAGAGCAGGTAGCTTACTTTCTTTATTGAAACTAAGAATTTGATAGAGCTTTTCTCCAGCTTTGACAGTACTACCTAATTCAATTCTTTCTTGAATCATACCACCGGCGATCGCATAATATTTTTTCCGGTTGCGGCTGGATACAAAATTCATTTTATCGGTTTTTGTTTCAGATGAATAATCAGGAATTTGTAACACACCTTTTTGTGCTAGATAATTTATCACACCCCGTACACCTTTAGCAACTGAATTAGGGTTCATTTGCATTCCTGCTCCTAATTCTAGCGTCCAAGCTTCCACATCAAACTTGATTTCTCTACCAAAATTTTGAAAACAAGTTTCCAGTGCTAACCAAGGTTTGATAAAAGCTTCATCAAAAGCGTCACCATCATATTTATCGAGTAAAATTCCCAAATCAAGGAGGAAGTATTTTGCGCTTTCTTCTCGATTTCGGAAGTAATAAAAGTAGTCTAAAGCCTGATTGGTAGAGCTATGCAAATCAATTAAATAATCGGCATCTAAACTAAGACTTTGGAGTTTGTAGCTAAAAAGCTCAGTGTAGGGCACAGCACTAGGAGAATTAATTTTTTCTAAAATTTTTGCGAATTGTTGCTGAATTATAGTTAGATAATTTTGTCGAATGACCTCTAAATCATTATGAAGTTGAGATTTAGTAAAAGCTACTAAATCATCAGCTTCTTTCTCGTAATCCCAAAATATACGATTCCAGTCTTTGGCTTCGTAAACGCAGTAACGCCCAGGAGAAAAATGGTGAGCGCGTTCATTTGTGCCCATTGGATTACAAAGGGGAAGCAGCCAAATTTCTCCAGTTAAATTTGGATTATTTATTGTTAATAAAAATTCAATTAGTTGGTGAATAACGGCATTACCAGCGATTTCTGCACCGTGCAAATTAGATTGAATGTAAACCTTTTTACCGGGTTGAGCGCCGATGAATTTGTAAATTTGGAGAAAAAGGCGATCGCCCGAAGCCATTTGACGTAAAGAAATAGTCTCAATAACTGGTAGCATAAAATAATTCTGATAGTTGCTTTGCCGGAAGATTGGGTGGGTTGGCCTTTGCGGAAGGATTATATCTCGCCTGATTTTTACGAGTTGCAAGACGTTTATTAATTAGTGCTGGGTTTCAGCGGCGATTAACCCCTTTCCGGTGGCGGAGAGGGGTTATGTTTTTTAACGCAAAGGGGCGCAAAGGGAAGCGCGGAGGCTCGCAGAGGAGGCACACAGAGGTGCGATGTCTAAGATGTCAGGTGTTTTGATCGCGAGAAAATCCCGTGGTGGCTTCAGTGTATTGGATTTGGAAGACTGCTGATATCGTGATGAAGTAGAGAACTTGGAATGTTGCATAAGAGTCTATAACTTTTATGTACACCTTATCTGGTTGGAAAAAAGGGTAAAGCCGATAAATTTTCTACACACAGGGATACTACTTTCACAAAGTTTGCTACAAGTAGTGTTACTTATGATTGTCATAATTAAAACAACTGACCCTCAATCATCAATGGTGAACTCTACCCTTGTTCTCACACTCTATGTCAACCCTATGACAGGAAGTGATACTAATATCGGTTCTCGGTTAAGTCCGTTTAAAAGTCTCACCCGTGCTTTAAAAGTAACCAAAATTCCCACAATCATTCATTTAGCATCTGGCACTTATGGCGTGGCTAGTGGCGAGGTATTTCCCCTGGTTATCCGTGGAGGAGTGAAAATCGTAGGTGATGAAGCTAACAAAGGAGCCGGGATTATAATTTCTGGGGGTGGCGAGTATCAAAGTCCGAGTTTTGGAATGCAAAATATTGCGCTGCTGTTATTAGAAAATGCCAGTATTTTAGGTGTAACTGTCACCAATGCCTCAGCAAAAGGTACTGGTATCTGGATTGAATCGGCTGCACCCACTTTAGCCAACAATACTTTAAGTAATTGTGGGCGGGAAGGTGTGTTTGCCACTGGCGCTGCTAAACCAACAATTTTGGATAATGTATTTGTCCAAAATACTGCCAGTGGGTTAGTGATGGCAGGCGATAGCCAGGGTGAAGTGTTAGGAAATATATTTCAAAGAAACCGTTTAGGGATAGTAATTAGTGACTTTGCGGCTCCAGCGATCGCCAATAACAAAATATCAGAAAATCACACAGCGATCGCACTTTCTCGCAATGCCCGTCCTCTGCTGCGTCAAAATCTCATTGCCAAAAATACCCAAGGTGGTCTATTAGTCAATGGCAATGCAGCCCCTGATTTAGGTATCAACGAAGATCCGGCTGGCAATATTTTTCGTGATAATACTGAATTTGATTTACATAATCTCACTACACAAAAGCTTGTTTGTGTAGGTAATCAGTTAAATCCTGCTCTAGTAAAGGGTTTGGTGGAATTGATTGCAGTCAAAGAGGACACTTTTAAAGAGAACACGGGGACGCGGGGACGCGGGGATACGGGGACGCAGGGACACGGGGAAACAGGACACGGGGACACGGGGACGCGGGGACGCGGGGATACGGGGACGCAGGGACACGGGGAAACAGGACACGGGGACACGGGGAATTTATTACAAGCACTCTCCGCATCCCCGCGTCCCCCACTCTCCGCGTCTTTTCAACTAGATGGCCATTGGGCAGAACCATTTATTCAAGCATTGCTGAGTATGGATTTAATTCACGGTTTGACTGATGGTAGCTACCAGCCAGATAAACCGATGACTCGTGCTGAATACGCGGCTTTGGTGGCAGCTGCTTTTAAGCCCACTGCTAAACGCTCATCTGTTGATTTTGTAGATGTATCCCAGGATTTTTGGGCGTATAATGCTATCCAAATTGCAGCTAGGGGTGGCTTTGTTGGCGGATTTAACGATCGCACTTTCCGTCCCCATCAAAATGTCCAAAGGCTACAGGTGATTGTCTCTCTAGTTAATGGGCTAGGACTACCACAGGCTGATAACAACGTTTTAGAAGTGTATAGCGATCGCCATACCATTCCTGATTATGCTCAAAAAGCTGTTGCTACTGCAACACATAAAAGAATAATTGTCAACTATCCAGACCCAAAACTACTTGCACCTTTGCGTGCGGCAACATGCGCTGAAGTTGCGGTGATGGTTTATCAGGCGTTAGTCACCATTGGGCGCACACCTGCGATTCAATCAGCCTACAGTCAACAAATTTTAGATTTTGGACTTTAGATTTTAGATTGACTGTACCCACTCTTGGGTTACAACCAGCGAATAATCAACAACTAGCAATGTTTAGTCAAAAAAATAACTGTTAAATCAGTCTATAGACTCTTGCATCTGGGAAGTTGACAAGTAGAATAGGAAACACTGCCTATGGACTTGACAACTCTAGGAAAAAAACCATGTAGTTAAAAGCACGATAGGCTATATGCGATGGGTGAAAAATTTTAGACTCATTGCCAAAAGCTAACAGTCTCATGTTAACAACACTTCCAGACACCTCTGCCAACTTGGCGATCGCGTTATTGATTCACTATAGTTTTGATCTCAGTGGGTATACTGCCAATGAGCTAGTTGAACGTTGGCAAACGCAATACCCACTGAATTGGCTACACCTGGCAGTGATTGAAGCACTATATCAAGGTCGTTATAAAGCGGTTTCTGTGCAGCAAATCTTAGTATTTTGGCAGCGTCGGGAACAGGCTACATATCATTTCAACATGGAATTTGAACGGATGGTTTGTAGCAAGTTCCCCCAAAGCCTAACTTCTTTGGCTGCGCCAGCCCTACCACCAGTGAAGAAAAGCCCGATTTTTGAGAAAGTAACTAAACCTCAATTACCACCGGGGAAAGTTAATAATGGTCATCAAAGAAGTAATACTACAACCCTACAACTGAACGGTCACAGACAAAAGACATCTTTAGGGGAAGAAGAAAAGCAGGAAACAAGGGAAGATAAAAGCGCCCTCAAGTCTAACAATGGAAATAACTCAGCTTCTTTAGGAACGCTTCAGCTACCGTCTGCTGTTAGCCAAAGGCAAACTTCATCAGAAAGTGCATCATTAGTCTCTCATCAACAATCAAAACTGCTACCACCTGCGCCTATTCGTCCCCCAATTGGGCAATTTACGCCAGAAAAAAGCGATCGCTCTGAGTCTTTTACGTCTAAACTCAAAGCGATGTCTGGGGAATTGGGGAGTAGGGAGTAGGGAATGGGGAATGGGGCATGGGGCATGGGGCATCGGGATGAGGGGGATGAGGGGGATGAGGGAGATGAGGGAGATGAGGGAGATGAGGGAGATGAGGAGAATAATTCTTAACTCCTAACTCCTAACTCCTAACTCCTAACTTTTAACTTTTAACTTTTAACTTTTAACTCCAAACTCCAAACTCCAAACTCCTAATTCAACACTCATCTAGACAAATTAATTCTGAGTTTTGTTAGATGTTGCTATTAATTGCTGAAAACGCTGATCTTTGGCAACATCATCAAAATCTAGGTCGGTTGCTGCTTCTTCTTTGTATCTGGGATTAAGTTCAATTGCTTGTTGCAGAGTTAGTAAAGATAGTTCTATTTGTCTTTGGAGTGCGTAGCAAGCTGCTTTGTTGTAATAGGCGCTGGCATAATCTGGCTTAATTTCTAATGCTTTATTAAAACTAGCGATCGCTTCGTCATCGCGTCCGAGTCTTACTAGAGTATAACCGTATTTATCCAATATTTTGGGAGAGTTTGGTTGCAATTCTAGAGCTTTTTCCAAAGATGGTATTGCTTCTTCGTATTCTTCTAATGCTATTAGAGAAAGACTGCGATTCAACCAAGCAACTGCGTCGTCAGGTTTGATTTTTGTAGCTTTATCAAATGAATCAAAGGCTTGTTGATGCTGTTGTAAATTTCCCAAAGCGACACCGCGATCGCACCAAGCTTGATGATATTCTGGTTCTATTTGAATAGCGCGATCGTAAGAGGCGATCGCATTTTTATAGCGTTTTAATCTTCCGAGAGTTAAGCCGTGCTTTAACCAAATCACAGGGTCATTAGGTTGGATTTTTACTGCTTGGTTGTAAGTGGCGATCGCATCTTCATAACGTTTTTCAGAAAACAGCGCATCTCCTTGCTTTACATACTCTTCGCCAGTGAATTCTGGTTGTTGTGGTTGTTCTTCGTTTGTTTTTTCAACTGCAAAATTTGTATCCTTTTCAACAGATACAGATGTCATCTCAATCAATTCCTGAAGAATGATATCTTTTCTTTGTTGGGCGTCCAATTGTAACTCGGATAGTTGAGATACAAACTCGGTTTCTAATTTCTCTAATTTCTCTAAAATGAGAATCTTTTGTTGTTGAGCATTCAATTGTAATTCTGAGAATTGCGAACTAAATTCATAACCAGATTTTTCCAAATTTCCAATGATTAACTCCTTAGATTGTTGAGCATCTATTTCTAATTGAGATAATCTCTCGGCAAACTGCGATCGCAATGCTGTTAAATTCTCCAGAATTTTATTTTTTTGCTCTTGAGCATCTGTCTGTAATTCAGATAATTGAGATTGTAATTGATTATCTAATTTCTCAAACGTGACATTTCTTTGCTGTTGAATATCTAATTCTAACTGCGATAATTGGGAAACAAATTCCGACTGTAATTTGGTTAAACTCTCCAGAATTATATCCTTTTGCTGTTGAGCATCAGATTGCCATCCAGTAAGTTGAGATGTCAACTCAGATTTTGATAATTCTAAATCAGCAACGGCTAATTCTTGCTGTTGTTGTACGCTCAACTTTAAATTTGACAATTCCTCAGACAAACTAGATGCTAATTTTCCAAGATTTTCCAGAGCCAAATCTCTTTGTTGTTGAACCTCAAACTCTAAGTGAGATAACCCAGAAGCAAATTGTGACTCTAAAGATACTATATTTTCTTGAGATTTTTTAATTTCAGATTCTAATCTATTTAATATCTGTGCTTTAACTAAATCTATGTCGGATGTTACCAGAGATAAATTTTCTGATTGAGTTTTAATTTTTTCTTGGAGAGCAGCAGTTTGCTGTTCTAAATCATCATTTATTTTTTCAACTTCTTGAATAAGATGTTCCGCATCTTGCTTAACAAAAGTTAGTTGATTTTGTAATTTTTCTACCCCCTCCAATTGTTGCATTGCTCGCTCAACAATTTCACGGATGATGACTCGTCGTAATAACCAAAGCAGAGCAACAATAGCTAACGGAAATAAACTTAATATAACTAGCCAGATATTTATTAAAATAGTTGTGCGTCTAAAAGCACTCTTCAAATCAGATTGTACTTGCTTTTCAGCTCGTAGTCGCGTTAATTCTTCCCGTTCCTGATTTGATAACGCCGCAGCAGGAGTTGTTGGTGGTTTGGATAATGGTGCAGATTGTCCACTAGCAATACTAGGAGGTAGTACTAAAGGTAAAAGGATAATAGTGCTTTTTACAAATAAAGCGAAAATAGCTTGATTTTTACTCTTCATAACAACCATCTCAATCTTTTGGTCAGTTCTTGAAGCGGCGTGCCTCTCTCCAATCTATAACAAAATTAAGTAGTAATCTGGTGAAATATACTAAAGGGTAGGCATTGAGTTCATTCTGTCACAGTTGATATCTCAGTAAGTACCTCTTTGGGAATATCTAATTTTTTACATTATCCACTTAAGACTGAGATCTTCACACTCTTGATTTTGATTTTTGAACTCTGAATTCTTCTTCACTTAACAAAGGCGGTAGGAAATGAGTCGCATCAATCCTTATACACTGCAAATGCAAATTACTCGAATGTTTGAACAGGGACAATCATTCTTTGCCACAACCAAAGTACAGGAATGGTTGAAAGAACGTAAACACAATCCACTAGATTATGATATTATTTTTCATCAAAAACCTGCGCCTCCCGGTTCCAAACAAGTGATGGTAGTAGAAATTGAATTACGTCGCAAAGATGGACAACCAGTAGATCCCTGGTTGCAAGAACAGGCCAACCTTCATGCATGATCCAATTTTGGATTTTGGAACAGTAAATCAAGTACACTCTTTGGGTCACAATATATTGTGCCCCTACAATTATCTCCACCTCACCAACTTGCAATCTGCTGTATTTTTAAAATTCGTAAAATTCACATTATCTTAATCAGATTTACGAAAATCAAGCGTTCCCAATTGCGGAACGCTCTTTGTTATGTTTGTAATAATAATTTAATACCAATTTAATTTGAAGTTGCACATATCTTGATCCCCCTAAATCCCCCTTAAAAAGCGAGACTTTGATAGATTTTTTTCCGGTTCTTCCCTTAAAAAGGAGGACTTTGATAGATGTTTTTCCGGTTCCCCCCTTATTAAGGGGGGCTAGGGGGGATCGAATTCTATGCAGCTTTATAAAAAATTGGTATAACAACTCAGAATGATTGAAAAATCAAACTTGCTTGGGGTTCTGAATTCTCACAATACTGTTTCAAATAATTAACATGAAATCTAATCGACATTGGGTTTTTGCGTTTTGGTTTTACTTTGGAATTTTAATGTTCATTTCTGTCTCAGCCTACTTAAAAATAATTCCAGTTGAACTCTCGCAATTTCCATATTTTGACACAATTATGCATTTTTTATTGCTAGGAATTGCTGCATATTTGGGTCATTTAGCATTAAACAAACGTAAAATTGAAATATTTAACATTTCACTGCCGTTGACACCATTTATTGTTATCTTCTTTTGTATCATTGATGAAATACTTCAATTCTTTACACCCCATCGCAGCTTTGATTTGCTTGACTTAGCGGCTGATTTGTGTGGTGTTGTGTTGTTTACGTGGTTAGCAGAAAGACAAAATCTGAGCAAATCTCAAAAAACTCAAATTTGAAAAAGCAATAGGTAATGGCAAAGAAGGATATTTGAGTTGTAATTATAACAGACATTTGTAGGGGCGCAAAGCTTTGCGCCCCTACAAAATCGCTCACTAGAACGGTAAATGGTATAGTTTTTTGATGGGATTATATATGTAGGCAGATGACAGTTTTGATTCAAAGATTTTAGTATCTTTTTGGTAGTCTGTAGCGAGTCATATGCATCTAAATTAATGAAAATCACCCAATCAGGTGAGTCGAGTGGGTGAAGTGCGACAACAATCAATATAATATCTTGGGGCTATAGATGGTTATTTGGCAGACCAATTTATAGCCTCAAAAATTAGGAAGTGGATAATGAATGTAAATCAAATTTGTGGAGAATTACCAAATCAAATTTATGCCAACTTGGGTAAAAGCTTTTTTGCCTGGATGATGAGTCAACGTAGCAGCACCCATGATAAATTGATAGGCGATGTCTACAATGAGCTACGCCTACGCAAACGCTCTCTGTTTGCTAATCTCCAAGGTAAAGTATTAGAAATCAGCCCGCGAAATGGTTCTAATTTGCCCTACTATCCTCAAAATATTCACTTAATAGGAATGGAACCAGATTTACAAATGCATTCCTATCTCCAAAAACAAGCGAAAGAACTCGGTTTAAACATCGACCTCCGCCTTGGTAATGCAGAATGGCTAGATGCTGAAGATAATAGTATAGATGCTGTTGTAACTACCTTTATTTTATGTTCAGTGCCGAATCTTAACTATACATTACAGGCAATTTTAAGAGTACTCAAACCAGGCGGACGTTTATTATTTATTGAACACATCGCCGCACCCCAAGGAACTTTATTGCGAAAAGCGCAAAATACAATTAGTCCGATTTGGAAAACCTTAGCTGATAATTGTCATCCAGATAGAGAAATTGACATTGCCTTAAAAAAAGCTGGTTTTAGTAATGTCAATTATGAGCATTTTGAAGTCGGATTGCCCATTGTCAGTCCTCATATTATTGGTGTAGCAACAAAGTGAAAAAACGTTACCTTTTGCAATACTGTTTTTATGCAAATGACAAACTTATCAAGTTTTTGCTGTTCCTCTGCGGCGGGGTAAGGCGTAAGCTGCAAATGCTGATTCTCTCGTTAACCCGGCCGATATCCCTCTACACAAGGGTTCTAGCGTTTTTATCCTCTGTTTTTTCTGTGGAAACAGCCCTTGGTTTCTACCCCGTCGCAAATGGCAGCTGGACATTAGGCGCCGTAAGGGTTTAAAGTAGTGGGTGCCGCTTCTATTCTTAGAAGTGGAATTAATGGAAACCCGACGACCATGACCGCATGGGCAATGAACGCGGTCAGCGTCAGCCGCTTCTATTCTTAGAAGTGGAATTAATGGAAACTTATCGTTGATTGGGTCAACACAGGTAACTCCTAAGCCGCTTCTATTCTTAGAAGTGGAATTAATGGAAACGAAACTTTAATAAATTTTCTGCAATTTTTCTTCCATACCAACATTACCCTGCAACCCACCTGTGTGTATCAGCAGCAAACTTTTCCCCTTACCAAAAAATCCCTGCTGTAATAAATCCATCACTCCATAAAACATTTTTGCAGTATATACGTAATCGAGAGGTACGCCGTGGGCTTCAGTAAACTCGCGGCTAAATCGTAGCAACTGCTGATTTACTTTTGCATAGCCACCGAAGTGATAATCACACATTAATTCCCAAGAAGCAGGAGAATGATATGGAGTCGGGAAACCACAAGCGAGGTAATTTGTCAAGAGATTTTCGATTTCTTCTGCCAAAAAACTGCCATTTTTCAAGACAGGAAAAGCGATCGCTTTTTGTCCTTGATGCAACGAAAGCGCAATCCCAGCCAGCGTTGTAGCAGTACCGCAGGCTAGGCAAATATAATCAAATGCTGTTGCTTCACTAATTATCTCCGTACAACCCCGCACGCCGTTTAAATTATTACCACCTTCAGGAATGATAAACACCTCGCCGAAACGCTGTCGCAGATATTCATTTATCGCTGTTGTATTGCGTTGTCGATACATCTGGCGTGACATGTACACAAGTTCCATACCCTGCTGTACAGCAAAACTCAGCGTTGGATTCAGTGGTAAATTTTCCTCGCCACGAATTACGCCGATGGTATGAAATCCCAAAAGATTACCGGCGGCTGCGGTTGCATAGATGTGGTTGGAATAAGCGCCGCCAAAAGTAAGCAGCTTGGTGAAATTTTTCTGCTTAGCTTCCAAAAGATTATATTTCAACTTAAACCATTTATTCCCATTAACCCACGGGTGCATAACATCAAGGCGTAGCACAGACAAATTAACACCAGCCTCATGGGCAATTTTGCTGTTGATTTGTTGTACAAATGGAGGAGTGAATATTAATGACATTAGGAAATCTTTTATAGCATTTCCCATTCTAGCGAGGTATTTGGTAGGGGCGCAAAGCTTTGCGCCCCTAAAAATTTCTGCACTTCATTTGATTGGGAACCGCGATAATAATTTTTTTGAATATTCACAAATCTCAGCAAAATCATATATTATTTAACTGCATTATCACGTCTAAAATTTCAGAAATCTCCAACATCTTTATCTAAAATCCAAAATTATTTGACTCGTCTATCTAAATTCGCCTGTGTTCCAGACCGTTTTCTACCCGATCGCACCCAAGCAATGTCTTGATGGGAATCACGCGTCATTTGTTCATCTCGTTCTGCATCACTTTGAAATCCCCCACGAGTTGAAAACCCAACGTTATTTCGAGGGCTGGCGAACATGTGATACACAACAACGGCCTTTGTTTTTCCAAAAAGATACTGCTGTGCAAGCAAGTCAGCACCTCTAGCATCTCCAACCACAAAACTCTGATTTTTTTCGAGAGCATTATCAATTAGAAAGCGGTAGTGTTCATCAAATTCCGCCTGAGTTAAATCTAGGTGACCGCTAATAAAATTGACAATCTGCTCCTGTGCCATATTTCTATCAGTCTAATGTAGTGTTATACGATTTTAGATTTTAGATTTTGGATTGTGTCTTTTTTGGTTTTAATTCATCTGTTGCACAACCTCTAATACCAATTTTTTATAAAGCTGCATAGAATTCGATCCCCCCACTACACCCCTTAAAAAGGGGAGAACCGGAATCAAAGTCCCCCTTTTTAAGGGGAGCCAGTGCGGTCTTGGGGGTTTCCCCCATGAGCAACTGGCGTGGATTTAGGGGGATCTAAAGGTGTCGAAAATCACAAAGAAACACTTTTCAAACAACCTCTAAGGCTAATTGAGCTTTGTTGCTGGCTTTAATTGTTTGGGTTGGCTGAGACTCCGGAAATAAAGCCCACCTACGGTTATCCAAAAAAGTAGATATCCAATAGCTTGAACTAAATACAGTTTTTGGGTGTAGCCAAATAAAGTTTTCAACAAAATACCGGGAAACTGCCGGTCAGGTAAGATGGTTGAGAAATCCCAAATTTGGGGGCCTAAAAGACAAGATGTATTTCCTTGTCCGCAAAGGCCTAAGACTTCAGGGTTGATTTGGCTAAAAGCGATCGCCGCAGCATCAACATGGCGCAGAGCAGAAATTACCAACCCAGAGACAATCACCAACAGGAACACACCCATCACCTGGAAAAATTGGCTCAAATTAATTCGGATGCTCCATTTAAATAGCAGCATCCCAATGAGAACAGCGATCGCTAATCCTCCCATTGCACCCAAAACCGGTGTCAAACCTTCTTGAAATTTAGCAACGATAAACAAAGCTGTTTCTAAACCTTCCCGAAACACAGCAATAAAAATTAAGCTAAAAATCGCCCAACCTGCGCTATCGTTTTCGCCCAAGGCATTTTTAACAGAACCTTCAATCTCAGCTTTGAGAAATCGTGCTTGTCGTGTCATCCAAATTAGCATCCAACTAAGCATGGCGATCGCAATTACGCCTAATCCAACCTCAAAAAGTTGCTTAAACACAGGTGCGTAGAGTTGCTTAGATGTCTGCAATCCTTGTAGTCCTACATGAATTAGCAAACCAAATCCAAAACTCGCTAAGATTCCGCCGAGAACTCCTAAATAAACCCAACGCTGCAATTTTTGTTGTTGAGCTTGCTGTAAACACGCAAAGACGATTCCCACAACTAAAGCGGCTTCAACACCTTCTCGCAGGGTAATAAAAAACGTAGGTAATGCGGCACTCCAATTCATAGTAAATTAAATTGCTTTAGTGGCAAATATTTGTTGTAATTTGACTGTAACAGCTTCTTTACTTTTACCTAAAGCGGATTTTGGCGTTGCTGAATTTGAATATGAAATTCAAAAATCAACTCTTATTCTCTCAGACTCTGTGACTCTGCGTGAGCTAAATTCATATTCTCAATCAGCAACGCCCGGATTTTTATTTACTCTAAAAATTGTCGTAATTCCTCAACAGTATTTGAAGTTTTGATAGCCTGTTGAATCGCTTTTAATCGCTGTAAATCATGAACTTGCGAGATCATCGGCATTAGTTCTAAACCAGGAGTACCAAATTTAATTTCCAACCCCAATTCAATACCAGTTTGCAATCCGCGTTCCTCACCGCGTTGCTCACCAATTTGTAATCCGCGTTCCTCACCAATTTGTAATCCGCGTTCCTCACCGCGTTTCTCACCCTCGCGTAAAATTTCTTGATACCAAGGTGACTCATGTAACACAGCCATATCCCACCTCATGATTTCCTGAACTAACTTGCTGTCTAGTACAAAAGTAGCAAAAAAAGCTAAAACCGTTTCCAGTTGATTTAATTGTTCATCAGCACGCAAAATTTTTAATGCTTCTCGAATTGTCGATTCATTCTCACCACCTTTAAGTATTGGTACAAAGGGTATTAATGAAGGTAATGGTTCTTGAAAGGCAATATTTACATCAACTTCCCACAGGTTAATCACGCGGTAGTCTTGACGTGCTTCCAACCCTCCAATACTGGATCTGTATGTTGACGGGATTTCTGCGTTACTTAATTTGAGAATATTGATTAATACCGGATATATCGGTAAATTATATTTTTCTTCTGCAAGTCCAGTATATGCACGTATTCGACGTGGCATTTGTGGCTGATAGCGTAATTGTAATTCGTTGAGAACGAGAAATTCTCCTTCTTCAGGACTTGCGACGCGGATTAAAACATCACTTTCTCTACTTATCCATTGAAATTCTGAGTTGACAATTTCGATCGCTCTCACATCAGGAATATCCGTCACCCATTTTACCCAGTTGTCGGGTGCGAGGCTAATTAATTTTTTGGTGCTGACATCTGCGGGCTTTGCCATACAACAATTCTAGTTGAAAATAAGATCTTTTATCCAAGGTATTTCGTAACGATTATTTTACCCTTGTGTGGTAAAATAATTTTTTGAGATATCGCTAATCTTAAGTAAAATATTTCGTGAATTCGTAGTTAATCAAAATTAAAACCTCTGGGTTCCACTGAAGTTATGAACGGAGGAAGGCTACGCTCAGACTTCTCTCGACCCCAAAGAATCTGATGAAATTTAGTATTTCCAAAATCTGTCTTTGGATTAACAGCAGAAGCGCAAGTAGTAGAAAAATATGGCTCTTCAGATGAAATAGCGACCAATCGCACCAACTAGAAAAAAAAAGTGAATGGTGCATGGGGTATAGAAGTAACTAACAACGCCCCATACACCAAAGCATAAATTCTGTGGGTTTTTCTTCCCATCACCTCAATATTTACTGCCAAACATAGATTAGAACAAACAAAATAATCCAGATAACATCGACGAAATGCCAAAACAATGAAGTTGCATTAACGCCAAAGTGACCTGTGTCATAATTACCAGGAATGAACGATCGCACTAAAATAATCAACTGCAACAAAATACCAGTGAAAACGTGCAAACCGTGGAAGCCTGTAAGCAAATAGAACGTCCCACCAAATACCCCTGAGGTGAAGCCAAATTCGAGACCATTCCATTCAATTGCCTGTCCAATTAAAAAGTAAGTTCCCATCGCCATTGTTGCTACAAGAAACAGGCGAAATTTCACTAAATCATGGCGTTGAAGGGCGCGTTCTGCTAAGTAAATTACAAAGCTACTAGCAACAAGAACTACTGTATTGATTGCCGGTTCTTTTACTTCTAGTCCAGAAACACCGGCAGGTAGCCAGTTAGGAGTTGTTGTTTTGTAGATTATATATCCTGCAAAAAAACTCAGAAAAATTACGCTTTCAGACAGTAAAAACACAATGAAGCCAAACATTTTGTTGCCTTCTTCGTCGTGGGTATGTTCTACTTCTGTGTGGTGTAACTCATGTGAATTGATATAACTGTCCATTGGTAGAGTTTGCTTTTTGAGGGTGAATTTGAAACGCAAAGGGAAGCGCAGAGGTACGCGGAGGGTTTCTGCGCTTTCCTTGAGGTTATTCTGGGAGGTTTGTTGTTAAGGGTTCGGATTTGCCGTAGCCGTAGGGTTCGGAGATGATAATCGGGATTTCTTCAAAGTTTTCTACTGGGGGTGGTGAAGAAACTAACCACTCTAGTCCAATTGCCCGCCAGGGGTTATCGGGTGCTTTCTCGCCTTGCATCCAAGAAATCACCATGTTGAAAATGAAGGGTAGGGTGGATACTCCTAAGAGAAATCCGCCGACGCTAGCGATGATATTCCAGGATGCATACTCTGGGGCGTAGGAGGCAACCCGGCGTAACATTCCTTGCAATCCTAAGGGATGCATGGGCAAAAAGTTGAGGTTGGTGCCGATGAAGGTTAACCAAAAGTGGATTTTGCCCCAACCCTCGTGGTACATCCGACCGGTCATTTTGGGGAACCAGTGGTAAATGGCAGCATACAAGCCCATTGTCACGGTGCCGTAGAGGACGTAGTGGAAGTGTCCGACTACAAAGTAGGTATTGTTAACGTGGACATCCACTGGCACAGAGGAAAGCATAATCCCTGTGATGCCGGCGAAGACAAACATCACTAGTCCGCCAAGGGCAAACAGCATTGGGGTTTTTAACCGCAACTTTCCGCCCCAAATCGTTGCCACCCAAGCAAAAACTTTAATTCCTGTGGGGACAGACACAAACATCGTTGTCAGCATGAAAATCAACCGCATCCAACCAGGAGTACCGCTGACATACATATGGTGTACCCAAACAATACCGCTAACTACGGCAATCAAAATGGATGAAACAGCGACTACTTTGTAACCAAATAGGGGTTTCCGGGCGTAAACTGGGAATATTTCCGAGAAAATGCCAAATATAGGCAAAATAATCACGTAAACAGCAGGGTGGGAGTAGAACCAGAAGTAATGCTGGAACATCACTGGATTTCCGCCCCTGGCAGGGTCGAAAAAGGCGGTGCCTGCGGTGAGGTCGAGTAGTAGCATTACTGCACCTGCTGTGAGTGCAGGTAGTCCAAATAGTTGGATAATTTGGGCGCTAAATACTGCCCAGACGAACAAAGGCATCTTGAAGAAGCCCATTCCTGGTGCCCGCATCTTCACAATTGTGGTAACAAAGTTAACTGCCCCCATAATTGAAGACACACCTGACACCGCCACCGCCAGCAGCCAGAGAACTTGGCCGTTGATTAAATTCCCTGTGGGATTTTGGAGACTGACTGGGGGGTAAGCCCACCAGCCTGCTTGGGCTGGGCCACCAGGAATAAAGAAGCTGCTCATCAAGAGAATCCCGACTACTGGCACCATCCAAAAAGCAACGGCGTTGAGGCGGGGAAATGCCATATCTCGCGCCCCAATCATCAAGGGCACTAGATAGTTGGCAAAACCAACTAGTGAAGGAAATGTCCACAAAAACAGCATCACGGTGCCGTGCATGGTAAACATGCCATTGTAGACTGTGCGATCTATTAAATCTGATTCGGGTGTCATCAGTTCTCCCCGAATCACCATTGCAAAGATACCACCGACGAGAAAGAAGATAAACGAGGTAACGAGATACTGGATACCAATAACTTTATGGTCAGTGCTAAAGCTGAAGTATCGCTTCCAGTCGCCTGGAGATTCATGGTGAGAACTTTCACCGGCGATACTAATGCCGTCAATAGGAACATTAGTCATGAGTTAGTTTCCTGTTAATAAATGCAGGGAGTGGGGAGGTGGGGAGGTGGGGAGGTGGGGAGGTGGGGTGTTTTTTAACCGGGGGAATTGACTAGAGGAGGTGCAGCAGGGGGAACTGTAGCCCAACCGGTTTGGACTGATTGATGGGATGTTTGAGCATACTCAGAAGCTGCTTGATTTTTGGCTAAGGATGGCTTTTGGGTTGCGGCTTGGGAGAGCCATTGATGGTATTCTTCAGGAGATTCAACAACCACATTGGCCTGCATGGTGGCAAAATATGTACCGCTGTATTGGGAATCGGTCAATCGGTATTGGCCGGGACGGATGGGAGTAAATTCAAAGTCGATCGCATGGTTGGGAATAATATCCTGCTTGAGGCGAAATGCAGGAATATAAAAGCCGTGCAGAACGTCTTGTGAGTTTAGCGCTAAACGCACCCGGCGATCGCTCGGTAAATGCAATTCAGTACTGGTGACATCTTTCTCTGGATAATGAAATACCCACGCCCATTGTTTGGCTAATACGTCAATTTTTTCCACAGGCAAAGAAGACGCAAAGAGTGTTTGTGATAAATTCTCCGCGTCCCCGTGTCCCCGCGTCCCCCCATCCTCTTTCGCTGCTGCATAAGCTGATTCTATTCCTAACGGATTATGCAGGTGAACTAGTTGGGAGGGACCCTGAATTCCCATTTGTTCGTAGACTTGGTAGCTGTAACCCGCAATCCAAAACACCAACAAAATTGGAATTGCTGTCCAGACAACTTCTAAGGTGACATTACCTTCAATTGCGGGGCCGTCGGTGAAGTCATCTTTAACTGCGCGATGGAAGATCACAGAATACATCAGAGTACTCGTGACTCCCAAAAAGATGAAGCTACCAAGGGTGACTAAAAAACTAATCAAATTATCAATTAGTTGGGATTCGGCTGCTGCTTGTGGAGGCAGCCAAGAGTAAGCCTGCTTGCCGATCCACAGACTAGTAACGGTAACTGCGATCGCACCTGTAAGCAGCGTTAAAACATTTAAAATCTTCTGGATTTTCATAGTCAATCAATATTGGGCATTGGGCAAATGACTTATTTGAGTCTTGTGTTCAGGTCTTGGCCTAGTTGCAGTAGTCTATCTGCTGTGTTGTGTACGCCAAACTCGGCGGCTAATTGCGCTCCTAGTGTGCCGTGGAGGTACATCAAGAACATAATTGTTATGCCTGCGAACAGATAAATCCATTGCACTTGTCTGTCTGTCTGTCTATATTCTTCTTTGCTCCAAACGAAGCGTTGCCATCCTCTCCAGATGGTCATGGCAACAATCACCGCTAATAAAAACACACCACCCACACCATGCCAAAGCATGGTTTCCATTGCCTGCAATCCCCAGGCACTTTTCACATTAGCTGGTGGTGTTGCCAACAGCATTTCGTAAAAACCTGCTCCCACTGTGAAAAATGTAATGATGCAGGAAGCGAACATGTTGTACCAGCCAACTTCAAAGAAGTTATCACGTTCGACGGTAATTCCCAAAAATTTGAAAACCCATTTTTGGAAGGGAAACAAAACACCAACGATATCAAAGGTGATACCAATGATGAATAAACCCAGTGTCAGATGGACTAAGTTGGGATGAATGGGAATTGTATAAGGTAGTCCGTTTGCGCCTAGTTGTGCGTTCAATTGCTCGATCAGTTCTGAGTTCATGGCAATAAACCATCCTTTACTGCTTCTACAACTGGTACTGTATGCAGTCCATACACCCAAACAAGTTGATCTCCAAGATATACCTGCAAGCCAACTATTAAAGTTAAAATTAGTCCGGCTCCGAGATAATAAATCGGTACTTTTTGCGGGTTACGAGTACGAATTACATAGCGCCAAGCTGTAATTGCAGCGATGATTCCCGAAAGCGACCAACCAATCAACGTATGCAAATTTAACACCGATTTCGCTAGGCTGTAAGGCTGTGCTAAACCAGCTTCAAACTGACCAAAAATGATCGCAACGAAAATGGCGATCGTGGCGACAAACATATTCCACCAACTCACCTCAAATAGACGAGTTTTCCCAGTGAAATAGCCAACTACATCACATAAAAAGGAAAACAACACCATCGCAATTACGAAGTGGACAACGATGGGGTGAATCGTATCTGGATACGGCAAATTGTGGTCATTCAAAGATGTAAAATACTCAACCATTGTGTTCTCCTGGACATATTTACCGCACTGGAACTAAAGTTCAAAGTTCTATGGACACTCACTAACATCACCACAAGTATCCATCCATAAATGACCGAAATCTGTTCAGCAGTTATTAATTATCAGGTCAGGAGTCAGAATTCAGGAGTCAGGAGTCAGGAGTCAGAATGGTTGTATACCTGCCTAATTTTGTTCAAATTATCAACCTTGGTTATCCAAACCTTATTAATTCTGAGTTCTGAGTTCCGAGTTCTGAATTCTTACGCTATCAGTTCCCCTTAAAGCCTTGATAACTGTTCACTGATTTAATATTTGCGCGGTGCAATATGTTTAGTCTTGTCTTAGCTTTTTGTAGTCAAATCTGGTCAATTTGCCTACAGACAATATTTTGCTGGCGATTCCTTCCTCATCCCGATAGCCTACAACAGCAATTGTTAATGTAGCTAAACAAAGCCGCTGTGGTTTGTTGATTTGCTTAACCTATCTTTTAGCTTAAGTAAATTTTTATGAATTGTCAAAAAATAAAAAATAAAATTTTAAAACCTATTTATTTAGCAAAAATATCCTTTTTTTGATGTATCTAAATTTGCATAATTAAAATATTATTAAACATAAAGGTAATACTTTTATGTAAAGTATTTCACATTTATAAAATATCTAATTGTAAAGCAAATGACAAAAATATATAATCTTCAGTAGTTGCGGGGAGTGGGGAGTGGGGAGATGAGGGGGATGAGGGGGATGAGGGAGTGTGGGGAGATGGGGGGAGATGGGGAGATGGGGAGATGGGGAGATGGGGAGATGGGGAGAGAATTTCACCCTACTACCCCACACTCCCAATGCCCCATGCCCCATGCCCAATGCCCCATGCCCAATAACCATATTCGATGGGTATGAGGGCTAAATTAGTGTCATTTAAAATTGTGGTGATTGGTACTTCATTAGGTGGATTATCGGCGTTGAAAATCATTCTCGAAAGGTTGCCAGCGGATTTTTCAGTACCGATCGCCATCGTCCAACATCGTCACAAAGAGTCGAACAACGCACTCCAGCAACTACTACAAGAATCGATTTCCTTGCCAATTAAAGAAGTGGAAGATAAAGACAAAATACTACCAAGACATATCTACCTAGCTCCAGCAGATTATCACTTGCTGGTTGAACTAGGGCACTTTGCTCTTTCTACTGATGAGCCTGTTTCCTATGCCCGACCGTCAATCGATGTATTATTTGAGTCGGCAGCCGATATCTATGGGGAACAAGTTATCGGTATAATATTGACAGGAGCCAACCATGATGGTATGCAAGGGTTAAAAAAAATCAAAGCGCGGGGAGGAACCACTATTGTACAGCAACCCGCCACAGCAGAGAGCTGCATTATGCCAGAGGCAGCAATTTCATCTGTTGCAGTAGACTGGATTTTGACACTTTCAGACATTGCTGACCAAATGGTTAAGCTTTGTTACTTATCACGGAAATGAACCCATGCAGATGGAACCCAAAGTAAACATCCTCCTGGTAGATGATAAACTGGAAAATTTACTCGCACTAGAAGCAATCCTAGAAAAACTGGGTGAAAATTTAGTGAGAGCTACTTCTGGGGAAGAAGCTTTAAGGTGTCTGCTGCATCAGGACTTTGCAGTGATTTTGTTGGATGTGCAAATGCCAGGGATGGATGGCTTTGAAACTGCTACTTTGATTCGCAATCGCGGGCGATCGCGTCACACGCCAATTATCTTTCTTACTGCCTTTAGCACTAGCGACCAAATGCTGTTTAAGGGTTATGCTCTGGGTGCAGTGGATTATTTGCTCAAGCCCATCGACCCAAATATCTTAACTTCTAAAGTCACAGTATTTGCAGAATTATTTAAGAAAACTGAAGCCGTTAAGCTACAAGCAGCCCAACTAGTAGCTGTGAATGCTGAACTCAGGCAAAGTGAAGAAAGATTTCGTTCTCTGAGTACCTGCTCCCCGGTTGGCATTTTTGAAATTGATACAGAAGGACGTTGTAGATATACGAATCCGCGTTATCAAATAATTTGTGGGATGAAAGCGGCAGAGAGTGTAGAAAAGAGATGGCTAGAATCTGTTCATCCTGAAGATCGAGAACGAGCAGTTACTAGCTGGTCTGCCTACATTAATGAAGGTCGTGACTACTCAGAAGAATTTCGCTTTCAAACTGCTCATGGCAATGTTCGTTGGGTTCAGGTTCGCTCATCACCAATGCTTTCCGGTCAGGGGGAATTGTTGGGGTATGTCGGCACTCTTGAAGATATTACCGAACGCAAGCAAGCAGAAGAAGTCCGCGCTCAAGTAATTCGAGAACAAACGGCAAGACAGGAAGCAGAAGCGGCAAATCGCATGAAAGATGAATTTCTCGCCGTTCTCTCCCACGAACTCCGCACACCCCTGACTTCCATGCTTGGCTGGTCAAAAATCCTCCGTTCTAAGAAACTTGACGATAAAGCTACTTCCCGCGCCTTAGAAGCGATCGAACGTAATGCTACATCTCAAATGCAACTAATTGAGGATATTTTGGATGTATCAAGGATTATCCGCGGTCAGTTGCGATTAAATGTATCTGCTGTGAATTTGATCTCCATAATGGAAGCAGCCTTAGAAGCAGTGCGTCCCTTGGCAGAAGCAAAAGATATTCAATTAAATACTATTTTGGATACTTCGGTAGGTTCAGTCTATGGCGACCCAGCCCGTTTACAACAAGTTGTCTGGAATCTATTAACGAACGCCATTAAGTTTACACATAAAGGTGGTAGGGTAGAAGTCAGACTATGTAGCTATTTTGGATTTTCAATTAACGATAGTCCTCTTTTAGCAACTAATGGCACATGTGTGGGATTGGAATCTAAAAATGAAAATTCCAACTCTTCAAACACTGATGAAAGTGGTAATCCAAAATTCCAATACGCTCAAATTCAAGTAATGGATACTGGTATTGGTATCAGTGCAGAATTTTTACCGAAAGTATTTGAGCGTTTCCGGCAAGCAGACAGCACCACAACACGATCGCACAATGGACTAGGACTAGGATTAGCGATCGTCCGTCACCTAGTAGAACTGCACAAGGGTACCATCTCTGCCGAAAGTCCAGGCACAGAAAAAGGAGCAACTTTTACTGTCAGACTGCCATTGCTACAAGACAATCGGGCTAACAAAGGCAGAACAGAAGCAAGAGAAATTTCTTCTGCTGGGGTTTCTACTCCCCTAGCGGGATTAAAAGTTTTAGTTGTAGATGATGAAGCCGATACCCGTAACTTTCTCAGTTTTATGTTTGAAGACTATGGGGCGATGGCCACTGCCGTAGCATCAGTAGATGAAGCCCTAGCAGTACTCGAACAAGCAAAACCAGATATCTTGATTAGCGACATCGGCATGTCAGAGCAAGATGGTTATACACTGATTCGGAAACTGCGTTCTTTAGAACCAGAAAAAGGCGGACGCATTCCGGCGATCGCTTTAACTGCATACACGCGAGACGAAGACCGCTTACAAGCCCTTGCAGCCGGATTTCAACAGCATCTACCCAAGCCAATTGACCCCACTAAATTAATTGGTGTGGTTGTTAATATATTGAAACTGTCCGTGGAAGTTCCGGTGAGTTAGTGGGTATGGGGGATGAGGGAGATCAGGGGGATGAGGGGGATGAGGGGGATGAGGGGGATGGGGAGATGGGGAGATGGGGAGATGGGGAGGTGTGTCCGGTGTGGGAGGATGGGGAAGCATTAATTCTCTTTCCCCCATCTCCCCACACTCCCCATACTCCCCATACTCCCTCATCCCCCTCATCTCCCCATGCCCCATGCCCCATGCCCCATTCCCCAATTTACAAAACTATGACTATTTCTCAAATATTTAACGTTGCAAATCTTTTCGTTTTGCCTTTTTGGACTTTGATGATATTGTTGCCAAATTGGAAAGTGACACAGCGAATCATGACATCATATCTGCCCTTTGTGCTGTTAGCTGGAGTATATTTGTATTTGTTTATCAACAGCATTACGCCAGAAAACGCCCAAGATTTCTCAAATATGGAATTAGCTAATGTTGCCCGACTTTTTGCAAATGAAAAAGTTGCAGCAACGGGTTGGGTTCATTATTTAGTGATGGATTTATTTGTTGGGCGCTGGATATATTTGGAAGGTCAAAAAACAGGTGTTTGGACAATTCATTCCTTAGCTTTATGTTTCTTTGCTGGCCCTCTGGGATTACTATCTCACATCTTTACTGTCTTGATATCTCAGAAGTTTTTCCCAAAGCTTCAGCAAAATGAAGCGGTGACGGTGGCAGAACAACAAGTATCATCAACTAACAGTTAGTAGCACCTAAATCGTTAACTGGTGCGTTACGCCAAAGGCTAACGCACCCTACGTGTATTTCACCAAAACAAATATGAATCCCATAGCACAGCTAGCTGTGCTAACTTGCTGGAAGATTGAGAGTATATAAAATAGCTGATACTGAATAAATATTGTTCATCAAGGCGAATTTTTTCTCTGATTTAACATCTCGAAAATTATCAATTCATCTAAAAATACAGGGTACAGCCATGTCCCTTACAATTATCTCACCAAATTGCAATTCTCTGTAAAATCCGTTATCTGATTTAATTATCTAATTAATATTATATACCCTCAGAAATAAACTTAATTATTCCATTAGAAAGAAGTTATAGTAGCTCCCACTTTCTAAAGTAAATCCAGGGGGAGTGGAAAAAATATCTGAACAGGATTATTTACATTTGTGTCTGCTTTTTTTAAAAGACACCATCCAAGAATAAAAATCCTCTAATTTCCAATTTAAAATGCTTAGAAATTAGGGATTTAACCATGACCTCATTGTAGAACTCTATCTCTGCAATTTTGAGCAGGTTTTAAACTTCTATTTCACCAAAATACAACTGATTGATAAAGGATTCGCTGCAATACCCTTGATTTTGATTTAGGAATATTACTATGGCTACACAGGAGCAACTACACCAATGGCATGAATTAGCACAACAGTTGCGTGTAGATAGCATTCGCGCTACAACTGTTGCCGGTTCAGGTCACCCTACTTCGTCTATGTCACCAGCCGATTTGATGGCTGTTTTACTGTCTAAATATCTGCGGTACGATTTTGAAAATCCAGATAACCCTAATAACGATCGCTTTATTCTCTCTAAAGGACACGCTGCGCCGTTACTGTATGCGATGTACAAAGCTGCTGGGGTAATTACTGACGAGGAGTTAATGTCACTGCGGCAATTGGGCAGTCGTTTAGAAGGTCATCCGACACCGATTTTACCTTGGGTTGATGTGGCCACTGGCTCCTTGGGACAAGGATTGCCAATTGGTGTAGGGGTGGCTTTAGCAGGTAAATATTTAGACCAGTTACCGTACCATGTTTGGGTGTTGCTGGGTGATAGCGAAACGGCTGAGGGGTCTGTTTGGGAAGCTTTCGATCGCGCTTCACACTACAGCCTAGATAATCTCATCGCTATTATCGATGTCAATCGTCTAGGCCAGCGGGGTCAGACTGAATTAGGCTGGAACACGCAAGCTTATGCTGCGCGTGCTATGGCTTTTGGCTGGCAAGCGATGGAAATTGATGGTCATGATTTGACGGAGATTGACCAAGCTTTGAGCGCTGCTTTGAGTGTCAACGATCGCCCCACTGTCATTATTGCTCGGACAAAGAAAGGTAAAGGTGTAGCCTCGTTGGAAGATTTAGGGGGATGGCATGGAAAAGCACTCAAACCCGATGCCGAAAAAGCAGCGATCGCCGAATTAGGTGGTGAACGCCACATCAGAATTCCAGTCAACAAACCTGAAGAACAAAACCAACCGGCTCTAACAGGTAACCCTCAACCGCTGCAACTTCCCACCTATAACAAAGGTGCAAAGGTGGCAACACGTCGAGCATATGGAGACGCTTTAGTAGCATTGGGATCTGCTCAACCAAATGTAGTTGTACTTGATGCCGAAGTAAGTAATTCCACTTATGCAGAAGATTTTGCTGAAGCTTATCCTGAGCGCTACTTTGAGATGTACATTGCCGAACAACAGATGATTGCAGCGGCGGTAGGTTTGCAGGTGCGAAAATACAAACCCTTTGCATCGAGTTTCGCTGCTTTCTTGAGTAGAGGTTACGATTTTGTGCGGATGGCTGCTGTCTCCCGCGCCAACATTAAATTAGTGGGTTCCCATGCTGGGGTATCCATTGGTCAAGATGGCGCTTCACAAATGGCGCTGGAGGATTTAGCAGCCTTCCGGGCGGTGTGGAGTAGTACCGTACTGTATCCCAGCGATGCCAACCAGACTGCTAAACTAGTGGCGCAAATGAGCGATCGCAATGGCATTGTCTACCTCCGCACCACCAGGGAAAGCACGCCTGTAATTTATGAATCTGATACAGATTTTCCCATTGGTGGTAGTAAAGTAGTCCGTAGTTCAGACAGCGATCGAGCCGCGATAATTGCCGCTGGGATTACTTTACACGAGGCTCTGAAGGCTTATGACCGTCTGAAAAACGAAGGTATCGCGGTGCGGGTCATTGATACCTACTCCGTCAAACCAATTGATGCACGGACGCTTCATCAAGCTGCACGCGATACCAAGGGTAATTTAGTCGTTGTTGAAGACCATTGGTTAGAAGGCGGATTAGGTGCAGCGGTGCTGGATGTTTTTGCGGGTACTAATAGTAGTCCTGGTTACAACGAAACTCCGCTGCGATTAATTAAGTTAGCGGTGAGTGAAATGCCAGGTTCCGGCACCCCAGAAGAACTACTTCATGCTGCCAAAATTGATGCCGATGCCATTGTTGAAGCGGTGAAATCCCAAGTCAGACAGCCAGTGGGGATGGCGTTGCGATCGCAATGATCGAAAAAAGCAGAGGGAAGATCTTTTTAACCCAATACAGTTGAGTTAAGCATTTCTTTCTTCTCTTTGCGTCCTTGGCGGTTCGTTAAAAAAATTGACTTTTACAAAGAGTTTTGACCTTAACCTAAGCGTATTGCTTTTTAACCCACATTCCGCACTTCATTTTGTAATACAGATACTAGCACTAAGGAATACAAATTAAACTAAATGTAAAATTGACATTTACCCAAAAGACTTACCTGCATTGCCTCCTGCTATTTTTTAGTTCTGTCGAACTCACGTTAATTTACTGTAATAAAGTAATATTAACTCCCAAAAACTGAGCGCTTGCAGCCAAAGCCGTATCCGCTGTTACCAACCTAATATTATTTTGGGATGCAACAGCCAAATGCAAAGCATCAAGTGTACGCAGTGATGTTGTAAACCGACTAATCCACTCACGCGCTAACTGGTAGTGAATCGTTTCTAGTGTAATACGAGTATAAAAACCAGTATCTATATCAGCTTGAAACCTTTCGATCATAGCTGTTGCATCATTTTGAGATATTTCACGCATCCTAACCCGACGCGATAAGGCAGACACAAATTCCACCTCAACTAATTGACTCAAACCAAGCTCAGTTTCACTTAATACTAGCTGCTCAACTCTATCGCTTAATGCCTCTACCCAATATAAAGGAGCAACAATACTTGTATCCAGATAAATCAACGGCGCTCCTCGATACGTGCATTAATTATAGTTGCACTTAAAGGTTCTCCCTTAACAGCAAGTGCCTCCCGGAACTGTTTCATACTAGCTAAACGCTGTTCTTTTTTTTGGGGAGGAACCAGACGAGCTACAACTTGATTTTCCTGTAGCAAAATAACTTCCTCTCCTTTAGCTACTTGCTCTAAGAGATTTTTTAAATTAATTGCTGCTTCTTCAACGCTAATTTTTAACACTTTATTTTACCTAAGATTAAGAAAATATTCTTGTGCTTGATGCGCCCTTTTGAATCTATCTAGTATCTCCATCACCACAGTCTCACCATCCAAACCTTCACCCCGTTGAAGTTCTGCAATAGCAATATCAACTTTTTGACGGGTTTCTTCTATCCATTCAATATACTCGGAATGCAATTTTTCAAACAATTGAAACGCTAAATAAACTATTTCCTGAGCCGAATTATATCTACCACTTTCAATTTGTGCTTGAATTAGTTTTTCTTGTTCGGGTTTTAGTTGGATATTCATAAAATTAAGAAAGCTTTTTTATGTTTGGTTGTGGTATTTTTCTGTGATTGACTGTCTTGAATCCTAATGACATGACTGGATTTTACACTTGGTAGTCAACATATAGGAATCATATTTAATTTGGTGAAAAACCTAAGTATTTGTAGTGGCGTGGCAAGGCTAAAATAGTGCATTAAAAAACCCTTGTGGGATGGGCGTCTCGCCCGTCCGGGCTTTTCGGCCCACACCACCAGAAAATTTATTTATTGCAACATTTTAGTCTTGTCACGCCACTACGTATCTTTTCAAAAATTAAATACTCTAAAAATGGGTGACCTGAGATTCGAACTCAGAACCAGCGGATTAAGAGTCCGATGCTCTACCGTTGAGCTAGTCACCCACACAAATAACTATAGGACTTACGCAAACTCTACGAACTCTTGGCGTTCTTGGCGTCTTGGCGGTTCGATAAATTAGGCTTTTTGGCTATTTTTGCGTAAGTCCTAAACTATAGTAGCAAACTTCTCAGAAATTTGCCACTGCAACAGCCCAAAAAAGGATTTAAAGGGGAAATTTAACAGTAAAGGTGGTTTGACCTGCTGCACTCTCTACACAAATTGAACCGCCTAAATGTGTGACCATTTTCTGTACTAATGCCAATTCCAATCCGGTGCCGCGTTTCCAAGGATCGTGTTTGTCAAGGTGATAAAAAGGCTCAAAAATCCGTGACAGTTCGTTGTTGGTAAGTTCGATTCCGGAATTGGTAATTTTAAGTTCTATTGCGTCGCCTGTGAGTTCAGCCAAAACTGTGATGGATTCTCCTGCTGGGGTGTATTTGCAGGCATGGTTGAGCAGTTCGGTGAAAATCCTTTCTAGGTCTGTGATGTCTGTTTCTAAAAGCGGGAGTGTAGCATCAATATTGAGGTTTAGCTGCTGGCGCTGGCAATTGGTAACATCTCGAAAAGTTTCAATGATGGGATGAAGCCAAGTTTGTAAGTCAATGGCAATCAAAGTTGGAGGATTTGGTTCGGCTTCTAAAGATGTGAGTGTGAGTAGGTCGTTAATTAATTTGCTTTCTCGCGCACATTCGTTATGTAATATCTGTAAAAGCTGCGGAACTATTTCGATATCTAATATTTCTTCTGGTGTGAGGACACTTTCGAGAGTTTGGGCGGCGAGGCTGATGCTAGTTATTGGTGTCCGCAGTTCTTGGGAGAGGGTTCTGAGAAATTCGTTTTTTAGTCGATCGCGTTTTTCTAATTCTTTTACCTGTGCCTGGGTTTTTTGGTATAGTTGCCCTTGGCGAATCGCGATCGCACATTCGTTGGCTATCTGCTGCACCAGTCCGACTTCAAATTCATCAAATGCCTCTTGTGTTGGTCTTGTCAACCAAATATTTCCCAAAATTCCTTGAGTATCAAAAATTGGGCAAGCCATCTGAGCAACAACTAACAATTTTGGTTGCCATCTAGGTACAATTTCTAAAAATTGCAAAGGTTGTTTTTGCAAAAGTGGTTGATAAACTTCGGGACGGTCTGCAATTTCTCTAGTCAATCCTAAGCACTGGGGTAAATTAGTGGTGTATTCGTAAGTAATATTTACCTGGCTTTGACAGGTGCTATAAAGTTCGATTTGGCAACGGTCAAGGTTGAGTAATTGTACTAATTCCTGGGTGACTGTTTGCAATACCTGACTTTCATCGAGACTGTCGCGGATTTGTTCTGTCATCCGTCGCACCAAGGCTTCAAAGTTTCGGACTTGTTGCAACTGATTGATGTGTTTTTGTTTGTGTAACTCGATTTTGGCTGGAAAATCGTTGAGTTGTTGATGAAGTTCTGTCTGTTGGACAGCAATGCCGATTTGAGTTGCCAGCTGCTTGAGCAAGCTGGTTTCCATTTCCCGCCATTGACGCGGTTGGTGGCAATGCTGGGCAATTAATAGTCCCCAGAGATCTTGCTGCAAAAAAATTGGCACGACTAGATTTGCTCTCACGTGCAAAGATGCCAGGAAATCTAGATGGCAAGGATGTAATCCAGCTGTATGAATATCTTCAATAACTTGAATGTAACCCCGATTATACTGTTCTTGATATTCGCTACCGAGCCAGGGATCGATGATGTTTTTTCCTAACAGGGGATCGCTATTGGCTACAGTTGATTCAGCAATGACAACTCCGCTACTATCAGCACTAAAGCAATAAATTAGCACGCGATCGCTCTTTAAAAATTGTCGCAGTTCTTGTGTTGTCTGATGGAGAATTGTCTCTAATTCTACAGATTGGTGAATCCTTGAGGCGATCGCTTCTAGAAGTTGCTCCCGTTGTGCCTGGAGTTCAACTGCTTGTTCTGCTTCTTTTACAGAAGTAATATTACTGCTAGTACCAATTAATCGATAAATCCTGGAATTAGCATCCCGTAATGGAGTCAGAGTTGTACTCCACCAAGTGGGAATTCCCTGGAATTGCAAACATTGTTTATAGGAAATAGTTTTGCCAAATAATACGCAGTCAGTGTAACGCTGACGTACCCTAGCAGCATCAATGGGCGAGAGAATATCCTCTGGTTTTTTGCCCCGCAAATCATCTGAGCTAATGCCTATCCAGCGCTCGTGAGTGGGATTTAGTGCTACATATCGAAAATCTCCGTCTTCTAGGACATCCACTACAAATATTGATGCCTGCACAGAATCGTACATACTCAGCAGAAACTGCTCGCTGCTACTTTTTTTATCTACTTCTGTGCCGAAGAGAACCTGAGGAGGTGGTAATTGTGTCAGTTCTATAATTGATTCAGTCGGATTTATATTCATGCGAGAGTCCCTGTCTGGTATTACTGACTCTTCTCGGCGCTCTCTTGTTATTATGCTTGTAGTAGATGCACTTAGGCGCCTAAGCCAAAGTGTTGTCAGCCGTTGCTCATCGAAATTTGGATCTTTTTCTACTTGGCGATGGGAAATTCAGGAAAGCTAATAGGAGTCAGCTTAAACAAATCCTGCTTTTTGAAGGCGAAAATGCATTTGCAGCCGAACAAAAAATTACTGATTTTAAACAGTTTTTCAGAATTGTTGCATATACTCAGGTCTAATCATCAAGAAGTATCAATTTTATTGATAATTCTTAATATTGGCCAAACAGGGCATTGGGCATGATGGAAAGAGGATGGGAGGATAAGGGGATGGGGAGATGGGGGGAAAGAAGAATTACTTTCTCCCTCATTTGGCCACCTCCCCATCTCCCCACCTCCCCATCTCTCCATCTCCCTCATCTCCCTTATTCACGATCGCAATTTATGAGCATTGATTCCTGTGAGGATGCCAACCAGCAGCCAAGTGATAGCTAATCCGATGACTTCGCCTAAAAATAAGTGAGTCCAGTGGCGTAAAACAATCCCGATAGCAGAACCGAAAGGAATAGCAATTGCCCAACTTGCCGAAGATATCAATATCCATCGCCACGCTACAGAGGCGGGCTTGTTAATTGCTAACCATTGTGTCATACCAATGCCTAAGCCACCGAGTGCCCCATAAATTGCCCCATAAAGAATTCTCAAAGGCAGAAACTGAGTGGTAAACACAAACCAACCCAAGCCACCAATACCGATGGCAGTGATAATACTCCAACCCAAAAGACTTGACAAAATCCACCTGATACAAGCTATGGGTTGTTTGAAAAGAAAACCTTGAAAAAGTGCGATCGCAAATCCACCGATAGCAGCTTCTAATACTCCAATATCAGGCTTTTCGCCAATTTCAATTAACAACAAACTCAGCAAAAAACCGCTAAAAGTAGCTGAAGTCC
>JAVRBV020000079.1:0-15528 GCA_034531095.2 Nostoc sp. CreGUA01 | reverse complement strand
TACGGTGTACACACAAGTCTTGAAATCCCACCATGAAACTTAGTTTCGTTGCCCTAGTTCTAAAATTAGGGGGAGAAATGGAATTTCAAGTCGCCCAAAATTTGGGTATTTATGGGGAATCAAAGGGTTGAAACCCTTGCGGCCTATACTTGTGTGTACACCGCAGTTGATAAGGGGAGGGGCGGTTTTGGCTTTAGACAAAACCGGGGTGGGGTGACGCGGATTTTGATGGTAAGTCAGAGAACTGAATATCACGTCTTTACAACGGTTTTACGCTAAGTTGACACCAATAGCAACGACGGTACCCCTACTCTTAAGCAAGCTACGCGCAGCGTATCGCAGACAAGCAATCGCATGGAATTGTTAGTAGTGAGAGATTTTGGGATTGCTACCCTTCTCTTCTCTACGAGACGCTAAGAGCGAACGAGACGCTACGCGAACGGGAACGCCAAAGGCAAACACTCCACTTCGTTGCGTACCATTCGGGAAGGCTAACGCCAACGCAATGACGTTTAAAAAAGTGGGATGCTCCCAAGATGCAAAACCAAGCCTGACTGCAAAGATTTTTCTCAATCCTCAAAAATGAAGTTAACTCAATATTTTACAAAAAGCTTACCTTTTCTTAAACTTGCACAATTAAAGTAACGGTTAAAGAGTTAAATAATTACCCTTTCATATCAATAATATGTAGCCCAAACCAAAACTTATTGCTATGAAAAGGTTTTCATTTGACTGCTATTTGTTGAAAAGTCACCATACATAAGTATTTAATATCAGAAACATTAGATTTTTTTAAAAACTTAACTAGTAATATTCTTTAGTAGTCTGTGTGGCTACGGTTCATGATGTATTCTATAATTCCTACTCCAAATTCTTCTTGGCCGTCAAACAATTCTGCTGTAGAAGCACAGGTATCACAATACTTATTTAGTCGTAGAGAAATAATTCCGCCTCGAAATGATGTACTTTGGCGCATTGAACACGGCGCAGTTCGTACCTTAACGTGGAGTGAAGACGGAACATTCATCACTCTTGGCTATTGGGGACTGGGAGACCTGATTGGCTATCCTTTGTCCAGAATTAAGCCATATCAGATCGAATGTCTCACAGGTGTAGAAGTCAGCATCGTGCCTGCTCATTTGTGGCATCAAGATGTTGATGCTTTATTGTCTCACATTCAACAAGCAGAAGATTTGCTGAGCATAGTCCATCGCAAACCAATTTCCTTACGTTTATGGCAATTTCTACTATGGTTAAGTGAAAAATTTGGACGCGACATAGACAAAGGCAAGCTCATCGATCTGAATATTACCCATCAGGATATTGCAGAAGTTTTAAATACTACGCGAGTAACAATTACACGGTTGCTACAGCAGTTCGAGGAAGAAGGAGTGATTGTACGTCATAAGCGCCGCATTATTTTGCGGTTACCAAAATAAATTAATTAGTAATTTTAATTCAGCAGTATATTAATTTGCTTGTATTAATCACAGGACATAATGTATAATCGATGCTGTGAATTTGTGTGAAATAACCCAAAAGTAAAGTGTTTTAAGCATTTTACCATTCTTGGATTAGTTAGGTGTGAGTGAAACTAAAAACATGACAAAACAATTCTGGAATCTTATCAAGGTTAGTCCGGTTGTTGTAGCTGCTACATTTATCGCTGCAAACAGCGCCTTAGCTGGTGAAGTTAACGAAAAGATAACAAATGTTACTCAGTTATCTCAAGCTCAAGAGTCTAACAACATCGATCAGGTAACATCAGTTTCTCAGTTTTCCGATGTGCAGCCCACAGACTGGGCATTCCAAGCTTTACAATCCCTGGTTGAGCGCTACGGCTGTATTGCAGGTTATCCCAACAGTACTTATCGCGGTAACCGTGCTTTGACTCGTTATGAATTTGCCGCAGGTTTGAATGCTTGTTTAGACAGAGTTAACGAACTGATTGCTACAGCCACCGCTGATTTGGTAAGCAAACAAGACTTAGCTACCCTACAGCGCTTACAAGAAGAATTTTCTGCTGAACTAGCAACCTTGCGCGGTCGTGTAGACGCCTTAGAAGCCCGCACTGCTGAGTTAGAAGCTAATCAATTCTCCACTACGACCAAGTTGGTTGGGGAAGCAATATTTAATGTGACTCAGGCCTTTGGTGACACAGCAGCCGATCAGGACGCTGACCCTGATAATAATGCTGAGTTAGAAAGCAACACCACTTTTGCTAACCGCGTTCGTTTGAACTTGTACAGCAGTTTCACTGGTACAGACCAATTGCAAATCCGGTTGAATTCTGGAAATATCGTCAACAATAGTGGGCAGACTGGTACCTTCATGACTCGTTTGGGTTTTGAAGAAGATACTGGTAACGGCGTTGAAATCGATAAGGTTAACTACGCTTTCAACTTCGGTGATGCAGTACGCGTAAAAGTTGATGCTACCGGCGCTGAATTGTACGAAAACGTTAATAACTTCAACCCTGACTTTGCGAGTTCTGGTAGAGGTGCTATTTCTCGCTATGGACGTTTCAGCCCCATCTATCGCCAAGGTACTGGTGGTGCTGGCTTGACTGTTACCTTCAATCCCAAAGGCGCTATCAGTTTGACTGGTGCTTATTTAGCCCCAAATGCTCAAGATCCTTCTGGTAGTAACGGGTTGTTTAATGGTGATAGCACTATCTTTGGTCAATTAAGTTTTCAACCAAATCCAGCCATTGGTATTGGTCTTAGCTATGCTCGCACCTATCAAGACGGTGGTGTAGGTGATGCTCCAGATTTGTTTGGTGATACCGGCAGTGTATTAGCCAATAATGCATTTGCAGATCGTGTAGAATCTAACCATTACGGTGTACAAATTTCCTTTAAACCAAGTTCTAGGTTCACTATTGGCGGTTGGGCAGGCTTCAGTGATATAGAAGCTAAAAACTTAAACGCAGGGCAGAGTACAGATGTATTCTACTGGGCTGCTACACTTGCCCTCAAAGACTTTGGCAGAGAAGGCAGCACATTGGGCTTTATCTTTGGTCAATCACCCAAAGTTACTGATAGTAATGTCGGCGTTGAAGACCTGAATACTGCATATCACGCAGAAGCTCTTTATCGCTTACAAGTTAGTGATAATATCGCTGTTACCCCTGGCTTGTTGGTGATCTTCAATCCGGATCACAACGACGCTAATGACACCATCTATGTAGGTACTCTGCGTACTACTTTCTCTTTCTAAACTTTTCAAATTAAATAAACAAAACCCCACCTTGAGGTGGGGTTTTGTTTAGGAAAAAAGTTTGCTATGTAGGATTATAGTCTGGCCGATTTGATAGATCTTTTGGGCGGCGATCGCTACTCCAAGCCCACCACACACAACCACAGTGACAAAAATAGAACTCTTGCCATTTACGGCGACGATCTTCTGCGATCACAGGCGATCGCCGATTTAACCAAACTTTTTCAGCTTCGAGGCTACTTGAGGAACAGCTAGGGCAACAAAACTCGTAAGCATGTATCGCCTTGTTTGTCCATTCAGGTGATAGGGGAGCAAAAGCGTCCATGATTAGGACAGAGAGTAGGGAGTGGAGAATAGTGTAGTTCAATTAATTGAAAAACACTGTAAAATCAACAAATCAATATTCTTAAAAAGTTAGCTATCTTATTGATAAATCTTAATTTGCCGAAACTTTCATCAATTAAATACTTCTTTTTTCAGAGTATTAACGAGAGATTACAAGTCAAAGACTAACACAAAAAGTTTAGCTTTTGCAGATTTTCTACCAGTTTTAAGGGCAAGCAAATTAAAATTATGGAGCCAAATGCTGAAATTCGTCGTTTATTAGATGTGATGCCTGCTTCTGGCCGGATGACGACAAAAATTGTTAGCAAACCGGAGCAAGCAAAAGCGATCCACGCCTACTTTCCTCAACCCTGGAATCAGGCGCGACCAATATACATTAATTTTGATTTGTGGCGTCGCCTGACAAAGCCACAACGAGACTTGCTGTTGTTGCAGGTGGTTAGCTGGTTGACAGGAGTGAAGTGGTTTAAACCCGACATTTATCAAGGTGTAGTCCTGGTGGGACTGTTGGGTGGATTATTGGAAGCAGCACAATCAGATGTGGTGGGTGTAGGCGTAGCTGGCGGATTAAGTGCGATCGCTCTTGTTCGCATTTGGGGGAGTAACAAATCTCAAGAGTCAGAGTTAAATGCTGATGCAGCAGCAATTCGGGTAGCACAACGGCGCGGTTATTCAGAAGTTGAAGCAGCAGGGCATCTGTTATCTGCAATTGAAGCGGTAGCCAAAATTGAAGGGCGTTCCAGTTTAAATTTTAGCGAATTGATTCGTTGCCAAAACTTAAGAGCGATCGCTGGTTTGTCACCAGTGAGTATGCCAGAAAATTATCAGTAGAAATGATTAAAAAGTAAAAAGATAATCCCCATATATCAATTTACTACAAATAAATTTTACTTCGCATTAACAATGCTAAACAAAAAAATCATCAATTATACTTCAATATTACCTTTTCATTCTCCTTGGTTTATTATAATTGTTTTCTCTATTCTTGGTTTAATAGGTATTCTCAATCATTCGATGTGGCGAGATGAACTAAATCCTTGGCTTATTGTCAGAGACAGTGAATCTTTTGGGGATTTAATTGCAAATATTCGTTATGAAGGTCATCCTGTTCTATGGTATTTTTCTCTGGCAATTCTGAGGAAAATAGTTGACAATCCTATTGTTATGCAAATTTTTCATTGGGCAATTACTGTTGTCTCAGTTACTCTTTGTTGCTTATATAGCCCTTTTAACTACCAACAAAAGTTTTTATTTTGCTTCGGATACTTTACTTTTTACGAATATCTTTTAATTTCGAGAAACTATGCATTTAGTGTATTGTTTGTTTTTGCATTCTGCACAATTTTCTCATCTAGAAAAATAACGTATGCTAATTTAGCAATTTTATTAGCCTTATTAGCAAATAGTAGTGCTTACGGCTTATTAGTATCATTTTCTTTAGCATTGACTTTGCTAGCTGAATTTTGTTTTGATAGCGAACATCGGCAGCAGTATTTTAATCAAAGTCAAAAACATGACCTATTTTTAAGTATTTTAATTATTATATTCTCTTTTATTTTATCCCTTTATATTATTACTCCTCCAACAGATAGTTATCTTTATGGCGGGTTAAACAATGGCTGGTTAATGCAATTAGATTTCCGTCACTTTTTGAGAAGCATAGGTAGAATATTTGGTAGTTATTTATTAATTATTCCTCAACATAAAAAATGGCTGGATTTAATTATTTGTGCAATAATAGCTTTATTTATTGCAATTTTAACGTTCATTAAATTATCTAAAAAGCCAGTCGCTTTATTTTTATACATTATAGGAAATTGCATAATATTTGCCTTTACATACTTGAGATTTACAGGTATGCCTCGACATTTTGGACATTTCTACCTAATTCTGATAGCGGCTTTATGGCTGGGAAGTTATTATCAAGAGTCTCTAGTTTTATTCAATAAGTTTTCTGTTCGTCCAAATTCAATTACATTTGTTCAAAAATGGCATCATCTCGCTTTGATGTTAATTCTTTATGTCCAGTTTTTGGGCGGTATTTATAGTTTTTCCAGAGATTTAAGTCTACCATTTTCTGCCAGTCGGGAAACAGCTCAATATATTCAAAAAGCTGGATTAGATAATGAGTTTATTGTTGCCAGTAGAGATGCGAATATGGCTCCTTTATCGGGTTATCTCAATCGAAAGTTTTACTATCCTGAGCTTGGAAAAATGGGAAGCTTCACCCTATTTAACAAAGGTCGTCAAGATGTTGAACAAGTTCAGATATTAAACCAAATTAATTCTCTACTAAAAAATCAAGATGAGCAAAATAAAATTTTGCTGATTTTAAATCAAAAACTTAATGTCAACCGCAACGATTTGAAGATTGTTCCGATTAAAGATTTTCAGAGAAACTGGGTAGATAGTGAACGATATTATCTTTATTGGGTAGATGAAGCATAAGAATAATAATACACTACAGAATTTTGAAGTTATCAAGCAGATTACGCCAGTCAATAGCAGAAGATATTTCATTAAAGCTACAACCAGGAAATAATCCTGCTCTCTTAGACGTTTTACAGCGCTGTTCTGTTTTAGAACCCACATTCCGCACTTCAATCAGTAGTATTAATAAACTACATTTAAATAAAATCCGAAATTATAATTTTGACTCCTAAGTAAGCCTCAAAAAAATAAATTATGGTTACAAAATAGCGCAGCCAGTTTCTAAACAATCATCAGTCAACGCTATTTTCAAGTTAGAGAACAAAAAACTTCAAAAGCAAAAAAATTTCTCTATGCAACTAGCTCCCCTGTTCCCTATTTTCCACCGCATTCTTCAGCCGAGTTTTCCCAATTGCCTTTGGGTTGGTAATTCCCATACCAAAGCGATCGCCTTAACATTCGATGATGGTCCTCATCCACAACATACACCGGAAGTATTAGCAGTTTTAGACCGCTACAAAATTACAGCGAGTTTTTTTTGGTTGGGTGCTTGTGTTAACCGTTCGCCAGCCATTGCCAAAGCTGTTAGCGATCGCGGACACTGGATTGGGTTGCATGGCTTCGATCATCGTTCTTTCCCCATGCTTTCTCCAAATGACCTCAAGCAGAGTTTAGAAAAAACCCAGACTGCGATCTACAATGCTTGCAATCTGCAACCAGAACAAGTGCGGGATGTCCGTCCCCCCAATGGTTTATTTACACCTACTACTTTAAAATTATTTTCGCAGTGGAATTACCGCCCAGTCATGTGGAGTGTTGTACCAGAAGATTGGGTGCGACCAGGGGTAACTAAAGTAGTACAGCGAGTTATGCAGCAAGTCAAAAATGGTTCGCTGATTGTCTTACATGACGGTGTTTGTGGTGGACAAGATGTTGCTGCCACAATCAAAATCCTCATTCCTAAATTGCTACAACAAGGCTATGAATTTGTTACTGTTGACACTCTCTGGCAGAGATGAAAAATCTCTGATGAATACAATTTTGGCGCTAATTAACAACAGTTAACGATCTAATATTATTTTTTATAAAGCTGCATAGAATTCGATCCCCCCTAACCCACGCCAGTCGCCCCATGAGCAACTGGCGTGGATTTAGGGGGATCAAGATATGTGCAACTTATTAAATTGGTATAACAACATTTCTATTCAACAGCCGGTAAATTATTAGGATCGATACCTTGCGACTGCAAATAAGCAATTAGTCTTTCTTTTTGTTGGCGTTCTTGTTCAGCACGTTGGCGTTCTTGTTCCACAAGTTGACGTTCCTGTTCAATTTGTTCCACAGCCCAAGGTAACAAATTGTCATCTTTATCCCACCAACGTAACCAATAACCAGTATGAGCTTCTTTTGTTCCTTGCCATGTTCCCAAAAATAAGCCCATTGCATCTACTAAATGACGGCCATTTTCGTCGGGTAATTTTAATTCATAACGTCCATTTTCCAATTGATAATATTCCAATAATCCCCCATATGGCTCCAAAATTATGTAAATAGGAACTTGCAATATCTGTTCGTAAAAAAACCATTTTCCTGGCGGATAAGTGCGCTTAACTGAATATTCTCCCCCGTCCTTATCAGAGAGAAATTCCATCACAATTAGTGGGATTTCACCTTCTAAAATCGGTGTGTAACTTTTGCGATTACTGATAACTTCCTTCACTGATGGTACATACACCCAATCTGGTGCTTTAATCACCAGTTGTCCGTTGACAGTTGCACATAATCCAAAGTTGGAAGCGATTAACATTTGGGGTTGGATGAAGCCATTGATTTCTAAACTTTCACGCAAAGCACCAGCTAATATTGGCTGACCTGTATTGTCCACTGGTTCATCCTCTAGTTCAAAATCTTTGGGTAAGGCTTCCCAGGTTATTATCAGTTGATTTGATGCTTTGCTTTCGCTGATTTGGGCTATCATAATCAATTCAAAATTAAAGTTTCAAAATTAACAAACTGATTCACGAGAAAGACAATAGTTTTGAGAATTATTCAATTGAAAGTACATATTGAGCGTATTAATATAGTACTGAAATTACTCCAATTAATACTATTTTGTATTTTAGATTTTTGATTGAGAATTGGCTTCTAGATCTGGGTTTTATTAATCCATCTGTAGCAATCGTTTTTCAAATTGGTATAAGTTTATTATCCAATACTATCGCGCAATAACATCAGGATTTTCGTCCATTTTCTAGCTGGGAATATCAACCTGTGGTAGCTGATATTCCCACTAGTTACGCTAATTCCTAGAGTTGATGTGTGGCTAAAAAAGCTTCGACTTCAGCAGCTGTGGGTTGAGAGGCGATCGCACCTGCTTTAATGGTAGTCAGCGCCCCTACAGCACTGGCATAAGTAACAATGCGTTTTGCCGTTTCTGCATCCCGCAAGCTGTGGATACCATACTGGTTCAGCTGGTGGATGAATCCAGCCAAAAAGCTATCCCCTGCACCAGTTGTATCAACCACAGGAATAGCAAACGAGGGTAATTTGCCTTCGTTTTCACCCAAACAATAGGTGCAACCGTTTTCTCCATCTGTTACTAACACTCCTTCAATGGAAGCCAGACGGTAAGTGATGGCTCCCGGATCTGCGGTTTCAAATAACCATTCAGCTTCTTCTTTGGAGAGTTTCAGGAAATCAACTCTATTAAATAATTCTGGAATTTTTTGATGAGCGATGTTTGGGTCATGCCAGAATACAGGACGCCAGTTGACATCCAGCATAATTTTCAGGTCGTATTGTTCTGCTAGTTCTAAAGCGCGGTAAACTGCCTGTTCGCTTTCAGGATAGGCTAATTCCAAAGTGCCTAAAACTAGAAAATCTGCCTCTTGAAACAGCGAATCTGGCAATTGTTTGGCTTGCAGGCGAGTATCAGCAAATTCAGAAGTATCATACTGACCAAATCCAGCGAAAGTGCGATCGCCAGACAGATCCCGCGTCACATAAACTTGCCGCGTTGGTGCTGTAGGATGGCGTTGCACCCCTGTTGTATCTACACCCACATCTTGTAATAGCTTCACCAGCGTATTTCCTGGTTCATCTTCGCCAACAGCCCCAATAAAGCCGGTTTGCGTCCCCAGCTTGACTAAAGCACAGGCTACGTTAGCTGGTGCCCCTCCTGGGTAGGGAGTCCAGGATTTCACTTCTTCCAGCTTTAGCCCCAATTGATCGGCTAAACAATCAAACAAAATTTCACCAAGGCACAAAACACGGGGATTGCTCATTTCATTTTAGATTTTAGATTTCGATTTTGGATTACGAATTTCCAGTATAAAATCTACAATAATTATTGCTAATCTGTCGCCAGTCCTTCATACAATTCAATAGCAATTTTTACTACTCTATTAACATATATATGCTCCTAATACACACTTTATTTAACTCAGTAATTTAATCATATTTAGATAATAAATATGCTATATTTATTACATTGAAAATTTATTGTTTACATTCCTTGCAACTTGAAATCGAAAGAAAATATTGACAATCGTATTACTGCTAACACTTGAAACCCCTACCAACAAAAGAATCTTCTAGAATTAAAAAGAGCGATTAAGTACATATACCAAGGGAGGATAGAAATAGTCATGGCTGGTGGCAAGTCTGAGACCCCTGTTAGTCTGTCAGACAGAGAGCTGCAAATTATCGACTTAGTGGCCGCTGGCTTAACTAACCAAGAGATTGCAGTTAAACTGGAAATTAGCAAGCGTACAGTTGATAACCATATCAGTAACATTCTCACCAAGACCGAGACAGAAAATCGAGTAGCTCTTGTCCGCTGGGCTTTACAGTGGGGTAAAGTTTGTTTGAATGATGTCAATTGTTGTCCTCTGCCTAATCAGATAGAATAAACGATTGACTCGTTGTAACACGATTTATCAGGTGTAGTATGCTGACAAGCCAATATTGAGCTTTACTGATTGTTTTTCTCCTCACACATTTATTTCGGTGTAAACACTCTACCAACAGTTCTGAGTCTTTGGTTTTAGGGACTGGGGGCTGGGGACTGGGGACTGGGGATGAGGGAGATGAGGGGGATGAGGGAGTGTGGGGAGTGTGGGGAGTGTGGGGAGATGGGGAGATGGGGGAAAGAGAATTAATGCTTCCCCATCCTCCCACACCTCCCACACCTCCCACACTTCCTGCTTGCCCAATGCCCCATGCCCAATGCCCCATGCCCAATAACAAAAATTAGCAACAATTCAATGGTGTAAGCGCTACATTTGAAAGAAATCTATGTTGCTCCATCGGCTTGGAGAGCAATGTTCCGATGAATACTTCTGCTTCTTTTCAAAGCGGTGCTTTTCCATTTGAATTTTTTAACTTTGATTGGACAACACCTCTCTCTGGTAAAGTTCCAACCTCAGAATCGCAACCTTCAGACTTTCCGTATTCCACACAAGATGCTGACTTACTTAGGCAACTGTCGTTTATTCCAGGGTTAAAAGAAATTTTGATGCTGCGGCAGGTTCACGCCTTAGAACACGCCACTGTTTGGATTCTGAGCGAATCAAATAGTGCCTACCACACCACAGGAGAACCCAATAAAGTTCAACTAGATAACGAACTATTAGGCGGTTTGTCTACAGAACAGGGATTCTACCTTTACGGTGAAGTCAATATCAGTGATTTACGCCGTGCAGTCACACTTGCCCGACATCGCATCACCAGTGGAGAATGGGATTTGGCCGTACATCCCCGTTGCGGCACAAATTTATCAGTAGCAATGGTTTTAACTGCTGGACTAGCTATGAGTGTACATTTATTGCTACCATTCCGACCAATCGAGCAACTTATAGGTTTGGGGTTAGCCGCAACAACAGCCGCTGAACTCGCACCTGATTTAGGTTCCATAGCACAGCGTTACTTAACAACTGCCATTCCTTTTAACCTAGCAATTGAAAACATTGTCCGTACACGCGACCTTTGGGGACGCGAAGCACATTTTGTGAGGGTAAACTGGCAAGAATAGAGAGGTGTTGACTCAGGAGTTAAGAGTTAGGAGTTGGGAGTGTGGGAGGTGTGGGAGGATGGAGAACAAATATTTTCCTCTTCACTCCCCACACTCCCTCATCTCCCTCATCTCCATGCCCCATGCCCAATGCCCAATGCCCAATGCCCCATGCCCTAAAAAACTGATGAGAAAACTTTACTTTTTACTTCCTGGTACAGATGGCAAATTTGCTTGCGGTGGTCTTTGGGCAGAATTAAAAACAGTTAATTTGGTTCAACAGGTTTGTAGTGCTGATGTTGTAACTTATCGTCAACGGGAAAAAGGTAAGCTTTTCATTGATGATTTGCTCAAAGAAAAAAATCTCAATGATGTCATTTTTGTGATTAATTGGGGATTTGATGTAGCTCAACTTGTTCCTAAACTGAAGCAATACAATGTTGTTTACCATGCACATAGCGCAGGTTATCCATTTACCCTGCCTGCAAGTATTCCGATTGTTACTGTTAGCCGCTATACAATGGGATATTGGGGAGAAAAATCACCCAATTCTTTGATTTATTATTTACCCAATCAAATTTCTGATGAGTTTAAAAATGTAGGTTTTGAACGAGATATTGATGTTTTAGTTCAGGCTCGGAAATCTTCTGAGTATTTAATCAAAGAATTAATTCCAGCATTAAAAAAACGTTGTAACGTTTTCGTTGTTGATTCCTATATAGAGGATTTACCTGGACTATTTAACCGGGCTAAGGTTTATCTCTATGATTCGGCTGAATACTGGGCACAAGAGCGTGTTAGTGAAGGGTTTGGTCTACAACCAATGGAAGCCCTAGCCTGTGGATGTCAAGTATTTTCTAGTGTTAATGGTGGATTGTCAGATTATTTAGATCCTGGATTTAATTGCCACAAAATTGCGGGATATTCACTAGAATATGATGTGCAACGTATTTTACAAGTGATTGATTCTTCAGTATATTCGAGCTTTAATGAAGATTTTTTTGCTGAATATCGAACTGAAAATATTATTAAGCGATCGCAAGTAATTTTGAAAGAAGTGAATGAGTTTTTTGACCATAAGATACAGCAGCCATCTAATATTAATAGTTTGACAAAAATACGGAGGGTCAAGCTATTCGGACAAAGAATATATGGTAAGCTGAGAAAAAAATATTTTCAGAAGTTCAAATAAACTAACCGCAACAGAGAAGAGAGGAAATTGAATGAGTCGGCGATTGTTGGTGACGGGGGGTGCTGGGTTTATTGGGGCGAATTTTGTACATCATTGGTGTCAGGCTTATCCAGATGACCGAGTGGTGGTTTTGGATGCTTTAACTTATGCGGGGAATCGTTTGAATTTGGCGCCGGTTGAGGGAAAGGAGAATTTTCGTTTTGTGCAAGGGGATATTTGCGATCGCCCCCTCATAGATGATTTATTATCAACGGAAAATATCGATACTATCGCCCATTTTGCTGCTGAATCTCATGTCGATCGCTCAATTATAGGCCCTGCTGCTTTTGTCCAAACTAATGTAGTAGGAACTTTCACTCTTTTAGAAGCTTTTCGCAAATATTGGGAAACGAAATCACAGCCATCTAATTATCGTTTTTTGCACGTTTCTACTGATGAAGTCTACGGTAGTTTAAGCCCAAATGATGCTGCTTTTTCTGAAACTACACCCTACGCTCCCAATAGTCCCTATTCTGCTTCTAAAGCTGGTAGCGACCACTTAGTGCGTGCTTATTATCATACATATCAACTACCAACAATTATTACAAATTGTTCTAATAATTATGGCTCTTATCAGTTTCCCGAAAAGCTGATTCCCCTAATGTGTATCAACACTTTAATTGGTAAACAATTACCCGTTTATGGTGATGGTAAAAATGTCCGGGATTGGCTTTATGTGGGGGATCATTGTCTAGCTCTAGATGTAGTAATTAATCGCGGAAAGCCGGGGGAAACATACAATATTGGCGGCAATAACGAGGTGGAAAATATCACCCTCGTGGAACTTTTATGTCAAATGATGGATGAACTAGCACCTGATTTACCGGTGCGTCCAGCAAAGCAGTTAATTACTTTTGTCAAGGATAGACCAGGACACGATAGGAGATATGCAATTAACGCCGATAAGATTAAAACTGAGCTTGGTTGGACGCCTTCGGTAACAATTGCTGAGGGTTTACGTTTAACTGTTGAATGGTATCTCACTCATCGTCATTGGTGGGAACCTCTGTTATCTGCCGAATATCAAGCTTACTATCGCAAAAATTATTCTGTAAAATGACCTAAAATCTGGTTAACTCTATTAGTGACAAATTAAAAATAAGTGCATTTTGTCAACAAATCAAAGTATAGAAATTAATCAGTAACTGTAAGAATTACTATGAAAAATTTATTGTAAAGGAGACAAGAAAATCGCCAAAATTTTCGGTCTACTGACTGTTACTCTGCGGCTGGAGGCATGATTTTTTGCGGCGTCAGGCAATATCCCAGCGCTTTCATAATCGAATTGACGTTTTCAAGGCGAGGGTTACCATTGCTGGATAAGGCTTTTTGCAATCCCCGGCGTGTCATACCTATTTGTTCGGCTATCTCACTGATTCCCCGTACACGCGCGATGACGCGCAAGGATGCTAATAATGCACCAGAATCGTTGTCTTGGGCATATTCCTGAAATATCTCAGTCAAATAATCGTCGATTTCTTCGGGGCGATCGCGGAAGTACTCTTCTTCAAATTCATCGAGTGTTCTAAATTGTCCCACGGTTTAGTACTCCTTTTTCAATAAATTATCAGGTTCCCACAGTTTCTCTAGATAATGACTATCCTTGAATGGTAAGGGAATGAAATTAGCGTAAATTGCCAGCAGGTGTCAGATGCTGCAAGCAGAACAGATATTACAAGACCGTTATCAAATTCAACGCCAACTCGGCAACAATGGAATTCGTCAAACTTGGCTAGCAAAAGATTTACAAGCCGATGAAGGGCAGAATTCCACTGTTGTGGTCAAACTTTTGGCCTTTGGTGGTACTGTGCAGTGGGATGATTTGAAACTTTTTGAGAGGGAAGCGCAAATTCTCAAACAGCTAAATCATCCGCGCATCCCCCAGTATATTGATTATTTTTGTATTGACGATCGCACTCTCTGGTTTGGCTTAATACAAGAATATATCCCTGGTGAGTCCCTCAAGGATAAACTTACCAGTGGCAAAAGGTTCAGTGAAAAACGAGCGAAAAAAATTGCCGTTGAAGTATTAAATATTCTTACGTATTTACATGAATTAAATCCAGGAGTATTGCATAGAGATATTAAACCTAGTAATTTAATTTGGGGCGAAGATAATCGCATTTATTTAGTTGATTTTGGCGCAGTTCAAGATAAAGCGGCAAAAGAAGGCGTTACTTTCACCGTTGTCGGTACTTATGGTTATGCCCCAATGGAACAATTTGGTGGACGTGCGGTAGCTGCTTCCGATCTTTATGCATTGGGGGCGACTTTAATTCATTTGCTAACTGGTATCTCCCCATCTGATTTACCCCAGCAAGATTTACGGCTACAATTTGCAGACCGAGTAAATCTAAGTTCGAGTTTTATCAGTTGGCTAGAAAAATTGATAGAACCTGCACCAGAACAACGATTTACTACTGCTCGCCAAGCGCTGAATGCTCTCAAATCTGGTCTAGTTGTCAAATCTGCAAACAAATATCAGCTTTTACCGCCAAAAGAAATTATCAACAATTCGGGATGCGGTATCAACAATCACAACGAAACAGTCCCAGAAGAAATTCTCGGTTGGAATTGGGGCGCATTTCTCATGCCTTGGTTGTGGATGTGGACTAACCAAGTATGGTACGGATTGTTTTGTTTTATACCCCACGGTTGGTGGTTAATGGCGATCGCTCTTGGTGCAAAAGGCAATGAATGGGCTTGGAAAAGTAGACAGTGGCGTAGTATTGAACACTTCAGGGCACATCAAAGAGGCTGGGCGATCGCTGGTATTTTAATCGGAGCGCCCATTAGTATGATGTTATGGCTTAGAGCGATCGCTTTGCTCAAATCTGCGTTTTAGTGGGGAGTTTGGAGTTAGGAGTTAGGAGTTTAGAGTTAGGAGTTAGGAGTTAGGAGTTAAGAATTATTCTCCCCATCTCCCCATCTCCCCATCTCCCCATCTCCCCATCTCCCCATCTCCCCAACCCCCCCCCCCCCCCCATCCCCCTCCCCCCCCCCCCTCCCCCCCCTCTCCCACCCCCCCCCCCCCCACCCTTAGACCCCTCGCTCCCGGAAACTTTTCTTAACAAAGAGGTGGCACCATTGATGCGGCGCCGGGTGGGGGGGGGGGGAAAAGGGGGGGGGGGAGGGGGGGGGGGGGGGGGGGGGGGAGGGGGAGGGGGGGAGATGGGGAGAGGGGGAGAGGGGGAGATGGGAGATGGGGGAGATGAGGAGGATGAGGGAGCAGGGGAAGCAGGGGAAGAATAAACAATGCCCAATGCCCAATGCCCCATGCCCAATGCCCAAG
>JAVRBV020000078.1:0-47650 GCA_034531095.2 Nostoc sp. CreGUA01 | reverse complement strand
CTCAACAGAGTGATACAACTTCATCACCTGACTCAGGGCTAATCTAGATTCAACGCCCAGGGTCAGGGGGGATGTATGACCGGAGGATAGATGTTCGGCGGCGGCGCAGCCAATCATGGCGGCGTTGTCAGTACAGAATTTCAAAGGGGGAAATAGGACGCGGAGGTTATGTTGAATGGCGGCGGCTTGGAGGTTTTTTCTCAGACCGCTATTGGCTGCTACACCGCCTCCAACGGCAATTGTGTCTAAACCATAGTCTAGGGCACAGGCGATCGCTCTTTTGGTTAGCGATCGCGCTACGGTATCCTGAAAGCTAGCTGCTACATCTGCCACTGGCACTTGTCTACCATCTTTCCCTAGCTGCTGTACTAAACGCAATACAGCCGTTTTTAACCCGCTAAAACTCGCGTCATAACGATGAAATCCGCCACCAGGTAAAGAAACTTTTCCTTCTGGTAAGACAAAGGCTTGGGGATTCCCCTGTTGTGCGAGTTGGTCAATCACTGGGCCGCCGGGATAACCCAGCTTTAATAATCGCGCCACTTTATCAAAGGCTTCACCCGCAGCATCATCACGAGTTTGTCCTAATGTTTCGTAATTACCACAATTTTTAACATAAATCAAGCTTGTATGTCCGCCTGAAACCAGTAAGCTAAGAAAAGGGGGATTTAAACTTGGCTCGCTCAAGTAAGTTGCGTAAATGTGACCTTCGAGATGGTGAATTCCCAAAAAAGTTTTGTTGTGTATCATCGCCAGGGTTTTGGCGGCAGTTAATCCCACCAGCAGCGCTCCTACCAGTCCAGGAGCGCAAGTGGCGGCAATTCCATCAATGTCTCCCCAGTCTAGTTTGGCTTGCTCTAGAGCTTGAGCGATCGCTTGATTAATCGTTTCCAAGTGCTGGCGTGACGCCACTTCTGGCACTACCCCACCATATTGCTGATGGACTGGAATTTGCGAGGCGATGATGCTGCTGCAAACTTGACGATTGTTCACAATTGCAACGGCAGTTTCATCACAGCTGGTTTCTATTGCTAAAACAGTTGTCATTTAGGGTCAAAGTGGGGAGATGGGGAGATAGGGAGATGGGGAAGTGGGGAGTTCCAAGCTCGGAGTTTTGAGTGGGACAGACGAAATCTTGCTTGTTTACTACCCTACAACAACAATTCTTATAGTTAGCACTCAAAACTCCATAACTACCCTACTACAACAATTTGCTCCCCATCTCCCCATCTCCCCATCTCCCCATCTCCCCCCTCATTTTGGTTGAGAAGCTTTAACTTTTATTTACTGAAACTTTACTCGGTTCCCACCCAAGAGTATGATGACTTCCTAGTTATGCAAATAAAGACTGTACAAGCCGCTTCGTTTTGTACAAAGAACTTTTTGTTTTGTAATAAAAGGAAACACTCTATGCGACGATTGTTTGCTTTGATTTTAGCGATTTGTCTGTGGTGCAATTTTGCCCCCCCAGCACAAGCTTTAGGGGCTAACTTGACACCGTGCAAAGACTCTCCCGCTTTTCAAGAGCTAGCTGCCAATGCCCGTAATACTACTAGTGACCCAGAATCAGGGAGAAAGCGGTTTGAGCGTTATTCTCAAGCGCTGTGCGGTCCTGAGGGTTACCCCCACTTGATTGTTGATGGCCGTTTAGATCGTGCTGGTGATTTCTTGATCCCCAGCCTTCTATTCTTATATATCACTGGTTGGATTGGCTGGGTAGGTCGTACCTATCTGCAAGCGATCAAAAAGGAATCTGACCCCGAACAAAAAGAAATCCAAATCGATCTTGGTTTGGCACTACCCATAATGGCCACAGGTTTTACTTGGCCAGCAGCAGCAGTCCAAGAATTACTCTCTGGTAAATTAGCAGCCAAAGATTCAGAAATTCCCGTTTCCCCACGCTAAATCTGTTTCACTAATTCATTTGTTTGGAGACTAAATTCATGGCAGACAAAGGCGACAACTCATCCTATTTGGTGAAATTTATTTCCACAGCGCCAGTGGCAGCTACGCTATGGCTGACAATCACAGCAGGTATTTTGATTGAATTCAACCGCTTTTTCCCAGATCTACTTTTCCACCCACTACCATAGGTGGAAAATGAGATTGTAGGACAATTCTCTAAAATTGTTTAGTTAGTGTATTTGGACTAACTAGGCAAAATTATCACCCAAGTAAACACCAAAAATAGCTTTTTGAAACTCGCGATCTTGTTTACAGATCGCGAGTTTTACAGTTTTCAAATCAAGTAAATTAATTTTTCTAAACTTCCTAAGCAAAAGACATATTTAGCTACAATTATTATTAATATAAAAATGCCACCATTTTAATTCAGAGGCGAACATAAAAATATGGCGCAAGCAGTAGATGCATCAAAAAATAACCCCAGCGATCCCAGAAATCAGGAAGTTGTTTTTCCTGCATTTGGCAATCCGCAAATAGGTAACCTAGAAACCCCGGTTAATTCTTCTCCGTTAATCAAGTGGTTCATTAATAACTTACCTGCCTATCGTCCTGGCATAACTCCTGCCAGACGTGCCCTAGAAGTTGGAATGGCTCATGGTTACTGGCTGTTTGGCCCCTTTGCCAAATACGGTCCACTGCGCGATACAGGGAATGCTAATTTAGCTGGATTACTAGGAGCGATCGGTTTAGTTGTTGTTTTGACCGGCGCTTTATCCTTATATGCCAATAGTAATCCTCCAAAGGCGCTTGCTAGTGTCACCGTACCCAATCCTCCAGCAGATGCTTTTAACTCTAAAGAAAGCTGGAATAACTTTGGCAGTTCTTTCTTAATTGGTGGTATTGGTGGTGCTGTAGTTGCTTACTTTTTGACTGGAAATTTGCAACTGATTCAAGGTTTATTCGGTTAATTTAGAAGTTAGGAGTTACTAGTTAGGAGTTAAGAGTTAAGAGTTAGGAGTTAGCAGTTAGGAGTAAAAATTCAGAATTCCTAATATGGATCGGACTACAGTAAGTCCCTAATCCAACCCGTAGGAATTTAGAGTTTAAATTCATAACTTCTAACTCCTAACTGCTAACTCTTAACTCTTAAGTTATTTAAATAAAGCCGCTTCGATGTTAATTAAAGCACTTTTCAAATCGTCATTAACGATTTGAATATCAAATTCATCTGCGGCTTTAATTTCTTCTTGGGCCCGGTGCAAACGATGGGCGATCGCTTCTTCAGAGTCTTGATTGCGAGAGCGTATCCGTCTCTCCAATTCTTCAAAAGAAGGCGGTAAAATAAAAATGCTGAAGGCACTGGGGAAGGAAGCACGAATTTGTCTTGCTCCTTCTAATTCAATTTCTAGAACTACCAACTTGCCAGAATTAATTTGGTTAAGCACAGCTTCGCGGGGAGTACCGTAATAGTTACCAGCGAATTCTGCCCATTCTAAAAATTCACCTCCAGCGATTAATTGTTCAAACTTATTGCGGTTAATAAAGTAATAATTTTTGCCATCAATTTCTCCGGGACGGGGAGAACGAGTCGTCACGGATACTGAATAATACAGTTGGGGGTGACGCTGTAGGAGCGATCGCATTAAAGTACCTTTACCAACCCCACTGGGGCCAGTTAAAACAATTAATCTGCCTGGATTTGGAGATTCTTTGGTAGTAACGCTACTCTGGATGGGTAAAACTCGGATCATCCGTTTAACCTGTGAATTAATCAATAGATATTATTTATTAATCTTGTATTCGTGGCCAAGCCCACCATCAACTACGGGATTTGTAGTATTGGTGGCAAAAAATTGGTCTAATTCACATGTTACTGCCGATACGCTGCAAATAGAGTGGGGTTGTTAACCCACTCCTAGTCAATTATCTACAGTCTGATGGTCGCGGGAAATCACAAAGCGATTCGCTACCGTTTCCGGCTGAATCGCCGACAGAATTACGTGGCTGGAATCAGTGATAATTACAGCCCTAGTCCGACGACCGTAAGTTGCATCAATCAGTTGACCTCTGTCCCGTGCATCAGTAATAATCCGCTTGATCGGGGCAGACTCTGGACTGACAATTGCAACTACTCGGTTGGCAGACACAATGTTACCAAAACCGATGTTGATTAGCTGAATGTCCATAAAAAAAACTAACTACAAACGCAGTTTGAGAAGCTTGTAATAAACTTATTTCCATGTTATCGCCAATAAATGGGAGTTACAACGCTTAAATTAGCGTCAGCCTTTGTTTTTAAATTAATGTCTGCTTTTTTTAGCTATTTATCAGCTAATTTTCCTAAAAATCTACCCAAAGACATAGTGAGAATTATACTGGTATCCGCTATTCGAGTGATGTACATTTATTTTTTGGAAACAAGTATCTAAATCCGAAATTGGTGGTGAGCAAAATCGATTGGAAGGGTTTGGCTCTAAGTGCGCTGACTCACTACAATGTCAGTGCATGTCAATTGTTATTCTTGGGTCTTAGCGAAAATGTAACGTTTCGTGTTGAGACTCCCAGTAGTGAAAATTCTGTTACATCTGGAGAGTTTGATGAGCAAAGATTATTTCTTCTCCGTATCCATCAACCAATCGCAGTATCAAGCGATCGCATTTGGCAACAACATGCCGTATTTCCCAAAATTCCAAAATTGTTTCTTATATAGCAGTTGAAGCATAGTTTAGAACATAAACATATTTTAGAGGTATTTCTTTAGTCCTTTAATTTTGCTTAATTGCACTTAATAAAATTCCTAGAATTTTTTTTATATCTTTAATATAATATTCACTTAAATCAATAGAAACTACTTTATCTTCTAATTTAAGAAACTGCCAAATAGTGCCAATAGTCACAGCACCATAAATTATTTTAATAGAATTACCTTGTTGTTCATTAAACAAATGGGCTGCTACCATTTCTGCTATACACTGAGCCAGCCCTGATTTGAGGTTTTCATTTTTTGCTTCTACAAGGGTAATTATCGGTGCGCGAATAAAAAGCTGTTCTTTTGAAAGACTGATGATAAAATCACAGAAGCCATTCAACCCATTCTGAGTATCAACATTAAAATCAACGCCTGAAAAAAAACTAATTTCATAATTTAATTTACGTCGAATTTCTAGCAATATCGGGCTAATTATCATTTCAGAACGGGCTTTTTCTGTACTTATAGAAACAGCTAAATCAACATTTTCTCTAAGAAGAGTTGCTAGTAAATTACTATAATCCTCTTCTTGAATATTGGCAAATAATCCTGATTGTTCATTAATTTCTAGCCCAAATTTTTGGATGACTTCACTTAATTTAAAATCACTGTAAGCCATTCAAATCATCTCCTATAGCATTCCTAGATGACTTGTGAAATTAGTAGTGGAGGTACGCAACAGGCAATAGGCAATATGTTACCGAAAGCCTTTGTAGCAAATATATAAAAGGCGAACCATTTTTGTTCAAGTCTTATATTTGGAACAGCTTGTTATTATAGGATACTTTACTTTCGCCATGTATAACGCGGAACCCACTGGAGGATATCTTTAGCAAGTTGATTATTAATTAGAGCTATGTAAGGTTCATGTTCATATTCATAACCACCGCGCCAATCAACTTCAGGAAGTAGTGATTGAGCCATTTCTTGACTAGTTCGATGGGACGAAGAAATGTCATCGGCACACAACAACAAAGTTACATGACCCGGATTTGGACAGTATAACGCGCACCGTGCAGCCTCGGCTGCATCTCTCACATCAATAAAAGCGCCGTATTCCCAAAATGGATTCCATTCAAAATCGGGATTGGCTTGCCGATTAGAAATAATAAAATTGTAAGTCTCTTTATTAAACACACCAGGTGGTCGCAGACAAATAGTTGAGATACCTGTGCTATCGGTAAAATGTCGGCACATTTCTTCACCAAGTCGCTTGGAAATAGCGTAAGGAGTGGATGGATAACAAGGATGATTGTCATCCAACGGAAGATAATCCGGTTCTCTCTCACCTTTGAAGATTCCCAATACATCAACGCTGCTGAAGAAAACGATACGTTTAACTTTTGCCTCTGCTGCTGCACTGAGAATATGCCAAGTGCCAAGAAGATTTACTCTCATTATTTCATCCGGTGAATCTTCAGGATTTCCAAGCAACGCCGCTAAATGAACGATCGCATCACAACCTTGAATAGCAGAACGGATTTCGTTTGGATTTAAAATATTGTGACCACTTACAATATCAAAGCCAATAACTTCACATCCATCGGCACGCAAAACTTTTTCAACAACCGAACCGATCATTCCTTTGTTGCCAGTAACTAATATTTTCATATTTGTCGGTGAAGTAGTGATTTAAAGTTAGTGGTTGCGCGATCGCACCTCACTTAAGTTACCATTACGTCAACTTAGTTAGGGAATTAGCCCATGAGCCTCATTTTAGACCGTGAAACACCTCCTCTGAGAGAAGATGCAACCGGAGCAATTCGAGTTGGGAATTCAAGGGTTTTGTTAGAAGTAGTAATCCGAGCTTTTCAGGATGGCGCGTCCCCTGAGTCTATTGTCCAAAGGTACTCAACCCTATCATTGTCGGATGTTTATAGCACCATTGGTTATTATCTTCGGCATCAAAACGCTGTAGGAAATTACCTTAATCACAGAGAACAATTAGCTAAATCTCTAGAGCAATGTTTATCCAATGTTCAACCTGATTTCAGTCTTATTCGCTCTCGCTTGTTGAGACTACAGCCCTAACCCACCACAATTATTTATTCCTCATCAGATTTATCTATCATCGGTTTTTGAGCAGCATGTTGTACAAACAGAATCTCGACACTATCATTAACGATAGTAAAGAGAATCCGATAGGCATTTCTTCCCTTTCCATAAAGCAATTGTCGGATTTCTTGCTCAAAAAAATCATTCTCAAATGCTAGAGAACAACGAGAAGGCATTTTTTCTAGGGATAAAATAGCTTTATACAATCCTTCTAACCATTGTCTAGCTTTACTAGAAGAATCATTACTCAACCAAAAATAGGCTTCTTCTATTGCTTGTTGTGCTGGGGGTTGTATGATGATCTGATATTTCTGACTCATTGAGAACTGTCTAGTTTATCAAACAGTTCACTAAAAAAATCCTCCGCTTTTTTTCCTTTTCCTTCCTGCATTTGTTCCAAACCAAGTTTAATACCCTTTAAAGTTTCTATTAACTCAGCAGCATCTAAAAGTTCCTGATAAGATTCTGCATCTTGAACAACTAGTTCCGCTTTTCCATTGATAGTTAAAACTAAGGGATGTTTTGTTTCCTTAATACGCTGCAAAAACTCAGTCGTATTACGTTTAAACTCGGTGAGAGAATGTATGTCTTTTGAAAGGTTTATCATGGAGACAGCATTTAATAAGCATCTAATCAAATGCTAAGAATAAGTTGCTAATTTTGTCAACAGATATCTCTCAAAAGTTTCCTTAATTACTTTGCCCGATCGCCACTCCCCTTTTTCAAACCTTGCCAGCTTTCTCGCAGCCGTTTCAAATTAGGCGGATGACCCCCATAACGCCAGCTAACATAGGCTTGACAAATTTCATCCATTACCTCAGCAGTTGTTAGGGGATGATGTTGGTAGGAAACTTTGGCATACTCTAGCGGTGTTTGTGCTGGATGCTTACCCAAACCTTTTTGGGCTGTCCATTGCAGCATTTGTTGATAAAGGCTTTCCATCGCTGGCAATTTCTTCAACCATCGACGATTGCGCCATTGGCGCCACTGTCCCCAACCCAGCCAACCAAAGAAAGCGATGGTAGTACCCAAAATTAAGCCAGTCAATACACCGAACCAACCTTGAGAGAATAAAGCCAAAAACCAAGCGATCGCTCTACCAATCCAATTAAATATTGTCCCAAATACATTATTCAATAAACCCGTCACCGGAGAAGGTAACCATCCAGCAATCCACTGCCAAAATTGCCGCAGGACGCTAAAAGTTTCAGTATCTTCAATTGACGGGGGTATCAAGGGATGATTGGGAATTGGATCGAAGGCAAACCAGCCAAATTTCGGGAAATAAACTTCGGTCATCGCGTAGGCGTCTGTATTACGAACAACATACATCCCCGTGAATGGATTAAACTCTCCCGGACTAAATCCCGCCACCAACCGCGCCGGAATGCCAATGGAACGTAGCATCACTGTGAGAACTGTGGAAAAGTGATCTGGATAGCCTCCTTTGTACTTGAATAAAAAAGCCTCTACCAAGTCTTCTTTTTCATCTAAATAAGGTAGTTCTAGAGGATTTTGCGGAATAGAGTAGTATTGCTTTAGGTATTGAGCTAAGTAAAGAGCCTTTTCATAAGCTGAATCTAGGTTTTTAGAAGACTTTGCTACCCGGTTTTGATTGTACTTGGCGAGGATTTCTTCGGTGCCTTGCCGGACTTTTTCAGCAATTTCGGGCGGGATTTGGAGATAATGCTTTTTAATATCTTGGGGATATTTAGTAGAAGTTTGACCTAACAAAGTCCGATCGCGGTATGGTACTTCGGATACTACTGTATAAGTCACGCCTTCTGATAATTCCGCAGGCGATCGCAACCCGTCTTCTTTATCAACTGCGATCATTGGTGTAGGAAAGTAAATCTCCTTGGGATTAGCCATCGCTGGAATTAAATTCGGCAAATCCGACACCACTGTATAAGTTTGTACTACTTCTTTAGTTTTACCCGTAATTAGAGGCGGGGGAATAAAAATTTGGTAAGACCAAGGCGATCGCCTGATGGTTGTAACATCTTCTTTACGAGAAAGTTCCCATCCTTTACCTGTATAACGGTCAAATGCCAAGACTCGCCAAAAACCCTCAGCTTGCGATCGCACTCGCATCACCACCTTAGGTTTCATCTCGCCCCGCAGGTTTTGGTTAATTTCGCTATTAAAACCGTAGTAAAAATTATTATCTACTTTTCCTGGTTGACCAGTTTGGTTTTGTCCTGTACCGTTACCTTGATTATTACCATTACCTTGGCGGACATAACCGGGATTAATAATAGTACGTTCTGTAAAACTGCCTTTGATTTCAATGGGAGAACTTACAGGAAAGGTTTTTAATTGGTAGCCAGGTAACCTGGGTAAAACAGCAAAAATTGCCAGTCCTAGACCGACAATTGCAAAAAAATTAACAATTAAAAATTTAAAATTTAAGCTTGAGAATTTTTCCTTCGGGGTGTTTTCTTTTTGTGTTTTTAATGGCTGCAAACCCAGGCGTGAGCGATAATCTAGAACTAAAGTTGGGAGAGCGATCGCTAAAAATAACAGCAACACAGGTGCAAATGCTAAAGTCTGACTCAGCGTTGCAGCCACACCTAATAAAATTAATCCGATAACAATGGAATAACCCAAATTTTTCCGGCGGGGTGTATCAAAGCTGTGCAACACCTGTAGTTGAATTAATAACTCTGCCAAACCCAACCGCGTATCATTTAACTCTGTGACTAACCGCCCAAAGAAAGCACCCAGCGCTATTAACATGCCAATAGCGATGCAGAACTTCACAGCAACATTGCGATCGCGCCTACGATAGTAACTCCAAATCGCACCCAGTATACTCAGGGGTAAAGCCCAAAGACTAAATGAAGTCTCAGCGGCGATATCCGTCGCCCCAATTCCCAAAATAATTAACGCTAGCACCAGCACCCGCAAGGAAATTGAATTTTCCACTTCTGTTGCAGGTGAACCCTGTGTATTGTGCTGCTTGAAATTACCCACAGAAAGACGCCAAAACCGATTCATCCTGGATAAGTTAAACATTTCGAGTCTCAGGTGTAAATCCCACGGAAACAATGCTAGAGACGGAACTAGCCGCCCTATTTCAAGTATTCCCGTTAGGCGAAGTTTTCTTATCCTGTTTTTAAGCGTCTATAAGTGGAAAATTGATAGCTTGGTAAAATAGAGACTTGGCGAAATCAGCACAACAAAGCAAATTTCCTTTTCCAGGCTTTGCGACTACTTAATTTTCATGCCTCAGATATGGCAACCTACATTAAGTAAGCACCCTGTTTTTAGTAGTCTTGAAAGAGAAACAAACCCCCAAAGCCACAGCCAGGGGAAAAGTTATCTTCATACAGCAAATTCTAAACTAGTCAAGTAAACTATCTAGCCGATCAAAGCTAGGCAGACACCCGATTCTAATTCTCAATTCTGAATCCTGAATTCTGAATTCTGACTCCTGAATTCTGATTTAGACTACATTGTGGGACTAATTACAAACAACAACGGTTGTTCGTCTATTTCTGGAAACTCAACTTCCAGAGTATAAGTAGGCTTAAGTTCTTCGCAGCCTAATTCTACACTCAGGTATCCAGAACTCGAAGATGTTGTCATTGCTATAGTGCCACTTCCCCGTAATGCCAAAGTTCCTTTAACGGGTAAATCAGCTTGAACAATTAACTTCGTAAGTTTACCTACATACTGGTACTCTACTTTGATGTTTAAAGTACCGACACTAGTTAGCCATTGTCTTTCTACCACTGGACTAGTTGCTGAAAGTGGTAGAGTCAGATTTTCCAGCAATTGTTTCGCCGCCAGCAATGACAAAGCCATCTGTTGACGGGGTTGTAAATCTGAATAATCGCTCTGAATATCGGGTATTTTATCCAGAGTATTCACGGAACGATAGGTGCTTCTTAACACCAATCCAGCGATGTCGTTAAGTGCTTGAGACTCGTTGGGGAAAAAGTTCTCCACCACTTGAACTAATTTTGCCCCCAGTGGCACTGATGATGTGACCAACGCCTGACACTGTTCTAGTAATTGCCGGAAAACTCTTTCTGGCAGGGGAATCGGCAGATTCAGCTTCGATTGCTGTGCCATCCATCCCCAGGTAGGAACGAGTGTCATTGACGGCTCATCAACAAAATCGGGATAGTCGCTTAGTTGTGTTTCCCAAGGAAACAAGGGTGGGTGGTCTTGGATTTGGATTTGTAACCGACGCTTAAGGACGGCTTGGAAACGATCTTGCACAGTAGGAATTTCTCCCGGTAGAAAGGCCTGGGGCGTTCCTCTCAATTCCGGCTCACTGTTTTTTGAACCAGTGGCTTCCTTGAAGAGGTTTATTACCCCGTCATTTTCCTCACATTCTAACGAGGGATGCTCACCGTTTTTGACATTACCTGTCAACAACCAATAGAGACACTCGTCTTGTAAAGATTCTGAGTCACTATTCATGAGTAGATGCACCAGATCCGGACACTAATGAGTTACGAATTTCCCAAGCTTGTTCCAGAATCTTAAACCAGCGTTTTTGCAGTTGTGCCATTGACAGCCCTAAAGTTTTAGCTATTTTGTCATCGCTTTGTCCTTGTTGCTTCAACTCTAGTAAAGACCGCTGTTTGTTGTCCAACTGCGCTGTGTATGCTTGCCATTGCTGGGGAGTTAAGCCCAAGTTGGTATGCAATGAAGCTTCTAGCCATTCGTGAACTAATTCCCAACGGTGTAACAAAGCGAATCGAATTAGATGATACTTGAAGCGCTGCTGTAAGTAATCTCTCTGACGAGGGGTTAAACCCAAAACTGACTCAATTTCCTGTGCTGATAAATCTTGGAGACGAAGCGAAAAGTAATCAGCACAGTCAGATTGTTGCCGTTGTTCGAGATAACTCATTAATTCGGTAATCACAACCGAACGCAAGGTATCTTCTTCTGGTTCGGCCTCTGGTTGGGTTGCCATTGTGGAACGCAATTGCTGAATGGCTGGTTCTTCCCAACCGTCGGCTTCACTATTGCTTCCTTCTGCGGCTTGTTCGATGTCTACGCTAGTTTCGGGGGGTTGCTGTTGGGAGAAAGTTTGCGCTCGCAGGATAATTAGCTGCTGTTGACGGCCTGGTAAGGGAATGCGTCGCTTACCATAGCGTTCGGTAAATGCCATGTACTCGGCCAATTCCAGAAGCGTTTGTGGGCGATAAGTGGCACCAAGTTGATTTTCTCGCCGGAAAGCGTTTAATGCTTCTAGATAAAAACTTTGTAGAAAATCTTCAATTATAGTTAGCCGCCCTTGATAGCTCAATTGCTTCTGAGGAGGATTAATGTAACGATAAATAATAGCGCTCAAAGTACTGTGTAATTCTACCCTGCCTCGATTTGACCCCAACTGATAGTACCTGAGACACTGTTGCAGGCGATGTCGGGCGAGAGTGAGTGCCGAGCTTTCCACAGCCCCGGAAGCTTGGATTCGTTTGCTTTCACTGCAAATCCGGTAGACTTCGGTAGTAATTCGTCTTGCTACATCGTGACAATTCTGCTCCGAAGCTTTGGTTGACTGCTGAAACTCCTTGGACAGGAGTTGAAAGATTGCCTCCACACCAATAGAATTTTCTAAGAGAAAAGTTGCAGATGGAATAGTTGCGGTTGCGGCTGAATTCATAGTCTCGGTTTTCAAAAGACCCTAAGTATTTAAATACAACCTGTACGACCGTGGGTGTTGGCTTTTGGGGTTTTGCTTATAAGCTAAATGCAGACCAATCCTACGTTTGAGATGTGCCTGATTTTATTATTCCCAAATTAAATGGGATTGTTCACATTTTGTAGATGTTATTGCCATTACCCAGGAGCCGTATACAAGTCATTATGGATTTAGAAGCACAAATTCAATTGCTGATCGACAATGCACCCCGCGATGGTATAACACCAAATCTGATTTCAGCAATTTCTCCTGCCCTGAGAGCGATCGCTCAAAAATTACGTTACTCCCAGTACTATATTCTCCAAAGTTCGGAGGGCAACTGGGTTTTAACAACGTTGAGCAATCGGACTAATCCAGGATTGTTCAAGCGAGTGGTTTACGCTTTTCCTACCATACAGGATGTCTCCCTAATTTCCACTGCTGGGCTTGACCCTCAAATGCTAACTAAAATTGTTCCCGTCACCCATATTTTGTTTCAATTGGTGGCATTGGAACCCGTAGATAGTATCGTTTTTTTGGAAACGCCGGGTCAGACCACTCATACCTTTGAAGTCCGGCGCAGTGAGCTAGAAAAACTCGTGCAGCAAAGGCTACGACAGATGCGATCGCCTAAACACATCCCCCCTGATATTGCATAGAATTATTTGGGATGTGAGATTTTTTCGATACAACCCAATATTTGTCTTTAAAACTTATGAGCGCCAAAAATCGGCGCTCAAAAATTTCTCAAAAATTTTCAATTTTCCATCTGTCTGCAAAAATTTGCTCAATCAGGAAACTATTTTTTTTCCTTATCGCTTTGCCAAATCTAAAATTGATTGAAAAACAGTTACTAGTGAACAATTTTCAATTTTTTTATTTAACTTCTGCTGAGTCATAGGTTGCTTTTCAACTTTTCGCAGAATCTAAAATTGATTAAAAAACAGTTAGTAGTGAACAATTTTCAATTTTTTTGTTTAATTTCTGCTGACCCAGAAATACCCACCCAAAAATAGTTGAGCAGGTTTCATTTAGGCAGAACTTACACAACTGGCAGATATCTGTTTCCTAGTAGAAATCAAGACCAAAGCCAAAGACCTTGCCCGAACATACCCGTTTAAATTTTAGATTTTTTTAATCATTCAATCCAAAATCCGTCTTGAAAAGTTCAGAGACGCTAAAAGCGAACGCGGACTCGCTAACGCCGGAAGCCGGCGCTCCGACTTTTGTCTGCGACACGCACTCGCGGGGAGCAAAATCCAAAATCTAAAATTCATTTTTAATAGAGCCGACTCAGCCCATAGTCAGCTATGTTAATCAATGCCTGCTGGGACTCTGAGGCTGGCAGAACTGCAAGATGTTCAATTGCCAATTTAGTATGATCGGCAGCTAATTCTCGCGCTTGCTGTATACCTTGACTATCTTGAATCAGTGCTAATGCTTGCTCTAAGTCACCTTCTTGAGCAAATTCTCTTTCAATCAGCACTTCCAAGTATGGTTTCTCGGCTAAAGCAAATAAAACGGGTGCAGTCAGATGACCACTTTTGAGATCCGACGCCACTGGTTTACCCAAGGTATCTGCTGTACTGGTGAAATCTAAAATATCATCAACAATTTGAAATGCTATACCAAGATGACGGCCATAGCTGTACATATGCTCAACAGTTTCTCGTGACACTTCACTAAGTAATCCAGCAGCTTTGGAACTATTAGCTATTAACGAAGCTGTTTTGTAATAACTCTTTTGGAGGTAAGTTTCAATAGAGATGCCAGCATCAAAACGATTCAATCCCTGCTGAATCTCTCCAGTAGCTAAATCCATAATCACTTCTGAGAGCAGTTTCACCACCTCCAAATTGTCCAAGTTTGCTAAATACCACGAAGATTGGGCAAAGAGAAAATCTCCTGCTAATATGGCAATGCGGTTACCAAACAAACTATGAACGGTAGCAACGCCTCGCCGCACGTCTGATTCATCTACCACATCATCGTGTACCAAGCTTGCTGTGTGAATCATTTCGGTAATCTCAGCTAAGCGGCGGTGACGTGGGGTAATTTCTTGATTTAACATTGTTGCCCGCGATATTAGCAAGACAATTGCTGGCCTGATACGCTTTCCCCCAGCTCCGAATAAATGTTCGGCGGCTGCAAACAAAATGGGGTGGCGATTTCCAACTAGCTGTTTGAGGTTATCTGCTAGTTGTCGCAGGTCTGCTTCCACAGGGGTAAACAGGGAGGTGGCTGGGGTCATGGATGGGCGGACTCTGACTTAGGTTACGAAAGTTTACATATCCTTTACTCATTTTAAGATAACCCTGTGCCAGCGCAAAGTTTTCATCACCTAATCCCATACTCATAAGTTTATTAAACAGTTCATAATTACCACTATTTTGTCAATAAGCAATTATGCTTGATTTTAATATAACTTCTGACAATATGGGAAAAGTGTTCGCAGAACATCGTGTTACTGAGTTATTGTGAGATTTTACCTAAGTGTAGGGCACTACTTAGAAGAAAAAACTAAGGCTTTAGCAGTGAACATTCCACAAAAACTTCAACCAAATAGCTGGTGGAGGATATCAGGATATCTACTTAGTGTATTTGTATATTGTCCCATACAGACAAAATCCAACGATTCGAGTATTATTACATATTGACTATAGGAGCAAATAGTGTATTAGATTGATCGGTATAAGACTAAATTTTTTTGTAGATTGAAGTGTAGCTATTGAAAAAATTTGAAATTTAGCAGACTAATAGGCTTAAAATTCAGGGCTGTTGTGTTACGCTAAAATATAGGAATTTTAAATTTTTCAAATACTCACAGACCAAAAGTAAGTCACCTGTTAGTTGATTTTACTGACATGGGAGTTGTGTGTACAAAATAACTATTCGTTGGTAATGTTAAGGGAATAACTCCTTTGATTTTTCTAACGATATGCAAAACTCCTAGTTTGGAGCTATGGGATATCCCTATGGTAAGCCCTTCGGGTGACGCTCCTTCTGAAGCGAGACGCTAAACAAACGTCGCTAACGGTAGGCTAACGTCAAGTAAGGTTATAGAGTTATTTTTTATAACCTTGTTGGCTTAAGCCTGCAAGCATTTAGCACACGTTGAGGGCGAGGGTTGCTCCTGTCACAGTAATGTGAGCAAAAATAAGGCAGATCGAGTAGACCGCTGAGAATTGCAGTATTAGGTCGTCTTTTGGCAACTTAACTGCTGTGGGATTTATGGTCTGCTAAAAATTGCATCAAATAATAGATTATTTGTCCGTAGAGAATCTTACCTCTATAGGTAGATTTACTATAGCAAACTACAGTCATCAAGAACATGCTTGGTTGGCTGAAGTTCTACTAATTTCATGAAATTTTGTATTGCTTGCCAAGGGTGCTAGTAGAACAATGATTTACGGAAGTGTGCCTATGATGATTTTTATTTTAGCGTCTGGATATTTGTTCACAGTCTACCTGTTATTAGCATTAGCAAAACGAACGGGTACAAAGACTGCTCCGACAAGTTTTGTTTCATCTGTTGAAGGAAAACACGAGCAGGAGATATCAGTCAGGACAAAAGTGACTGAAGCTGTTAATAGTCAATAATTGAAAGTTAGGAGTTAGGACTTAGGAGTTGTTAATTCAAAACTTTTAACTCCTAACTCCTCACTTTTTAATGGAGTTGGGAAATAGGGATATCAGTAAAGCAAACTTGTTCAACCAGGGGTGTATAGCCTAGCCATTGGACTCCGGACTGGGAAAACTGTTGTGGAGAACCACTGACGGCAAAGCGAGTTGGTAGTGGTGGATGGGTATTTTTTAAGGCTAGCAAGTCTAGTTCTTGGGCACAAGATGTCACAACATGAACAGCTGGGTCAACTAACTGGACTTGAGAGGGGAGGAGCGATCGCAATACTGGTGTGAGTAGCGGATAATGAGTACAGCCGTGGACTAAGGTATCAATTTCCTGCTCTAATAAAGGTTCTAGATAGCCTCGTGCTACTTCGGCAGTGTAAGGGTCGTGAATACGATTTTGCTCAATTAGTGGCACGAACTCTGGACATCCAACTTGCCAGACTTGGACATTGGGATTAATTTCGATGATGGCGTTCTTATAAGCGTTACTCTTAGCCGTGGCTGGAGTGGCAATTACACCGATGCGCTTTCCTAGCTGCACTGCTGCCCTTGCCCCTGGTAGGATTACTCCCAGTATGGGTACGTTAAATTCTTGACGTACAGTTTCTAGTGCTAGGGCAGAACTGGTGTTGCAAGCCATAATCACCATTTTCACCTGCTGCTGTTGTAGCCAGGTGAGGATTTCACGGGTAAATTGTAAAATCTCTGCTTGTGAACGAATTCCGTAAGGAAGCCGAGCTGTATCCCCGAAGTAAACAATTGATTCATTCGGGAGGTGGCGATATAGTTGTCGCAGTACCGTCAATCCTCCGACACCACTATCAAAAATACCAATTGGGGCGCATTGGGGTTCTCGATCAGAAAAATTCTCAAGATTGCCTTCAAAAATGGAAGATGAATACACAGGCAGATATTAATTTAGGTTTTTGGATTTAAGATACAGAATTTAGCAGATAATCGACAAATTGACCACTAAATTCTGCACGCCAAAGCAGGATATTATATCGTTAGTTATTAATTAGCCCTGAATATTCTCCGTTATAGTTGGTAAATTCCGATGCTGCTCTGCGAATCTTAGATAGACGAATTTGCCAATCGGAAACCTGCTCGTAGGTAAGGTGATGAGTCTTGGAAGTAGTTGTCCATACCCCCCAAAGACAGGTATCTTCAAACTGTAGCAGTCCTGATTTTCGTAAATTCTGGGCTTGCGGAGTTCCAGGCAAGGGAATAATGCTGTAGCACGAAGTCTGAAATTCCAGCTGAGGGTTAATCTCTACCAGTTCATCCACGAGTTCTGAGATGGCTTCCTCAAGACGTAACAAGTCATCATTGTCATCATCGGGTAGCCCAATAATGATGCCGTAAGCAATGACAGGTACACCAGTTCTGACTACAGATTTCATCAACGTACAATGCTCTTGCCACGGTAAGAGCTTCTTGTAAGCTTCTCGTCCAAAAACGGGACGTTCGGCAGGGATATAAGCCAAAGGACAACCGACTTTGCCATCCCAGCCAAACAGTGCTTGAATCAGTTCTTCGTCAGGTCTGAGGTCGGTGTCTTCGTAGTTACGCCCACTTCCCAAGGTTGTTTTTCTCAGTTCTAAACCATTAGGCCACATCAAAGATATTCCCATCTCCCTTGCCCCATTGGTAATTTCGAGGATCTCTTCTCGCCCCCCAGGAAAGAGTCCACGGGCGAGGAATTGATCGGAACCGATATTGATCGAACGAGCCCCCGCCTCTTTCTGGATAGCCAGCCATTTAAGGGCTGTTTGTGGGGACATTCTCCGAAAGCCAGTGCCGTAGGTAGGTGTCATGCAAAAATCACAGGTGCGATCGCAACCAATGTCAGCCACCAGGGAACCGACTGGCACATATCCCTGAACATTGGGGAGTGTCCCTAAACAGTCCCGCGCCACTTCCACCGAGGGTAGTGCCCAATCCTCTGGACTTTTTGCTTTAGTCTTTCTGGGATACTTTTGACCATCTGCGAGAATGACACCCGTGAGTTCTTCTCGTGGAGTTTTTCCCAGCACATAGTCGAAAATCGCCCAATTCGCTGCCCCGGATTTATCCTGAACCACTGCTGCTGCACCAATTTTCAAGTAGTGGTGCGGTTCAGCCAGAGCATCCGATCCGCCAACGACAATGGGACGACCTCCCTTAGCCAGATGCTCAATCAGCATACAAGTTACTTGACGGTCTTGGGAGAAATTAACGGTAACTCCCCAAGCATCGAATGCGTGGGGATCGAGGGCGGAAATTTTGCCCCCAACGTAAGTTTTGTGCAGGGTCATCCCTTTCCAGGAAACCTCTCCAAATTCTTCACTATAGTTATCATCTCTGAGGTTGACCAATTGGGCATCAAATCCTCCTGCTTGCAAGTCAGGGATCAAAACTTGCTTGCTGATTAAAGAACGATGTCTATATAAAGAAGTCCAATTATTGCCTTGTGCATCGTATAGTCCCGTTGCTGGAACTTCAATCAGTCCAATAGTGGGATACTTGTTAGCTAGCATATTCGAGGGCGCAGAATTTGGAATGACAGCAGGGGCTTTTCGATCAGTCATGATTGCAATTCCTTAGTGGTAGGAGAAGTTGGCAAGCCAATCTTCGATACAATCAGCATATTACTTACCCGGGTATAAAGCGTGTTTTACTTCTGAATTTTGTTAGCGCAGCGGGACATAACCCATGCTGAATTCTGCTATACTACCGCTGTAAATATTTGAGAATGCCACTAGCGATCGCTTCTGCCATGCGATTTTGATACTCTGGCGATCCTAATCTAGGATTATCCTCGTAACCACTCATATAGCCTGTTTCTACTAAAATCGAAGGCATAGAGCTTTTCCTGAGAACGTAGAATCTCGCTTTGCGGGTTCCTCGGTCTTTAATAGTAGGGATGTTTTGCAGAATGGTATTACGAACTACATCAGCTAGAGCATAACCGCTTTCGTAATAATAGACTTCTAAACCATTAACAGTAGGACGATTATCAACCGAATTAGCGTGAATGCTGACAAATAAAGTCGCATTGACTCGTTCGGCGATGTCTACCCGCCCCTGAAGTTCTACGAAAAAGTCAGCGTCCCGTGTTAGTACTGCTTGTACGCCATTTTGTTCTAAAATCGCTGCTACCCTTCTACCAATAGGCAAAACTACATCTTTTTCTAACAGTCCGCCCAAACCTGGGGCACCTGAGTCCTTACCACCGTGTCCTGGGTCGATAACTATTAGTAATTTTCCATGCGGAACCGGGGGACGTGGCTGGGATACCGGATAATTATCTGTAGAACTGGGGAATTGCCCTTGGTTTGGTGATGGTAAGGGAGGTAAAACAATGGGGGGTGTGTTGCTACTAGAGCGTTGTAATTCTAAAGCCAAAAGCTGGTCGCCAACTTGGTTGAGTTCGCCAATTCGCACTCCGGCTGCTGGTTGAATTAAGACGGTGACAGTATTGGCTGCTTGTGGTTGTAGGCGAACCCGGAGGATAGGACTATTAGGATTAAAAGTAGGCCCTTTAACTTTAGGAGCTAATCGAGCATTGTTGATGGTGATGCGGAATAGACCAGAGGTTCTATCCCAGCCTCCTGTGGCAGATAAACTTTGGTCGGCTTTAATTAACAGTTGCGTACCATTGCCGGTTAGTTCTACAGACTCAATGGTGGCGGGTGAATTGTTCGCAGATGGTACGGCAGGTGAAGTATTGTTGCTTGGTAGTTGGGCAATACCACGACTAGGTAAAACCACGAAACCGCCAACAGTACTGGTAGTTGCCCGCCAGTCAGAACCATTTTTGTCCACTTCTAAGGTCATGCGAACAACAGACGGGCTGTTTTCCAATTGGGAGAACTGGATGCGGCTGACCCCGTAGCGATTAATTGCTAAATCTCGCTGCTGGAAATTTGGTGAGAGAGTTGCACCAGCGATATCAATATTAATTAGCTGGCGATCGCTGCTACGATTGACTTTAATCTGAGGATTACCGCCACTGGTGGCGACGAAAAAGCCATCACCTGTGGTTCGTAAGTTTTCAATTTGAGTAACTCTGGCGGCAACTGTTCTGTTGTTAAGTGGATTAACGGAGTCAGTTGTCACCACATTATAAATATTTCTGGGTGATAATGCTGGTGTAGATATTTTCGGTAAAGTTTCTGTTGCTATTTCTTGTTGTTGAGGATTTCTTGAAGGTACATTTTCGGCTTCGGGCGTCGGTAATTCCACTGTCCAGCGTTCGCCAGTTGTACCCACAAATTGCACTTTTTTGGGGTCTAAAGTATAACCAGGCGTTAATTCGACGACTATGCGCGTTGTTTGCTCATCAAACTGCCCGATGCGGATAGCGCTAATTGCGCCACCGACTTGTTGTGTTAGCTGCGGACGCCCAAACGTCGTTCCTGGCAAATCAATTACCAGCCGAGTGGGATTGAAAATTAACTGTGCTTGGGGTTGAACATTCCCCAAAGTATTAATTTCCAGTTTGTTTTGATTGGCATCAAAGCGCCAAGATTCCAGTCTCGCGGCCATTGCCGGCGACGACAGCATGAAGATAGTTCCAATAGTACTGGATAGTAACCAGCGTAATTTCACAGTCGTTTCTCCTGATTCACATTCATGGGAGCCGTCAACATTTCAACATATTGGCAAATCCTCACACCGTCACCGCCTACACTTGAGTTTTGCACTGTTATTTAGACACCAGCTAATGGCGTAAAATATAGCACGCTCATCCGATTTTGCCATGCCATTAGTCCATATTAGTTAGACGTACAAAGCATCAGATGACAATAACAAACAAGGGACTCTTGTCCCGCCGCAAGAATACCTAAATTTTTTCCGTAAAGCAGGAAAACAAGTAAGTAATTTTACTTACTTGTGAGTGATTATAATTATGCTAATTGGAAGTTTTAGGTTGTGATGAGTCAAGGTGAGGCTAATTTGTTCTCAACAGCAGCAATACCTCGATGGCAATCACTATTAAATTGTATAAATTTAGTAACCATTGTAAATGTATTTACCCAAAAATTGAGACGAAATTACTTATCTTCTTTTCAGATACTGAAGGATGCCACGAGCGATCGCTTCTGCCATTTGATTTTGGTAAGCTGAGGTTCTGAGTTTAGCGTTATCGTCTCGACCAGTCAAATAACCTGTTTCTACGAGAATCGAAGGCATAGAACTTTTTCTGAGAACATAAAATCTGGCTCGCCGCACTCCCCTATCCTTAACATTGACATTTTGGAGAATACTGTTATGGACAGCGCGAGCCAAACCCAAACCACTCTCGTAATAATAGGTTTCCAAGCCACTGACATCGGAACGACCAGGCCCCACTGCATTAGCATGGATGCTAACAAACACATCAGCATTAGCTCGCTCTGCTAATTGCACCCGTCCCGGAAGGGTCACAAAATAGTCAGAATCCCGCGTCATTACTACTTGGACGCCATTTTGCTGCAAAACCTGAGCTATTCTTTTACTGATAGGCAAGATCACGTCCTTTTCCCGCAGACTGCCAAGACCTATTGCTCCGGGGTCTTTGCCGCCATGTCCTGGGTCAATCAGTACTACCACTCGTCCATTAGTCGCTGGGCGTTGTGGTTGTCTTGGGGGTTGGGGGTTGGGATTATTCGGATCTGGGAACGGGCCTCGGTTTATCGGCGGTAGCGGAGGTACGGTATAAGGGGGTTTAGGAAGTGTGACAATTCGACGAGAGCCTTGTATTGGTACAGCCAAAAGCTGGTCGCTGATTCGATTGGGTTGCCCAAGTTGTATTCCGGCTGCTGGTTGAACTAAAACAACAACTGTGTCTGGTTCTGGGGATTGCAGGCGTACCCGGAGAATGGGGCTATTGGCGGCAAAGGTAGGACCGATGACCCTGGGAGCTAATTTGGCATTGGGAATTGTGATGCGGAACAGACCAGAGGTTCTATCCCAGGCTCCTGTAGCAGATACAGTTTGGTCAGCTCGAATTAGCAGTTGTGTGCCATTATCAGCTAGTTCCACCGACCCAATTGTGGCTGGCGAGTTGTTAGCCACTGGTCTGCTGGGAAAAGAAGGAGGTTCTGATTGATTGTCAGAATTGTTACTTCCAGGTAATCTGACAACGCGAGTCGGTAGAACTACCAAACCATCACTGCCACTTTTAGTTGCTCGCCAGTCTGGGCTATTTTTATCTACCCGCAAAGTTAAACGAACGCCGGGGGGTTGACCTCGTAGTTGGGTGAATTCAACACGGCTAACCCCATGTTTGTTAACGGGCTGGTTATTTTGTTGTACCAACCGTGATGACAAAGATGCGCCAGAAATATCCACAAAGATGGTAGCGCGATCGCGGCTGCGAATTACCTGAATCGGAGGATTAGCACCAGTGGTGCGGACGAAAAATCCATCACCTGTGACTTGTAGGCTTTCAATTTGAGTCGCCGCTTTTGGAGTGGTAACGGTTCGTGAGAGATTGGGTTGAGGAGTAGAATCTGGAGTTACTACACTGTAAACACTTCTCGGAGGTGTTGCGACTTTCTCAACTTCTGGTCTAGGTAATTGCACTGTCCAGCGATCGCCAGTTGTGCCCACAAATTGCACTTTTTGGGGATCTAAAGTATAACCAGGAGTCAATTCGACGACTATGCGCGTTGTTTCTGTGTCAAACTGCCCAACCCGGATATAACGAATACCACCACCTACCTGTTGACTGACCTGCGGACGCCCAAACGTCGTTCCTGGCAAATCAATTACCAACCTAGTCGGGTTGAAAATCAATTGTGCTTGGGGTTGAACATTCCCCACAGTATTAATTTCCAGTTTGTTTTGATTGGCATCAAAGCGCCAAGATTCTAGTCTCGCGGCCATTGCCGGCGACGACAGCATCAAGATCGTTCCAATAGTGCTGGGTAGTAACCAGTGTAATTTCACAGTTCTTTCTCCTAATTCACATTCATGGGAGCCTTCAGTAGTGCTGAGTATATATTCCAGAGTCACCAAAGTTCAGATCTCAACAAGCCCAAACACTCGTGTAACTCTTGATGAAATTGCCGAACAAACAGTATTTTATGTGCTTAATTTCACTTATTTCTTGGTAATCATCGCTCAGCACTGCTTCGGTCAAAATCTCAACTCATTGGTAAATCATCACACTGTCACCACCTAAACTTGAGCTTTAATATCTATCTTTTTTGATTAAGTTGGTATAAAGACACACTTAAATCAAAATAATTTATCAGTGAAAAGTTGCCAGGTTTGATATCGGGATTTAAATCCAATGTGAAAGCTTCCGTCAATAAAACTAGATAACTGATAACTGATAACTGTTTATTGTTTGTTGCCATTGATGCACTGAGTAAATAATTTCCACTACTGTCAGTTTATCTAGCTTTATTTATGGGTGTTACTCCCCAATTACTTGAAAAATCTTCAAATTAAGACTGATAGCAATCTATTTTTTAAATCGTAGCTTTTGCTTTAGGGGGAGCAGGGAAGAGAAATTTATAAATTACGTTTCTGGCTGTAAATTGGTATGAGAAGCAGGAGAAAACTGAAAATAAGTAACATTCCGAATACTAGTAGAAATTACAAACAAAGGACAATTTTATAATCACACGGGACGGAGATTTGGGCAGAGAAGTTTCCAATGTTAGGAGGGAGGTGGGGGGATGGGGGGATGAGGGGGATGAGGGAGATGAGGGAGATGAGGGGACAATAACTCCAAACTCCAAACTCCAAACTTCTCACTCCAAACTCCAAACTCCTCACTCCTCACTCCTAACTCCTCACTCCTCACTCCTCACTCCTAACTCCTCATCCCCTAGTGATTAACTATCCCCAGATTCTGGAGTTACTTCTGATGCTGACACCTTCGACTGGGGTGGTTCCATTACCAACGATGTTCCAGAAGCACCGTCTAAAATTAGTTGCTCTGAGCCTGCATCCACGGTTTTTGGTTCTGGAAATACAAATCGTAACAAGGGAGGAGCTAAAAAGGTGGTTAAAATAACCATCATGATGATTGCCGCCCCTAGTGGTTTGGAGAGAGCGCCGCTAGCAGCGCCGACACCAGCAAATACTAATCCAACTTCGCCTCTAGGAATCATCCCCACACCGATCGCCAAACGGTTGATTCCCGGTTGACCAAACACGCTTAAGCCTGTGATCACTTTACCGATAATGGCTACTACGATCAGGAAAGTTGCCATAATTAGACCTTCCCGGTTGTCGGGAATTGCCGGGTTTAAGACTCCCAAATCGGTTTTTGCGCCAACGGTGACAAAGAAAATTGGCACTAGCATATCGGCAATGGGACAGACTTGCCTTTGCAGTTCTTTACGCTTATCTGTCTCTTCTAGGACTAAACCTGCGGCAAAAGCTCCCAGGATTGCTTCTAAGTGGATGACGGCGGCCAGATATGCCATTGCAAAAGCGAAGATGAATGCTGGTATTACCAGTTCACCGCGTGTTTTGAGTTGATCGGCGATCGCCACAAAGGATTTATTGAAAACATTGCCTAGCAAGATTGCTCCCAAAATAAAACCAGTGGCACTGATAATCAAATAAATGACTTTGCTGACATCCACCACGCCATCTTTAGCTAAACTGGCAACCACCGCTAAGACGATGATTCCCAGAACATCGTCAATCACAGCAGCACCCAGAATAATCTGCCCTTCTTTAGAATTGAGTCGCCCCAGTTCTGACAGCACTTTGGAAGTAATCCCAATACTTGTAGCAGTCAAAGCCGCCCCCGCGAAAATTGCCGGGACAGCACCGATACCAAATAAAGTCATCAGTCCCACAGTACCAGCGGCAAAGGGTACTGCTACCCCCACCACTGCAACGACGGTGGCTTGGATACCCACTGCCATTAAGTCTTTTAAGTTCGACTCCAAACCGATTTCAAACAGCAGGATAATCACACCCAATTCTGCCAAAACGGAAACGACCTCGGACTGTGCTGCAAACACCGCTGGAGTGGCTTCGGGAGATAAACCAGCTGTAGTTTGCAGGAAGGTCATAATCAAAGAGTTAGAACTGTCTGTGCCGCCTTCTGGAAACACCAAAAGATGGAAAACAGAAACACCAACTACTACACCACCTACGAGTTCCCCTAAGACGGGCGGTAAACCTATTTGGTTTGATAACTCCCCACCAACTTTGCTGGCGAGGTAAACGACTACTAAGCTCAGTAGCACTGCTGCTACTACCATTGAACTATCTGCGGCTTCTGTTGCGCTAGCCAGCAGAGGAAAAGAGAAGTTGATTGGATTTATCAAATGCATTGGGTTCCGTGAAAATCCTTCTCTTTGATTTTGACGCGTTTCTGAAAAACGTCTATCTATGGAGATGATATTGGCAGGGATTGGGCATTGGGCATTGGGCATTGGGCATTGGGCATTGGGCATTGGGCATTGGGCATTGGGCATTGGGCATTGGTTATTCTCCCCCTGCTTCCCTTGCTTCCCCTACCTCCCCTGCCTCCCCTGCTTTTTCTACTCCCTCATCTCCCTCATCTCCCTCATCTCCCTCATCTCCCTCATCTCCCTCATCTCCCTCATCTCCCCCCACTCCCCACCAAATCCATTAAACGCTGCCAATGGACTTGAGAAACTGGGACTACAGACAGTCTAGGAAGTCGCACCAAGTCAAAATCTGTAAATTTTTCATCCTGCTTAATTTGGGCTAAGGTGACGGGTTGCTGTACTTTTTGCACTGCCCGCACATCCACAACTGCCCGTTTGCGATCGTTGAGTGCTGGATCGATATAAGGTTGACTAATTATTTCTGCTACACCGATAATTTGTCGTTCTTTGCCTGTGTGATAAATCAACGCCAAGTCACCAATTAGCATGGTGCGTATGTGTTTGAGTGCTAGAGGATTGTTGACTCCATCCCAAATTGTACTGCCGTCCCGTTCCAAATCGAAGTAAGAATAATTTTCTGGTTCAGTTTTCAGCAGCCAATAGGCCATACCCAAATCTCCAAAAATAATAAGTGTAATTTTTTTAGTTTCCAAAAATGTAACCATTCCCGCTTTTGATTCTGGCGGTGTCAAAGTATAAACATACAAATCGTATCTAGCGATCGCATTTGAATTATGAAAAACTTGTGGTGGCTGTTAACTTTCAACAGTCACCACAGGATTGCTACATACGCTGAATTAAAAACATTTGTTCTGAGGAGTGCAAATCTTATGACTAGAGCCGCTTTACCCGGTTCTCGGTTTCCATCTGGAAATTTGTGGAAAATACTGTCTTTAACTTTGCTTTTATGTACAACTTTTACACTACCACCTGCGTTGGCACAGGAAAAGGAGAAATTGTGGCGAACCTTGACTGTTAACGGTCGGGGAACACAAGAAATTCCCACAACCATCGCGCAAGTCAGTTTAGGAGTGGAAATTCAAAGTAAAACTGCACAGGAAGCACAGCAAGAAGCCGCCCGCAGGTCATCGGCTGTGGTTGCGTTTCTCAAAAACCAAAATGTGGAAAAATTACAAACCACTGGTATCCGGCTCAACCCAGTTTATAGCTACACCAATAATGTACAGCGGATTACAGGCTATGCTGCCACTAACACCGTGAGTTTTCGCATTCCCATTGAGCAAACTGGCACATTATTAGATGGTGCAGTCAAAGCCGGTGCCACACAAATTGAGGCTGTTAGTTTTGTTGCGAATGATGAAGCGATAACTAGGGCGCAAAATGATGCATTAGCAGAAGCTACTCAAGACGCTAGGCAGCAAGCTAATGCTGTTTTCAGCGCTTTGGGTTTGTCACCAAAAGAAGTGGTAAGCATTCAAATTAATAATGCGACTCCACCACCACGGCCTTTGTTAATGCGTGGTGGTAATCTGAAATTAGAGAATGCAGCTGATGTTTCCACCCCTGTAGTTGGTGGCGAACAAGAAGTAGAAGCATCTGTGACGTTGCAAATTAGTTATTAGTCATCTGTTAGACATCTGGTAGAAATTAATTCTGCGTTGTCCGAAAGCCTTGGTAGGGGCGAACGGCCGTTCGCCCTTACGTCATTTTTACCAGATGTCTATTAGTTATCAGTTACAGCGTACACGGGTAGGGGCGCATAGCTATCATTGGTGTCAACTTAACGTGAAACCGATGTCCCGCAAGGAACTCAAGTTCCTTGCTAATAGCGAAAGTCATCTAAAGATGACTAAATAGGGCTAAAAATCTCTAGTCTACTTCAGTAGACTTTAGCTAAAAGCCTGTGAAATTTATTTCTTGGCGGGTGAAGAAGCTAACAGATAAGCGATTTCTAGCTTAAGTTGACACCAATGCATAGCTATGCGCCCCTACGATTATCTGTGCCTCACACCTGTTGCAATGTGTTGTATTAATTAAAAATTCTCTGGCGAAAAATCTCCGCCTCCTTCTGCATCGCGCTTAGACCCTAATAAATCTAGTTGGTCTACTTGGATGACTGGTGAGGAACGGTTTGCTCCTGTTTGGCGATCGCTCCATGTGTCAAACTTTAAGGAACCTTTGACGGCAATTTGCTTACCTTTACGTACATAATTGCCTGCCACCTCTGCCGTTTTTCCCCATAGTTCTAAATTAAACCAATCGGTATGTTCGCCTTCTTTTGTACGGCGATTCACAGCTAGTGTCAATCTACACTTAACACTACCAGACTCAAAATATTTCATCTCTGGATCGCCGCCTACACGGCCAATGAGGGTGACAACATTGATACTCATGTGCGTTACTTCTTAGTACAATTGTACTGATAAACTTAGACTCCTATGATAGCTAATTGTCAAACTATTGAAAATAATGTGTTAAAGAGTTAACAATATGATTGAATTGAAAAATTATACATAAAAATGGGGGAAACACATAAAAGTATACGGATATACTAACTCAACGAGAGAATATCAAAAAATAGATGCCTGAGACATAGTAAATATTGCTGGGAATTATATAAAAATATAGTCTAGTTTACTGGACTCAGGATAGAAACGAATAGCATATAACACTATTAACTCTTACTGTTGTAGTCAAAAAGTAGCACATAGGGGGCTTAGAGACGCGTGGGGCTTTTCAGGAACTTTCGCACATCATGGGATATGGGTATCGACCTCGGTACCGCTAACACCCTTGTTTATGTATCTGGTAAAGGTATTGTACTTCAAGAGCCTTCAGTGGTTGCCATCGATCAAAATGAAAAGGTGGCCTTGGCAGTAGGCGAAGAAGCCAAAAAAATGCTCGGTCGGACGCCTGGAAATGTGATTGCTCTCCGCCCCCTGCGCGATGGCGTAATCGCTGACTTCGAGGTTGCCGAGCTGATGCTCAAAAGCTTTATTCAACGTGTAAATGAAGGTAGATCCCTGATTTTACCCCGGATTGTCATTGGTATTCCCAGCGGCGTCACAGGAGTAGAAAGGCGAGCTGTGATGGATGCAGCTCAACAAGCTGGAGCAAGAGAAGTTTATTTAATTGATGAACCTGTAGCAGCGGCAATTGGCGCAGGACTACCTGTTACTGAGCCTACTGGTAACATGATCATTGATATTGGCGGTGGCACCACAGAAGTTGCAGTGCTAAGTCTTCAGGGTACAGTAATCAGCGAATCAGTACGCATTGCTGGGGATGAACTGACTGAATCAATCGTTCAGTATCTGAAGAAAATGCATAACTTAGTGATTGGTGAACGTACTGCTGAAGAGATCAAGATTCGGCTTGGCTCTGCCTATCCCACTAACGATGATAACGATCTGATGATGGAAGTTCGGGGCTTACACTTACTTTCTGGTCTGCCACGAACTGTAACAATCAAAGGCCCAGAAATCCGCGAAAGTATGCTGGAACCCTTATCGGTAATTATAGAAGCCGTGAAGCGGACATTGGAACGCACACCTCCAGAACTAGCAGCAGACATTATCGACAGAGGTATTATGCTGGCCGGTGGTGGTGCTTTGCTTAAAGGTATAGATACCCTGATTAGCCATGAAACAGGGATTGTCACCCACATTGCCGCCGATCCTTTAAGCTGTGTTGTGCTGGGGACAGGTCGTGTGTTAGAAAACTTTAAGCAAATGGAACGAGTTTTCAGCGCTCGCTCTCGCAATATGTAGCGAAAAATTATCAGACTTGAGTTCTATTTGAGTTCTATTTGGGTTTTATATAAATAGAATCCAGGTAGAACTTCATTATTAAGTATATAAAGGTATATATGGTTACATTAAGACGTTGGTGGGATCATAAAGGATTACAAATCGGGGTGTTAGCTTTAGTAGCTGGTAGTGCTTGGATGGTGCGACAGACTCAAGGCGAGTTGGTACTTGAGACGTACTATACAATTACCCGTCCGTTGCAGATGTTACACTCAAGGCCAACTCCAGAAGAACGTCTCAGAGATGCGCGGGTATTAGAGTTGCAAACTCGCATAGTAGATTTGGAAAGCGAAAAGAAAAAGTTACAAAATTTATTGGGCTATGTGGAAAAAGAGCCTCTGGCATCAAGGCCAATTCCAGCAAGGGTGGTGGGACGTAGTGCTGACCAATGGTGGCAACAAGTTACCCTGAATAGGGGTGCTAATTCTGGGATTCAGGAAGGCTATATAGTCAAGGCGGATGGAGGATTGGTGGGTCTAGTGGAAAGTGTAACTCCCAATACTAGCCGCGTGTTATTAATCAGTGACCTCAAGAGCCAAGTGGGTGTAACAATTAGCCGCACGGCTGCTAAAGGTGTTTTGCGAGGAGATTCTTCTGCGGATGGTGTGCTGGAGTTTTATGAAAAAGTTCCAAATGTGAAGGTAGGAGATTTAGTTTCCACATCTACCTATAGTCAGAAATTCCCATCGGGCTTGGCAGTAGGACGAATCAAGTCCCTAGATTTAAAGAAACTTCCAGCCTCAGTAGCGAAAGTCGAGCTTTTTCCGCCAATACGCTTTTTAGATTGGGTAGCTGTCTATCCAAAGCTAGAAAGCCAAGATTCGGAAACCCAAAACTCAACAAATCAAAAATCTAAGTAAATTCTTCCTTGAAAATCCACAGAAAAATGAAGATACCTGCATTTGTTGGCAACAGACAGAAAAAGCCAAAATCGTCAAAGCGAAAATTGAAAATCCAAATCCCGCCGCTTTCTCGTTGGCATCCTGCTGTACGTAAGTTGATGGGTTGGGTGGTGACAGTTGGATCTGTGCTGTTATGTTTACTGTTGTTGCCGACTCGCTTCCCTGGTATGGAATTATTGGGAATTGGACCAAACTGGCTGTTAATTTGGGTGGTGGCTTGGAGTGTAAAGCGCACAATGTTTACCGGAGCATTGGCAGGGATAATTTTGGGGCTACTCCAAGATGGAATGACATCACCTCATCCTACTCATGCCCTTAGTTTAGGTGTAGTGGGACTTCTGACTGGTTTGCTCCAGAAACAGCGCTTCATGGAAGAGGATTTTATTTCTATTGCTGTAATTGTCTTTGTGATGGCAGTTTTAGGAGAAACTATCTTTGGTTTGCAATTAACTTTCATGGGCAATGCTTACGGTGGGCACGGTCTACGCCAAGCCGGAGATATTTGGATATATTATCAACGTGTTGCCCTTGCTTCTGCGATTCTTAGTAGTCTTTGGGCGCCTGTGATTTATTATCCGCTGAATGTTTGGTGGCAGCGGGTGAAATTGTTGGAGCAATAGTTTTATTGAGGGAGTGGGGAGTGGGGAGTGGGGAGATGAGGGAGATGAGGGGGATGAGGGGGATGAGGGGGATGGGGGAGATGAGGGAGTAAATTTGTAGTTTTTTTACTGTATTTGTACGGAGTTTTAAGCCAACAAAACCCTGTAAATATTGGGTTTCGTTCTTCAACTCAACTTACATTTAGTACTCTTTTAACTTTTAACTTTTATCTTTTTCTTTGAGAAAAGCGTCAAAGGTTAACCTATCTGGTAGCGAAGTTTGTGCGCCTGGTTTTGTGGCGGCTAAAGCGCCTGCTGCTGCACCCCAAATAACTGCTTGATGTAAGGACATTTTTTCAAAAAGTGCGGCTGCTAAACCGCCATTAAAAGCGTCGCCGGCGGCTACTGTGTCAACTACATCCACTGGGAAAGCGGGTACAAAAAATTTTTCTTGGGCTGTTGCACAAAAAACCCCTTTAGCACCCAGTTTGACGATCGCACATTTAACTCCTCGTTGCAATAAAATCTCAGCTGCTTTGGCTGCTGTTTCTTCTCCATCCACAGCAAAACCCACCAACTGCCCAGCTTCAACTTCATTGGGTGTGATAATGTCTACCAATGGATAAAGTTCAGCAGGTAAATTAGATTGTGCTGGTGCGGGGTCAAGAATAACTTTGATGTTTGCGCTGCTGGCTGCTTTGGCTGCTGCAACCACCGTAGGAATGGGAATTTCTAATTGTAAAAGTAGTGCTGTAGCTTCAGGTAATAAGTTTGATACCCGTTGCACATCTTCCTGATTGACGCGTCCATTTGCACCAGGAATGACAACAATTTGATTTTCTCCAGTATGACTAACGGTGATGATAGCGACTCCAGAACTAACATTTTCATCAACGAAAACATTGTTTGTCTGCACGCCAGATGCTTCCAAATTTTTGAGAAGTTCGACACCAAAATTATCTGCACCAACACGCCCCACCATTTGAGTAGGAATTCCCAATCTCGCTAGGGCTACTGCTTGATTGGCTCCTTTACCTCCCGAAACTTGAAAAAAGTTTTCTCCGAGCAAGGTTTCTCCGCCGACTGGTAAGCGGGGTGCTGTGGCTACCAAGTCTATGTTGATGCTGCCGAAGACGATAATGGTCATAATTTAGGGAAGTTGCATAAAGATGCGTTCACCCTGGGTGGTGAGCAGAGGAAAAAGAGGGGCAAAGGGAGAGTCTTCCTAGAAGTTTCCCCCTCTGCTTGCCTATAGCCAGGAAAGTTGACTTGAAAGACTACTCTCCGTATTCCCATAGCCTCCCTACCCCCACTAGCTGTTTAATTACGGTAACCGAACCAGAGGCGGGGAAATGGGGTCATGCCAGCCGCCTGGCCAATAATTGAAGCCCGTATCGAGTCTACCCAAGTGATGATTTGGTTTATCTTGAAACCACCGATTACCGACATCAACCCTGACCTTCATGCTTCTGAGAGCGCTTATCTGTATATCATGAGAACTATGGTTTCTGCTACTACCATGAGGAAGATTTCGCGAATTTCCCTGAAAGCCTTTTTGGTCATAGACAATAGCCACTAAACCTACCGGTATGATCAGATTTCGAGTCCCGGAAAGGTTGTTCACATTAAATATTCTCGAGTCTTCCAGATCCGGGTAGTCCCCAACACTTAGCCACAGTGAATGTGGTGATAACTGCACGCCATGATCCGCTAAGGATGGGCCAGCCGCTTGGTTTCCAATCTTTGAGAACAGAAGCAACCCCCATTGTCCGTGGGCGCCAGGCCAGTTACCTAGATTTCGCGAACTACTCACGAATGCATTGCCTCTTTGCAAATACCGATTTTGCATAAAGTCGCTACCAAAGATATTTTGATCAGCCACTGGATTAGCGTCTGTTCTTATTCCTATCTTAGAGAGATGTCTGACCGTGGAATCGTAAGCTCGACACATATTATGCAGCTCAGTATTAAGCGTTACAAAATAATCTAGTCGATTGACAACTCCTTGCCTAGCTGTATCCGTAGTAGGTTGGTGAAGAACCGGATGTGATAAGTCTACACGCCTGTCTAGCACCATATCCGTGACACGGTAAGACGTAACTAAAGGATACCGGACGCCTCTGCGTACAATGTCACCACTGGCTCTGGTTGCATGATAGCTCTGCTGAAGTAGGTTCGTTAGGTAGGAGTACCAACGATTCAGCATAGTCCTCAAGTCATTGTCCCGGCTTGCTCGGAAAGCTTCATCCCCCGGTCTCACTGCACTCCCTCGCGCTGCCAATAGGATGTTCAATCGCATTACTATTGCCTCGCTTAGAAGTTGGTGCGTATGATAATGTAGTTGAGGTCTTGGTGGAGGTGTAGCTAGCAATTCCTTCTCGAGATCCAAACTCGCACTCAAGGGAAACAGCCAGTTCTCCGGCAGACCATAGTTATTGTGACCTCCAACTAGCTCGAATGTGTCTATGTACGTATTGAAACATGTAGTAAACCGAGTACGGATTATATCAAGCTGGACTGCTGTGATTATTGAATTTAACGCCGTGTTTTGGTCGCTCAGTTCACGTCGCGTTATTCGCGACAAACCTCCCCAGATTCCCCTAAACAGTAAACCGAATCCTGGGGCGAAGAAGGGAGTAACAGCAGCAAAAGCTAATCTTGCACCCGTTCTTTTTAGGAAACCACCCAGGAACTCGGTTAGGATACTACCAGCCACATCTCCAAGCACTGCTGGTTGTACTGCGATGGTTTGAATCGCCACTGAGAACTCAGGAAAATAGCTCACCTTTACCCAGTCAAGAGCGAGTTCCTGAATCGAAGCTGAGAATTCGGCATTGGACTCATCAGCTAAATCGATAAAAACACAACCCTTTTTAACTGTTGCCCAAGAGACTGTTTCTCCCTGTCCCCAGAGTTCCACCACCATTTCACTAACTTGGTTGAAGGGCAAGCTCTGGACATACAAATCGGCAATACGCTCTTGGAGGGCATAGTGAGCATCATGCACTTTCCGTGCTTTCTCATTGAGCTCTACCCATTGGGTCAGCGATTTTTTGGTGTGTTCGTCGTAGACATAGGCAAGGTTACTGTACGGTCCCGACAGTTCAAACTTGATCCGGTAGTGGCGCTCTCTGAACACGCCCTCCATAGCGATCTCGATTTCTTGATTGATCCGCCCGAAAGCCGCTTCGGCCACCCATGAGTTTTCCTCTAGGGGATTAAGTTTTAGGTACGCCTGGAGGATATAGGCTGTGAGATAGGTTAGACGAGGCAGATGGGGGAAGTTAAAGAAGCCTCGTTTTGCCTGAGAGAACACATCATCAATCTTGTCGAGTTTCAGGAGACAGTGATGGAGGGAGGCTTTTGCAAAGCCTTGTTGCCTCTCCTCAGCAGAAAGATATCTAATTGTTTTGTAGAAGTCTAGTAGGGCTTCTTCTATGGAATCGAGGGCAGCCTCCACCGCCTGGTCTTGAGCCTTCAGTGCCTCCTGTGCCTCTTCGGAGTTCACCAAATCACTGAACGCTTCAGCCAGCTTGGCTTTTGACTCTACCCAAGCCGACTTATCTTTGAATGTCTCAATCAAACTGTCGTCAAAATCCTGTTTTACCCAGTTCTCAACAGAGGTATCCAGTGTGCTTTGGCTCAAAAAGTGGGCAAAGTTTTGTTCGATTGTCTCAGTCGCCAGATTGATTGGCTGATGTTCCATTTTGTTTGGCTCCATGAATGCCATTGGCATCAGAAAGGATGTCTTTAACACAACCTATGATTTTCATCAGTGATAGTTAGAAATCTCCGAAAACTGTAAAACCCTTACCGTTAAAGATTTATGGGGGAGCAATCGCTAACTAAAATGATATTTGAATGTCGTCTTAAGACTAAAAGCAGCATACTGCAATGCTAATAACTGGGTTTCAGCACACAACAAATATTTATACATTTAAAGCCGTATTAACACTTTTGGTATAGCTTTATTTTGATGCGTTTGTCCTATCAAAATGCATAGTTTACCGTCTTAGGCATCGCCTTTTCCATCTCACTCACTTCCAACAAGCTATACTGCCAAATAGCGCTTAACAAATCTTAAAAACTATCATTGCAAACATAGGATATGCAAAATACAGATATAGTTGTCATCGGTAGCGGTATTGGCGGTTTAAGTTGTGCTGCTGTTTTGGCACGGTATGGTTTTGATGTGATTGTCTGCGAAAGTCATACCATTGCTGGTGGCGCCGCCCACGCTTTTGAGCGCAATGGTTTCAAGTTTGACTCTGGCCCGTCTCTCTACTCTGGATTGTCTTACAGCCCTTCTGGGAACCCGCTGCGGCAAGTCCTAGACGCCATTGGCTCGGAATTACCATGCGTCACTTATGATACTTGGGGTTGTTATCTGCCAGAAGGTTATTTTGATACGTCAGTTGGGGCTGAGCAATTTTCTGAAGTGTTGATGAAATTGCGTGGTCGTAATGCTGTAGCGGAATGGCAGCAACTCCAGGGGGTTATGGAACCACTGGCGAGTGCAGCAACGGCTATGTCACCGGCAGCGTTACGCTTTGATTTGGGTGCAGTTCAAACTGTGGGACGATTTGCCCCTTCTCTACTAAAACATACTGCAAATATCATCAAGTTGACTGGCTCTTTCAGCCGGATTATGGATGGTGTTGTCAAAGACCAATTTACCCAAAATTGGCTGAATTTGCTGTGTTTTCTGCTTTCTGGTTTGCCAGCAGATGGTACGATCGCCGCAGAGGTAGCATTTATGTTTGCTGATTGGTATAAACCAGGGGCGGTACTAGAGTATCCCATTGGTGGTAGTGGTGCTTTAGTTGACGCGCTCATACAAGGATTACACCGTCATGGTGGTCAGCTAAAACTGGGCGCACATGTCCAGGAAGTGCTGGTGGAAGGTAATCGGGCGGTGGGTGTGCGGCTGCGCGATCGCCAAGAAATCCGCGCCCAAAAAGCAGTAATTTCTAATGCATCGGTTTGGGACACGCTGAAGTTATTACCAGAAAATGCAGTATCAAAACAGTTCCGCGCTCAAAGACAAGCAACGCCTGAGTGTGACAGTTTCATGCATCTACATTTAGGTATTGATGCCCAAGGATTACAGCCAAATTTACAATGTCATTACGTTGTGGTGAATAATTGGGAATTGGGGGTAACAGCACCTCAAAATGTGGTGGTGATTTCAATTCCTTCAGTTCTTGATTCATCATTGGCACCAGCAGGTAAGCATGTGATTCATGTTTATACTCCGGGGAATGAGCCATACTCTATTTGGCAGGGGATGGATAGAAGAAGTGAAGAATATGCAAAGCAAAAGCGATCGCGTGCTGAGGTAATGTGGCAAGCTTTAGAAAGGGTTATTCCAGATATTCGCTCTCGTTGCGAAGTCACACTTGTTGGCACACCTCTAACCCACGAGCGTTTTCTGCGTCGTCACCAAGGTTCATACGGCCCAGCAATTGCAGCTGGTTCTGGTATATTTCCCGGCCCCACCACTCCCCTACCAGGGTTGTTGTGCTGTGGAGATTCGACATTTCCCGGTATTGGTTTACCAGCAGTCGCCGCTAGTGGGATGATTGCCGCTAATACCCTTGCACCTGTTAACAAGCATTTAGAGATGCTTGAAGATATCAAATGCATTTAAGAAGAATTCTGGGCGTTGCTGAATAAGGGGATGATTAAGGTTGACGCGGGGACGCGGGGACACGGAGACGCGGGGATTATGGTTGATGCAAATTCCAAAATCATCCCGCAATTATGCAACGCCGAATTCTGAATGAATATAGAATCAAGCGTGCTATGGATTTTTGATTTTTTGGTTTTCTTTAAATGATAAAGCTTAAGTATCCAAGTCTTCTAACTCCTGAATTCTGACTCCTGAATTCTGAATTCTAAATGTAGAAAATCTAGCTGCTAAAAAAGCCGCACCCGCAGCCAAAATTGCTAAGGCACTTCCCGGTTCGGGTACGGCAGCAACTTGAGCATCAATTCGTGCAGTTCCAGCAAATAAACCTGCCAAATTAGAGTCGCCAAGTCCTTGAGCAAACTCTGGAGAAATAAACAACTGAACATCAGCCAGAGTTAGAGTTAAATTTTGTTTGTCAAATGTCACAGATTGGGGATAGCTCAAATCAAACAAAATTGGATTCAGAGCAGAAATTGTGTCTCTTAAAACAAGTCCGCTGGCATTAGGGACAGTTCGTCCGGGAGCAAAACCAATTGAAAAGTTACCAACAGTAATTTGATCGTTGAAGGTAACAGTACCACTATGCTCGATTGTGCCGAAGAGTGGAGTAAAACCGCCTTCGTCACTGAAGGTGAAGTTGGTAGCTGAGTCGATTTGAAAGCCAACTAAATAGTCACTGGGAATCGGCAAAACTGTATTTTCACTACCTGTGATGATTAGCCCGATATTTCTGAGAATATTTTCGTGATCGCGATCGATACTGGTTACTCCAGATTCCACTTTAAAAGTTGCAGCTTCTACTTGTATGGGTGCAATTGATATAAAAGCTGCTGTCGTACAAACAACAATTCCTGCAATATGAGAAAAACGCATAGATACTCCTGATTTTGTGTGCTTAATTTTAGATAATTCAATGATTTGATTTAGATTGCATTTTCAAATTTAAGCGATTGTGCGATGCTTGTAATTTCTCAGTTTTGTTGATGTTTTTTATTTTTCATATCTTGAGTTTTCAATCCTACTTTATTCTATTTTTTCAGAATAAATTTGATTGCTAGTTTAATGGCTAATTAAAAAATACTGAAAATTCACTATCAGAGCCAGAGATGTTGACGTACATCGGGGTATTTATGGACAATAAACAATTGAGATAAGCGTTTAATTGGCTGCTAACGAAGATGGATGCATAGATATAATGATGAGTTTGCATCGAGTTTTATAGATGCTTGATCGCTCTTTTTATACAGTACCATATTTTTTTTAAAGTCTATATATTAAATTGCCAAATTAATCTGATTTCTTGGCTATTGCTGCCGATCGCTTAGCCTATAAACAGAGAAATCATGTTTTTTTAAAGTTAAAATAAAGTAATCATCAATTTAATAGCATATTTGAATTCGTACAGTTACAAATCGAAGGTCAATTACGTGGGTATAAATAAACATCACTAATCATAATGGAGTGAAAAGCTTGATAAATAATGCATTAGACATAATATTTTAGAAAGAGATAGCTATGTTTAATGATGTTCAATTGCTATTACTTAGCGATCGCCATATTCTTGTGATGTAATCAAAAATAAGTTTTAGCTTTAATTTATTAAGAAGTTTAGGTTAAGAAGTAAAGGGATTTGAGTAGCAGACTAATGGACTTAGCCATCAAGGTAGGCTAAATACACTAGTACTGATGGCGTTTTGGAAGTGCTGAGTTTGGAGTTTGGAGTTATTTTCCTTGTCGGTTTATCTCTTCTGCTTCTACCTCCACATTCCCTACTCCCTTTTTTGATGGAAGTATCAATTAGAAAATTGACAGACAGTCGCAAAAACGATATACCATATAGTGCATCATACGCAAACCGTTGTTTTATGCCTAGTGTTGAACTTGACGAAAACCGAGAGCATCGCATTCAAACAGAAATCGTTGTAGATGCTGAAGATAAAGAAGATCGGGCTATGGGGTGGTACTACTACCTGGAAGAAACTCTGAATTTTCCATTTATGGCTAAATGGACTAAGAAGGGACGCAAATCGGCTTCACCAGAGGAGAAACCAGTGGAAGTCCTGGGAATGGCGCCAGATGATGAGTGTTTAAAAGATATGTTTGTAGAAGTGGCTTATATTAATGGTAAGGATGATGATGTGTATTCTGCCAAGTTATCTGAAATAGTCGCCATTGATGTTGATAGTGAAACTGAAGAAGCGATCGCAGACTGGCTGTATTGGATTGGTAGAGGGTACAAATTTTAAGTTCTAGGATAAATTCCGAATCACGCGACAAGGATTGCCAGCAGCAATCACATTTTCAGGTATATTTTTTGTAACTATACTGCCGGCACCAATGGTTGTGTTATCACCAATAGTTACACCAGGACAAATAATTGCACTGCCACCAATCCAGACATTATTACCAATCTTAATTGGGGCTGCTAGTTCTCTACCAGAAAGGCGAATTTCCGGTTCTGTAGGATGATATGCAGTATAAATTTGCACGTAAGGAGCGCATAAGACATTATCGCCAATGTGAACTGTATTACAGTCTAAAATTACACAGCCATAGTTTATATATAATTTATCCCCAGCAAAAATATTACTGCCATAGTCACAGTGAAAAGGTGGTATGACTGTTATTTTTTGACCAATTTTTCCAAATAATTCCTGCAAAATTTGTTGTCGTTGCTGTTGCTGTTCTTCAGTTGTAGAATTATATTCTCGCAACAGACGACTAGCTCGTTTATTTTCGGCAGCTAATTCGGGATCTTCTGCAAGATACAATTCGCCTGCAAGCATTTTCTGTTTTTCAGTTTTTTCCATAACGAATTTATATTAAAATATCGCATAAGTAGCTTTTCCTTGCCGCTTAGCTCGGTACATAGCAGTATCAGCATCCCGTAGCAGGGTTGCAGGTTCTTCGTAGCTACTGCAATTCCAAGCAATGCCAATGCTGACTGTAGTTTGTAGTTCTTTTCCGTCGAGGCTAAGGGGTAACCTTAAGGAGTCTTGAATACGTCTGGCAACGTTGGTAGCGTCAGCAACGTCTCTAATATCCTCTAAAAGAACGGTAAACTCGTCACCACCAAATCGTGCTACAGTATCGCCACTACGTAAGCATGACTCTAAACGTCTAGCGATCGCTACTAAAAAATCATCGCCTACTCCGTGCCCAAAGCGATCGTTAATCTCTTTGAAGTTATCTAAATCTAAAAATAAAACTCCAAAAGAATAATCTCTTTTGCGCTTGCTGCGTTCAATTGCTTGTCTGAGCCGATCTAGAAATAAAACCCGATTTGGTAATGCTGTCAATCCATCATAAAACGCATTGCGGATCAGTTGTGCCTCTGTTTCTTTACGTTTGGTGATATCTTGAAAAACTAAAACTGCACCAGTAATCTTGCCATCTTCATCGCGTATGGGTGCAACATTATCGCCAATCGGTATTTCTTGACCATCTCTGGTAATTAGTGTACAGTTTTCCGGTAGATTCAAAATTTCACCTGCTTCGATTACATGACTAGCTAAATTTTCAATTACTTCTCCTACATCTTTGTCAACTAAGCTAATAACTTCTACTAAATCTTTACCGAAAGCTTCGCTTTGTTTCCAACCAGTGATAATTTCTGCTATTGGATTCATCATCTGAATACAACCATTTGCATATGTCACAATCACTGCAATACCCATGCTGTTAATAATTGTTGTTAGCCTCTGTTTTTCTTCCTGTAATTTCCTTTCATTTTGATGTTTATACAAAGCCATTTCTATCACAAAATGTAAGTCACTTTCAAGAAATGGTTTTAGTATGTAGCCACAAGGCTGAATCAGCTGATTTTTTGGGAATATTTTATATTCCGAACGGTCTATGAGATACACCACAGGCACATGGAAATTATTCTGGATAATATCTACTAGTTGTACACCGTTAATTTCCCCAGCGAGGCAAATATCAATTAATACTAAATTTGGATCGGTTTCTGCTACCTTTTTTATTGCTTCTTCACCAGACTCAGTTATTTCGGAAACGGAATAGCCTAATTTTTGTAAACTTTTTCTGATATTTGAGGCTAGGGTTTTTTCATCCTCAACAACTAGGATTTTGCGGGCGAACATGTTACAATAGCCTGTTTGCTAAGGTTGAGATTTTGTTATGACTATCAACTCGATCTAAAATTCGATAATCTTATCATAAACAATCTCTCAGTACCTGGCTAAATAGCAAACAGCATGTTGTTTACTTACAATCATTTCTGCGTTTTTTAAAGTTAATTATTCTATACAGCTAATATCAAGTTGTTAATGTTCAATGTAAATTACCAGCAATCAAAAACTGATCTTCAGAAATATGCAATAATTATTTTGATAAAAAGTAAAATCAATCAGTATAGTATTTATCCAAAAATTAATCAAAAAGAAAACTTCATATACCAGAATTCAATACCTGGCTTTGGGACGAATAGTTGTCTAGTTCACTTGCCTTGAAATCTGCTGTCAATTTCAGAGCATAGCGATGTTTAATTTCCTACTTCTGAAGTTGGGTTAGGGAATAAATGGCAGGAAAAATTCTGTTTATCAGATATTTCCACACTCCAGCTAAACCCTCGTCTTTACTAGTACAGCAGATTGCAAGTTGGTGAGGTACAGATAATCGTAGGGGCACAATATATTGCATTGGTGTCAAACTTAAGGTAAAAATGGCTTCACTGTTGGCTTCGTCACCCGCCTGGGAATAAATTCCCAGCCTAACAGCAAAAGTCATCTGAAAGATGACTAAAGATTTTTGGGTATATTCTTAGTCATCTTCAGATGACTTTTGCTAAAAGCATTGAACTTCAGTTCCTTGCGGGACATCGGTTTTACGTTAAGTTGACACCAATGAATATATTGTGCGCCAAAGAGTGTACTTCATTTACCTAAAATAGGCTGTATATGGATGTCGATCGCTAAAACACACTTTGTGTCCTAGAGATTGGACTTACTTCTAGTCAGTTCAATGCTAATTTTGCCACCAAAGTCTGGAATCGGTGCGCCGGGTTTGCTGAGAGTGACTTGGACTTGTGTTATGCGATCGTACTGTTGGAGGAGAGAATCTGCAATCACCGTTACTAGCTTCTCCACCAAAGCGAACTTAGAAGTTTTGACCAGATGTTGTATCAAACTAATGACGCTGCGATAATCTAGAGTGTCTTCGATCGCGTCAGTCTTAGCCGCTGTGGAAATATCCAACCATAACCTGACATCAACCTCAAACCATTGCCCTAGAACCTGTTCTTCTGGCAGATACCCAGTATAGCCATAGCAGCGAATTCCTGTTAAATGAATGCAGTCCATAAAAGTTTGAGATTGTTTTATAGCTATGTTTGATTTGATGCCGATCGCCTTTAAAAATGTTAATCAACTTTGGGCTTATATTTTAACAGAGACGCTAAAGCAGCTGGGATTGACTTGTGCTATCATTTGTCCTGGTTCACGCTCTACACCTTTAGCAGTGGCCTTTGCCCAACAAGCACCAGAGATTGAAGCCATTTCCGTGCTTGACGAACGCTCCGCCGCCTTTTTTGCCTTAGGACAAGCCAAAGCAACCGGACGCCCTGTGGTAGTTGTTTGCACGTCTGGTACAGCAGGAGCGAACTTTTACCCAGCGGTAATCGAAGCCTCATATAGCCGCGTACCACTGTTAGTATTAACCACCGATAGACCACCAGAATTGCGAGATTGTCACTCTGGGCAAACCATAGAACAGTTGAGATTATATGGCAACTATCCAAATTGGCAAGCCGAATTAGCCTTACCCGCTGCTGACATGGGAATGTTAGCTTATTTGCGGCAAATGGTAATTCATAGCTGGGAAACAACGCAAATCCCCACAAAAGGCCCAGTACATTTGAATATTCCCTTTCGCGATCCTTTAGCGCCTGTTCCCGATGGAAGTGACTTGAGTTTTTTACAGTCGCAATTCCACCCGGAAGACTTCTTTGCAGGTATCGCAAACCCATTCCCCACTCCCCATTCCCCACTCCCCATTCCCCAAGAATGGAAACAATGCGATCGCGGCATTATTATCGCAGGTGTAGCCCAACCACAGCAACCACAGGAGTATTGTAAGGCGATCGCCCGACTTTCCCAAACTCTCAAATGGCCTGTTTTAGCAGAGGGACTTTCGCCACTGAGAAATTATGCCGAACTCAACCCCTATTTAATTTCCACCTATGACTTGATTTTGCGAAATCAGCAACTAGCCAAACAGCTAGCACCAAAAATGGTGATTCAGATAGGAGAAATGCCCACTAGTAAAGAACTGCGTACCTGGATAGATGCAACCCAACCCCGACGGTGGGTAATTGACAATAGCAACCAAAACCTCGACCCTTTGCACGGGAGGACAACGCATTTGCGGATGAGGGTAGAGCAGCTTTTTTGGGGAGATGAAGAGGACGCGGGGACGCGGGGAGACGGGGACGCGGGGAATTTATCACAAACACTCTCCGCGTCCCCGCGTCTCCCAGTCTCCGCGTCTTCTTCCCCTGATTATCTAGGCCAGTGGTGTGCAGCGGAAACGCAAGTTAGGACAGCTGTTGACCAAACTATGGGGGATATGGAGGAATTATTTGAGGGTAAAGCAGCTTGGTTAATTTCTCAGACGCTACCGCCAGGAACGCCGCTGTTTATTGCTAATAGTATGCCTGTGCGGGATGTGGAATACTTTTGGAAACCGAATAATTTAAAAGTGCGATCGTATTTTAACCGGGGTGCAAATGGCATTGACGGCACATTATCCACAGCATTAGGAATTGCCCATCGCCAGCAAAGTAGTGTGATGTTAACAGGAGATTTAGCTTTGTTACATGACACAAATGGTTTTTTAATCCGCAATAAATTCGTCGGACATCTGACAATTGTGTTAATCAATAACAATGGCGGTGGCATTTTTGAAATGTTACCCATTGCGAAATTTGATCCACCATTTGAAGAGTTTTTCGGCACTCCCCAGGATATTGATTTTGCTCAGTTATGCGCTACTTACAATGTGCAGCATGAATTGATTACTTCTTGGCAGCAGTTGGAGCAAAAATTAAATCCACTACCAACTACAGGTATGCGGGTTTTAGAGTTGCAGACAAATCGGAAACATGATGCTAAGTGGCGACAAGAGAATTTAAAGCAGTTTGCCGCACATCATATTGACATTTAAGTTTTTATTGTTGAAAACAGAATTTTATATAGTGATGAGATTAAACACTGATGCCTTCATAGTTGGTTAAAAAGCCATGTCTTCAAAATCAGAGCTTTTGTGACGAAAATCGTAGACTAAAAGAGCGTTGAAATCACCTATTTCAAAGTGAAAGTCCTTTTCCCACGATTCAGGAACACCAACGTATGTGTTGTCGATAAATGATGATAAATACTCTGGAAGCTGATCGTGAAGACCTCTAAAGTTATTGCTATTTGGCAATCCTGATGTCATTTCGAGTTGAAAATATTGTTTTAAATAGTGCCGTAACCCCTCTGTACTTTCTGTGATTAAGGGACAACAAGCAAAGCAAGAAAAGGGTTTAGAGAGCTTGAGAATATCAGTAGCTGTAATTTTCATGTGATAACCTAAAATAAAAGCATTATAAATTTGCTGACCACCTGCGAGAAAAACTCCCTCGTTTTGATTGTTCACTTGGCTATTGCAGCTCTCATAGTTAATCCCTGCACTATAGAATGCATAAAGAGAAATTGCATTAGCTTGCTTAGAATCTTCCAAAAACTTATTAATTTGTAGACCATGCTTATTTGCATAGGTTATTTTTTTATAGTTATCATCAATTGATAATTTCTTAGCTTGGATGCGGAAACGTAAATAGTTTTGAGGAAATAAAATCCACCATTCCCAGTCTGCCCCAGTTTTCCGAGCCTCTTCAGTCCGATTAAAAGTATGATACAGGATATTTGGCAGTTTATTAGATATATGGAATAACAGCCAATCAGTCAGTGATTCTTCCTTTACATTAGGCTGTTGAGTGAGCCATATACTAACATATTGAGCAGATTTGTGAATTTGTTGGCAAACATTTTCCATATTCACAGAATAGTTGTATGCATTCAATTCATTTGACATTTTAGAAAAATTCCTGCTCTTTTCTTTGCAACTTTACGTGAGACGCTAATTTTAGCGATCGCTTGTTGATTCCTAGTTTGCCCAATTTTTAATAAAAAATTAGCCTAAAAAATTTTTCAAATCGACTTGAATCCATATGGCTTATAATCCATTTGAGGAATTGAAATCAAAAGGAGAATGAAGCTATGGCAAAAAAACTGAGTGATGTAATGGCAGAACTCCCACCTGAACGTCGAGCAAAAATTGAAGCTCGCGCTCAAGAGCTTATTGCTGAAAACATGACTCTTCAAGATATTAGAAAAGCCAGAAAATTAACTCAGGAATCTATGGCTGAACAATTAGGAATTCGTCAAGATAGTGTCTCTAGGCTCGAAAAACGTGCAGACCTTCTGCTTTCTACATTGCGTAGTTATGTTAAGGCTATGGGAGGAGAGCTAAAACTTGTAGCAGAATTTCCTGATAGACCTCCTGTGATTATTTCTGCACTAGGAGAATTAGACGATCGCGCTTCTGAGATAGAAGTACAATAAGCGATCGCCTTTCTTCTCTGCGCCTCTGCGTGAGATTTACCCTCTTACTTCACCTTGTAACCACCCTTCCAAATCAGCAAGAGTAGAAAAATCCAACAAAGCATCACCTAAAGCTTCCAACTGTTCCACCGATAACTCTTGAATCTGGGACACAAGCGTATCAGGAATATTACCCACGCGCCGATTTAATAGTCGTAAAACGATCGCTCTTTCTCCTTCAACCTTTCCTTCAACCTTTCCTTCCTCTCGTCCTTGTTCCTTCGCTTCCACAATAGCCCGTGGTTCTTCTAAATTCAGTCCCAACATCGCTTCAATCTCCTCTCGACTCAAGGTAGAAAACTTATAGACGATAATCGTCGTCACTAAATCAATTATCGCTTGCTCCGATTGCTGCCGTGCTTGTTCCAGCAAAAACCGCGCCCCTTCCACTGCTTCTGCTTCAGCAGTAACATTTGTCAGCAACATCAAACCCAATCCCAAAGGTTGTTGTCGTAAATCCCCCAACTCATCAAGATAAACCCGCCTGACTTGTCCACTCTCCAACAAAGCGCGATGAATCATTAAATTTGATGGTTCGAGACTGCGAGAAGGAAAAATCACGACTCCAAACCAGTCATCGTAACGAATTGAGTGTCGATAGAGAAACAAAAACAATTCGCTAAAGAACCGGTGATATAAATCTTCGTCCTTCTGAAACTGGACTTCAGCAAAGAAAACTATTTTAGAAACCGCATTGGCGGGAGGTAGAAACACTCCATCAATGCGGAAGGCCGTTTCTTTGACCTCAACCGATTCAAACTGGTAGTCTGCTGCTTCTGGGGGTGGTTGATCTACTAATTCAAACAGCAATCCTGGAAATTGCTTAAACAATTTGTAGAAGATGGAGTCACGTCGCATTGTGATCGCTAATCAATTACCAGCCCTGATTGTAAAGCTTGAGACATTAATCTTAGCGTAGGCGTAGCCCACCGCAGGTATCGCAACACCCCACGTCCGCGATAAAATTCTCTAAGCAACAGCGCACTCCATACCAATGCAAATTAACTGGCAAACTGCCAAAACCTACGAAGATATCCTGTATCAAAAAACCGATGGCATTGCGAAAATCACCATCAATCGCCCGCACAAACGCAATGCTTTCCGCCCCAAAACTGTCTTTGAACTTTACGATGCTTTTTGTGATGCTCGTGAAGATACTACCATTGGCGTTGTCCTATTTACTGGATATGGTCCACACACTGATGGTAAATATGCGTTCTGTGCTGGTGGCGACCAAAGCGTGCGGGGACATGCTGGCTATGTCGATGATTCTGGCGTCCCTCGGTTGAATGTGCTGGATTTGCAACGCTTGATTCGTTCCATGCCGAAAGTAGTGATTGCTTTGGTAGCTGGATATGCGATCGGTGGTGGACATGTCCTACACTTGATTTGCGACCTCACCATCGCCGCAGATAACGCCATTTTCGGACAGACTGGGCCGAAAGTCGGCAGTTTTGACGGTGGTTTTGGCGCTAGCTATCTTGCCCGCATCGTGGGGCAAAAAAAAGCCCGCGAAATTTGGTTTCTCTGCCGTCAATATGATGCACAACAAGCTTTAGAAATGGGGTTAATTAATTCCATTGTCCCAATCGAACAACTAGAAGCCGAAGGTATTCAGTGGGCGCAAGAGATTTTAGAAAAAAGTCCGATCGCCATTCGGTGTCTCAAAGCAGCATTCAACGCTGACTGTGACGGACAAGCCGGTTTACAAGAACTCGCCGGCAATGCCACCCTACTGTATTACATGACAGAAGAAGGGTCTGAGGGCAAACAAGCGTTCCTCGAAAAACGTCCACCAGATTTTCGCTCTTTTCCTTGGCTACCCTAAAATAGCAAAAATCGCACCTTCCTAAAGGGTGCGATTTTTGTAGATGTCAATGTTTACAGCACTAAAAATCTTAAAAACAAATCTTATTTTAAGCAGACTACGAACTCAGTTCAGTAATAATGAGTGACTAAATAAGCACAGTTTTAGTTTGAGCCTCTTGGGAAGTAGAGACAGTTGTTTCCTCTACAAGAGCAAGAGCAGCATTGTCTAAATCTGAAACTAGGGATTGACAAGAAGCTAAAACTGGTTTTGCATCTGGCAAACCCCAAGCATCTTCCAAAGTTTCCCAAGAAGGTGCAAAAGGTGGGATCGCCAAATTACAAGCTTTCCAGCTTGCTTGAACTGGCGCTCCCAATTGCTGACACACTCCGCCACGGCGCCCTTCTGGCTGGTAATGACGGCAATATCTACAGGCAGATGCTAAAGATTTAATAGGTTTCATTTGGGTTCATCATTAGTGCCGTATCAGGCTGAATTTCACCCTTATATTTTGCTTCTATATATAAAGACGGAGGAAAGGCAAAAAATCATTATTTGCTCTAGGTTTCAGCGATCCCGATGAAAAAATAAATTTTAGAATATTTTTATATTCTTGTTATATTTTTCAATGTTTTTTAAAGTGGATACCTATAGATTTTGGCTAAAACTTATTAGGGATCAAGAGTAAAAGTAAAAGTTTTGATTTATCGATCGTTTTAAATTCTTCCTCAAGAATAGCTTAAGGCAGATAATTAGAGATAAATAGTCTGGTTTTTTAGCATACTCGGCATATTTTAGCAGTAAAATATATTTTTTCTCAAGAATTAGAACTCTTATATAGTAATCAGCTTTGATTTTTGAAGTTATTTGCGTAG
>JAVRBV020000077.1:0-57684 GCA_034531095.2 Nostoc sp. CreGUA01 | reverse complement strand
TATAGATTCTTCATGCATAGATGAGGGGGAGAAAAGGGGTTGCCCTCGGCAACCCCTTTTCTCCCCCTTAAAATGATTATTATTCTTGAGAAAACCTGTCTCTCGTTTTTCTTGGAATAATTTATTCTTTGGAAGTCCCTTAGATTCAATTACTAAAATCCATAATTGTTCTTGAATAACTAAAATATCAATTCTACCTCTAATAACTTCTCCTTTATCTTCCGCAGAAATTTCTATTGATTGTTCGCCTCTTATATAAAAAGGCTCATCATAAAATCCAGCTAAATTGAGTAAAGGAGATAAAACTACTAATTTTACCGTTTCTTCTGACAAGGGAGGACGCCTGACTAAACGGAGAAAATGAAGTTTTACTTTATCTAAATCTTGCTTTTCTAAATCTGTTATTTCCGGTAAATTTTCCAACCATTCTGTAAAGAATGCCTCATCTTCGGCTAGCTGGAGATTAAATCTTTCTTCCAAATAGGCAAGCCCGATATTTTGTGCTTGGATAAATTGAACCATATTTTATTTAAAAGATGCAGTCTAACTATTATAGCTATTCCCAGTTACGTGAGGTACAGATAATATTTTGAAACGCAAAGGTACGCAAAGTAAAGCGCAGAGGTACGCAGAGATTTGTACCTCAGCAGACTAGGAAACGCTATATGATAGTGTTCAAGTTTTAATTTGGATAAGAAAAGCAAAAACAATTAACTTACAATTTGACCTAATTTTTTTAATGTATTTACAACTTTGTACAACTCATTTTCACGTCGATATAAAGTGAATCTATCAGATAAAGCATACATGAGTCGATCTTGTTCAATCTCAGCCCTAGAAATTAGGGAAATAGGTTCTGGCATCGCTTATACTCCTAGTACCGCAGGGCGGAAGTCAAAAATCAAAAGTATTAAGGAAGGGACTTTTTAGTGATTTTAAATGGTTGCTATACTTACACCGTGGCCTACTAGTATGAAGTTAATGAAGTACACAAACTAGGTTACAAAGCCAGGTATTAAGCCTCTTTTACTCCTGAATTCTGAGTTCTGCTGTATGATTCAAGTAGCATTGCTGTAACTATAACCGCATCCAGTTGCATCTATGTAGTTGCTAATTCTCGTAATTTAGTTAAAACTGCCTGAGCATGACCTTTGGTTTTCACATTTGGCCAAGTATGGGCAATGATTCTATCAGGTGAAATCAAAAAAGTTGAGCGAACTACCCCTATATATTCTTTGCCCATAAACTTCTTTAAGCGCCAACCACCATAGGCTTCTGTCAAAATATGTTCTGGGTCGCTTAAGAGGGTAATTGACAAGTTATGTTTGCTGATAAATTTACAATGGGATTTACCAGAATCTGGACTCACACCTAAGATTTTAGCTCCTAGTTTACTGAAGTCTTCATACAATTCGCTGAAATCTTTTGCTTCGGTAGTGCAGCCGGGGGTGTCATCTTTGGGGTAGAAATAAAGCACAATCCACTGACCGTTGAAGTCAGAGAGTGTTACTGGATTGTCATTTTGGTCAGGTGTGGAAAAATCTGGTGCTGGTTGTCCGATTTGGGGAATGTTGCTCATGGTGGGGTTGTGAAAGATTGGAATCGCTTTAGAATTGTACATAGGTTAGGCGATCTTTCTTATTAATCAGTGTCTAAATTCAAATGTCTAAAGATATGCAACGCGAATTTGCCAACCGCGATGAGTTGGTAGCTTACCTGCGCGAACAATTCCCAAATGCAACGGAACGCGATCGCCACATCAGCGAAACTCTCGGAGGACGCAAAGCTGCACAAAAAGCACTGCAAAAAATTGATCCAGTACGCTACGCACAAACACGTAATTTCTTCACAGGTGCAGTCACTCGGCTTTCGCCTTACATCCGCTATGGCGTTTTGAGTTTGCGAGAAATTCGAGATTTTGTCCTTGATCGGGTACAGCAGCAAGATGATGCTACTAAATTAATCAATGAGTTGGGCTGGCGCGATTATTGGCAGCGGTTGTATGTAAAGTTAGGGGATGGAATCTGGCAAGACCAGGAAGAATACAAAACTGGTTACACTATGGCTGAATATGCGTGCGAATTGCCGCCAGATATCAAACAAGGAACTACAGGTAGAGTTTGTATTGACAGCTTCAGCCGTGATTTGAGAGAAACTGGCTATTTACATAACCATGCACGGATGTGGATAGCCGCATACATTGTCCATTGGCGGCGCATTCGTTGGCAAGCAGGAGCTAAATGGTTTCTGGAACATCTTTTAGATGGCGATCCTGCTAGTAATAATATGTCGTGGCAATGGGTCGCCAGCACTTTTAGTCATAAACCGTATTTTTTTAATCGTGAAAATTTAGAACGTTATACCAAAGGCATTTATTGTCAGAAATGTCCGCTTTATGGTCATTGTGATTTTGAAGGTAGTTATGAAGAATTAGAACAGCAACTTTTTCCCAAAGGAAAATTTAACAAGCAACCTAATAGCAAAAGTTGGCGGTAGATGAGTGTTGACTGAGGACTAAAGTCCTCACTACAAACGCATTTCAAAAAGTCGGAGATCTGTACGAGCCTAATCACTCAAAGAAAGCTTTTTTACATAACTAAATCCTGAAATTGTGACTATGGTTTCACATCCAGCTACTCATTCTGTACCCGTTCCGGCTTTAGCCAGTGGCGATCGCCTCACTCGTGCTGAGTTTGAGCGCCGCTACGAAGCAACCCCAGAAAAATTTAAAGCTGAACTCATTGAAGGAATCGTTTACGTGGCATCCCCTGTTAGAGCTTTTCATGGCACACCTCATGCTGCATTAATCACCTGGTTGGGAGTCTACTGGACAGCCACTCCTGGCGTAAGCGTTGCTGACAACACCACTACACGGCTAGATTTAGACAATGAACCCCAACCGGATGCACTGCTACGGATTGAAACTGGGGGTACTTCTACTCTGAGTGCAGATGGCTACATCGAGGGAACGCCAGAACTGATTGCCGAAATTGCTACTAGCAGCGCGGCGATTGACTTGGGGGCTAAAAAAAATGCTTATCGCCGTAACGGGGTACAGGAATATTTAGTGTGGCAAACCTTTGAAAATTGCTTCAGTTGGTTTCGGTTGCAATCTGAGGAATTTGTTCTCATTGAGCCAGATGCAGAAGGTGTGATTCGCAGTAGCACTTTTCCAGGGCTGTGGCTGGCGGTGACGGCTTTGTTAGAAGGCAGAATGATTGATGTGTTGAATACTCTGCAAACGAGACTGACATCACCTGAGCATCAAGTCTTTGTGGAGAAACTGGCTGAGGGTCGCTGATGTGATGCAATACCTGGATTTCTCACTAGTGAGAAATCCAAGGAGTGTGGGGAGATGGGGAGATGGGGAGATGGGGGGATGAGGAAGAATAATAATCGTTTGCTTGCTTCTTTTACTCCCCTACCTCCCCACCTCCCCATCCTCCCACACCTCCCACACTCTTGTGAGAAATGCGGGAATAGCAAACCAGGACTAGGATTGACCAATTATTCTCCTGATGTGAATACTTGTTGTGCAGTTAAACGCAAATCGGGAAATATGGAAGACATCAGATACTCTTCACCGCGAAATGCTTGCATTTGGTAGCGATCGCTTTGGAGGTTACAGATAGTGATTGTTGGTTGTTTGGGAGAACCAATGAAAAAAGTCCCTCCCAGTCCCAGGTAATCAACAACCCAATATTCTGGAATTCCTAAAGCTTGATAATCATCTAACTTGCGGGCATAGTCGTTTTGCCAGTTTGTACTCACCACTTCAACGATCAATTTCACCGATGAACCCGGTGTAATGATGGGTTCGCGTCGCCACAGGGGTTCAGCCTCAAGAGCAGGTCGATCTAGAACAATGATATCTGGCTTGAAAGCTGACATCAAACCCAAAGGTTTAATTAAGCACCTCATGGGAATAAAATAAGGCTGATTGAGATGAGCGATCGCTAAATTGAGTTGCAGATTGATGAAACCAGTTACTTGCTCATGGGGACCAGTCGGTTCCATTTCAATCAATTCTCCATCAATCAACTCATACTTAAAATCGTCACCAAATTGGGCAACGAATTCTGCAAATGTCAATGACGTAGGTAAGCTTTGAACCATGAACCTATGCCCCAGCCATGCCAGTCTGTTCTGTATTCTAGCACTGGCTACACACAAGTATACCCAGAGCTAGTTTCCAGCCCAAATAAAGTTGGGTGAAAAAATCAGCTTTTCATGATACTACAGGCTGCGCGTAAGGCTCATTTGTAAATTCAATTAGGATATTCTGCACGTAACTGATTCACTACCCGTTCTAACCCTACTGAATGGGCGGCTTTGAACAGCAAACGATCGCCAGCTTGCACAAATGTCTTCAATCTCGCCACCAATTCCCCATGAGTTGCAAAGCACTCCGATGGGATACCTGCGGCACTTTTAGCGATGGCTTCGGCATCTTCTCCATCTACCAACACCAACAAGCCGTCTAAGTTCAACTTTTGCACTGTTTCTCCCACTCGCTGGTGTAATTGCTGCGATCGCTCTCCTAATTCTTTCATTGCACCCAATACCGCAATTTTCCGCTTTCCTGGTGTGTCTGCCAATAATTGCAATGCTGCTAACATCGCTTCCGGTGCAGCATTATATGTCTCGTCTAAGATTACCACGTCGTTGGGCAAATTAAACCGTTGCGATCGCCCCGTGGGCATATCCACTTCCACACCTGTTTGCAAACTTGCCCAATCAATTCCCAAGACTTTTGCCACTGCTAAAGCTGCTAAGAAATTTGTGGCATTGTGACGACCGGGTAACGGTAAAGGCAGTTGCATTCCTGCGACTTCCACGGTTTCGTTATCAATCAATAGTCCAGAAATATCGCCGCCGGAAAAGCCGTAAGTTATAACTTCTCCTGTCCAAAATTTTGCCGCCGTGGTCATTAATAGGGGATTGTCGTAATTCAGAATTGCCACGCTATCAGCAGGCATTTCGGCTAATAACTCACATTTTGCCTCGGCGATGGCTTCTTCGGAACCCAGCAATTCAATATGTGCTGTCCCCACATTAGTAATCACTCCAATGGTGGGACGCGCTATTTGTGTGAGTTCGGCAATTTGTCCCCTACCCCGCATCGCCATTTCAACTACGGCGTAGTCATGTTCTGTAGTCAATTCTAGGAGAGTTTTCGGCACACCAATTTCGTTATTGTAATTGCCATAGGTTTTGTGGACTGCTCCTTTGGTTCCTAAAACTGTGGCAATTAATTCTTTAGTAGTGGTTTTACCTACGGAGCCTGTAACACCGATTACCGGAATATCAAAGCGATCGCGCCACCATCGACCAATTTGCTGATATGCCTTGAGGGTGTCTTTGACTTGCAAGACGGGAAATTCGGGATTTTCGTATGCTAAATCTACAATTGCAGCTATGGCACCCTTGGCGATCGCTGTTGCCACAAATTCATGTCCATCAAATTTATCACCTCGCAAAGCCACAAACACTTCACCCGGCTTGAGGATACGAGTATCTGTTTGTATACCGCTACTTACTTGTGTTAAACCAGTTTCATATATGTTTACAGGACGAGCCGAAAGGACTTCGACCAGTTGAGCAAGGGTGGCAGAGCAAGGCATAAATACAGAGTTCAAAATTATAAAATCGAATTATGACACAATGCGGTTAATAGTGCTTCTGGTTAACAGCAATTTTCAATAAATCGCGTAGGGACACCCCCTGTCCCCCAGCTACTAAGGGACTTCCAAATAAAAAAATATCCCAAAACTGACGCAAAAACCCTCTGTATTTACTTAGATATGTGTGAGGATAAAAATGGCTGAAAATACTAACCAAACAACAAATTTAACACAACAGTGGTTGACAGAAATCCAGACACTCAAACAGCAGCTGGCAAAACTGCAACAAGATCGGGATGCGGCTTGGGAAAGTGCCCAAAAATGGCGTCAGCTTTACAACACAGAAGCAGAACAACGACGCATAGATACTCAATTATCCCAACAAGCGATCGCATCTCTGAAGGCAGATTTACATAAACTCCAAGGTATTGAAACAGGAACACTACCTGCTACACCAGTCACAGCTATCCAAGAAGAAATAGAACACTTACAATCTGTAGAGGAATTGCAAGGTAAATTGATTGCTGCCATCAAAGAACGCGATCGCCTTTCGCAAGCTTTGAAAACAGAACAGGACAGCCACGCCCAAACCCGTAAAAGTCTGACTACTGCCTTGGGTGATGCGATCGATAGCTTGACACGGGAGCGAGCAGCGAGATGAGGGAGATGAGGGAGATGAGGGGGATGAGGGAGTGTGGGGAGTGTAGGGGGAAAGATTTCTTCCCCATCCTCCCACACCTCCCACACCTCCCACACTTCCTGCTTGCCCCATGCCCTATGCCCCATGCCCTATGCCCTAAAATCCCATTGCTTCAGCTACTGCTTTGAGTTCTGCCGCAATGCCTTGTTTAAATTGACTGTGATTGTGCTTAATGGCTGTATCTGGGTCTTTTAAACCGTTGCCTGTGAGGACGCAAACCACTGTCGCTCCTGTGGGAATTTGGTCTTTCACTTGTAACAACCCAGCCACAGAAGCAGCGCTAGCAGGTTCGCAGAAGATACCTTCTGATGCTGCTAAAAGTCGATAAGCATCCAAAATCTCCGCGTCGGTGACTGCACGGAAACTTCCCTGACTGGCAGATTGGGCGGCGATCGCCAATTCCCAACTAGCAGGGTTACCAATGCGAATTGCTGTAGCTATGGTTTCGGGATTTGCCACTGGCTGACCGTGTACTAATGGCGCTGCACCTGCGGCTTGGAATCCCATCATCTTTGGTAGGCGATCGCACTTGCCGGCTTGATGATATTGACAAAAACCCATCCAGTATGCTGTGATATTTCCCGCATTCCCCACAGGGATACATAGCCAGTCCGGGGCATCGCCCAGCACATCAACAATTTCAAAAGCTGCTGTTTTTTGTCCTTCCAGCCGATAGGGATTCACCGAATTCACCAAGGTGATGGGATAATTTTCGGCCATATCGCGGACAATTTCTAAAGCTTGGTCAAAATTACCTTTAATTGCCAACACTTCTGCCCCGTAGACTAAAGCTTGGGCTAACTTCCCTAATGCCACATAGCCGTCGGGAATCAGCACAAAAGCACTCATCCCGCCACGCCTAGCGTAGGCAGCCGCCGCTGCTGAAGTATTGCCCGTGCTGGCACAAATTACCGCTTTTGCCCCTGCTTCCTTGGCTTTGGAAATTGCCATAGTCATCCCTCGGTCTTTAAAGCTGCCGGTGGGATTTAGACCATCATATTTGACAAATACACGTACTTGTCTGCCAATGCGTTGTGCGATCGCCGGCACTGGAATTAGGGGCGTGTTACCCTCCAACAGAGTCACAACCGGCGTTGTTTCGCTCACAGGCAAGTATTCACGATAGGCTTCTATCAGTCCGGGCCAAGGTTGGCGATGAGATTTAGCAGCAGACAGGCTCAAAGTCACAGGATTTAAAGTTTCTTAATTAGGGATTGGGGATTAGGGACTGGGAATTGGGGACTATCTCAAATCCCCATTACCCAGTCCTTGAATTTTAAGAGAATATTATTCAGAATATTATTTTTTGGGCTGCAAGGCGTCTTACTTGGGACTTTTATTTTATTGAGAGCGTCCAATCTATCATTAGGAGTTGGGCATTGGGCATGAAAAGAGGACACGGGGACACGGAGACGCGGGGACACGGGGAACCAAAAGGATAGAGGAACAAACCAAAAGACTTGTTGCAAGTTATCCCCTTGTCTCCCCATCTCCCCATCTCCCCATCTCCCTCCCTCATCTCCCCATGCCCCATCCCCTGGAACAGAGCCATTACGATCGCCGTCTCTTATGGTTGAACCTCAAACCTATTAAACTAAATGATTGAAAATACACAATAATTTAACAAAGCTTAAAATAAGGTTATTATAATATGTCTAAAGGTGTGAGTTTAATATTCGGATTTAATTAAAGATGCCTACTTGTTTATCCAGTGTTTCCGATCGCGAATCCCAAGCTAGCTTGGTAACCAAGCTAACCAAGTCTTATTATCAAGACGATCAGCAAGCTAAATTTATGCATTTACAAGCAGAGGTAGACTCTTTGTTGCAGCAGTTGGAAAGTCTGAAGCACCAACGTTTAGCTGCAACTAGCCAAAGAGAATAACTCTGTTTTTTAACGGGCTACGCCAACGCCATCACCTCTGAAAACTAAATTTTGGTAAGTGCGTGCTATTCAAAGCGCTGATTTTTCTCAGACCAGCGCTTTAGACTATATGTCTGGCCGTTTTCCACTAATAAGGCTAAGGATTGCACGCCTGTGAGCTTGGCGATCGCAGATAATTTTTGAGAGGAATTTTTTTGAAAGTCCGTATAAATCACTTTATCGGTATCAGACAAAATGATGGTACGGTCAGGGGATTGATTTGTGTTTTCCTCGCTACTCTCAGATTGGGACTGATTCAAGGATGCGATGGTAATTCCTGAGATTGTGAGTACTATTTCCGGTTGTCCATTATTTGTTAAATCGATGGCTTGAACAGGCCAATCACCTAACTTTTCTTGCATCTGTTCAAAGCTAGGAATATCACCAGGCGGAACCTCGCCGGACTTTTGTAAAGATTTCCATAAATTCCCTATTATTACCTTGACTCCTGACGGGTTTTGTGAATGCAGTTCTCGGAGAGTAATGGGAAATGGTTGCACCCATTCCAATGCTGCATTCGTTAGGGCTAAGGGTTTTGGTTGCAGAATATTGTTTTGATTGTTTGGAATTTTGGGCCCAGCAATTAGTAAGCGCAAAACTTTATCTCGTAGTTGCACCGCTTTGATAGTAGCGATGGTAATTTGCTGTTCTCCGTTTGGTAGCCAGACCACTATTTGCATTTGGGGGTCAGAATTAATTCCCAAGGTTTCCCAGAAAAACTTTGCGGCGGAAATTTTGGGTGGGTTCAAATTCTCAAAAGGAAAATTTAGCCAGCGTTTTCCATCAGAAAATGCACTCACCTGCACCTGATACCAAACTTGGTTATCTGTGAGTTTCAAGTCTGCTGTGGAATTTGGTCGTAGCCACTCACTGAGGGTAACTTGAGCAATTGGTTGCACAGTACCAACAATTTGACTAAGGTGGGATATCTGCGATTTTGTAGCCTCACCATCAAGTTTGGCTAAAAGACCTTGAATATAAGCCAAACGTTCTTTGGTAATTTGTGGTTGCGTCTTCAACCAGGAATTAGCAGCTTCTGTCCCCCGTTGGACTGCTAAAATCAAAGCTAACCAAGCTTGCACTTCTTGTCTATTTGGGTTCACCCGCAACGCTGCGGCTGCACGATTCCATAAGCGTTTTTCATCACCTTTGAGTAAAGTAGCAATTTCTTGGACATTATGTGGTGAGGCTTCAAACACCTGCAAAGCTTTTCCCCAGCGGCCATCAATTAAATTTGCTAGCACTTGTTCGCTTGCACTTGCCCAATTTTTCTCGGCTTGGGATTTAGTCAGTTGGGAGTGCAAGCGAATTAAATCCATTTGAGCTTGCGCCGCCTCTGGTAATCCTCGACGCTGTTTTTTGATGAATTTCAACCATTCAAAAGCCGGTGTCCACAGTCCACTACGGGCAATTGACAAAGCATTTTGGTAGGCAGAATCCTTGAGGACTGGTGATTTGAGGTTAATTGCTTCCAATTGAATTGGTTTGAGGAATAACTTCAAAGGCTTGACTTGGTAAACCTCCAAGTACGGTTCTAAACCTACCGTTTGCTCGATAACTAACTCTTTTGTAGCATCACCAGTCACCTGCTGCCATTTCGGCAATTGACCGCTGGGACTTGTCCAAGACAACATTAGTTGTAAATTACTGCGTTCTCGATTGTAGTACACAATGTGACCGTAAGCGATCGCACCAGTTCCATGTTCGCGTTCACCCCGCAGATTAAACCAAACCCCTGGTGATGGAGTTTGTCCTTCAAAACGTTGCACCTTCGTTAAAGGTAAAGGAACACTAATATCTTGGGGTTCTAAGGTTGTATCAGCCAAAGGAGAAATCACAAAAGATTCTTCCGGCCCAGTTATTGGTAATTGACTTTCTAAATAGTAGTAACTTTCCGGTTCAGACTTAAACTCTAGCTCTTGTGAGCGTTGATAAACCCGGATTTCAGCAAGTTTTTGACAATCAGATTCACAATTAGCACGCTGCTGAAAAACTGGCATGAAAAACGAGTTTTTCGTATCTTGATACAAAGGTAAAATTTCCCCGACCATGAGCTTTTTTCTACTCAAATCGAGTTCAATTTGTTTCAAGGTTTGGGGGCGTTCGTGTTTACCCAGAGGGATTTGTGCCCATGCAGGCAAAATTTTATTTAACCAGCTTACTTGGTCTGGGTTGAAGATAAAAAGAACACTAATCCAGGCAAAAGCCGTAATTAAACTAGCACTACTCAATAGAATAGCGATCGCTAACGTTGACCACAACCAACTTCCCCGTTTTGGTTTTTGAAGTGGTTTTTTAACCACGCGTTTCATTGCACCAGCACGAGGTTGATTTAGTTTAGGAGTTTTTGGCGTCAACTTGCGCGAGCGTTTTGCCATATTCTTTTATTTTTGGGCATTGGGAATGGGGCATTGGGCATTGGGCATTGGGCATGGGGCATGAGGCATGGGGCATTGGGAATGGGGCATTGGGCATGGGGCATTGGGCATGGGGCATTGGAAGTGTGACCGGTGTGGGAGGACGGGGAAGAAATCTTTCCCCCCACACCCCCTCATCTCCCTCATCTCCCTCATCTCCCTCATTCAAAAGTTCTTTAATTTTGAATTTTGAATTTTGAATTTTGAATTGATTTGTCTCCCTCATCTCCCCCCCATTCCCCATTCCCTAATAGTTATACTCGCCCTTTGTAAAGTTGCCCAGAAGGATTATGTTTAATTTTGTACAAAATCCGTAAATTTACTCATGTGAGTGCCAGATGATGGCGAATACACTCGTCACTTAAGTATGTGAGCAGAGTATAAAAAAATTGAAAGGTAGACTTGTTAGCCGCAACAATAGTAAAATCTTGATGCTCGCATGGTTAATCGTTGCGGGAGTCAACACAGTTGTAGAAAAAGCGATCGCTATTCCCACGGATACAGAAAGTACTCAGAATTCAGAACTCAGAATTCAGAATTCAGAACTCAGAATTCAGAATTCAGAAGTTAATAGCGATATTACCCCCTCATCCCCCTCATCCCCCTCATCTCTCTCATCCCCCTTAACAAAAGATCCGATGTCGCAAGTAACATCGGTTTCTCAACTCAACGATGTACAACCGAATGATTGGGCTTTCGGTGCATTGCAGTCTTTAGTAGAACGCTATGGTTGTATCGCGGGTTATCCAGATAGCAACTATCGCGGTAATCGCGCTTTAACTCGATATGAATTTGCTGCGGGGATGAATGCTTGTTTAGATAGAATCAATGAGTTAATCGCTACGGCTACCAATGATTTAGTTAGTCGAGAAGATTTAACAATATTACAAAAATTACAGGAAGAATTTGCAGCTGAATTGGCAACTTTACGAGGTCGTGTCGATAGTTTAGAAGCGAAAACTGCGGAAATTGAAGCTAATCAATTTTCCACAACAACTAAACTCAGCGGACTACTAATAGTTGGGGTTCAAGGACGGACTAACAATCGTGGTGATGTTAATCTCAGAGATGGACAACGAGATACAAATGATGGTGGAACAAACATTAATGTTATCTCCTTGGCGCAGTTGTATTTAACTAGTCAAATCACTCCCCGTAGTTATTTGTTCACAGGTTTGTTAGATGGTAATGGTACTACTGCACCAAGATTTACTAATAGCGTTTCTCGGAATGACGTTTTACTTGGCTATGAATTTCCCACAGATAGTTTGATTATCAGTGACCTGAATCTTCATTGGCTGGTGACAGATAAATTAGCTGTGATGGTGGGAACAGAAGGCGTAAGTATACCAGCGGCTTTTCGAGGACCAAATCGGGTAGAAAGTGCTGCAACCGGGCCGTTATCTTTTTTTGCCCAAAGAAATCCGATTTTAAATATGGGATACGGTCACGGTGGTATTGCTATAGATTGGCAATTTGCTAAACGCGCTAGTTTGCAGGCAATTTATACTAGTTATCAACCAGGAGATCCCGGTCAAGGTAGCGGTTTATTTGATGGAAATACGACTACAGGGGTACAATTATTACTGACACCAACTGATGCTATAGATTTAAGTTTGTATTATGTTAATAATTACTCTTCAGATGGTTGCTTGTTAACCTTTGTTGGCGATGAGTGCCTGACTGTGGTTGATAGCACTACCGGAACGTCGGCACCGCTACAAACTAATGCTGTAGGTGCGACTGTAACTTGGCAAATTTCTAAGAGCATTAGCGCAGGTGCATGGGGTGGTTATACTAAATCTTATATTCCAGGGCGATCGGGAAATGTTGAAACTACAAATTATATGGTGTTTTTCAATTTTCCTGATTTATTTGCCAAAGGTAATTTGGGCGGAATTTATATCGGACAACCTCCAAAAATCACTAGTAGCAATTTACCTGTAGGGAATAATGTCCCCGATTTTATCAATACTGGTTTGGGACGTGCGGGAGGACAACCAGGGACGACTACTCAAATTGAAGCATTTTATCGTTTTCAGCTAAACGATAACATTAGCGTTACACCAGGGATTATTCATATTTTGCAACCGGGTCACACCCCAGATAGTGACTCAGTTACTATCGGCATTCTACGGAGTACTTTTACTTTTTAGTGTCAGAGTCGAGAATTCAAGATTGTAAGTTTAACCTTTTGCAACTCAGAAATTCCCCACATCTTTTCCAATGCCCTATGCCCCATCCCCCATTTTCAATAGATATAAAAAAGGTTTGGTGGTGAACCAAACCTCAATATAAATCCAGTGCATAACAACATCCCGAATTAATTTACTCATGATTATATTCATTGGGCATCTTCCTATAGGAAGTATCCAAATATCCTCAAACCTGATAATGCACTATTCTAGTATCACTGAATACTTGAAATAAAAATTTGTTCTGTCATGGCAGAAAGCTGATGCTAGAACGATTTAGATGCTCATCAAATTTTTTCCAAGTCTTCTATGTTGTATAAAATACTTTCATAACCCTCTAAATCTTCCTTAAGAAAGGGGACTTTCACAGTCATATTCTTCTATATTCAAGGAAGTTAGAGGCAATCTCCATGCAATCTGATATTTTACAGACACCTTCTCAAAAAGCCTGGTGACAACTGAAAGCTAAAATATCTGAATTCTGAATTCTGTATTCCTCTTCAATTTTAATATAATGCCAAAATGCCAAATAATTAGGAATACAAAGCACGGACTTTAGCACGTGCTTTGTATAATAAGTAAAAACATCTTGGTAATTTCTGCAATATATCAAAATACCGAAATCACAAACTGCCAAATTGCCAAATTGCTGCCAATTATACACGGATATTGATTTATATATAGGACTACTATTTGATTTTTGAAAAGATACGTAGGGTGGAATGTCACTTACTTAAGCAAAAGTAGCTGTCCAGATCCCCGACTTCTTGAAGAAGTCGGGGATCTAAATCCTGTTTTCACCCAATAAAATATGATTCCATATAGGAATCCGATTTGAAGTTGTAGCGATCGCCATTGGCTGTTATACCAATTTAATGTGAAGTTGGACATATCTTGATCCCTCTAAATCCCCCTTAAAAAGGGGGACTTTGATTCCGGTTCCCCCCTTTTTAAGGGTGGTTAGGGGGGATCGAATTCTATGCAGCTTTATAAAAAATTGGCTGTTAGCTGCTATAATTATCACTCTCTCTCTGGAAGAATGACTGTAAAAAGCTCCAAGCGATGGCAAAAGCCATTACTTGGAGCAACAGTTTGAATATCCATACCTTGAGGTAGGGGTGAGTTAATACCGTCTAACTTTTCACGGCATATGAAAAAAGGCGCAAGGGTTGAGGGAAAACACACACACTTATTCAGCTTGATTTTTGGAATTTCACAAATTCCTTCTAGCTTTGTCAGACCCTTACTCTCTCTAAATAGAGTTTCCAGACCCCGTGAAAAGTCAGGTTAGGGAAAATTAACGGTATTAGATTATGCTCTGAGAACTTTTCCAGGCACTATTTCTAGTGCTGTTTGAGCTTGGAGAATTGCTACAAGCTATGATGGAGAAGTTTTTGAGAGCCTCACCTGCTACCGCGTTTTCTCATCTTAGCCTGAGTTTTTGCGATCGCTGAAAATTAGAAATTCTCAATTCACACAAATTTAACCAGAAAGCTAAGATTATTAAAAATATATCTTACTTTTTTGAAAAAACTTACTTATCTACGCAAAAGCCCCCAAAAAAGCGATCGCTATGCTTCAGTATCCAAATCTCGAACAAGCGTTAAAATATCACTTCGGTTACGATCGGTTCCGCCCTGGACAACGACAAATTATCGAAGATGCGCTGCAAAATCGGGATTTATTGGTGGTGATGCCTACGGGTGGCGGAAAATCTTTGTGTTTTCAGTTACCTGCATTAATCAAAAAAGGTTTAACTGTAGTGGTGTCGCCATTAATTGCCCTGATGCAAGACCAAGTGGAAGCACTGCGAAATAATAATATTAGTGCCACGTTTCTCAATAGTAGTTTGAATGCGTATAAGGTGCGATCGCGGGAAGAAGCCATCCTCAAGGGCAAAGTTAAATTACTTTACGTCGCGCCAGAACGTCTTGTAAGTGAAAGATTTCTGCCGTTTCTCGATTTAGTCCATCATCAAGTCGGTATTTCTACCTTCGCCATTGATGAAGCACACTGCGTTTCTGAGTGGGGACACGATTTTCGCCCAGAATATCGCCAGTTGATATCTCTGCGAAAACGGTATCCTCATGTTCCTACCGTTGCCCTCACCGCCACAGCCACCGATCGCGTCCGTAGTGATATCATTCAACAATTAGGACTGAAGCAACCCAGTATCCACATAGCCAGCTTTAATCGGCAAAATCTTTATTACGAAGTTCGTTCTAAAACCAAGTCTGCATACGCCGAATTATTAGAACTCGTGCGGGAAAGTGAGGGTTCAACGATTATTTATTGTCTGACGCGCAAAAAAGTTGATGAACTCACTTTTAAACTGCAAAATGATAAAATTTCTGCGTTGCCTTATCATGCCGGATTAACTGATGAAGAACGCAGTAGCAATCAAACTCGATTTATTCGGGATGATGTGCGTGTCATGGTGGCGACAATTGCCTTTGGCATGGGAATTAATAAGCCAGATGTGCGCTTAGTAATTCACTTTGATTTACCGCGTAATTTGGAAAGTTACTATCAAGAATCAGGTAGAGCCGGAAGGGACAGTGAACCCTCACGTTGTACACTTTTTTTCAGCTTTGGTGATATTAAAACCATTGAATGGAGTATTAATCAAAAAACTGACCCCCAAGAGCAATTGATTGCCAAACAACAATTGCGACAGGTAATTGATTATGCTGAAGGTACTGTTTGTAGACGGACAATTCAGCTTGGTTATTTTGGGGAACGGTTTCCTGGGAATTGTGGTAACTGCGATAATTGCCGCAATCCCAAACCAATGGAGGATTGGACAATTGAAGCCATGAAGTTTTTATCTTGTGTGGCGCGTTGTAAAGAAAGATTTGGCATGACATATATTATTGATGTGTTGCGTGGCGCCAAAAGCCAAAAAATTCTTCTCAATGAACACGATCAACTTTCTACCTACGGAATTGGCAAAGATAAAACTCTAGATGAGTGGCGAATGTTGGCGCGATCGCTTTTACATCAAGGACTACTAGAACAGACTAATGATGGTTATTCAGTTTTGAAACTTAACGCCCACAGTTGGGAAGTGATGCGAAAACAACGCACAGTTTTGCTAGCTGTAACTACAGTCCAAAAAATTGCCTGGGAAGAGGGAAGTGAAAAAGCCGAAGCAGCAGAAATATTATTACAGAAATTGCGATCGCTACGCAAACAATTAGCTGATGAACAATCTGTACCTCCTTACGTCATCTTCCACGATTCCACTTTAAAATTGATGGTACAAGTACAACCCCAAACCTTAGTTGAATTTGCCAAACTTTCTGGCGTAGGTAGTCATAAACTCGCTCAATATGGCGAAAAGTTTCTGACAGAAATTCGCGCCTATCGCCAAGAAAAAGGTTTGCAAAATAAATCGGCTACTAATAATTATGCATCCTCTCCCAACTCATCTTCCTCTTACACTGAATTGCAGACATTACAATTACATCAGCAAGGTTTAAATATCGCTCAAATTGCCCAAAAACGCAACCTTAGTCCGTCAACAATTAGCAATCATATTGAAAAACTAATTGAGAAAAATCAGCCAGTTGATTTAAATCAATTAGTACCTATAGAACATCAACAAAAAATTTGGCAAGTTTTAGAAGTACTCGGTGATATTTCCCTGACTCCCATTAAAGAACAACTAGGTGAAAGCTACACCTTTGATGAAATTCGCTTAGTACGGAGTAAGTGGCGGCGCGAAAATCGTAAGTGAAAAGTTAATTGGTCAACGGTCAACAGCTAACAGTCAACAATTACCTTAAAATACAAGAGCAAGATTAAAGGAGTTAAGCAATGAGTCAGATGCTTAATACTGGAGTACGCTGGACAACTCAAGATGTGGAACTATTACCGGAAAATGAAGGGACACGCTATGAGATAGTTGATGGAGAATTATTTGTCAGTAGGGCATCTCATTTTAAACATCAGCAAACTTGTGGTAGGATTTTCGGACAACTTGATGTTTGGTCAGAGTCTACTGGTTTAGGGGAAGCTGTAATCAACCCCGGCGTTTTGTTTTCAGAATCAGATAATGTGATTCCTGATGTAGTTTGGGCTACTAAAGAAACCTTAGCGCTAACATTAGATGAAGCAGGACATTTAACTGGCGCACCAAATTTAGTAGTCGAAGTTTTGTCTAGCAGCAACGAAGATCTAAGACGGGATAAGGAAGCTAAACTGAAACTTTATTCTTCCAGAGGAGTAAAAGAATATTGGATTGCTGATTGGCGATCCCGTAAACTAGAGGTCTATCGACGCGAACAAAATCAACTTAAATTAGTAGAAACTTTATTTAGTAGCGATAATATAATTTCTCCTTTATTGCCTGGTTTTAGCTGTACTGTAAACCAGTTTTTTCCTGCATAAATTTTAAATTAAATGGAAACACAAATCTCAAGTAATGGATTAACCAAAGTCCAAGTATTGATTATGGCGATCGCAGCTGGTGTCTGTGTTGCTAATGTTTATTATAATCAGCCAATTCTCAAAGATATTGCATCTTCTTTTCGAGTTAGTGAAGGCGAAGCAGGTAGCATTTCTGTACTTTCACAAGTTGGTTACGGTGTTGGGCTTTTCTTTTTAATCCCCTTGGGCGATAAAATTAACAAGAAGAAATTAATTCTTACCTTACTGGGATGTTTGTTTTGTTTGTTGATAGCCATGACGTTTTCACAAAACATCGTCCAAGCTTCGATATTGAGCATAGCAATTGGAATTACAACAGTCTCAGCCCAGGTTATTCTCCCCTTAGCAGCCAGTATAGATAGAATAACTACAGGCCAAACTGTAGGCAACATTTTTACTGGTGTATTGATTGGAGTTTTAGGTGCAAGAGTTTTTAGCGGATATATTGCTGAATGGTTGAATTGGCGTTATGTATATGGATTTTCAGCAGTAATGGTTTTAATTATTACTGTTTTACTAAAAATATATTTGCCTAATGTCAAAAATGATTTTGATGGTTATTATTTGGAATTATTAAAATCAACACTCCACCAATTAAAACGTTTCTCATTACTGAGAGAAGCGTCCTTAATTGGTGGTTTATTGTTTGGTGTCTTTTGCTCATTTTGGACGACGCTGACTTTCCATTTAAGCGGAGCGCCTTTTTATTTCCAATCTGACACAATTGGGATATATGGTTTTGTGGCGATCGCCGCTGCATTGACGGCACCAGTTTTTGGTAAACTAGCGGATAAAGGTAACTCTCAACGTTCCTTAACTCTTGCTGTATCGATGGTGATTGCAAGTTTAGTAATTGCTAAAATTGCTGCTAATTCTGCGTTGGCGATCGCTGTTGCTGTGTTGTTAATAGATGTAGGTGTACAAGCAATGCAGGTTACCAATATCGCCAGGATATACACTCTTGATGCTCAATCGAATAGTCGCATCAACACAGTTTACATGACTACCTATTTTATCGGCGGTGCTATCGGTACCACCCTTGGTCTATTATGTTGGAATCTGGGTGGCTGGAATTTGGTAACTTGGCAAATGTTAGTTCTGACTTTGCTTGCATTTTTGATTATCGTCAGACCTAAAATCACCACAGCCAGAACAAATCAATAAAAATTCAAAATTCAAAATTCAAAATTCAAAATTCAAAATTCAAAATTCAAAATTCAAAACATTTCAGACGGGGATTTAAACCCCGACTGAAACAAACAAAATCTTTATCACTTGCTGTTCAGATATCGCCTTGCACCAATTATTCAGTTTTCTCTTCATCAAGGCGATATCAAGAAACAATCAGCTTATTTTAAGAGTCCGAGTCTTGTGAAGTTACAACAGCTGGTGATAGTGCAGTGTTCTCGTTTTTGGCAGACACAATTACAGATAGTAGCTTAGGCAACGCTAGACAAGCAACGGTACTAAGCAGCGTCATGAATAAACCATCTGTCAAACTCATTATGTTATCTCCCCTGTTTGCAAAACTTGTATTTAACATAATTACTAGTTTGAAGCAAAATTAGTACAATTACTCAAAACAGTATTTTGAATTTCTTTTATTGGGTATAAGCTAACTATATATATTTTTTTACTAATGGTAACTATCAATTTTTTAATATATCTTCAGGTAGAAAAAGTTCTGTAATTTGGTGTGACATGTAGAGCGATCGCAATTGAATTGTTAACTACTAGTAATAATAATATAAAAATCTTAATAAATTAAAAAATTTAATTGGATTTCCATATCAACACCTTTGCCAAATCGAAAAATGTCCTGATTTGTAGGTTGGGTTAAGCGATAGCGAAACCCAACAAAGTCTTACAGCAGATTGCAAGTTGGTGAGGTATAGATAATCGTAGTGCTTCCCCGCAGGAGTACGCTATCGCTCGTAATGACGAAACTACGTTATTTTTGCGTAAGTCCTGAATTTTTAGCCTTAACCCAAGCGTATTGCTATATATTTAGCTAGACTTCAATCATAACTAAAACCAGGGAGTAGAACATGACTGGTAAGCGGATTATTCAACCAGGGCAAGGCTATACATTTAGCAAATATTTTGAACTCCCTTATACAACCAAAGATATTCTTGCAGATTTTAATTGTAGCTATGAAAAAAAGATATTAGAACTACCTACTTATCCAATGAATATCGGATATTTAGACTTTTTAAATCGCTATTTAAAACGTAATATATCGATTTTTGATTCAGTTGCAGAAATAGCCATTAGAGAAATGTTAATTTCTCCGATTCTTGTAGAAGTTTGCGAACAAACACAATCTATTCTTTATATTGAATACAGTGTTAATGTTAACGAGCAGCTTAAAGGGACATTTGATTATTATTTAGTTTCACAGAATTCACTCTTAGTTCTTGAGGCCAAACAATCAGACTTGAAAAGAGGATTTAATCAGCTAGCAGTAGAATTACTAGCACTAGACCAGTGGATAGATTCCCCTAATCCGATATTATATGGATCTGTGACTAATGGATATGATTGGAAATTTGGACTATTGCAGAGACAGGAAAAACGTATCATAGAAGATACTAAGCTTTATCGCGTTCCAGAAGGCTTAGAAGAATTACTCAGGGTACTTGTAGGAATTCTGAGTAATTCTAATGTGAGAATCCAGAATCCTGAATCCTGAATTTTTAATAAAAAAGAAAATTTTTCGTGCCAAATAGTCCATCAATTCGGAGAACACCGATCGCAAAAATCAGGACTAAATTTGCAGTATTGAGTACCCGTCAATGGATAAACTGTACAATAGGGAAAACTCGTAAGTTGAACTTTGGCTGTTTGTAATTCTGAATTATTTGGCGACAATTCAGTAAATTTGGTTCTATTTGCCCTAAAGATCGCTATCAGCTTGGGTAAGGCCATGCAGGCAGCAATATTGATCAGCGTTAGCAGTATAGCGTCTATCGAATTCATAGGTAATCATCCACTGTGAAAATTAGGCGTAGGCGTAGCCCGTCGTAGACATCGTTGTTTCTCACTGCAAACACGATTCATAGCTTGCAGTCCATGTAAACTAATCTTAACATAAATTTTTGTAAATATGAAGTGAGAATTCCTGGAATTATCATACACAAAAGAGAATGTGGATAATAAGGACGGTTACTGTAGCGTAATAACAAAATAAGCTTTAAAAGCGAAGTGTTGAAAATCTTTAGTTAAGGTGTTATGTCACAAACTCAAACCGCGTCTTCTTTTTTATCCAATATCAGCGAGCGAGAACGCCAAGCATTAAAGAAGTTGGTAGATTACACAAAAGTGGAATCGCTACCAGAAATTTGGCCTTTGGCAGCTGGGCAATTTGGTGATGTTGTTGCCCTGCACAGCCCCCACACTAAACCAGAAATAATGATTAGTTATACCCAGCTAGCTGAGAAAATACGATTCTTTGCTGCTGGGTTGCAGGCGTTGGGAGTAAGATTAGGCGATCGCATTTCCTTAATTGCTGACAACAGTCCCCGGTGGTTTATTGCCGATCAAGGTATCATGACTGCTGGAGGAGTTGATGCCGTGCGTAGCTCCCAAGCCGAAAAAGAAGAACTCCTGTTCATCATCGCCAACAGTGGTAGCACAGCACTGGTACTTGAGGATTTAAAGACACTTAAAAAACTGCAAGACCGCCTCAACGATCTACCAATTCAATTCATCGTCTTACTTTCAGACGAAGCACCGCCGACAGAAACACCCCTTCAGGTGCTAAATTTTGCTCAATTGCTGGAAATTGGCTCAAATCATAATTTCGTGCCAGCCAAGCAAAATCGTGACGCCCTAGCAACCCTAATTTACACCTCCGGCACCACCGGCAAACCCAAAGGTGTAATGCTCTCCTATAGCAATTTGATGCACCAAGTGACAACATTTGGCACAGTATTGCAACCAAATCCGGGCGACATGGTTCTCAGTATCCTGCCCTCGTGGCACAGCTACGAACGAACTGTTGAATATTACCTACTATCTCAAGGTTGCACGCAAGTTTATACCAACTTGCGCTCTGTCAAAGGAGATTTGAGACAATTTAAACCCAACTACATGGTGGGTGTACCTCGTTTGTGGGAATCGATTTATGAAGGAGTGCAAAAGCAGTTCCGCGAACAACCAGCCAAAAAGCAACGCCTGATTAAATTTTTATTAGGCATCAGCGAGAGATATATTAAAGCGCAGCGAGTTGCTCAGGGATTGGATTTAAATAATCTTCATGCCTCAGCCGTGGAAAGATTTGCAGCGACCATACTCGCAACAGCTTTGTTACCCCTGCATAAATTGGGAGAAAAACTGGTTTATAACAAAGTGCGGGAAGCCACAGGCGGACGAGTCAAGCAGATGATTAGCGGCGGCGGTGCCCTTCCCAGACACATCGATAACTTCTTTGAAATTATTGGTGTCCAGATTTTGCAAGGTTATGGCTTAACAGAAACTTCTCCTGTTACCCACGTGCGTCGTCCTTGGCGGAACATGATTGGTGCATCCGGGTTACCACTCCCCGCAACAGAAGCTAAAATCGTAGATCCTGAGACAAAAATGCCTTTGCCACCAGAAAAACGAGGCTTGGTATTGTTAAGGGGACCCCAGATTATGCAAGGCTACTACCAAAATCCCCAAGCCACAGCTAAAGCAATTAACCCCGAAGGTTGGTTTGATAGCGGCGACTTGGGTTGGTTGACACCACAAAACGACCTAGTGCTAACTGGCAGAGCCAAGGATACCATTGTCTTGACAAACGGCGAAAACATCGAGCCGCAGCCCATCGAAGATGCCTGCTTGCGATCGCCTTACATCGATCAAATCATGCTTCTCGGCCAAGATCAACGCAGCTTGGGAGCCTTAATTGTTCCCAATCTCGAAGCCCTAGAACAATGGGCAGCCACTCAGAACTTGACACTGGATATACAAAGCGATGCCCCAGCTTCCTCATCCAGTCAAAAAATCGACTTGGAGAGTAAAATAATCCAGGATTTATTTCGCCAAGAACTAAATCGCCAAGTGCAGAATCGTCCAGGCTATCGACCAGATGACCGCATCGGGCCGTTCAAATTCATAGTGGAACCCTTTTCCATCGAAAATGGCTTGATGACCCAAACATTGAAAGTTCGACGACACATCGTCGTGGAACGGTATCACGATATTATTGACGGCATGTTTGCCTGATAATTCCACCCGCCAACTATAAGAGTGAACGTGAAATATTTATGGATGTCTCCAAATCTAATTTGCTGTTGAAACGCGTCGTCAACGTGAAAGTGATTGTTACTCCCCTCTGGAAAGAGGAAGTACAACAGCAACTACAAGCACAGATCAATCAACTTGACCAGCAACTGCAACAGCTAGATGTCGAAGGACAAAGAGCCATTAGTGCAATTCAAAAACAGAGTCTGCAACCACCCGGTCCCCAGACCCTCCAACAAATTGACAACATTCAACTCCAAGTCAATCAAAAGAAAAGTGAATTCCTAGAGCAGAAAAACCAGTTGCTGCAAAACCTCCAGCAAGTGCAGTTTCTCCAACAGGATCAAGAAGTCAACCAATTCCAAATGGAAGGCTTTTTTAAAGTAGAAACCGGAGATAACTTGATTAGCAAAATGCAAGTTGAAATTGTTCTCCGCGATGGCGTTGTCGAAGAAATTCGCGGCGACATTTAATAAATTAAAGTTAGGAGTTAGGAGTTAGGAGTTAGGAGTTAGGAGTTAGGAATTTAGAGTTAGGAATTTAGAGTTAGGAATTTAGAGTTAGGAGTTGGGATTTGAAATTCTTAATTCACTTTCAATTCCTAACTACTTAACTCCTCACTCTTGTAAAGACTCGATTCATCGCGTCTCTACTCCTAACTTCTCACTCCTAACTCTTAACTTTTAACTAATTCCTCACCCCAACCCAAACAATTTGCCACACTGGAGGCGAACTAATAAAAAGCGATCGCCCAAAGGTTGTCATCTCCACTCGATATTTAACTGTATCAACAGAACTATCACCCTGCTTGATTTGCGTAATCGTCACCAAGGCTTGATTTCGTTGAGGATAAGCCACCTCTACCTTTCGCCTTCCTCCCACTGATGGGATATCCTCAAAAGCATTCAGAGCAAGTGTCGCAGGATCGCTACCTTGGAGAGATGAGTTGATACTTTCTAGGGGTATAGTTTTATAGCTGGAACGCTCTGGGTATGCCACAATCTCCTGAGACTGATGTATCGTTCTCACATGCCGTGGTAGTTGCCCATCAACATTATCAACCATCGGTGGAGGTTGCTGGCGCTGGGTTATGTAAACTCCGGCGCCAGTGGTGGCAAAGATACTTAGTATCACAATTAAAAATAGTTTAAACTTTGCCGACATAAAAGTAAACAGGAATTTCAAACAGGTTAATTACCAATTTTGAATTCTAGATTGAACTGCGTCTCATATCCTCTACCTCTAAGAAGTTCCTCTATCTTAAGTAGTGGTACGAGGAATATAAATATATCTAATCTGTAGCAATCCTATTTGATTTGTGAGACGCTCGTGGTGTTTTTTGAAAGCCAACAGCCAAAACGAGAAATTGACTATCCTTTTGACGATAACTCTGTAGTATAGACCTCTAAATCAGATTTAGGTTCCTTAATTTGGGCATTGGGCATTGGGCATTGAAAGTGTGGGAGGTGTGGGAGGATGGGGAGATGGGGAGATGGGGAGATGGGGAGATGGGGGGATAGGGGGATGAGGAAGAATAATAATCGTTTGCTTGCTTCCTTTACTCCCCTACCTCCCCACCTCCCTACCTCCCTACCTCCCTACCTCCCTACCTCCCCATCTCCCCATCCTCCCACACTCCCTCATCCCCCTCATCCCCCTCATCCCCCTCATCCCCCTCATCCCCCCATGCCCCATGCCCTAAAATATAAAATCTTCAGTCCAAAATTCTTTTCTCAAGATACAATTCGATCTGACTAAAGCTGTTACAGTCCATAAACCATTGATTCCCAAACCACCCTATGAGCATTCACGAAGTATTTATGCCGGCGCTGAGTTCTACCATGACTGAAGGCAAAATAGTCTCCTGGGTAAAATCGCCGGGGGACAAAGTGGAAAAAGGCGAAACAGTGGTGGTTGTAGAGTCAGATAAGGCAGATATGGATGTAGAAACCTTTTATGAAGGATTTCTAGCCCATATCATAGTGCAAGCTGGTGAAACTGCCCCGGTAGGATCTGCGATCGCCTTCATTGCCGAAACCGAAGCTGAAATTGAAACTGCCAAATCCCTTGCCAATTCTGGCGGCGCGGCTGCTACTAGTTCTGCTCCCGAACCAGTTCCCGTTACTGCCTCAGTTGGAATTCCGGCTACGGCATCTCAAAATGGCTCTAACCACCGGGAAGGAAGACTTGTAGTTTCACCCCGTGCCCGCAAGTTAGCCAAAGAACTCAAAGTTGATTTGACTACACTCAAAGGTAGTGGTCCCCACGGTCGCATTGTTGCCGAAGATGTGGAGGCAATTGTGAATAAAGGTAAGCAACCCGCCCCCATCCCAGTTGCTGCTCCACCAACACCAACTTTTACTCCGGTAGCCCCTCCTGCACCACCGACACCAGCACCCGTACCTACACCAGTCGCTACCACTGTTGCTGGTTCAATTGTGCCTCTAACTACCTTCCAAAATGCAGTAGTACGGAACATGGTAGCTAGTCTATCTGTACCTGTGTTCCGTGTTGGTTACACCATTACCACTGATGAGTTAGACAAACTTTATAAACAAATTAAATCCAAAGGCGTAACGATGACCGCGCTACTGGCGAAAGCTGTAGCGGTAACATTACAAAAACATCCACTTTTGAATGCTAGCTACTCAGACCAAGGAATTGTCTATCATTCTGATATCAACATTTCTGTAGCTGTGGCTATGGATGATGGCGGATTAATTACACCTGTGCTGCAAAATGCAGATGCAGTGGATATTTATTCTCTATCGCGTACTTGGAAGTCTTTAGTAGAGCGTGCCAGAACAAAACAACTACAACCCCAAGAATATAACAGCGGTACTTTTACTCTGTCCAACTTAGGGATGTTTGGCGTAGATAAATTTGATGCGATTTTACCACCAGGACAAGGTTCAATTTTAGCGATCGGTGCATCTCGCCCACAAGTGGTAGCAACACCCGGCGGTTTATTTGCCGTGCGCCAACAAATGCAAGTAAATATTACTTCAGACCACCGGATTATTTACGGTGCCCATGCTGCGGCATTCTTGCAAGATTTGGCGAAATTGATTGAGACAAATGCTCATTCTTTAACGCTGTAGTTTTGATTTAAATGTTAGCGCGATCGCGGAAATTGTTTGCCCCAGAGTAGCGCTAATAACCAACAACATCTACGCTAAATTTTTTTGTGGACAAACTATGTAGAGATGTGGTGTCGCCATATCTCTACATAAATTTTAGATATCACAGTGACCTACGACAACACCCTAAAATATCTGGTTGAACAGTATCCAGAAGATTTTATCCGCTACTTACTTGCATCTGAAGCAACGGATATCCAGATTCTCAAAACAGAATTAAATCAAGAACCAATTCGTGCCGACTCAGTAACCTTTTTACAAAGTGCCAATCAAATACTGCATTTAGAGTTTCAAACCTTACCAGCATCAACTCCACCCTTGCCACTGCGAATGCTGGACTATTGGGTGCGGCTGTATCGACAATACAATTGTGATATAGAACAGGTAGTAATTTTTCTCAAACCCACAAATTCAGAAGCCGTATTTGTAGATCAATTTACTAGCCGCAATACTACCCACCGCTACCGCGTCATCCGAATGTGGGAACAAGATCCAGAACCCTTCCTAGCATCTCCTGGTTTATTACCTCTGGCAACTTTGGCGCGAACAGATTCTCCTGAAAACTTACTCCAACAAGTGGCAGTTCGAGTGAGTATGATTGAAGAATCAGCTACTAAACAAAGTATCTCAGTATGCACCCAACTTTTAGCAGGGTTAGTATTTGAGCCAGAACTCATTCGTCAGTTTTTGAGGAGAGAAGATATGAGAGAATCTACCATTTATCAAGAAATTCTCCAAGAGGGACTCCAAGAAGGAAGAGAACAAGGTATACAAGAAGGTATTGAACAAGGCATACAAGAAGGTATTGAACAAGGAAGACAATCACAACTGAGGCTAGTGATGCGTCTATTAACTCGTCACCTTGGTTCAATTAATTCTCAGTTACAATCTCGCTTACAAGAGTTATCCCTAGCTCAGTTGGAGGACTTGGGTGAAGTATTATTAGATTTTGCTAGTGAAGCTGATTTGATGAATTGGCTCAATACAATACAAAGTTAGATTTTACTTTCAACCTTCTGAGCAGTGACAAAAAAAGTCAGATTTTCATACCAAGCTCCTTGCTCGGTTGCTTCGGCTTCAATTTTTTGACGATATTCTACTTTTAATTCTGCCATTTGCTCTGAGGAAACCTCTAATAAGGGATTTTCTCTAGGGTGAAACCATCCTCCATTCCATTCTCTAGCTTGGTCTAAATTGCGGTAAAAACCTAGTTGTTGGATCTTAACTTCAATATTTTCAAAACCAGCTTTTGCAAGCATGTGATGACATTTTTCAGGTGTACCCGTTGGCTCATTGATACTTGTCAGCGGAATGCCATGTTTGCTACAAATCTCAATTATCAGTGGCGCTCCACAAGATTCTTCAGAGCAACAAGAAAAACCGAGGATTCCTCCTGGTTTGAGGTAACGATACCATTTACGTAAAGCAGCAGGAATATCTTTAAAATATACTATCGCTGTAGAACAAAGAATTACATCAAAACTCTCATCATTAAAGTCAATATATTCAGCATCGGCTTCAATTAGTTGAATATTTTGCAAGCCTAACTCTTCAATTTTTTGTTGTGCTTGAGCTAGCATCCTGGAAGAAAAATCTACTCCAATTACTTGACCTTCAGAACCGATAATTTGTGCAGCAGCAATAGCAATGATTCCTGTTCCAGTTGCCATATCTAATACTTTTTGTCCCTCTTGCAGTGGAACTAAATCTAGTAAAGGGAGAGCGCGATTAATTGTGTAGTTGTTATCGTAGGTAGTTCTGCTATCAAAAAAATCAATTACTTTTTTCTTATACTGTTGCTCGTATTGGTTATTTTGCATGAGATGATTGATTTTTATTGATTTTTATGATAAATGATAATATCACTTCCAGCTATCCAAGATAAATAATAATGACTTTGAGAAAGTATAATCATCATGCAACCCTCATTTTATCAAAGTTGCAACGAAATACTACCAATGGTGAAAAAAACTTCACCAGACAAGCTGATCAACCAAATACTGGTGAAAATTTCATCACATATCCAATTATTTAGAATCTGATTTTAAAATAAATTACTAAGTTAACAAACCAAAACCGTAGGGAACCCCAACAATTAGACTCATTGAATAATGGGGATATCTATAACTTGCAAAGATGTGTTTATCAGGAGTCACAAGCGTGCTACCGAACCAATACCCCATAGTTCCCAACAACCCCAAGTATACTACCAAATTAACATCAACAAATTCCTCCAAACAGCCCTCGTTTAACCCGAATACTTAACAAGTTCGTAGTAAGGACTTCAGTCCTCTTTCCCCCAACCCAACATTAATCAGAGTGTTGGGTTTGCTTACCTCAACCCAACCTAAATCTAAAACTTTGCGAACTTCCCCGCCTACCTCAGCGAGACTTTGCGTTTTACTACCTACTTTTACTTTCTCCTAAACAAATATGAACTCATTTAACCTTGCAATTATCGCTAGCCTTAGTGGATTATTAATTGTCTCAAGCCCATATATTGCCACATCTCAACAACCACTCAATCAAGTTAATCGCTTAATAGTAAACAACACCGTCACACCAGCACCAATCAAACAAATAGCCCAAGCAGTCACCGTCAAAATTTCAAGTCAAAATAAAGGGGGAAGTGGCGTATTAATTCACAAACAAGGAACAACCTACACCGTCATCACTAACGCCCACGTCATCAGTAATAAAGCACCCTATCGTATTCAAACACCAGATAACAAAATCCATCAAGCGACACTTATCAATAAAGGCAATTCCTTCACAGGAAATGATTTAGCAGTTTTACAGTTCAAAGCCAAAGAAAATTATCAAACACTCCCACTAACCAACACAGAAATAGCAGAAAATCAAATAGTCTTCGCAGCAGGGTTTCCTGATGATAACAAACAATTAATCATCAGTAGCGGCAAAATATCTCTACTATCTACCCAACCATTAGCAGGAGGATATCAGATTGGTTACACCAACGAAATTCAGCAAGGGATGAGTGGGGGAGCATTAATTAATGAATCAGGACACTTAATTGGCATAAATGGATTAGCGAGCAACGCTATCTTAAACGAAGCTTATAACTATCAAGATGGCACAAAACCCAGTGCAGAACAAATACAGCAATTACGACGATTGAGTTTTGCAGTTCCCATCCGAACTTTAGCAAAAGTAGCACCGAACTTAGCAATTATTCCCAGAGAATGGCGGAATCAGCAACAAGCACAAAGCCCAGCATTAGGTAATACATTCGTTGATAAAGTTGATAATATTGCCCAACAAATAACTGTGAAGATTGATTCTACAAATCATGGCAATGGTTCAGGAGTGATTATTGCTAAACAGGGAAACACTTACTATGTAGCTACTGCACGTCATGTAGTGCAAAATACTGATAATTATGAAATTATTGCCCCTGATGGTAAGCGGTATGTAGTGCAATCACAGGACATATTCAAACCAGAGGGGATAGATGCAGCATTGATTAAATTTACGAGTAATCAAACTTATTTAGTTGCTAGTATTACCAGACAGAATAAATCTGTTGTATCAGATGATGATAAAAGAACATGGGTATTTGTTTCTGGTTTCCCTGAAGTAGATAGAGGTAGGCGGAAATTAACTCCAGGTCTCCTTGAAGATAAAGAAGAATTATATTCATTGGCAGACAATACAGGTTATGTAGAAAGTTTACTTAATCAAGGCTATGGAATGCGTTATACCAATTTATCATTACCCGGCATGAGTGGGGGACCAGTGCTAAATATCATAGGAGAAGTCATTGGAATTAATACGGCTAGTGAGAGAATTGATATTGGGGATAAAAATTTCAGAACAATTAATTTGGCTTCAAGTATAGGGATACCCAGCAGCAGTATTATAAGCTTAACTACAAAAGCTGGACTTAATGAAAAAGAATTAAAATTGGTCAGTCCTGGTAATACTAATCAAATCCCAAAAATTGGAGATTCGGAAATTAATTTACTGCTTAATCATCCATTATTTGCTATCCGAAAGCCAGAAGCAAATGCTAGTACAAATGATTTATTACAATATGCAAACCAACTTTGGCGAATCGGAAAATCTTCAGAAGCATCTGCTGTTTTACAGCGAATAATTAAGTCTAACAAAAATTTTCATATAGCTTATTTGATGCTGGGCGCTATGCTATTTCAAGAAGAGAAATATGAGGAATCACTATTTGCTCTCAACCAAGCGATCGCTATTAAACCAAATGATTATAATACTTGGAAACTTCAAAGTATTGTGCTATTGCAATTAAAAAAATATCCCTTGGCTTTGGACACAATCAACAAAATGATTGAGGAGAATGATGAGGATATTAGCCTTTATCTCATGAAAGCTGGGACATTTGTTCAATTACAACGTTATCAAGAGGCATTAGCAACAACTGACAAAGCTCTCCAGATTCAGCCGTTATCTGTGATCTACTTGTATCGAGGCTCTATTCGCTACACATCGAGTGATTATCAAGGTCTAGTGAATGATATGAATCAAGCAATTCAACTCGAACCAGACTTGGCTCTTGCATATGCCTATCGTGCTGCTGGCAAGACATTATTAATAGATCTCAAGGGAATGGAGGATATAACTAAAGCAGGGCAACTCGACCCTAATGATCCACGAACCAAGGAAGTTCTTTTATCCTTTTTAAAGGAAACATCTGATATATTGGCTGATATGAATAAAGCAATAGAACTTGACCCTGATCATCCAGTAATTAAGGAAATATCGATAGTGACAACATTTTTGAGCGGTATGAGTGAACTTTTCAAAGATTATCTAAATGATTCGGGAGCTAATTAAAATCAAGCAATTAAACTCCAGAATATAATACATTATTTTTGGGCGTAACTTTGGGTTGAGAAAATAAAAAGGTGGGCATTACCCACCTAGCTAATTTATCCTTTCACACACATAACTTGCTTGAGCGTTGCTACAACTTCGACCAAATCCGCTTGATTTGCCATAACTTCTTCTATCGGCTTGTAAGCACCAGGAATTTCATCTATCACTCCCTCATCTTTACGGCATTCTACCCCTTGAGTTTGCTCAATCAAATCATCAAGTGTGTAGACATTTTTTGCTTTATTTCTAGACAATAACCGACCAGCACCGTGAGAGCAAGAACAGAAACTGTGGGCATTACCTTTACCTTTAATAATGAAAGACTTTGCTCCCATTGAACCAGGTATAATGCCATAATCTTCTGTTTGGGCGCGGACTGCACCTTTACGAGTAACGTACACATCCTCGTCAAAATGCACTTCTTTTTCGGCGTAATTGTGATGACAATTAACTTGCAATAATGGTTTAGTCGCCTTGCCACCTGCGAGATGCTTCTCGATTATGTGCTTAAAACGCGCCATCATCACATCACGATTGACACGCGCATACTCTTGCGCCCATTGTAAATCGTGCCAGTATGCTTGGAATTCTGGCGTTCCAGCGACAAAGTGAGCCAAATCAGGGTCGGGTAATTTATTACCTGCTATCTTGGCCAATTCTTTGGCTGTGTTGATGTGACACTGAGCAAGATTATTGCCGATGTGGCGCGAACCGGAATGCAGCATTAACCAAACTTGATTCTCTGTATCGAGGCACACTTCAATAAAATGATTGCCTCCACCCAGAGAACCCATCTGTTTCATTGCTTTGCCTTGGAGGTCTTGAACACCGCGATGCAAATCTTGAAATTCATTCCACTTTTGCCAGTTGGTGACAGATTTTTCAACGTCTTTGTTTTCGTTAAATCCTGTAGGAATTGCTGCTTCAATATCTAAGCGGATTTTTTTGAGTTTACCTTCTAATTGTTCCGCGGTGAATGGTGTTTTGATAGCAGCCATACCGCAACCAATATCCACGCCCACAGCAGCAGGTATAATTGCTTCTTTGGTGGCTATTACAGAACCGACTAAGGCACCTTTACCTAAATGGACATCTGGCATCAAGGCTACGTGCTTAAATACAAATGGCAGAGATGCCACATTCTTTGCCATTTTGGTTTCTTCTGGGCCTAAAGGGTGATTCGCCCAAGATAAAACGGGTGCTGGTGTGGTAATTTCTAATTTTTCGTAGGGCATAATTTTTTCTATTTTGGATTTTTAATTTTAGTTTTTAAATTGTGAATTTGGCATCGGGAGTTAAAGGGAGTGGGGAGGTGGGGAGATGGGGGAGATGAGGGGGATGAGGGAGGTGGGGGAGAATAGTAATATCATGTCCGATTAATCAAACTGTTTATTATGGGTGATTTGGCGGACATCATGTAACTCCTCAGTCCCCAGTCACCAGTCACCAGTCCCCAGTCAACAAAATCACTTTATATTACAAATGTAATATACATGAGCTTCGATCTTCAACCCGATCGCCACACAATAAAAATATGTATTAAAATTTGTAAAGAAAGTTACTTCGATTCAAACAGTCTTTACACTTTTGACAAGATACCTATGGCAGTGCGTCAAGATACAATCTGGGAACGTTTTCTATCACCTGTAGCGCGTTTTTTCATTGATGAAGATGGGTTGCGGCGTTACGCTAATAGTATTGACTGGGAGAAGGAAAGCGATCGCTTTCGACGAGCTGATGTCATAATTCCATCGTACTACAGCGAGCAAAATTTTCACGGCATTACAGGCGGATATCTCACTTCCGATGCAGCGGTTACTTATGACCCCATAACCCAATATGTTTTGCCACCTAGCGAAACTGTTATCCGTCAGGCTTTAATTGATGCTGTGAAGGTGAAACCACGACGCATACTTGATTTAGGTTGCGGTACGGGTTCCACTACTTTAATCTTAAAACAGGCTTTCCCGGAAGCCGAAGTTATTGGTTTGGATTTATCACCTTATATGTTAGTCAGGGCAGAAGATAAAAGCCGAACTGCTGGTTTAGATATAGTCTGGCGACATGGAAATGCTGAGAAAACTGGTTTTAGTGATGCTTCTTTTGATTTAGTAACAGCTGCTTTACTATTTCACGAAATACCAGATGCGGTGTCACTAGCAATTTTGCAAGAAAGCTTCCGGTTGCTGGTAACTGGAGGACAAGTGTTAATTCAAGATGGTAATCAAAAGACTCTGCGTCAATTAGAATGGCTCAACGATCTTTTTGAAGAACCATATATTCGTGAGTATGCCAATGGTAGCGTTGATGCGAATATGGGTGCAGCAGGGTTTGAAGCAGTGCGAACTCAAGACGTTTGGTGGATAAATCAGGTAACTAGTGGTATTAAACCGATAGCATCTGCAAATTTCCGCCAATATACTGCAACGTCGGTAGATAATAATTTGGAGGAACTTGGATCGCCAGCGTTTGGCATAATCGCATGAGTTTAAAGGCAGTTCTCTTTGATTTTAATGGTGTCATCATTAACGATGAGCAAATCCACCTGCAACTGATAGATGAGATTCTCATTGAAGAAAATCTCCAACCCCAGCGGGTTGATGAGCGTCAAGCTTGTTTAGGACGCAGCGATCGCGCTTGCTTTACTCAACTGCTCTCCAATCGTGGTAGAGTCGTTACAGAAAAATATTTAACTCAACTGCTGCACCGCAAAGCCCAAGCTTACGCACTAGAACTAGAGAAAATTGAGAAACTGCCTTTATATCCAGGTGTAGATGACTTGATCTTTCAAGTGCGATCGCGCAATCTGAAATTAGGATTAGTCAGCGGTGCGATTCGCAAAGAAATAGAACTGGTACTCAATCGGGCTAAACTGAGCGAACACTTTAAAATTATTGTCGGCGGTGATGACATCACTACCAGTAAACCAGAACCCGATGGTTATCTACTGGCGGTGAAACATTTAAACCAAGAATATCCCGAATTGAATCTTCAACCGCAAGAGTGTTTAGCAATTGAAGATACACCAGCTGGTATTGAAGCAGCAAAGCGATCGCACATGCAAGTCGTGGGTGTAGCGAATACTTACCCCTTCCACATGCTTCAACGCTGCTGTAACTGGACTGTCGATTACCTAAGTGATTTGGAACTAGAACGCGTCCAGCAAGTTTATTCTCAAAAACAGTCCCAGCCACCAGTTACTGAATGATAGAATACTTATTGGTGAATTGATTAAGGGGAATTAGCTCAGTTGGTAGAGCGCTGCGATCGCACCGCAGAGGTCAGGGATTCGAGTTCCCTATTCTCCATAATGCGTTCAATATCCCGACTTGCAGGAGCAGTAAATCTACAAATATTGCTCATTCACCAGCCTGCTAACGCTAGAAGAGAACTTTCCGTGAAAATCTGAAATTCTTGCGCGATCGCACTTAATATGAGTGGTAGGTAGGGCGATCGCTTTATTTGACGGTTGCAGCACAGTCTTAGGCTGCTCTAGACTTAGAAACGGTATTATACAGCTAATAAAAAAGATGAGTTATCGCAACATCATTACTATAGAACCTGACAAACGAGGTGGTAAACCCTGTATTCGACGAATGAGAATCACCGTTTACGATGTTTTGGGTTGGCTAGCAGCAGGTATGTCTCACTCTGAGATTTTAGAAGACTTTCCTGAATTGACAGAAGCAGATATCAGGGCTTGCTTAGAATTTGCTGCTGATAGAGAACATCGTCTTGTTGCTTCTCTACAAGATGCTACGCGAACGGTAGGTGATGCTTGAAGCTACTGTTCGATCAGAATTTAAGCCGCAAGCTTGCAACTAGATTAGGAGATATTTTTCCTGATTCCAGTCATGTGCAGTTTCATGAACTGCAAGAAAAGACTGATACTGAAATTTGGGAATTTGCCAGAAAAAACGACTTTTGCATCGTCACTCAAGACGTAGATTTTGCAGAGCGAAGCCGTTTATATGGCTCACCACCGAAAGTTGTATGGCTACGTTGCGGTAACACAGCAAGTAACCAAGTCGAAGTTATTATTCGCTCTGGAGCGCAGGCAATTCAAGAACTGTTGAATAATCCCAATCTACACTGCTTAGAATTGTACTAGAGCAATTACTCTAACTACTGTATATATGATAAATAATAATCTATTTCAATAAGGCTAATTTTTTGAACGATATGCGATGATTTGTCCCAAATGCTTGAGGATTTTTAGAACCTGATGAAGATTATTGCGGTATTGCGATCGCGTTGCAAACAGGTCAGAAATAGCATATTGTTTACCCAAAGTTTTGATAAACAAATAGCTGCTACCATTAGCTACCATTCCGTATAAAGGTTGTTCTATTTCCGGATGAGCCGCCATGTATGCCAACGTTTGAGGTATGGCTAGTTCTAAATCAAATGTGGTCTTCTTTGACTCAATTAAAACAATCCATAATCTATCTTGTAAAACCAAAGCATCAATCCGTCCTCGTAAAATTTCTTCATTATCTCTTTGTGCTTCAATTTCTACAGATACTTCAGTTTTAAATCTGTAAGGTGCTTGATAAAATCCTGCAAGCTCAAGCAATGGCGAAAGTACTACCATTTTTACAGTTTCTTCTAAAAGAATTCCATCAGAAATTTGATAAAGATAGTTTTTTCTAACTTGTTCTAACCTGAGTTGTTCTGCTTCACTCAATGCAGGTAGCTCATTCATCCACTCAGTAAAAAACTCGCCATCAAAAGATAGTGTTAAGCCTAGCTTTTCCTCAACTTGGCGAAGAGTTTTGATGTCTTCTGCAATGGCTAGGCTGTTTGTCATGGTTGATTTTTGAGTAGTGGCTAATATCAATATAATAGGTAAACCCGCGTTGTAGTAGCGTGTCAAGGCTAAAATAGTGCATTAACTTGACTCCTGTGGGGTGGGCATCTTGCCCGCCCGGACGGGTGAGGACAACCGTCCCACAAGAAAATTTATTGCAACATTTTAGGCTTATCACGTCAGTAGAGTGTGCGTCATGTCTGAGTAGGAAAAAATTTGCGAAAATTCACCGGATTCTCTTCAGATTTTCAGAATAATAGCTCATCTACATAACTTTTGCGCTTCATTGAATTTTATTGAGCTATAGAGGAAATTTTTATGACAACCCAAGTTTTTCGCGGTATTACCTACAGTCAAAAAGTCATTCCAGAAAGTAATCAAAGAGTTCGTGGTACCGTCAATGCAGACTGGTTGGTTGTTGAAGGTAACAACAATATTGTGAATACACGAGATGGCGATGATGTTGTTTTATTAGGCAGAAAAGTAGACTCGATCTTTAATTTTGATACTAGTATTTTTAGTGGTGAAGTTTTACAAACTAGTTCATTGTCCTGCAACTATCATGAATTTGAAAGTATTGTTCATACTGGCAGGGGAGATGATTATGTCAGTTTAGGAGCAGGTAATCACAGAATTTATTTAGGCAGTGGAAACAACTTTTTAGATGATTATGGTGGAAACTATTTGTTCGATGCTGATAATAATATTCTTGGCTTAGGCGCAATTCCCAAATTAGTTGCCTCAGCAGGAGCAGGGGACGATATTTTCTATTTAAGTGGATTTGGCGATCGAACCATTAACGCCGGAAAAGGCAACAACTTAATTTTTTTAGGAGCCGGAGATGCCACCATTAGGACAGGCTCAGGAAATGATACGATCAGCAGTGATATTTCATCATTAACTTATATTTTTGACAGTGGTTCACCATCCTATAATCAAAGCATCATAGCCGGAGATGGTGACAATCAAATTGCTGTGATTCCCTATGGTGAAACTACAATTAGAACCGGCCGCGGTGAGGATTTTATTCTAGCTTTTGGAATCCCTGGCTTAAGTTCTACCAAAATTTATGCAGGTGATGGCAACAATACAATTATTACAAATGATACCAACAGCATTATTCAGTCTGGTTCAGGTGATAATTTAATTTTTGCTGGTTCAGGTGATGATACTATTCGGGTGGGAAATGGCAATAATGTAATAAATCTACGGGGAGGAACGGTTTGTCTACCTGAACCTTTAAGTCAGGATACAAATCTGTTTGGTTCATCTGTGGAAGTAACAGGCTCAGGGAATGATAAAGTTTACTTGGGTGAAGGAACAAATACAGTAATTCTGGGAAGCAGTGGTTTTGCCACCATCTATGACTTTGGTTGCGGCGATCGCCTAAATGTCAGTGGCTTAAACGCAACCTTCAGCCGCATCGGAAATGACACCCTAATTAATTCATGTGGTGGTTCTTTGGGAATTCTCAAAGGATATACAGATTCAGTAAATTTGGTGTAATATCAAAATCCTTGTAGAGACGTTGCATTGCAACGTCTCCAATAGCTATATTCTGGCGCTGTAATGACCAGTTACGATCATCGTGAGGATAGGCGATCGTAAAGCATATGGATAACAAATGCGATCGCGTTTGTTTTTACAATAGTCTTGAGGCACTCAGAAGATATTCCCATGACTATTGAAAGAAACATAGCAACAGCCTTTAGCATGAGCGATGATGCTTGGTTACGTCATGCTAACCCTTGGAGTGGATGGACGCGATTTATTACTGTCTTACCACTGCTAATTCTTGCAGTTTGGAGTCGTGTTTGGTTGGGTTGGTGGTCACTTATTCCTGTTACCATCGCTGTTTTTTGGATCTGGTTGAACCCACGCATCTTTCCCAAGCCACAATCAACAGATAATTGGATTTCCAAAGGTGTTCTTGGCGAACGAGTTTGGTTGAATCGCGATCGAGTTGCTGTTCCCCAGCATCATTATTATGTGCCTAATCTTCTCAATGGTATCTCTGCTTTCGGTGGAATTTTACTCATTTGGGGCTTAATCGAACTCAACAGTTGGATTACTTTGTTGGGTTTTATCTTAGTTACACTAGGTAAACTTTGGTATATCGATCGCATGGTGTGGCTTTACAGCGACATGAAAGATGTAAATCAAGAATATCAAAGCTGGCTATATTGATGCGGCGTAATAAAAAAGACATAAGCCTACAATTTGATTGAGGCGATCGCATATTCCTACCCAGACTGGATTAAATAACTGATTATACCTAAAATTATTAAATGAGTCGGGTAGAACACATAAAACCATCTAGCTCGTGAACCTTGTTTACCATTAAATTGAAAAACAATCAATCCTGCAAAAATCGCCCAATTTTGAAATACATAATCCATAAATATAATTACTAAAATCAAATGAAAGATGCACCAACAAAGCAACCATAATTTGGGCTTCAGTTTGTCTGTGAGGGACATCAATAAAATTACCCCAATTCCATATGCCCCATACTCAAAGTCCAACGTCTCGGCAACAACAACACACAATCCAGTAATAATTAATTTCTGCCATAATTGGGGGCAATGCTTTGTTAAGCGCAACATCACCAGCCCCAAAAGCAGGGTGAACAAAATATTCAGTGATAATCTCTGAAAAACAACACTATAAATTGGCTGGGATATAATTGCTGTAATTAATAGTCTGCTTCCATAGCGGTATACATTTCGGGTGTGTTTTTCACCTTCAGCCAGAAGCCATGCAAACAGCGGAAAGCTCAATCGCCCAAAAAAATGCAATATTAGTACCTGTGGCATTAGCAAATAGCACACATGATCCATAACCATGAATACTGCTGCTAAGATTTTAATGCTGAAAGTTGAAACTTTAATCACAACTCTGAATTTTACCTTGGATTCTTTAATATACAACCTATTTCAGGTGAATGAAGTACACGGTTAGGGGCACAATATATTGTGCCCCTACGATTATCTGTACCTCACCAACTTGCAATGTGCTGTAAAATCCCGAATAAATTTTCCAAATCAACGCGGATTTCTACACCAATTTGATAACATTAACAAAAAGGGCGATGTCTGTCTTTCAAAGTGACGCTCCTGTGTCGCTAGGACAGGCTTTTAGGTAATGCCCTTTTCACGAGAGACAACAAAAACACTATGGCAAAGCGTAAAAAAAGCAATCTCCAGTGGATTAAAGAAACGCTTGAACTAAAACCTGACCATCGCTGGGAATCTCCATCAGGCTACAAAATATTCGTCGCCAATCGGGGAGCTGTTCGCTTCAATGTCCCCCAGGATTGGGTTTTTGAGCCACAAGACAAATCTTTCAAGTTCATGGATAAAAAACCACCCAACGATGATTGCTGTCTGGAAGTATCTTTCAATCAGCTACCCCCCAATGATTGGAGTCAGTTTCCACTCAAATCTACCTTAAGGAAAGTGGTAGAAGACGACAGTCGCAACCCCATTGAAAAGGGAGAAATTATTACCGTCAAGCGCCAAACCGCCAGAATTGTTTGGACAGAGATTAAGTTTATTGACACTCAAGAAGAACCACGGGAAGCTTTTTCCCGGATTTGCATTGGTTTGGGGTCGAATGTCCAATGCTTGATTACATTCGATTTTTGGGCAGATCAAGCAGAACAACTAATACCCGTTTGGGATGAAGCGATTCGTAGTCTTACATTAGGGTTGTATATTCGTGACCCCATGACTGGTCTAGCTTTCCCAGACTGAAACCCAACAATAAATGCTCAAACTTCGTTATTTAGTTTTGGTTTCCGCCCTCCGCCTTGTGCATTAATACGAACTTTGTTTTGCTCCTCTTCGACAAGTTTTTTTTGATTTATTAATTCGGCTTGTTGTACTAACAATAGAAATTGGTCATAACTAATTCCTAATATTTGCTTGGTACGAAGTGTATACGTATGTATATAATGGAGTGGATTTTTCATTATCAGTAAACCAACGGTAGACTCTCGAACCTCCGTTCTAACATTTTTTTCTACCTAAGATTATATTTAGAACTGGTCTATAGCAATCCTAAATCAGTTGTGAGAGAGAAAATGGCTGGAAATCTTATAAATAGGTGGTTTTTATCTCCGTATTTTCTCACGTTTCAATTCGGATTGCTATATTATTTTACCTGGCGAGATTAAGACGATCTTAAGCAAAGTAGTCGAAGCAGAAAAAGCTGTTCAAGCAAAATTACATGAGTCTATCAAATCAAAGTAATGTTTCTGCTAAAGCTGCCAAGTTTAATTTATTTAAAATACTAGACTTGATTGGGCGCTTTTCGTCCCAAAAAATTAGAGACGAATAAAAGTCTTTTGCTATTGAAGAAGTCAAAATTTCAAAAGTTTTATATGCAACTTTTTCATCATCAAAGCTAATAAAGTAAACTGTATCATCAAAAACCGCAGGTTTTTCTCCTATCTGACCTATCAATCTAAAGTCCAATTTCTTGTAAAGTCCACATATTGCAATTTTCCAAGGTGCAAAAGTATACGAACCTACACCAAAAATCGAAAATCGAGGGTTATCTTGATAAATCTTACTTTTTCTTTTGTCTAAGTATTGTGAATATGTTTCTAGATAGTTCCAAGTTTTAGGAGCAGAATCTTTAATATGTTCGATAGGTTCACCCACAAATCTTTGAGTTACTAAAACATATCTATCAGTAACCTTGGTTTTATTTTGAGCAACATAGGAACCTTTAAGCAAAGGAAATAGATATGTTTCTTCAATATCGACAGCTTCTCCCAATCCATTAATCAGAGTGTTGTTAATTTTGCGAAACTCCATCACACTGGCGCAATCATGCTTAATGCCAGAGCGCCATTTTATTTTTGATTTTTTATCGTATAGATTTTGTAGCTTTTCAAATGTAATAATATCTCTGACAAGTACATTATTCCAATAACCTATTCGATAATAATTAGAAGTTTCAAGGCTACTGAATACATCACAGAAATAATTTTGTGAATTTGAGTCAAACTCACATAACAGTAAACACGCGTCAACAGTAGCATCAAAATATTTTTTTGTATCTATTTTATAAGTTGCACAGTAAGCAAGATGTAATTTTTGAGAACTAATATACGTTAATATTTTTCTAGCAACAGAAATCTTACATAAAATCGCTAAATAACCTTCACGTTTTTGTAGCCATTGGACAACCTGAATTAACATCCATTCAGATATATCAAAATTACTTTTGCCTGTAATTGCATCTAAACCAGAATAGTTTTGGAAATTACTTTTATTTGGTAAATTATTTCCATCAATGCTACCTTGCTGCGAGTTTGTTACCCAAGGTAAATTACCAATTACTAATATTTCATCATTTGATTTACGTATAATAGATGACCAATCAAATTTAAAAAAATTTCCATATATAATCTCAATTTTTTTATGATTAATAAATTTAGCTTTTGTTTGAACTTGATTTAAATAATCAGGATTTATTTCAATTCCAAAAATTTTATTTGCTGATTGAAATGAATCTAAAGCTGCTTCAATAAAATTACCAACTCCACACGTTGGCTCAACTATAATATCTGGTTTAACGCCAAGTTCAACTAGCTTTTTACATACTTTATTAGCTAATTCTAATGGTGTCTGGAAATCTCCGTACTCTATCTTTGTTTTATGTGCAGTATGAGTCATGGATTGATTTTGTAAACAGGAATTATACCATCTTCTTGACCAGCACGTTCTATTACTCTTCCATACTGGAGCCGCCATTGCAAAGCGTTGGAAATAGTCAGAAAACCCTGTACAGGTGGATTGATCATAATTTCATCCGCGATGTTGCTTGCCTCAATTTCATCAACGGGTAAATTGCGATCGAGCATGAAAGCAATTAAATCATCTTTATTACCTTCGTTTGCTATGATATTGCGAATTCCACGAGTCATCTGAAAATCTGCGGTTCTTTCGGCGCTTACATAAATAGTATGCAAAATATTTAGGGTTGCTGTGCGGTTCGTGCTATTGTCTGTTTTATCGTAGACGAAAATCAGCAGCGAATACCCAAGTCCAAATATCTTTTGTCGTGCAGATTTGAAAGGACATGATGATTGTGGTTGTCGAATGCTTGTTACCTTCACATCTACAAGTAACCCTGGAAAGTCAATACCGCTTGCAGAATTACCCTCTACAAACTCATACCGTTCCTTGAGATCAAGTCTAAATTTTTGTTCCAAGTATGTCCCGACAGCTTTACCATCAGTCACACCATATAGCAAAGGTTCTGGATGTAAAGACTCGGCTGCTGAAAATATGGCAGCTTCTGAGCATAGAATTTCTACAGTCAAAATTGTCATGGATAAAGTAAACTAGGTGTCAAATATCATACAGCAGTCCTATTTGATTTGTGAAAAAACTAAGTATAGGATAGCGATCGCCATTTGTAAGCGATCGCAACCTGGTTATAGAGCAAAGGCGATTGTCGTTAAACTGACTGTACAAAACTAACCATGATTAAGTGCGATCGCTCTATCCCGTAAATTAATTTTGTTAACTCGCAATCATCGAGATTTCAGCAAAGTATCAGGATTGCTAATTGAGGATTGGACAATTTAATGCGATCGCATCCCCTCATCACGCGTAATTCAGTAGGGTGCGTTGTTGCGAAGCGCAACGCACCCTATACTGCGTCTCTGTGGTTCGTTAATGCATTATTTTAGTCGGGTCACGCCAGCAGAGTGCGTTATCCCAAAGCGTTATCTTATTGAGTTACAGTTTCAAAAAAGCTAGTTAAAATGCTTCTAGGCAAAAATAGTGAGATTAGCGATCGCTTTTGAGTTAACATAGGAGACGAGCAAGATGAATCCATCAATCTCAAAGATCGTTTTCATACTTGGAATAATTTTCTGGCTGTTCATTAGAATTCCTTATCAACAAATACAGAAACAAAATACAATTATTGACGATAGAAAAACCATTCAAGAAAAGTTAGTACGTCTTCTGCTATTGATTGGAATACTGTTTCTCCCTTTAATTTATGTTTTATCTCCTTGGTTAAATTTTGCGAACTACCATCTACCAATCTGGGTAAATGGATTAGGTCTCGCTACTCTTGCGTTTTCTCTTTGGTTATTTTGGCGCAGCCATCACGACTTGGGCAAAAATTGGTCATCAACGCTGCAAATTCGGGAAGGACACACACTGACAACCAGTGGTGTATATCAAAACATTCGTCATCCAATGTATGCTTCTGTTTTAAAAAAGAGTGTTAGTGAATAACTCTGTAACTTGCATTTAGGCTAGAAATAGACTCTTTTTTATCCGACAGCTAAAAAATATTGATTTAATTGACTTGTAAGAGCGATCGCTCTTAACCCTATTCCTACAAATCCTCTGGCATAATCACAGAAATTAGTTGATTACGATTCTTCCGATAAATTCTAAAATCGCTATCAAATGTTAGCAACTCACTATCAGGATACAGTTGTGTCATTCTCACCAAACACGCATCTGCTAATGATATTGGAACTGACTGATATTGTCGTAGCAATTCTTTAATTACTGCCGCTTCTTCACTTAAGCACATCGAAATTAATATCTTTCCCTCGTCGAGTAAAGACATCACCGTATCTTGACCACCGTAGATATTTCGCAACAAAAAACAAGTCTCTACAATCACAGGCTCACAAGTGAGTAAAGGCTGCTCAATTGTAGCTAAGGTGTTAATTACCCAGGTATGAAGATGCTCTCTGCGATTAATAAAAGCTACTAATGGCCCCGTATCAATGATGACTCGCTTCTTCATTCAGTTCCTAAACCTTCAAGATATTGTTTGTTCGTCGCCAAATCACCAGGGCCACCATCAACACAACCAGCAAATTGTTGAGCTACTGCCAAAAATGAAATAGGCTCAATTTGTTCAATATTTGTATTTTTTTTTGCTAGCTGACTTTGCAGAAATTCAATAAAATCTAATACCTCTTGTTGCTTCTCTGGCGGGAGTGACCTCATTTTTTCAGCGGCAGTTTGTATGATGCTCAAGAGAACCTCCAGACGTTATTCATCCGTCTTTTCTGCGTCCAATCACTTCAGTCTAGCAGGCTAACACTTTCTGGAGCAAACAGACAAAAAAACCTGGTGTGGATACAAATTTTATCTGCTGCTGCTCAATTTAGCTGCTTCGCCCCATTTAATCTAAAAAATCGTCATTTAAAATAGTCTTTTATTTAACAGTTTTTCTTTGAGCAAAATGCGTTTCAAATCTAAAAACTATACTCCATAAGAGTTATACTATCTGAAGCATCAAAAAAGATTGTTATTCGATAACCTTGTAACTTGCATTTAGGCTAGAAATAGGCTCTTTTTTCTCAGGCGGCTAGAAAAACATTGATTTAATTGACTTTGAAGTACGTTGGCGAAGCCCGCCGAAGGCATCGCTAGGCTCGGAGTAATCCCAGGAGTGCATTTGACGGAAGGGTAAACCCATCTTTTGGAAGACGTACTTCTCTTTCACACCAGAAGCAATTAAATCTGGCTTGAGTGCTTTTACAAATTCCTCGAATTCATAAGCAGTTACGTCATCGTAAACGATGGTGCCGTTTTCGATGTAGTGGGTGGTACGTTTGTAGTCGTCGTTGTGAGCGAACTCATAACCTGTACCAACCATCTTCATACCCAAATCTTGGAAAGCGGGTACAACGTGGCGAGGACGCAAACCACCAACCATCATCGCAACGGTCTTACCTTCCAAACGGGGGCGATACTTGTTAACGATCGCATCCATTGTAGGCTGATACTTAGCGATGATCTTCTCAGCGTTTTCTTGGATCTTGGAGTCAAACTTAGAAGCGATTTCCCGTAAGGATTCAGCAATCTTGGTGGGGCCGAAGAAATTGTATTCTAGCCAGGGTATACCATAAGCTTCTTCCATGTGACGGCTGATGTAGTTCATCGAACGGTAGCAGTGAATCAAGTTCATCTTCACGTTCGGTGTCATCAACATTTCGTTGATTGTACCATCACCAGACCACTGAGCAACTACGCGCAAGCCCAGTTCTTCTAACAGAATCCGGCTAGCCCAAGCATCACCACCGATGTTGTAGTCACCGATGATTGCTACGTCGTAAGGAGTAGACTCGAATTGTAATTTGCCTTCTTTTTTCTCTTTGTCGGCTCTGGTGAACACCCAGTCACGCACCATGTCGTTAGCGATGTGGTGACCCAAGGACTGAGAAACACCCCGGAAACCTTCGCAACGAACGGGAACAACTGGCTTGCCAATTTCTTTGGATGTGTTCCGAGCTACTGCTTCGATGTCATCCCCGATTAGACCGATGGGACATTCAGATTGAATGGAGACACCACGGTTAAGGGGGAAGAGAACTTCCAATTCTTGGATGAGTTTGGTGAGTTTCTTATCACCACCAAAAACGATATCGCGTTCTTGGAAGTCAGAGGTGAAGTGCATAGTACCAAAGGTGTCTACACCTGTGGTGCCGATGTAGTAGTTACGACGACCAGACCAAGACCAGTAACCGCAACCTACAGGGCCGTGGCTGATGTGGATCATGTCCTTAATAGGACCCCAAACCACACCCTTAGAACCAGCGTAAGCACAACCACGAGCAGTCATTACCCCAGGAAGGGATTTGATGTTAGACTTAACGCCGCAATCGGACTTACCTTCTTCGTATACGTTTAAGTGTTTTTCGCGCTTTTTAGCAGCTTTTTCTGGGTAGGCACTGAGAACTTCTTTAATTAGTTCTTTTCTTTCTTCGATGATGTTTTGGTTTTCTGGAGGTGTCATACTTAGCCTCTGTGACTCGTAAGGATCAGGCATAGGGGGACTAGGAGTCCCCTCTAAGATTAGGGGGGATGGAAGGGAGAAGGTCAAAGGGAAGATATGAAACTCTTCCTTTTTCCTTGTGCTAAAGCGTTATTTCTTAGCGGCGAATTATACTACAGGAGCTTCAGCAGCAGTCTTACCAACTAATTTGGCAGCATTTTCGTCGCTTTCGAGAATACCGAATTCAATCAACAATTCTTCTAGTTCTTCCATTTCGATGGGTGTAGGAATAGCTAGGTTCTTGTTGTCAATAATTTTTTGAGCCAAAATCCGATATTCGTTAGCTTGGTTGCTTTCTGGAGCGTACTCGTTAACGGTCATCCGGCGCAATTCTGCGTGTTGAACAATGTTGTCACGAGGTACGTAGTGAATCATTTGGGTGTTCAACCGGCTTGCCAAGGTTTCGATCAATTCGATTTCTCGGTCTGTGTTACGGCTGTTACAAATCAAACCACCCAAACGCACGCCACCAGTGTGAGCATACTTAAGAACACCACGAGCGATGTTGTTAGCAGCATACATCGCCATCATTTCACCGGATGTCACGATGTAGATTTCTTGTGCCTTGCCTTCACGGATTGGCATTGCGAAACCACCGCACACAACGTCACCTAATACGTCGTAAGATACGAAGTCTAGGTCTTGGTAAGCACCATTTTCTTCTAAGAAGTTGATGGCGGTGATAATACCACGACCAGCGCAACCTACACCGGGTTCTGGACCACCAGATTCTACGCAACGTACACCCCGGAAACCGGTCAGCATTACTTCTTCGATTTCGATATCTTCTACTGCACCACGTTCTGCGGCGAGGTGAAGAACGGTTGTTTGAGCTTTGCTGTGCAGCATCAAACGGGTGGAGTCAGCTTTAGGGTCGCAACCGACAATGAGGATGCGTTGACCCATTTCTGCCATAGCTGCTAAGGTGTTTTGGGAGGTGGTAGATTTACCGATACCACCTTTACCGTAGAAAGCTATCTGTCTAATATTTTCGTCAGTCATTGTTCTTGTTTCCCTGCAATTTGTTGGTTGGTGGGTCTTTTTTGTTTGAGGATCTCACGCCTGTCGGAGCTATGGCTGTGAGGGTTTGTAGAACATCGCTGGTGGCGATCGCTCCACAGTCAAAACATAAGCTAGTAAGTACATATATTTCCTGGTTAAATTTCTTTTCTTTTTCTCATTTGTAATTTGTTATTTGTCCTTTGTCCTTTGTCATTTGTTCTGACAAAGAACAAAGAAGATTACGCAATTTACAAATACGTCATAATGTGTTTCAGCTTGCAAGACTTAGTAGGAATTGACTTTACTATTCGTCAACAATCAATGTCTAAGTCCGATTACTTGTTCAAAATAGCGGGTTTCAAATTCGAGACGCGATCTAGTGCAGCCTTTGTATCATCGGCTGATACTCCAGCTACAGACATCGATTCACTCAGGTACTTAGCGATCGCATCGAAGTGTGGTTGCTGTAGTGCCATACCTGCGTGGGTTTTGTCCATTGGACGACCGCTGTATTCCTTTGGACCTTCAAATATTTGAGAGAAGAAAGTAATCTGATGATTACGTTGCTTCACCATATCTGTACTAGCGAAAAAAGGCTTCAGGGTGTTATCTGCAAGAATGCGTTTGTGAAGCTCATCTACTACTTTCTCAATAGTAGGTTTTCCGCCAATTTTTTCGTACAGTGTACTCATGTTTGTCTCCTTTGAAGCGAGTTGAATGACGGAATTTGCAATTAGGCGATTAATACGTTCGCCTATATGCTGTGTGTTGTTAGTAGGACTGATACCAATTCGTAATTCGTAATTCGTAATTAAGAAAGTCAGGGTTGATTTAGATTTGCTGATTTCAATCTGTAACTTTCTTTTGACGAATTGGTATGAAACATTGAGTGGAGACAATTATTCAATTCAAATCCTACTTTCTGTTCTTAGCTGATGCTTATTAGGGCGTATTTGTAGAGTACGTAAGTTCTACAGCAATTCCTAAACTGCTTCGACTACAAGGTTTTTGCTGACACGATCTTGTAATCTGGCTTCGATCGCAATTTTCAGAGTTGCTGTACTGCTAGAACAAGAACCACAAGCACCTTGCAGAATAACTTTCACGCGATCGCCTTCTACATCATACAGTTCTACATCTCCCCCATCTGCAATCAGAACGGGTCTAACTTCTTCATCGAGAACTTTTTGAATTAGGGCAATTTTTTGCACATTTGTTAGCGATCGCTGCTTGGACGCAATAATTTCTGTGGCAACTTTTACGCCATAATTGTTGAGATCGGGTGCAGCAGATTCCTGTTGTACTGATTTGATAATATCATCAATATTCGCCAGACAGGAACCGCATCCACCACCAGCTTTCACATAATTTGTTACCTGTTCGGCATCAGTGAGATGATTTTCGAGAATCACGCGGCGAATTTTGGACTCGCTGATACCAAAACAACTGCAAACTAATGCGCCTTCATCATCATCATCATGGCTAGCTAGAGGAATGCCACGATAATTATAAATTGCGGCTTCTAGGGCTTCTTGTCCCATGACAGAGCAGTGCATCTTGGCTTCTGGTAAACCACCCAAGTAATCTGCAATGTCTTTGTTGGACACTTTCAGGGCTTCATCTAAAGTCAAACCTTTAACCATTTCGGTTAATGCACTAGAAGAAGCGATCGCACTTGTGCAGCCAAAGGTTTGAAAGCGGGCATCCAGAATCTTATCAGATTCTACCTCAACTTTTAAGTGCAATCTCAGAGCATCACCACAAGCAATGCTACCGATTTCGCCCGTTGCAACCTTAACACCAGGTTCGTTGACTTCTTCAATTTCTCCCTGGTTTTGGGGATTGTAAAACAGTTCTAATACTTTATCTGTGTAGTCCCACATAACTTTTATGAGTTAGGAGTGATGAGTTAGGAGTGATGAGTTAGGAGTGATGAGTTAGGAGTGATGAATTATGAAATCATTAATAGCCAAAGCTATTTCTTAACTCCTAACTCCTAACTCCCATAAGTGCTTGCTCTTGTCCTTGCAACCAACTTGCATCATCATTTTTGAAGGGTGAGAGGGCACGTAAACGTTCTACAATACCTGGCATGACCTCTATAACTCGATCGATTTCAGCTTCTGTGGTGTAGCGAGAAAGACTGAAACGAATGGAACCATGCAAGGTGGTATAGGGTAAGCCCATTGCTCGGAGAACGTGAGAAGGTTCCAATGAACCAGAGGTACAGGCAGAACCAGATGATGCACAGATACCGTATTTGTTCAACAACAGTAGGATGGCTTCACCTTCAATGTACTTAAAGCCGATATTGGTGGTGTTGGGTAATCTCTGCGTAGGGTCACCGTTAACTACACAATCGGGAATGGTGGCGAGTAAAGTTTTTTCTAGGCGATCGCGCAGCCTTGTTTCTCTTTTTGTCGCCTCTTCCAAGTGTAACATTTCTAGTTCTGCTGCTTTGCCCAAGGCAATAATTCCCGGAACATTCTCTGTTCCCGCCCTACGTCCGCGTTCTTGGTGTCCACCAAGGAGCAAAGGACGGAATCTCACCCCGCGTCGCACATACAAAGCACCAATTCCTTTGGGTGCGTGCAGTTTGTGACCAGACAGGGTTAACATATCCACGGTGCTAGTCTTCATATTCAAGGGGATTTTACCCACTGCTTGCACTGCATCAACGTGGAACAGAGCGCCATGCTCTTTTACTCTTAACCCAATTTGCTCAATGGGGAAAACCGTACCAGTTTCGTTGTTGGCGTACATAATGGATACCAACGCAGTGTTACCTGTCAAGGAGGCTTCTAATTCGTTTAGATCCAATTGTCCTTGATGATTTACTGACAGGTAGGTAACACTGTAACCTTGGGTTTCTAATTGTTTGCAGACATTCAGGACTGCTGGATGTTCTACTTGGGTGGTGATGATGTGTCGTTTTTCTGGTTGCGCCAACAGTGCAGCCCGAATCGCAGCGTTATCTCCCTCAGTTCCGCAACTGGTGTAGACAATTTCTGATTCATCGGCTCCCAATAGGGCTGCAAGTTGTTCTCTGGCTATTTTCACACCTTTACCAAGTTGTCCGCCAAAGGTATGCATACTAGAGGGATTGCCGTAAAAGTCCGTCAGGTAAGGCAACATTGCCTCTACAACTTCCGGGTCTATTTTGGTCGTGGCATTATTATCGAGATAGATGCAGTTCTTTTCCATTGTTTGTAATTTGATTTCACAAGAATTAGTTAGGAGTTAGGAGTAGAGACGCGATTAATCGCATCTGTTAAGAGTTTTCTGTGTTCCTTTGCTCCGTTGCCCTTTAACTTTTAAGCTTCAGCAATTCGTAATTTTTTAACCTTCAACAATTCGTAAATTTTAAATTTAATTTTCCATTACGAATTACGTTAGCGACGCAGGAGCGTCATTACGAATTACGAATTATCTTATTAGGCTTCTACTCCCATTGTTTGGGGTTGACGCTTTTGTAATTGTTCAGAATATTTCTGGGAATAACATTTAAACCAACGCTCCCAGTAATCTTGTTTATTAGTTAATTTTGCAACTACGCGGTTGTAATTGGCAAACCAGCCTTCCCAATAATCATTAGGCTGTTTCACGCAACCATCGCAGGTGGGACAACCAGCTTTACACTGAGGTACTGTATGAATGCTACCAACACAGTTTGTGCAGAGTTCAGGGTCAATCCAGTGCTGTCCATCAACTACTTTAACTGCATTGGTGGGACACACAGATAGACAGAGATTGCAGGAAATACATTGGCTAGTGACTTGGTAAGCCATGATTATTCTCCTTTTTTGGGCATTGGGCATTGGGCATTGGCCAAACAGGGCATTGGGCATGGTGAGTGCTGAGTTAGGAGTTAGCAGTTAGGAGTTAGGAGTTAAGAGTTATTTTCTGCACACTCCGTCATCTCCCTCATCTCCCTCATCTCCCCATGCCCCATGCCCTATGCCCTATTCCTTAATCCATTGTTCGTAAAACTCCAAAGCAACCTTCTCAATTACGTCGTAAGCTTCAACAGTCTGTATACCGGCTTCTTGCAATTTTTCTTTGGGACAGTTACCAATTTTGGAAACTAAAACTGCCTTGCAATCTGCGATCGCTTTCATAATATACTCGAAAGAAGCTTCTTCGCCGTATCCACCTTGGCAATATTGGTCTATTTTGCGGTGACTGATAAAGCGAACTTCATTACCATCCACTTCGTAAATTTGGAATTCTTTAGCATGACCGAAGTGCTGGTTAACTAATCCGCCGCCTTTGGTTGCTACTGCAACTAAGACTTTAGGACTGTTGGCAAATTTCTTGCCGGCTAGCGCTTTGTCTTTGGCTGCTTTAATTTCTTCTTTAAATTTCTCAATGCCTTCGTGAACGGTAGCGCGTTGTTCTACGTCATATTCTGGGGTCATTTCCAAGAATTTATCTTTAGAAAATTCCTGACTGCGGTCTTCTCCTAATAATCCGACTGCATCAGCGCGGCACTGGCGACAGTGACGCATCATTTTCATGTTACCAGAGCAGTTGTCTTGGACTTCTTTGAGTTCTTTGGGTGTGGGACCGCGTTGACCGGTTAAACCAAAGTGTGTGCCATGTTCTGGTGCAGAAATCAATGGCATGATGTTGTGCAAGAATGCACCTTTTTCACGAATGACTCGATTCACTTCAACTAAGTGATGGTCGTTGATTCCGGGAATCATCACAGAGTTGACTTTGCACAGGATGTCAGCTTCTTTGAGGGCTTGTAATCCTTCCATCTGTCTTTCGTGGAGAATTCTTGCGCCTTCAATGCCTCTATAACGCCTGCGGTTGTAGTGAACCCAAGGATAAATCTTAGCACCGATCTCTGGATCTACCATGTTAATGGTGATCGTAACGTGATCTATATTTAATTGTTTAATGCGATCGATGTAGTCAGGGAGCATTAAACCATTGGTAGATAAGCACAGCTTGATGTCTGGTGCTTGCTGGGCAATCAACTCAAATGTGCGGAATGTCTTGTCTGGGTTCGCTAGTGGGTCGCCAGGGCCGGCTATTCCCACAACTGTCATTTGAGGAATCTTGCCGCCAATCACCAAGGCTTTGTGTGCTGCTTCTTCTGGTGTGAGTAACTCGCTAACTACTCCAGGACGGCTTTCGTTAGCGCAATCATATTTGCGGTTGCAATAGTTACATTGAATGTTACAGGCGGGAGCAACTGCAACGTGCATCCGCGCATAGTGGTGATGGGCGTCTTCGCTGTAGCAGGGATGTTTGGCAATGCGTTCTTGGAGCTTTTCGTCCATTTCCACGGTGGTACTGCTATCGCAGCCGCAACCACCGGATTTTGCTTGGGTTGGCGATTCCGTAGCGGGGGAGGTGAGGAGTCGTGTAGACGGTGATGTCATTGAATTTCGCAAAAGGTCGGTGGACTTGGCTGCCACTGTGGGAGATGTCTCTATGCCCAGGAATTGAAGTCGCGGCTTGTACACTGCCTGTAGACGCTTGTTGAGGGCGACTTGTTATCAAGTAAGGCAAGCGGTAGATATTTGATTTTGGGCTTTGATTTGGGCTGGTGTGTGTCAACGTTCGGTTCTTGGGAGAATTTGTGTCCTGAGCCACGACTTCTATTCAATTGGGGCACGGTGCTATGTCATCCCTCCACTTACTCTTCGCTTCGTTTTTGTGTAGGAGCGTTAAGTAATTGGCGATATAAGATTTATATCAGCCGTATTTGACCAAGGCGGTGGGTCTATTTAGGATAGAATTTATTGGATTTATTAAGCTTGTACTCAAACACGAAAAACCCTAATTCTTTAAGCATTACAAGAATTAGAAATTTTTTTTTCGGGTAGGGGTTCTAGTATTTTTTGGTTGGGGTTCTAGTGTTTAGAGATGGGGGTTCAGGATTTCTTTGTACTCAGTCAAAATCTTCTCCCAGCAAGGATTTGAATTCACTTGAAACTGGGTTTGAGTTATTTAAATGTGTACTCAGATTGCCCTCAAATCCAGCCAAAAGCAACAAAGGGCAAGGGATTTGGGGGAAAAACTGGAGCAGAATACGTTGTACTACTCCAGATACGTGCGAAATTCAATTCTGTATCCAACATATCATTTTTTTTCAGCTAAAAATGCAATTCATCTTTTTTTAACTTTTACTTTGGCAATGATATTCAATTAGGCTTCTAACTTTTAGCTGGTAAGGCATACAGACTCGTGAAAAGGGGTGTGTTGATGCACATATTTTTCAAAAAATTTAACTTTTAGCTCGTTTTTTTCATTTGGAGTATGAGGAGATGAGGAGAATTTTGTGTTTCGAGGAAACAATCAACTTTAATCTAACATGACTTGGCGATCGCAATAAATTTTCTTAATTGTTCATTACGAACTTTTGCATTGCTTCTCAAGCAATTGCAAAGGTCTTAATTCCGGTGGACGAAACTCCATAACAATATGTTCTTTAGGGATTTAATCAGGTCAATATGAACCAGACAGCCGTGAATGCGGCGATCGCTATCCCAGCCTAAATCCATCCACAAATAACGATCGCGGTCTAATTCGGTATAATCCATTAGACATTTCCAGAAATTAAATATTCTTCAAAATAGACGTTAATCAATGACGCATCCTATAAAACTAAGCAAGATTTTTGCGCTCTGCAAAACTTATTAACTTTAACAGTAATTACAAATTATCTGTGTCAATTCCTTTTTCTTGGAGTTTAGCTAACAATTCTTGATAGCGATCGCGTTCTTTTGATAATTCTTCTAAAGCCGCTTCTTTTGCTTGACGTTCCTGTTCGCGTAACTGGTCAATTTCTAGGGGGCTTAAAAACTTTTGTCCGGTGAGAGAAAAAATTTCCAGCGTCTGTGATGTTAGCTGAAAACGAATTTCCAAACGCGGGCTTACCCAGTCATTCATTTCTTCAATAACTTCAAAACTATCTCCAGAAAGGAGCAAGCCATTTAAATCGTTTTTATGCGGATCGTAAATATAATATTCTTCCACACCGTAACGTTCGTAAAACTGCAATTTTTTAGACATTTCTTTGAGGGTGTTACCTGGCGATAAAATTTCAAATACTACTTGTGGGGCTATATTATCTTCATCCCACTGTAAATATGAACTCCGTTTTCCTTTTGGTCTGCCAAAGACTACCATCGTATCAGGTGCTTGTTTAATACTAGGATTTCCTTTAACTGGATACCAAAACAAATCTCCAGCGATAAATACATCAGCTTGCGATGCAAATAAGATTTCTAAGTTTTCTTTAATTTTGACAATCCATGCAAATTGTTCTGTATTATCTGCCATTGGCTGTCCGTCGCTTTCTGGGTAGATGACTTCGATGGTGGTTTCGGGTGTGACTTGTTGTACCATTGCTACACCTCCAAGTATGGGGTTTTGCTGATGTTTTCAGTTTGAGATCGTGCGATCGCTTTTCTTTATTTTATTGCTGCGATCGCTAATACTGTCCAGCAACGGAAGAATCATCACAGTTAATCGCTATAATTTTGTTGAGTGTTAGGGAAACCAGCCATGAGCGATCGCGCCGCCCATCTATGCGAGTATTGTTTATATCCAGAAGTAGACAGCTTAAGCTTTCAAGTTGACCATATAATCAGCGTCAAACACGGCGGCGCTACGACAGAAGACAATCTCTGCTATGCCTGTATCTTCTGTAACCTGCAAAAAGGCACAGATTTAGGCTCAATTAATTGGTAAACTGGCGAACTAGTCCGATTTTTTAAACCCCACAGAGACTTTTGGGGTGACCATTTTCGACTAGATGAAGCTGTAATTCTGCATCAAACCGAGATTGGTGAAGTTACCGCACGTATCTTAGATTTTAACAGTGGCGATCGCATTACAGAACGACAAGCTTTAATGGCATCTGGTCAATATCCCTTAGCATCAGCGCTAAAACAGATAAATAAATAGGTTGTGATGTGCAATCGCACTTCTCTATTGCTTGTGAATTTGTTAGAGTTACTAACCACCAGTAAAAAGAACACACTTTTTTCCGCTTTGACGCTTTAATTCATCTTTTAATTGGGATATTTCCTGCCAACTCTTGCCAGCAATCACACTTTCTGAAACGTACAGACAGTCTGGATTTGTGATTTGTGTTGACGGTTGACTGGAAGTATTTAAGTTTATGTTGTGATTATTCAATTCCTGAATTACTATTCCTTAGCGATTATCTCACTATATTCAGTCACGGCATCATATTGGTCAGCCCTTAGCGCATATTTTGCTAATAAATCCAAATCCAAATCAGGCAATAAAGTACTTTTAGAGACTTTTATATAGCTGTCACCTTGCAAACAATAAACTGATAATAAACTATCTTCCCAAAACCAAACTTCGGGTACTCGCAACCGCCGATAAATTTCTAGCTTATTAATTCCACCACTGGTGACAGTTATTTCCAAAATTAAATCGGGGATAGATTTTTTTGTGCCTAAATTATAAGACTCATCTGGTTCTCGTCGAGTTTTGTCTTCCTGTTTACCTATAGTTGCACTTCCCCGTCCATAAAAGCGGATATTCTTTGCCCGCAGATAGACTTCCAGCAACATCGCCAGAGTTTTTTTATGATCCTCATGGTCGTCAGAAAGTGGGGACATAATTTCGAGAATATTATCTAAATAAGTTAGTCGTGCGCTTGTTCCTGCAAGGGCGACATCAAGCTGTTCTAACTGTTCCCAACTGACATTGTACAGAAGAACGTAGGAAGTCTCGTAATTCGCAGGTTTTTCCAGGACAGGAGAAGACATAAGTTAAACCATAGTGTGGCTTGTTTCTATCATAAAACTGAGATGAGATAGATTCAGATAATCAAGATTAATGTGCGATCGCAGCAATTATTCCGGCGTTAGCGGTTAACGAACGCGAGTGCATCTCGTAAAGCCTGCGGCTAAAGTAGCAATTTTATCACTACTTTAGCCGCCAAATTTTGATGGTTTGGTCATTACTACCAGTGGCAAGGGTTTTGCCATCTGGGCTGATGGCGACGGAATTAACCACGCGAGAATGCCCAGTGAGGGTGCGGATTTCTTCTCTGGTTGCAAGATTCCACAGTTTGATGGTGTTGTTACTAGAAGTAGCAGTTTGGCTTACTGGGATTTTTAGCCCTTTAAGCCTTAATATTATTTATGTCACAATTGAGGAAAAGAATATATATCCTACAACCCGGCAAGCACTTATGTGTATTATTATTTGCCAGTACTTATCCAATTTCTACCGGGACATTCAGCTATTTCGTTTTAGTGACATAACTGGCAACGTGTTTATTTTGGCAGGTGACGAACTGCAAATCATTGTATTTCGTGATGGAACTTGGAGATTTGTGAATGAAACCTAATTTTGCTCAAATGTCCACCAAAGAATTAAGAGCGTATGTGCTTGCTCATCGGGAAGATATAGAAGCTTTAGAAATTCTATTTAGTCGGCGTACTCCTGACTCCCAAGCAGTTATATATCCGTCGATGTTTACTGAAGATGGTCAACCAATAGAAGAGAATCATCACATAATTGAAGAAGCGATTAGACAGAGAATTGATGCGGGAAATAGCAACGATAAATAAAAACTTACTGAGATAGTTTAGGTTACTTTTTCTGTATCTAGCTCAATATTCAAAACTGCTAACTCAGCACTCACTACTTTAGCCGCCAACTTTTGATAGTCTTGTCCCAACTACCACTGACAAGGGTTTTGCCATCTGGGCTGATGGCGAGGGAACGAACCGAGTAAAAATACAAGGAGAGGGTGGAGATTTTGTTTCCCGTTGCCACATTCCACAGGTTGATGGTGGTTTCAATTCTAAAAACGTCAGCAGGGTGAAGATAATCAGTACTAAGACTGGCAAGGGTGTTGCCATCTGGGCTGATGGCGACGGAATTAACCGAGCTAGAATGTCTTGTGAGAGTGCGGATTTGCTCTCTTGTTGCGAGATTCCACAGTTTGATGGTCTTGTCATCACTACCAGTGGCAAGGGTTTTACCATCTGGGCTGATAGCGACGGAATTAACCGAGTTAGAATGCTCAGTGAGGGTGCGGATTTGTTCTCCCGTTGCCAGATTCCACAGTTTGATAGTCTTGTCATCACTACCACTGGCAAGGGTTTTGCCATCTGGGCTAATGAAAACGGAATTAACTGAGCTAGAATGCCCTGTCAGAGTTCTTTTTAAGAAAACATCGCTATCTTTGCTAGCAATTAGAGATATGGGATCAGTTGGAAATAAGCCATAGCGAACACAACCAATGAACTGGGTTAACACTAATCCCCCTAGAATAATAGTCACACCTGCGAGTAATCTTTGTTGCCATACTTTTGGTTTTACTGGTGAGTTTGCCGAACCTGGTCGGGGATTGAAACGATTTAAATCTTGTAAAACTTCTTCGGCTGAGAGATAAGGCTTTTGGTATTCTTCTTGCAACAATCTATCTAGGATTTGCCGCAAACCCTGACTCACTGGTTGCTGTAAATGTTGTCGCCAATTAGCAACCCAGCCGTAACTATGTTGTTGCCAAAGTTCCCAGGGGTGAATTCTACTCAACAGATGAAAGCAAGTTGTACCAACACTATATAAATCACTCGCTCGGTAAGCTTCACCTCTGTGCATTTGTTCTACTGGTGCATAACCCAAAGAACCAATGACCATTCCAGAGCCAGTCAACACCGTTGTTGTCAATTGTTTGGATGCACCAAAATCAATCAGCACCAGCTTGCCATCACTGCGACGAATGATATTTTCTGGCTTGATATCGCGGTGAATGACTTTGTGTTGATGAACTGTTTTAAGAATTTCTAACAAATCAACCAATAATTCTTTTATCTTTTGATCGTTGAAAATTCCCTGCTGTTTTAATTCATCTAATAAATTCTGCCCGTCGATAAACTCCTGTACCAAATACAAGCGATTATCTTCATCAAAATACGCCAACAGTGTAGGAATTTGGGGATGTTTTCCTAACTGTTGCAGTCGCTTTGCTTCTTGCTCAAATAGTTCTGTGGCTTTGTTTAGTGCGACTGTTCCCTGTACTTGCGGTGCAAACTGCTTGATGACACAATGCTCATTTAATTTGTCTATATCTTCTGCCAAATAAGTTTTACCAAATCCCCCACCACCTAATGATTTAATCGGGCGATAGCGGTTTCTCAACACTACCAAACCTACACAGCAGTTTGAGCAAGACTTTGTACCATCAGGGTTTGGCGGATTGTGGCAAGCTGGATTCAGGCAGCAGATCATAAACTGTGCTTCTGTGGGGAAATGTATTTATTATCGCTTAAGCACAACTCATTCTTTGTAGAAATCGTAAAATATGGCAGATTGTGACAGGCGTGAGGTACAGATGATTGTTAGGGCACAACATTGTTCATGCGTGTCAACTTAAGTTAGAAATAGCTTATCTGTTGGCTTCCTCGCCCGCCAAGAAATAAATTTCTTGGCTAACAGTTAAAGTCATCTAAAGATGACTAAAGATTTTTAAGTATATCTTAGTCATCTTCAGATGACT
>JAVRBV020000076.1:0-22834 GCA_034531095.2 Nostoc sp. CreGUA01 | reverse complement strand
TTGTCTGCACGTAATCTCAGAGTGTTGAATTAATTACTTGCTTCAACTCCTAACTTTTAACTCCTAACTCCTAACTCCTAACTCCTAACTCCTAACTCCTAACTCCTAACTCCTAACTCCTAACTCTTAACTCCTAACTCCTAACTCCTAACTCCTAACTTTTAATAGTGGTTTCCAACTTTCCGATGATGTACCGCAGTCAGGGCATCTGGCTTAGAAACTCGTCCGGCGTAGACGGTGCTGTATACTGCCCAGTGGTCGCCGCAGTCCATTCTGCTGACGACTTCACACTCGATGTAGGCGAGGGCGTCGGTGAGGATGGGGGCACCATTTTCGGCTGGCTGGGTTCTAACTCCTTCAAAGCGATCGGCACCAGGGGCGAACCGTTTCAAAAAGTGCTTCATCAGTGGTTGAAAATTGCCTTCTTCTAAGACGTTGAGGACAAAGCGATCGCCTACTTGCATGAGTGATTCAATTGCTCTGTCTTTGGCGACTGCAATGGAAAATCCCAAGGGCTTGAAGCTGGCTTGAGCAACCCATGAAGCTAACATCGCACTGGAAACATCACCTTTTTTGGCAGTGATGATGTATAGTCCACCGCTAATTCTGCCTAGTGCTTTGTCTAAGTCTGCACCAAGGGATTTCATGGCTTTAATACTGCGATCGCGTGTTACCCATTGACCTAAGTCTGTACCCGCTTCTTCACACAATTTGTAGATGTTTTCTGTGGGTGTTTCCTTAATGCGAATTGCTGGGAAAACCGTTGTCAAACCTAAATTCCGGAATTTACTCAGCAAAGGATCTATCGGTTCATCATCGCCGCCGCCACTTTCAAATACACCGATGGCTTGCTTTTCTTTGGTAGATCCTAAAATTGTGCTGAGTGCAGCTTGGATGTTAGCAGCGCCGGAAGCTGGAGGTAAACCAACAACCAATCCAGCACAACGACCTACTAGTTCGCGCAGTTCTTGTAAATCGACTTCCGAACCCAAGTCTACAATTTCTATACCAACATTAGTTTTGCCGATCCCGTTGGCAATTGCTTGGGCGAGGCGATCGCCATAACCGTATTCGGAAACGTAAAATATGCCAATGGTTGTTTCTGGCTTGGCTTGGTTTTGACTCCAAGTGCGGTAACGTCCAACTAGTTCGTCAACGTTGTGAGATAATAACGGCCCATGACCAGTAGCAATCATGGTGATGGTTTTTAATTCTGCCATCCGTTTGAGGGCAGACAGCACTGAACGCGCATTTGGCCCCATTAAACATTCGTAGTAATATTTAAAATCTGCTTCCAGAGTTTTTAAGTCTTCGTCGAAGGTGGTATCGGAACAATAGTGCATCCCGAAAGCATCGCAGGTGAAGAGAATTTGAGTTTTGTGGTCGAAGCTGAAGATGGTGTCCGGCCAATGTAAATTTGGTGCAATCACAAATTCAAATTCATGACCGTTACCCAAATCTAAGCGATCGCCATTTTTCACAATCCGCCGTTTAAATGGCTGATGTACCAAATCCTCCAAAAACTGAATCGCTACCTTAGAGGCGACAACGGTAATATCCGGAGCCATTTGCAGCAAATCTTTCACTAAACCGCTGTGGTCTGGCTCGGTGTGGCTGATAATCAAGTAATCTATTTCTTTGGGGTCGATTAATCCCGTGAGCGTATCAAAATATAGTTGACGAAACTTTTCGTGGGAAGTATCGACTAAAGCAGTTTGCTCCCCCCGTATAAGAAACGAGTTATAAGTAGTACCATTTTGCAGACCGAACTCAATATCAAAGCGATCGCGATCCCAATCCAGCGATCGAATTGCTGTCGTTTCTTGAGCGATGTCCACAGTCTGTATGGTGAGCCGTTTTTCAGTTTTTTCGCTGAGCGCTACCATAACTCCCCTCCTTGAAAATTGAGTATTTATTCCTCTTGTCTTATTGTGACACGTGTTATATGTAAATTTTTATTAAAAAATTTATCCTTATATTAAGAAAAATCAAATGATCGAACCACAGAGGCACAGACAACACGGAGAGAAGTCTGAGCCAAGGCTTCCTTGGATCGGAACTTCGGGAGAGAATATTTGGCTAGCTTTGGAAATTGGCAATTCTCGGTTGCACTGGGCGTTATTTAGGGGCGAAACTCTTGATTCTGCTTGGGATACTGACTATTTACCTGAGTCTGTCATCTATCAGCTACCTCAATCCAAAACCCTCCATGACTTACTACTGCCAATTTTCCCAACCCAAAATAAAACCAGCGAAGAAACACAAAGTCACAAAAACAACTCATCCCCCTCATCCCCCTCATCCCCCTCATCCCCTCCCCTCCTCCTCGCCTCGGTAGTCCCTAGTCAAACTGCTATTTGGGAAACTTATCCCAACGTTCGGGTTATTACTTTAGATAAAATACCACTCAAAGGCCTGTATTCCACATTAGGAATTGACCGGGCTTTAGCTTTGTGGGGCGCGGGGAAAACTTGGGGTTTTCCCATGTTGGTGATTGATGCAGGAACAGCACTAACTTTTACGGCTGCGGATGCTAACCAATGTCTAGTTGGAGGTGCAATTCTGCCAGGATTGGGTTCACAATTTGCAACTCTCGGCCAACAAACAGGACAATTACCATTAGTTGAAATCCCAACTTTGGCATCTCTACCACCACGTTTTGCACTCAATACAACAGAGGCAATTAAAAGTGGTGTGATTTACACTTTAGTAGCTGGAATTAAAGATTTTATTCAAGCGTGGTGGAATTTATTCCCTGATGGAAAAATTGCAATTAAAGGTGGCGATCGCACTTTATTATTAAATTATCTGCAAGCCTTATATCCCGAAATTACAATACATTTAATTGTGGAACAAAATTTAATTTTTTGGGGAATGCGAGAAATAGTAATGGAAAATCAGGAATAGGAATACGAATTTTCACCAAGCTCCTTCGGGGCGGGAACAGGGATAGGACTTACGCAAACTCTACGAACTCTTGGCGTTCTTGGCGTCTTGGCGGTAGCCTACGGCAAGCCGCAAAGCGTCTACGATAAATTAGGCGAAGTTGGCTATTTTTGCGTAAGTCCTAAGGGAACAGGGAAGGGAGCATCCCACTTTTTTACAGATTCCGTCATTGCGAGCGTTCGCGTTAGCGTCTCGTTCGCGTAGCGTTCCGAAGGAAAGAGAAGAGAAGTAATCGCAAGGTATTGAGCTAAAAACGAGTCCAGCTCCTGTCATCAGCAGATTTTGGCTTTGGTCGATATCGCCACATGACAAAGCCCGTTATCAGGAGAATAGTCGGAGTCAGTCCAACTAAAACATAGAGAATACGAGATGATAATCCCCAAAATGTGCCATAGTGTAAAGGTGCAAAGACGGCGATCGCTCTATCTCCTAGTGATAATTTAGTACTATCAACTATACGTAATACTTCACCACTATAGCGATCGAAATATACTCCACTTTCTCCATAAATCAGAGTTTCGTGAGTTTGACGTTTCCTAATATAAACTGCATCCTCAGGTTTGTGAGGAATAGTTACTAACAATGTTGCTGCATTGGGAAAGATTTTGTTTGAATTTTGGAGTAATTGTGATATTTCCAAAGGACTGGAATTAGAAATTGGTTTAGAAACAACTTCTGGTGGTTTGGAAGTGAAAGTAACTGCGTAAATCAAGGGAAATGTCCATTGATAAAAATTCCAGCAAAAGCCTGTAAAACTAGTGAAGGAAAGGAAAATTGTTACCAGAATTCCCACAATTTTGTGGATATCAAAATTTACTCGTTTAGGATGGGCATTCCACTTGATTTTAAAGCCAGCAATCAACTTGCGCCAACCAGGCCATAATATTAATCCTGTGATACACAAAATCAACAGCAAAATTCCGATAATACCAACTATAATTTGACCATTAGTGCCTAACATCAGATTATAATGCAGGTTGTAAATTACTTGTTCAAAACTCGAATATGCTTGATTCCAATTGATTATTTCACCAGTAAAAGGATGGATGAATACTCGAATCAATTTATCATTAGTATCGAACAAATCAGCTTGGTATGGTGAAGAAGCAGTTGCAGGTAATCTGATGGAATAAACTCTGAGATTAGAAAGATTGGTGTTAGCTGAATTATTTGTAAAAATCGCAGAATTAACTGTTTCTAAAACTCGGTCGATAGAAACCAATTGTTCTTGAGGCACAATACTTCCAACTTGTTGGTTAATCAGGAATTGCTCTATTTCTGGCTTGAATACCAAAAGGCTGCCTGTCAAGCTGATAAAAGCTATTAATACTCCTACAACTAAACCAATATATCGGTGCAATCTGAAGGTTATGTCACGGAATTTGCGTGATTTCATGATAGATGCGATGCCACTTGTTGCTTAAACAATTTGGGATTTTAGATTTTAGATAAGTATTCACAATTCAGAAGAGTTTGATATTTAATACCAATTTTTTCTAAGCTTGCACTAAATAATTCCCAAATCTCAAATCCCAAATTTAAATTTTGGTCAATCTAGAATTTAGGTTTTGAATGAGAGGCTATTTATAAAGTAAAAATAAAATTATTGTAGTGGCGTGACAAGCCTAAAATAGTGCATTAACTTGACTCTTGTGGGATGGGCGTCTCGCCCGTCCGGTGCGGACAAGATGTCCACACCACAGGAAAAATTATTGCAAGATTTTAGCTTTACTACGCTAGTTAAGAATATCTCTCAATAAGAATATCATAAATGACTGTAATTTGTAAGTAAGTAGATATAGTTAAATGTGAGATTCGAGCTTTGTTTGTAGTCAGCGATTTATTGCTGTTAAAGGTAAATCCTGGAGTTTGATTTTTAACTTACCCTGCTATATTCAGATGAGCTTACCTGTCCTAACTCCTAACTCTGTAATAAAATCTTGAATATCCATTGCTACATCCCCAGCACAAGATTGTGCTAAGTCATTTCCGGCATGGGCAATCATTTTCAACTCGACTTTTGGAGTTAGTTGAGCATAAACTTGACTCTTGGCTAAAGCATCTGGTGTATCTTGGCCACCTTGTAAAATTAACACTGGGACTTCGATCGCGTAAAGCCGTTTTTGTAATAATTCCGCCTCAATTTCTGCTTGTCGGCGTTTGAAAAGCAACTGACAAGCTATGGGGTAACGCAACAAATCTTGACGTAATTGCAAATCCTGTGTAATTTTTTCATGCCAACCCAGGATTTTAGTTAAGGTAATTAGCGATCGCAACAATTTAACCACAAACGGTGAATAATTCAATAATCGCCGCATCTTTCGACAATACTCTTCTTGTCCTGCTATCTCTACGCCCTCAGGTGCTAGCAGTACCATACCATTAACATTCTCTGGATACTTTAGGGCATAGCTAGCAGCAATCCAAGCCCCAAGAGAATGTCCCACTAGATAAACTTTTTCTAGCTTCACAGCTTGTAAAAACTCAGCTAAACACTCGACTTGTAAATCAATAGAATGATGAATATTAGGATTCTCCGACTCGCCAAAGCCTAACAAATCAGGTGCGAAGCAATGGAAATTCTCTGCAACAGACTCCATCACAGATAACCATTGACTGCTATCATTCCAAGCACCATGCAAAAAAATTACAGGAATTTCTGCACCAGCTTCGCGCCAAAATAATAGCCCTTGAGAAAGCTTTCTCCGGGAGTTACGGAATAGTGTATCCATCTGAATTTAGTAGTTCACCTTTAGGAGCATAATAAATAGTCATTTGTCATTTGTCATTGGCTATTAATCATTAATTATTTGCAAAGGACAAAGCGTGGCCATAAAGCAGCAATTCGCCATGTCCCCAAGCCTCTGCCTTTGCCATTCTCCAGATTACAGAACTTTGTAACAAAGGACAATTGACAATTGACTAATGACCAATGACAAATAACTAATAACAAAATATTATTATGCCAATGTTGTCAAGCCATTCAAGTAGTCTTGCAACTGCCGAGTATGGTCGTGGGACATTTGTCCTGGAGGTAGCAAATTTGGAGGAAAAGCCTGGATTTCCATCACTTCCAAAGCATCTTTAACTTCCATTGTCCCACGTACCTCGGCTTCAACCACAATACAAATTGAATGAATTCTCGGATCGCGGTCTGGTGACGAGTAAACTCCCACTAAACGGTTAATTTTCACCAATTCTAATCCAGTTTCCTCCATCAATTCTCGGCAGACTGTGTTGGGAATATCTTCTCCCCAATCCACGATACCTCCAGGCAATGACCAAAGACCATTGTCCCGTCGCCGAATCAGTACAATTCGACCATCAGGTAAAATTGGGATGATACTAGTGCCAGTAATGGGATGACGAAATATAATACCCAATACTGTTTGTCCAATACGCCATAAGCTACGTGTGGACTCGACAGCTGAAGGAAAAAAAGCAATAACGTTCAATCTTCAAAATTTATTTGTTGTATTATACATTTCCCTACCACTTACATAAGCTCAACTCATAGAATTTTTGTTGAGTTTTGTTTTATACAAAAATGTTTGTGGCTTGAGATTTTATTCTCACGATTTACGTAGAACACTCTCAATTCTAACATCAAGTTTCCTTCAGAAGCACTGTATTTATATATACATAATATTTGTTCTTTGCAATCATTTAGAACTGCTATAGCAATCCTATTTGATTCGTGAATTGATTTGTGTAGCTGGGGAATAGGGAGTAGGGAAAAACCTTGTTGACTAGTAGTGAATTTTTTAAGTAAACCTAATTAAACTTTTTGCTGAATAAATAATATTGGTTTTATTGGCAAGAATAACAACTAATTAAATAATTGACTCTATTTTAAGATATTTTAATTTCAGAAACGATATTTATTATCTGGCTGTCAGCGAGATAATTCTCAATCTTTATTGACATAACAAGTTTAAATGCGGTAGACTAGAACACTGTTTAAAGCGTATCGATTAGTCACTAGGCTACAAGTATATCAATAACATTAGTAGCTGATATTGCCTACGTCATGCCTAGTTGCGATTTTTTTGTTGTTTATTAATGAGGTGAACATGGCTAAGCGCCGTAACCCGAAAAAAGAAAAGGCGCTACGGAACCAGGCATATGCCCGGAAGTTTCGTAAACGGACTACGACAGGAAGAATGCAGAGAAGGTTCCAACAAAGACCACCGAAGAGTGAGGAAGATGAGGGCGCAGCAGCTATTGATGCTGAGTAAGTTGCCTGTTAATATACTTACTTTTTAAGTCTTTTAGAAGTTGGGGGCGTACAAATTGTACGCCCTCAATTATTTTGGGGCATGGGGCATGGGAAGATGAGGGAGATGAGGGAGATGAGGGAGATGAGGGAGATGAGGGAGTGTGGGGAGTGTGGGGGAAAATATTTGTTCTCCATCCTCCCACACCTCCCACACCTCCCACACTCCTAACTCCCCACTCCCAACTCCCTACTCCCTCTGTTCCTCAATTTGAGCGCGGGCAGCTATGAGTGCTTCATTTACTTGTGCAAAGCCGGTACCACCGTAACTGTTGCGGGCAGCCACGACTTGGCGGGGGGATATGGCCTGATAAATATCTGGGGCAAATGCTGGATGTAGTTGTTGCCACTCGTCTAATGTCAAATCTTTCAGGAGTTTACCTGCGGCAATACTGGTTTTTACGACTTTACCCACGAGATTGTAAGCTTCTCGGAAAGGGACACCTCGTGCTGCTAGATAATCTGCGACATCGGTGGCATTGGAAAAGTCTTCGGTTACTGCTTCGGCCAGGCGCTGGGTACGAAATTCTAAGCCTTCTCCTAACAAAATTGTCATTGCTTCTAGAGAGGCTTTGACTGTGTTAACGGTATCAAATAAACCTTCTTTATCTTCTTGCAAGTCTTTGTTATATGCCAGGGGTAACCCTTTCATAATCACCAGCATTGCTTGGAGATGACCAAATACACGCCCTGTTTTTCCCCGTACTAATTCTGGGACATCGGGATTTTTCTTTTGGGGCATGATACTGGAACCGGTTGCACAGCTATCTTTGAGGGTGACAAAGCGAAATTCTTCAGATGACCAAAGAATTACTTCTTCTGCAAGCCGACTGAGGTGAACCATAATTAAGCTAGCAGCACATAAGAATTCGATCGCAAAATCGCGATCGCTCACTCCATCGAGGCTGTTAGCATAAATGTTGTCAAAATTCAATAGCTTAGCTGTGTAATGCCGGTCAATGGGGAAAGTAGTCCCCGCCAAAGCACCGCAACCCAAAGGTGAAATATTGACCCGACGAGAAACATCACTGAGGCGTTCCCAGTCGCGTTGTGCCATTTGAAAGTAAGCCAAAAGATGATGAGCTAAACTCAGAGGTTGGGCGCGTTGCAGGTGAGTATAGCCAGGAATTAAAGTTTCGACGTGTTTTTCGGCTATATTTAAGAGAATATCTTGAAATTCCCGCAATTGACCTTTGATTTGCTGGATTTGGTCGCGGAGATAGAGTCTAGTATCGGTGCCAACTTGGTCATTCCGCGATCGCGCTGTATGCAACTTTTTACCCACATCACCGACAATTTCCGTCAATCGTCGTTCAACTGCAAAATGCACATCCTCAGCATCCACACCAGGCTGAAATTTTCCCTGGCGGTACTCCTGGCGAACTTCTTCTAAGCCTGCAACTAGTTGCTCACCTTCTTGTTTGGAGATAATGCCCGTGTGAGCTAGCATCTTTGCATGAGCTTGAGAACCAGTCAAGTCATATTCGATTAATTCAATATCAAAATTTATACTGGCATTAAAACGAGCGATCGCCGGATGTAACGCTGATTCAAACCGCTGACTCCAAGTTTGTTCTTTAGTCATAGATATGAGGAGAATGAGGGAGAGTTAGGAGTTAGGAGTTAGGAGTTAAGAGTTATAAATTTTTGACTTCTAACTTCTCACTCCTAACTTTTAACTCCTAACTTTTAAATTTAACCGTAGCTGGTTAGATTCCGAATGATATAGCCAATCACTAAACCAATCAACAATGCCCAAACTTGACCTGTTTGTATAAAGTGGTTCCAAGCTTTTTGTATCTGACCCATCAGGTCGGGGTCAGTAATTGTTTGCGCTAGCACTATCAAATTTACAGGCAAATGCCAAATAAACTGAGATATAAAATCGCTGTAATGGCTCATATTTGATGATTACATAGATTGGAGATGCCAAATTTCAGTATCAATTTATTGATGAAAAAATTACTGATACAGCAAATTTTGAGAAGCCTGAAGTACACAACGATTCGCCTGTTACCCAGGTATAAAGCATGTTTTACTCCTGAATTCTGTTAGCCCAGCGGGGCGTACTCTTTTCCTGCGGAACGCTACGCGAACGGAGAAGCAAGCTACGCGTAGCGTCTCGTAGAGAAGCCCATTCTGACTTCTGACTTCTGAATTCTGCTGTAAATACTGAAATCTTGGGTATTACTGTAATGTCTTAACTCAAGATTCAGGCGATGCCAACCGCAATTTCTCGGCTGTCCGCAAAATTTGTCCTGCCAAAACTGCTGCACCAAAGCCATTATCGATATTCACTACACCAACTCCCGCAGCACAAGAGTTAAGCATTGTCAATAGTGGTGCTAAACCGCCAAAACTTGCGCCATAACCAATGCTGGTGGGTACGGCAATTACGGGGCAATTGGCTAAACCAGCGACAACGCTGGGTAAAGCGCCTTCCATTCCCGCCACGACAATTAACACCGATGCTGAATCGATGAAGTGGCGATTACTTAATAAACGGTGAATTCCTGCAACGCCGACATCCCAGAGGCGCTGTACCCGAAAACCAGAAAGTTCAGCGGTGACGGCGGCTTCTTCAGCAACGGGTAAATCGGCGGTACCAGCCGAAAGAATGCCGATTTCACCCTGAAATTGTGGTTCGATGGTAGGAGGAGCGATCGCACAAATTCGCGCTAATTCGTAATATCGCAAACCAGTGACTTTTACTTGCAGTGCCTCATAAACCCCACTTTCAATGCGAGTTGCCATCACCACCGGGTTGCGGAGGCGCATCACCTCCATAATTTGAGCAATTTGATCGGGTGTTTTTCCAGGCCCCCAAATTACCTCTGGGAAACCAGTTCTTAACTGGCGATGGTGGTCAATTTTGGCAAACTCGCCCACACTTTCATAGGTTAAGTTTTTGAGAGAGTCTAACGCTATATCTGGAGAAACTTTACCATTGGCAACGGCTTCTAAGAGCGATCGCAATTTTTTTTCATTGGTCATTAATCATTAGTCCTTTATCCTTTGTCATTAGTCCTTTGCAAATAACCAATGCCCCATGCCCCATGCCCCATTATTAATCAATTACTTTCAGTTCGTAGAGGTTCCAGAATGCCCCACCAAGAGCAGTATACTGAATACCTTGGAAGCGATCGCGCACTGCTTGTAAATTCAAACCTTCCACCAAATGAATAAACGGCAACTGTTCTGAGGCAATGCGCTGATATTCGTAATAAATCTCTTTGCGCTTGTTTTCATCTAATACCTGTGCGCCTTTGATATAAAGGCTATCAATTTGTTTTTCCCAATCAGAAACTTCCCAACCAATTAGCGGCGGATCTCCCGGTTGTGCGCCTTGATTAAATGCGTGAGATGCACCATTAATTCTCCAGATATTGCTAGCGCTGTGGGGTTCAATACCGCCTCCAGCAAATCCTCCAAGATAACAATCCCAATTTTGTGTAACTTTCAGTTTTTCTAAATAAGAATTGAAACTCAGGATTTGCAAATCAACTTGAATCCCAATTCTTGCCAAATCTCGTTGGACTTGGGCTGCCATATCTCCTCTAACTTTCCTTTCGGAATTCGTTAATAGAGTAAATCTGACTCGGTTGCCATCAGCATCTAAAAGTTGATTTTGGGCATTATATTTAAACCCAGCATCTAACAGAAGTTTTTTCGATTTTTCTCGGTCATAATTATATACCTTTAATCCTTTTTCTGGAGGCAGGAAGTAGGGACTTTTCACGTAAACAAAGGAATTTTGCAGTTCTCCTAATCCCCGATAAGCATTGATTTTCATCGTTTCGCGGTCTAGTGCATAGGCTATAGCCTGTCTAAATTCCTTTTGATTAAACCAGCGGGATTTGATGGGATCTACCAAAGGCTTACCCTGAGAATTTTTCGCTTTATTAAGATTAAAAGAAATAAAACTTGTACTTGTATCTGGTCCACCATTATAGATTTTAAACTTTGCTCGTTTTTCTTCTCGTTTGATTAAACTAAAACCTTCTGGAGGAACTTCTAAATCATCTAATTGTCCAGATCGAAAACTAATCAACTGGTTTTCAGTAGATTCAATAATTTGCCAAACAATACGTTCAATATAAGGCTGAGGATTCCCCTGAGCATCTTTGCGCCAGTAGTATGGATTGCGTCGAAATATAACTCGCTGACTGGGAACATAACTTTCCATTACATAAGGACCGTTACCAACAATTTGTTTTGGATCTGTGCCTGTTCCCCACATCGAAATAAACTTAGGATTACCACCAGATTCAGTTGTGCGAATTGCTTCCTGTAGAACGTGTGCTGGCATAATTGGGATGCCGCCTACATATCTTAAAAAAGGAGCAAAAGGTTCTTGTATGGTGAATTCAACGCGGCGATCGTCAATTTTTGTTACCTTTGGTAAAGTTCCTTTTTCTCCAACTTTTAAAGCATCTTTTAAAGAAGTCGGAATTTTCGGATTGAGGTAAATTTCGTTATAAGTAAAAACAATATCATCAGTAGTCATTGGCTTACCATCTGACCACTTAATTCCTTCCCGCAGGGTAATTACAACCCGCTGTGCATCTTCAGAAACTTCCCAGGATTCTGCTAAGCCAGGTTCTAGTTTTGTGGTGATCGGATTCTCATTAATTAATGAATCATACAGGAATCCAAAAACGCTATATGCTGACTCATTCAGAGCATAATTAAAAGTTGAAGGCTCGCTCAAAACTGCGGTAACGATTTGTGGAACTTGAGCAGCTGCGGTTTTGAAGTGACTCGGGTTGCAAGCAGTAAGTGTGAGTGCTGTTGCTGAACTCAAAAGTATTGGCAACCAAAAATATTTAATCGCCAGAAAGATTTTCTTCATAAAATCCATAATTTCAATACACGAATAACGGAATTAAACTGACTTAGAGTGTAACCAACCATCCGATTAATTTCAGTGGTAATTATGATTAAATAGCTTCACTGATGGAGTCAAGAAAAGTTATTTGTAATAAATACATAAAGTAGGTACAAAGACGATTAGCCTTTGTCTGTGCAGCAGTAGAAAATGGGGAAAGAAAGTGTTTGTTTTATTGATAGCGAGTAGTGCGCCGCCTGTAGACTTCTCTCAAGCAACTAGTAAAACAACAGCATAAGCGCAAATACCTTCTTCTCGTCCTACTGGGCCTAATTTTTCATTGGTGGTAGCTTTGATGCCAATTTGATTTGGTTCTAATTCTAAAACTGTTGCTAATTTATCGCGCATCTTGTGAATGTGCGGTTTTAATTTGGGACGTTCTGCCACTACCACCGAATCAATATTTCCCACCTGCCAGCCTTGCTCTCGAATGAGTTGATGTACTTGGGTTAATAGTATTAAACTATCTGCTCCCGCCCATTGACGATCGCTAGGGGGAAAATAATGACCAATATCCCCCAAAGATAATGCCCCAAGCATAGCGTCCATAATCGCATGGGTGAGTACATCAGCATCACTGTGACCCAACAAACCGAGTTCATGGGGAATTTGGATTCCACCTAAAATTAAAGCGCGATCGCTCACCAATTGGTGAATATCGTAACCGTTACCAATACGAATTTTAGTCATTGGGAGTAGGGAGTGGAGAATAGGGAGTGGGGAGTAGGGAGTAGGGAGTGGGGAGTAGGGAGTAGGGAGTAGGGAGTAAGGAATCTTCCCAATCTTCCCATCTCCCCATCTCCCCATTCCCTATTCCGCATTCCCCTTCCCCTCTTCCCATTTTTCCAGGAGATCGGGACGGCGATCGCGTGTTTTTTGAATTTGTTGTTCGTAACGCCAGCGGGCAATGGCGGCGTGATTCCCAGACAGCAATACCTCCGGTACTTTCATGCCGCGAAAATTTGCTGGGCGTGTGTATTGGGGATAGTCCAATAACCCCTCCTCAAAACTTTCTGCTGTCAGAGACTCCTTTTTGGCTACGGTTCCTGGTATCAGGCGTACTACACCGTTAATTAAAGCCATTGCTGGAATTTCCCCACCAGTGAGAATAAAATCTCCTAAAGATACTTCACGAGTTACCAAATGCAGCACCCTCTCATCTACTCCTTCGTAATGCCCACAAATCACTACTAACTGGTCATAATTTGTTGCCAATTCTCGCAACAAGGGCTGATTAATTGTTTCACCCTGGGGACTCATCAAAATAACTTCTCTTCGAGGTAGAGTCGGCAGGGACTCCACAGCATTGAAAATTGGTTCTGGCTTCATTAGCATCCCTACGCCCCCGCCATAGGGTTCATCATCTACCTTACGGTGCTTGTCAGTTGTAAAGTCCCGTGGATTAATCAGATGCACTTGGGCAATCTGTTTGGCTAAGGCTTTACCCAGCAACCCAGAATTGAGAACAGAGTGAAAACAGTCAGGAAAAAGTGTAACTATATCAAAACGCACAGTAATTCGTATTCAAGGACACTAATCTAAATAATGAATGTCTAGCAAACACAAGAAGCCAAATGTGGGGTCAAACTACAGTTAAACTTTATCAATAGTATCTAAAAGTACCAGGAGTCTTGGATTTTAGATGGGATCTAAAGTTTTTCTAATTACTTAATTTATGTTTAAATGTTGTCACAACTACATTTAAATTAATAATCATATCAAGTTAACAACTTTCAGGATGCATCGAGCCAGCCTCAGAAAAAAGCGTGGTCTTACCTGTTCATTCCCAATGCCAAAGGAAAAAATTGACACTTTGATGCCAGTTTATTCTCTGGACAAAGACACGAGGCAAACAAGTCGGCACAACCAACGCCACTTGCTGACCTTTGGGAATGTGAAGGGCCAAGAAGTTGGCGAAAGTTCAAGGGCGCGATGTGTCTCCAACGCACTGGCTCTGAAATGGGGAAACCCTTCAAAGAAGTGTCCTCCCTAGCTTACTAAGTAAGGACTATTTTGCCAGTCTGGAAGTGGACAGGTGAAAAACAAGGCGCTAGCAGCAGAGGAACGGCAACAAACACGTTTAAACTGAGGTCTCGTGTGCGTTAAACAAGAATTTGGAACTGTGGTCTAAGAGAATCCAAACTTTACAAAAGTGTCCTCTCAAAAGTTGCAAAGCGCAAAAACCATGAGGTCCCGATCTTGTTAAATTCACCTGAAGTTGTTGACAGGAGAAACACAATGCCGGAATTAAAAGCTAAATCGCTGGAAATGAGGACACCCCAAGCAACGAAAACCGCCGTTCTAGTTATCGGAGGCGCAGAAGACAAAGTTCACGGGCGCGACATCCTGAGAACTTTTTTTGGACGTGCCGGTGCTAGCAAAGGCTATATTACAATTATTCCATCTGCCTCTCGTGAACCCGCTATCATCGGTGGTCGGTATATTCGGATTTTTGAAGAAATGGGTGCCCAGAAGGTAGAGATTTTAGACATCCGCGAACGGGAACAGTGTGAAGCCTCCCAAATCAAAGCATCCTTAGAAGCCTGTAGTGGGGTATTTTTGACCGGAGGAGATCAACTGCGTCTGTGTGGCGTATTGGCAGATACGCCAGCGATGGAAATTATCCGGCAGCGGGTGAGGTCAGGGCAACTTACCTTAGCAGGCACCAGCGCTGGAGCAGCGGTGATGGGGCATCATATGATTGCGGGCGGCGGTAGTGGAGAGTCGCCAAATCGTTCTTTAGTGGATATGGCAACGGGTTTGGGATTTATTCCGGAAGTCATCGTTGACCAACATTTTCATAATCGCAATCGGATGGGACGGCTGATTAGTGCGATCGCAGCTCATCCCGATCGCTTGGGTATTGGCATTGACGAAGATACTTGTGCTGTGTTTGAACGTGATGGCTGGCTACAAGTTATGGGTAAAGGCAGTGTCACCATTGTCGATCCCACTGAGCTAACTCACACCAACGAACCTCATGTCGGTGCTAACGAACCCGTAACGGTGCATAATTTACGTCTGCATATCCTCAGCTATGGCGATCGCTTCCACCTGTACCAGCGCACTGTATTGCCTGCTGTACACCGAATCTCCAGCTGACGGGATAAAGTATCTGAGGTTACACTGAGTTGACCAGAAATTTGAGATTTGAGATTTGGGATTTTTAGATTCAAAGAGATTTTTGGTTGATGCTGGACTGCCACACAGTCGGCGAAACAAATCTCAAAAACTCTCGTTTTGCAGCGTCAGTTTATCCGGACTCGGTTTAGCTACGCTATGGTAAATCTAATAATTGACAGAGCTAAGTACCCTTATGGTCTGTTTCAATCCAATAATCGCCAATCTAAAATCCAAAATTGGTTAACCACTCATTTATTTTTTGCTGTAGAAAAATGATGAGAATACCATGTAAAAAGAAAAAACTGTTTGCAATGAACAGTTTAGCGGTCAATTCCAGTAAGAAACTAGAATTTTGGTTCCGAATCTCCATCTACCTATTCCCATGAGAATCCTCAAGATCCAGACCTTACGCGGCCCAAACTACTGGAGCATTCGACGCCACAAGCTGATCGTCATGCGCCTCGATTTAGAAAACCTTGCCGAGACGCCCTCGAATGAAATCCCTGGCTTTTACGAAGGATTAGTTGAGGCGCTGCCAAGTCTGGAGGGTCACTATTGTTCCCCTGGCTGTCGTGGCGGTTTTCTGATGCGAGTCAGAGAAGGCACGATGATGGGTCACATCGTGGAACATGTAGCACTAGAACTGCAAGAATTAGCGGGAATGCATGTCGGCTTTGGTCGCACTCGTGAAACTGCTACACCCGGAATTTACCAAGTAGTGATTGAGTACTTGAATGAGGAAGCAGGGCGTTACGCTGGACGAGCTGCGGTGCGGTTATGCCAGAGTATTGTCGATCGCGGTCGCTATCCCAAAGCAGAACTAGAGCAAGATATCCAAGACCTGAAAGACTTCAGCCGTGATGCTTCCTTGGGACCTTCTACGGAAGCGATCGTCAAAGAAGCCGAAAAAAGAGGTATTCCCTGGATGTCTCTGGAAGCCCGCTTTTTGATTCAGCTAGGCTACGGCGTCAATCAAAAGCGAATGCAGGCAACAATGACCGACAACACCAGTATTCTCGGCGTAGAACTAGCTTGCGACAAAGAAGCCACCAAACGCATCCTCGCCGCTGCTGGTGCCCCCGTACCCAGAGGCACAACGATCAACTTCTTGGACGATTTGGAAGAAGCCATTGAATACGTCGGCGGCTATCCCATTGTGATTAAGCCCCTGGATGGCAATCACGGACGCGGCATCACCATTGATATCAGAACTTGGGAAGAAGCTGAAGCCGCCTATGAAGCTGCTAGACAAGTTTCTCGCTCAATTATCGTCGAAAGATATTATGTTGGCCGCGACCACAGAGTACTGGTAGTAAACGGCAAAGTAGTCGCAGTCGCCGAACGCGTCCCAGCTCATGTTACTGGTAATGGCAGATCCACCATCGCCGAATTGATTGAAGAAACTAACCTTGACCCAAATCGCGGCGAAGGACACGATAATGTCCTGACTAAGATTGAACTAGACCGCACCAGCTATCAACTCCTAGAAAGGCAAGGCTATACCTTAAACAGCGTTCCAGCCAAGGGTAGTATTTGTTACTTGAGAGCCACAGCAAACTTGAGTACAGGCGGCATTGCCGTAGACCGCACCGACGAAATCCACCCAGAAAATATCTGGTTGGCACAAAGGGTGGTAAAGATTATTGGTTTGGATATCGCTGGCTTGGATATCGTCACCTCCGACATTAGCCGTCCTCTACGAGAAGTCGATGGCGTGATTGTGGAAGTTAACGCTGCTCCTGGCTTTAGGATGCACGTCGCCCCCAGCGTTGGCATTCCCCGCAACGTCGCCGGTGCGGTGATGGATATGCTGTTTCCCAACGAACAGTCTAGCCAAATTCCCATTCTCAGCGTCACGGGTACCAACGGCAAAACTACGACTACTCGACTCCTAGCACATATTTATAAACAGACTGGTAAAGTAGTAGGCTATACTACTACAGACGGAACATATATCGGTGATTACTTAGTAGAATCTGGCGATAACACAGGCCCCCAAAGTGCCCACCTGATCCTGCAAGACCCCACAGTAGAGGTAGCAGTACTGGAAACGGCTCGCGGTGGGATTCTGCGCTCTGGACTGGGCTTTGAAGCAGCAAATGTAGGCGTGGTGTTAAATGTAGCCGCCGACCACTTAGGAATAGGCGATATAGATACCATTGAACAGTTAGCCAACCTCAAGAGCGTAGTTGCAGAAGCTGTATTCCCTGATGGCTATGCAGTACTCAACGCCGACGATCGCCGCGTCGCCGCTATGTCAGAAAAAACTAAAGCCAACATTGCTTACTTCACCATGAATCCCGACTCGGAATTGGTGCGGAAGCACATTCAAAAGGGCGGAGTCGCAGCGGTATATGAAAATGGCTATCTGTCCATTGTCAAAGGCGATTGGACACACCGTATAGAAAGAGCAGAAAATATACCTTTAACAATGGGTGGGCGGGCGCCGTTTATGATTGCCAACGCCTTAGCAGCAAGTTTGGCAGCCTTCGTGCAAAACGTCACAATTGAGCAGATTCGTGCTGGGTTGAAGACTTTCCGGGCTTCCGTGAGTCAAACACCAGGACGGATGAATTTGTTTAATTTAGGCAATTACCACGCCTTGGTGGACTATGCCCACAACCCCGCTAGTTATGAAGCAGTGGGCGCTTTCGTGCGTAACTGGACTACCGGACAGCGCATTGGCGTAATTGGCGGCCCTGGCGATCGCCGTGACGAAGATTTTGTCACCTTGGGCAAACTAGCAGCACAAATTTTTGATTACATCATCGTCAAAGAAGACGATGACACCAGAGGAAGACAACGGGGATCGGCTGCCCAGTTGATAATTCAAGGCATTACCCAAGTTAAGCCTGATAGTCGCTTTGAGTCAATTTTGGATGAAACACAAGCGATTAACAAAGGCTTAGACATGGCACCAGATAACAGCCTAGTGGTGATTTTACCAGAAAGCGTGAATCGGGCGATTAAATTAATTAGAGGGCGTGGTGTAGTCAAAGAAGAGATACATCAACAAAATACTGGTAATGCGATCGTTGATTCCCAAAATGGAGTTGCACCTTCTTCTGTAGTCAATACATTGCTGTAGTCAAAAGTCAAGAGTCCAAAGTTTAGCATCTCCAAGTTTTTGACTCTTGACCCTTGACTATTGTTTTTCTTGTTCCGGATTGGTTTCGTCACTGGGAGCTTTCATCTCCTCTTTAAAGCCGCGTAGGGTTTTACCCAGTGCAGTTCCCAATTCGGGAATTTTTTTCGGCCCAAAAATGAGAATAGCTACTGCAAGAATTATACCGAGTTCTGGCCATCCTAGTCCAAACAACATACACAGTTCCTCTCAAGAATTTTTAATTCGCTGTTCTCTATCAAGACTCATCTTTATAAACGTCTCTACGATGTTTCACTTTAATCACAGTCACTAATAGAATCGTATCAAATATTTGATAAATTACTCTATAATCACCAATTTTAATTCGATATAAAGATTCTTCATTTGCCAGTTTTTTAACACCAGTTGGACGTGGTTCTATTGCTAATTCTTCAATTTTTGAATCGATACGTTCTTTAATATCGCTTGGTAGTTTCTTCAGTTGTTTGTTAGCACCCTTGGTAAATTCAATTTGGTAAGTCACGCGGTTTCTTTCTTGTATTCATCCCAAGATATAGTACCGTTAATTTTGGCATCTGCTATTTCAGCACGAGCATCTCTAATATCTTCTTCATCCTCTAAAAGTTCTAAAACTTTTTCTAAAGTGCTTTCGGGTGCGATGTTTAAATGTTTTTGAATTAATTCTATTAGGAATTGTTTTGTGCTTGTAGTTGCCATTTTTAGACCTCTTTAAGATTATTCGTTTTGTTTATTCTCGTGTAATTGGTATATCTAACCAATTACTCAATTCCTGGGCTAACCATTCTATTTCTGGTTCAGAGTTAATCGCACCACCATAACCAGCGAGTTGATACTTATTTACTCCAGACCAAAGGATTAATTGCGGCCTCACCTCAACTCTAGTACGGCTGTTTAAATCTATTTCAAAGCGTTTCGGAGTATAAACCAGCTTGCGTATATGTTGTCTTGGCGTTGGCTGGGTACGGTTGAATTTAAATCCCAACAGTTCATTTGTAAAAGTAATTTGCTGAGGATCTAGGTGTAATCGGACGCGTCCAAACAAAGGGAACAAAATTTTATACATCATGGAAAAACCGGCACCCCAAAATGGGAGTGAGAACAAAGCAAAAGGGATATTGATTGGAAAAGGAGCCAAAAGAGCGCCAATTGTCCAAGCAAGGATAAATGAATTCCAAGCGATCGCAAATACTCCTGAAAGTATTATTGATGAGTGAAAACCAACAGGTGGAATCAGAATTTCTAAAGAATCACTATTTTTGGTGAGTTGAATTTTGCTATCAGGTGGTTTACTAACTGCTAAAGCTCTAGTGGTGGGAAACTCGGCTTCATCTATGGCTTTGAGTACTTCCAGTGCAGAACCCAAACGCTTTTCTAAACTGGGTTCAGTCATAGACTGGAGAACGCGAGTCAAACTCGGACTGAGATTAGCTACTCGCTCAAACTGAATGCGAAAATCCTTTTGGGGTAAATCCGCTGGGTGAGTACCCGTGACCAAGTAAATTAACGTCGCGCCTAAACTATAAACATCGGAAGCCGGAACCGTGCGTCCGCCAAATTGCTCCTGGGGCATATAGCCGTAGGTTCCTACCACAGTTCTAGTCCCGGTTTCTGTGGCGAGGACAGTTTGCACCGAACCAAAATCGATCAGATAAACTTCACCAACACTATTACCAGAGCGATCGCCCAATAAAATATTGCTAGGCTTAAGATCGCGATGGATAACAGGCGGATGCAGCCCATGTAAGTAAATCAAAATTTCTAACACAGCCTTGGCTATCTGTTTGATTTCAGTTTCCGTAAAAGTCCGGCCAGATTGTAAGTATTGCTCTAAAGTTTGTGCTGGAATATAAGTTTGTACTAGGGCAAATCCTTTGATAGTTGGTGAATTGACCTCAAAATAGTCTAAATAGCGAGGTATTAAAGTATGTGACAAAGACTTGAGGGTTTGGGCTTCTCGCTCAAACAGCTTGAGATCGTCCCATTCAAAGTCACTACCGAAAGAGAGCAACTTGATGACGACTAATTCCTGAGTTTTCAAATCACGAGCTAACAGCGTCCGCCGGCCTGTTTTTTTTCCTAATAGCTGCTGAACTTCGTAGCGATCGTCCAATATTTCGCCAATCATTATTGTTTGTGATAAAGCTACGTTTGAAAAGTTTTCATAGGTTATGACTTTTCAATATAGTTTGCCAATATCTTTAGTATAATTGCGTAGTTCTATGCCCTCCCAACTTTGGCCTTATATTACCCCTGGTATTCCCGATGAATTGTTCGAGCATTTGCCAGGAATTCCCCTGAGCCAGCGAGAAGTTCGACTGTTGTTAATTGCTCAACTGCGGCTACAACCAAATTCGGTGTTGTGGGACATTGGCGCTGGTACGGGTACAATTCCCGTAGAAGTGGGATTGCTGTGTCCAAAAGGAAAGATTATTGCCGTCGAAAGGGATGAAGAAGTAGCTAATTTAATTAAGCGTAACTGCGATCGCTTTGAAGTCAAAAACGTCGAAGTCATTGAAGGTAGCGCCCCAGAGTGTTTGCAGGATCTTAAAGTGACCCCTCACCGCGTTTGTATTGAGGGAGGACGCCCGGTTCAGGAAATTCTGCAAGCCGCTTGGCAATATTTACCCCCCTCAGGTCGGGTTGTAGCCACAGCTGCTAATCTAGAAAGTCTGTATGCTATTTCCCAAAGTTTTTCCCTATTAAGGGCTAGAAATATCGAAGTCGTCCAATCTGCTGTTAACCGCTTAGAAACGCGTGGCTTTTCTCAAACCTTTACCGCCGTCGATCCCATTTTTATCCTCAGTGGTGAGAAACTGGATTAGGGAATGGGGAATGGGGCATGGGGCAATGGGGATGAGGGGGATGAGGGGGATGAGGGAGTGTGGGGAGTGTGGGGAGTGTGGGGAGATGGGGAGATGGGGAGATGGGGGAAAGAGAATTAATACTTCCCCATCCTCCCACACCTCCAATGCCCAATGCCCAATGCCCAATGCCCAATGCCCAATGCCCCATGCCCAATGCCCAATGCCCAATGCCCAATGCCCAATGCCCCATGCCCAATGCCCAATATTTAATACTTCTATGCCTTGGTCTCGAATTGTAAGTGGAATTATTGCGATCGCTCTTGCTCTTTGTGCGACCCTTTTGGGGGGTTGGTACTTTACCATCATGTTTGCGGTTGTTGTCTTTTTGGGTCAACAGGAATATTTTAATTTGGTGCGAGCCAGAGGCATTGCTCCCGCTGCTAAAACCACTATGGCTGCTAGCCAATTCTTGCTGGCCATTTGTACCCTTGATGGCAGTTTAGCCGACGCTGTGATGCCAATAGCTGGCACACTCATTTGTTTTTACCTGCTGTTTCAACCAAAATTTGCCACCATCGCCGATATTTCCGCTTCGATTATGGGTCTATTTTACGTAGGTTATTTACCAAGCTATTGGGTACGATTGCGAGCAATTGATAGTGCTGCTTTTAGCAATGCCCCTTTAGGAGCTTACTGGCCAACAACCTGGGCAGATTTCTGGGAAAAGGCAAATTCTACCTCTCTACCACAAGGTTTGACGGCAACACTACTGACTTTGTTATGTATTTGGGCAGCGGATATCGGTGCTTACACAATTGGTAAATTCTTTGGCAAAACCCGGTTGTCTGAAATTAGTCCGAAAAAAACCGTAGAAGGTGCTGTGTTTGGTATTACCTCCAGTGTTGCTGTAGCCTTAGCTGGAGCCTATTATTTGCACTTACCTAGATCTCTGTTTACTGGTTTAGCATTGGGTTTGCTGATTGGCATTGCTAGCCTTTTAGGGGATCTCACCGAGTCGATGCTGAAGCGGGATGCTGGAGTTAAAGATTCTGGACAGTTAATCCCCGGTCACGGTGGTATTTTAGACCGTACTGATAGTTATATTTTTACAGCACCTTTGGTTTACTATTTCGTAACCCTAATTTTACCGCTGATTGCAAATGGGTAAAGGGTATGGGGAGATGAGGGGGATGAGGGAGATGAGGGAGATGAGGGAGTGTGGGAGATGTGGGAGGTGTGTCCGGTGTGGGAGGATGGGGAAAGGGAAGTATTAATTCTCTTTCCCCCATCTCCCCACACTCCCCACACTCCCCATCTCCCCATCTCCCCACACTCCCCCCACTCCCTCATCCCCCCCATCCCCCCCATCTCCCTCTTCCCCTTTCAAATAATGTGGCAGCAATAAAAAAAATATTTAAATTTGATGGATTTGTTGAATATCCCACAATTGCACGAAAAGTAAATTGTTTTTGTAGTGTGGACAGGAGATGGGGGAGGGAGATGGGGAGAGGGGGGGGATGGGGGGGAGGGGGGAGTGTGGGGAGTGTGGGGAGATGGGGAGATGGGGAGTGTGGGGAGTGGGGGGAGGAGGGGGATGAGGGAGAACTACTTCCCTTTCCTCTTCCTCCCACACCGGACACACCTCTCACACCTCCCACCCTCTCTCCTCA
>JAVRBV020000075.1:0-34477 GCA_034531095.2 Nostoc sp. CreGUA01 | reverse complement strand
TTTCTTCCCCGTCCTCCCACACCTCCCACACCTCCCACACCTCCTGCTTGCCCCATGCCCCATGCCCTATGCCTTATGCCCTATGCCCAATATGAATAAAACCGACTGTCTTAGTAAAGAGAAGCAGTCGGTTGAAAATTAACGATATTGAACCTAATTTAGGCTTCTTTATCCAAAAAACCTTGAATTTGTCTTAAAGCGGCAGCGCCAATATTAAACACTGCCCAGCCAGCAGCAATAGCAACTGGGGCTAAAACGATCGCTAGACGAAAATCGATATCCATATCTAGAACTCCTCTTTTAAGTAGAAATTAAAGTTTTATCAACTGCTCTCATTTTTATTTTTAGCTGAAGTGGGCAATTTTTCCTAGCCCATATGTAAAGAATGTTTAAATTATTGGGCATTGGGCATTGGGCATGGGGCATTGGGCATGGGGCATTGGGCATTGCAAGTGTGGGAGGTGTGGGAGGAGAGGAAAGCATAAATTCTCTTTCTCCCCAACTCCCCAACTCCCCACACTCCCTCATCTCCCTCATCTCCCTCATCTCCCTCATCTCCCTCATCCCCCCACTCCCCACTCCCTAACCCCTAACAAATCCAATATCAGTACCTTTCCCTGCATGAACTAAAGCTAACTTTTTGTAACGCTTGGCGTGTTCTATGAGTTCTGCGGCTTCAGTTTCTGTTATTTGGCGCTGTACTTTGCCAGGAATACCGATAACCAGGGATAAGGGGGGTATATTTTTAGTTACTACTGCTCCAGCGCCAATAATGCTACCAGTGCCTACTCGTACACCGTCTAAAATCACTGCGCCAATGCCAATCAAACTTCCACGCTCAATGTAAGCAGAATGCACCACAGCGCGATGCCCTATGGTCACATGATCTTCTATGATTGTGGGAAAACCAGGATCGCAATGTAAAATTGCTCCATCCTGAATATTCGTGCATTCGCCAATGTCAATGCGTTCAACATCTCCTCTAACCACTGCTCCATACCAAACGCTTGCTCCTGCTGCTATATTTACCGAACCTATAACAACAGCGTTGCCTGCGATGAAGGCAGCTTGAGAAAAATCGACAGATGTCCAGTAAGAAGCGGTAGACACGATAGAATATGAATATGGTACCCAGGAACACTGGAGAAACTCCAACCTTTGAGACTGGTTGCACAACCAGGATATCACAGCGTCAAGCCTCTAAATTCACGAGTGCTGAGTGGTTAAGGAAGTACTAATGAGTATTGAGTTAAAGGATAGTTTTTCATGAAAAACTTAAAACTCACGACTCAGAACTTACTTGTTGAACTAGCAGTGAGGAAATATCCCAAAGTGGCGGAGCCGAAGTGTATAACCCAACCTACTAGTGCCTAGTGCTGGTAAAGACAAAATTATGTTTGTACGCACTTCATGATGAATCCAGGCTTGCAGTACCCAATATTTGGCCCTGAAATACAGTGTCCCCACTGTCGTCAGACTATTCCGGCGTTGACACTCACAGATACCTATTTATGTCCGCGTCATGGCGCTTTTGAAGCTAACCCGAAAAATGGAGAACTAATACATTTACAATCGGGGCGTCACTGGCGGAGGTGGAATAATGAATGGTATAGACAGCATACTCATCCTGATGGTATCCGTTTTGAAATCCATGAAGCATTAGACAAACTGTATACCCAAGGCTATCGAGCAACACGAGTCATTATTGCCCGACGCTATCAGGAATTGATGAGTGGCTATTTGGAACGCAGTACACCTTGGCGGTCTGGACAGCCGGAAGCTTCAGCCGCGCGATTATACGGTTTACCTGTAGAGTTTAGTCCTGACTCTCCAGAAGATCCGTGCTGGGAAGTAATTAATTTTGACTTGGAAAAAGAACCTGGCGTCCCTGTACGCTACCCTTATTTCAGGTTATTTGAGTAAAGTTATAAAGTTAAAAGTTAGGAATTAGGAGTTAGGAGTTAAAAGTTAGGAATTAGGAGTTAAATTCAACTCCTAACTGACAACTCCTAACTGACAACTCCTAACTCCTAACTCACAACTCCTCACTTTTGTTATGCACCACGCTTCTATTCGGACGGCGAATATTCATCGAGCGATCGCCTTTTACGAACATCTAGGATTTACAATTTCAGAACGCTTTACTACAGGCTACACCTTAGCTTGTTGGATGGAAGGATTGAGCAGCAGAATCGAACTCATCCAAATTCCTGAACCAAAACCAGCCCCGGATGCTTTTGCTGATGAACATTATGTAGGATATTATCATCTCTCTTTTGATTTAACTGAGATGACACCAGATTTACCTAGTTGGTTGACAAATTTACAAAAACGTGTATCAGACGTAGAAGAATTACAACCATTAAAGGTATTATTAGAACCGACACAACAGCAAATAGGCGATCGCATTTACGAAGTTGCTTTTATCGCGGATACCGATGGCTTACCTCTAGAATTTATTCGGATTTTAGCAAAACTGCCATAATTTAGCTTTTTTGATTAATTTTGTTGCTAATATAGCAGGCAATAGGCAATAAGCAAAAAAGTCTGTGAATGTAGGGGTTTTATGAGTGATTTATGTTTTAAACTATGCTTCAATTTTTATTACAAATAACTACTAAATCTAAAATCTAAAAATATAAGTCTTGCTTGCTAGCAGAAATAATAATGCCCTCAACACTGACAGAAAACGTCCGCAAGACAGTACTGAAAAATGGTTTAATTGTCCTGACAAAGGAAGTGCATACTGCGCCAGTGGTGACGGTACAGGTATGGTACAAGGTAGGTTCGCGTAACGAAGAACCAGGAGTCAACGGTATTGCTCACCAGTTGGAACATATGATGTTTAAAGGCACTCTAAATCGTCCCATTCAATTTGGACGTTTGTTTAGTGCTTTGGGTAGTGATTCCAATGCTTTTACTAGCTATGACCAAACTGCATATTACAGTACTGTGGAACGAAGCAAGCTCAAAGCACTCTTGGTTCTAGAAGCGGACAGAATGCAAAATTCCCAGATTGAACCAGAACAACTAGCAAGTGAAAAGCGCGTAGTAATTTCTGAATTGCAAGGTTACGAAAATAGCCCAGAATATCGCCTCAACCGTGCCGTAATGCAAGCAGTGTTTCCCAACCATGCCTATGGGTTGCCTGTAGGTGGCATGAAAGCAGATGTTGAGAAATTTGAACTAGAGCAGGTAGAAAAATATTACCGCAATTTTTACACTCCCGATAATGCTGTCTTAGTAATTGTTGGAGATTTTCAAACTGCCAATACCTTGGAAATAGTTAAAGAGATATTTGGAAAATTACCAAACAAACAAGAATTAGTAGTTATTTCTCCCTCATCCCCCTCATCCCCCTCATCCCCCTCATCCCCCTCACTCCCCACTCCCATAATATTGCGAGAACCAGGAGTAGGGCGTTTGTTACAGGCGGTTTATCCGTTACCAGATGTAAATCAACCGGATGTCCCAGCGTTGGATGTGATGGATTATATTTTGACTGAAGGGCGGAATTCTCGCCTTTATCAGGCTTTGGTAGAATCGGGTTTAACTCGTGAAGTTACAGCATCCGTTACCAGTTTGCGGGAATTTGGCTGGTATGAAGTCTTGGTGACGGCTGCATCTAAACAAGATTTGAAAAAAATTGACTCAGTGCTGAACAGTGCGATCGCCAATGTAGCAAAAAAAGGTGTGACATTAGAAGAAGTGGAACGAGCGAAAACTCAATTAACAGCAGATGTAATTTTGAGTAATCGTGATATCACTTCTCAAGGAATGCAATTGGGTCACGATGAAACTACTGCTGATGACTATCGCTATACAGACCACTATTTAGCAGCTGTCAGTTTAGTGAAGCCAACGGATGTTGTAGGTGTAATTAATAAATATCTCACAAAAGAAGCACGTACAGTCGGCTTTTTTGAACCAACTCAAAAGCAAACAACAGAAGTTGGACAGAAACCAGATTTAACCCAAACTACAGAAAATTTCTCTGCTGTGGCACCTGTGCTGCTTACTGAAGTGGCGAAGTACTTACCAAATACTGATTTGGTAACAGATGCCATCGCCCAAACGTTACCACAGCAATTCCAATTTGACAACGGACTGCGGCTATTGGTGTTACGCGATCGTAGCACTCCTACTGTTACTCTGAGTGGCTACATTCAAGCCGGAACAGAATTTGATTCAAATGAGCAAGCTGGACTAGCTGCTTTTGTCGCAGAAAATTTGCTTAGTGGCACAAAAAGTAAGAATGTCTTAACAATTGCCAAAACCTTAGCCGAACGAGGCGCAAGTCTAGACTTTCAAGCCTATCCCGAAGGTGTGCAGATTGAGGGCGATAGTCTAGCACCAGATTTGCCGATACTGATTGAAATCTTGGCAGATGTTCTGAAAAATAGTACATTTCCAGTCAGAGAATTAGAATTGCATCGCCAACAAACTTTAACGGATTTGCAAATAGAATTAGATGAACCGTCAGAAGTAGCCAGAAGAATATTTGTTCAATCTATCTATCCGCAGAAACATCCCTTACACACCTTTCCTACAGAGAAGAGTTTACAGCGGATTAAACGCCAGGATGTGATTGATTTCAAAGCTAAATATTATCGTCCCGACACAACAGTGCTAGTGCTAGTGGGAGATTTTGAGGTAGAGTCAGTGCGATCGCTCATTGAGTCGAAGTTTGCTGACTGGCAAGTTAGCGGCAAAGCACCGACATTAGAATATCCTACAGTGTCATTGCCAGAAAAAATAGTTAGCGTCAACCAAGTCTTAGCAGGTAAAACCCAAGTTGTGACTTGTATGGGTTACCCAGGTATTAACCGTTACGATCCTCGATTTTATACAGTTTTGGTGTTAAATCAAATTTTGGGAGGCGATACCTTATCCAGTAGACTAGGAACAGAAGTGCGCGATCGCCAAGGCTTGAGCTATGGAATTTATAGCTACTTCCTAGTCGGTAAAAATGCGGGGACATTTTTGATTGAGATGCAAACTAGTCCTGAAGATAGCATTAAAGCGATCGCTAGTACTCGTCAAATACTACAACAAATCCATCAACAAGGCGTTACCACCCTAGAAGTAGAAACGGCTAAACGCACCATCATTGGTAACTATCATGTTTCCCTGGCAAATCCAGAGGACTTAACAGATACAATTCTGATGAATGAAGTGTACGGACTAGATAAAACAGAATTATACTCCTTCACTGACAAAATCCAGCAAGTCACCCTTGAGGAAGTCAATCAGGCGGCTTGGGAGTTAATCCACCCAGATAAAATCGTAGTTGCTACTGCTGGTTCTGTTGTCTTGGCAAAGCAAAGCATTAAGTAATCAGTCCTCTTCATGTAAAACTTTTGGTATTGGCGAAGGTGAGGTATTAGTAACTTACCCCATAGCTTTATTGAGAGTGAGATTTAGATGCAACCGACAACAGAACAGTTGAGAGCATTTTATAGTAGATGTGTGAGAGCAAGTAATATGTTTCAACCTATTAACGTTGTGCGACTGAACGAAAGAACAAAGCGCATATACGTTTTAATTGGAGACACAATACAAATAGAGATATATCCGAACGGTGAGGTGACATTTCCATGACTAAAGAGCTTATTCCATAATACTTTTGACTTTTGACTTTTGACTTTTGACTTCCGCTTTGCGGTACTAGTGCTTTAGTCATAATCCGATCATATTGGCGATCGCCACAATTACCTTTACGTTTTAACAATTACTAATGGAACTGTGCAAACATTTATACCAGTTTTTTATTAGACATTTTACTACTTCTGCTTGCCTACAAGCACTACGGCGGAACTACGTAATATTAATGTTGCTCTTGTGCTGGAATTTCATCAATGTGACTCCAGCAGTCGCGGCGAATTTGTCTAGCGATTTGCTTAAGCAACCAGCTACAGAAATTACAGTTAGCTTGGGTAATGCGGCTAACGAACTCAAATTTGAACCAAATCACCTGGAATTCGTGGCTGGCAAACGCTATAATCTACGGCTAACTAATCCCAGTCAATTGAAACACTACTTTACTGCTAAAGATTTTGCCGATGGTATCTGGACACAAAAAGTTGAAGCAGGCAAAGTAGAAATTAAAGGAGCAATTCACGAAATAGAACTCAAGCCAGGTGCCCAGGCAGAATGGGTGTTTCTGCCTCTAAAATCTGGCACTTATGGCTTACGTTGTCCAATAGCTGGACATACAGAAGCAGGTATGGTTGGAGAGATTGTTATTAGTAGTAATTGAATAAAAATTCTCCAAGAGAGAATGAAAGTCACTCTGTATTAATACACTGCGATCGAAATTTGCCTACGTTTGATCAAAGACTTAAACCCCTTGTCTGATTTCTACCGCAATGCATACAAATTGAAAATCTTGGAACCCTTGAAAATAGCTTCTTGTTCTACTGTAATCTTGCTCAATCCGTGTTCTTTGAGTAAATGTGTAATTTTTTCAACTCTACCATCAAAATCATGAATTTCCGCAACTACCTGCTTGATCTTTTTCCAATCAGGTGGTTCTATGCCCAACAAAACATCTAACTCGCTTTTCTCGACATCCACTTTCAGCAAATCAATTTGGTGAATATTATAATCTCGGATTATTTCTGATACAGTTCTCAACTGACAATTAACTTGTTCTATTTGAAAAACTGTTTCTAATTTACGGTCGAGAATAAGCGATTGAAGAAATTGAGGAAGCCAACGAAGCCAACGAACGGATGGAGGTGCATTTTTAAGATTGTTAAGCACAGTTTTCTTTAATTGCTCTCGATCCTCCTTTGACTCTTCTGGGTATGCGTTAGATAAAGGTGTAGCATTAGGATAGTAAGCAAAGTTTATACTCATTGATTGTCTTGAGAGTCCACACGGAAATACTCTGAGTTTTTGTGGATCAAAACGTTGGGCGTTAGCATGTAAAACATCAAAAATTGCCGGGATCGGCTCGAACGCATAGACGTTAACATTTTTATGACACTGCCAATATACCCAAAGTGTAAATAAACCAATATTGGCTCCCACATCAAAAATAGTGTCGCCTTCGTGCAACTCTATGCCATTCTTGAAGTATTCCTGGATTTGTTCATAAAGAATAGGTACTTCTTCTTCCCGTAAGGAAAATATTTTCACTCCGTTAGGAAGCACAGTTTCAGTAATTAAATCTGGCATGAATATTTATGTTTTGACGTAACAATCAAGTTTGAGCCAACACGGGTTTCCTTGTAGATACAGCCTGTTCAACAATATCAATAGCTCGACTCACACCCCCAGCTTGTTGAATCGCTTCTTGTAATCTCAAAGCATTCTTTTTATAAGAATCCTCCGTCAACACCTTTTGAATAGCAGTTCGCAGCTTCGGAACATTTACACTACTCAAAGGTACACCCTCACCAGCCCCAGCCCAAGCGATACGCGCTGCTATTCCTGGTTGGTCGTTAGCAACGGGAATGGCAACCATTGGTACTCCATTATTTAAGGACTCCAAAGTAGTATTCATCCCCGCATGGGTAATGGTGAGGTTGGCTTTTTGCAGTAATTCGAGTTGAGGTGCATAACCAACAACCAAGGGATTTCCCGGCAAACTTCCCAAAGACTCTGGACTTGTAGAACCACCCAAGGAAATTACTACTTGAGCATCCAAATCATTACAAGCTTCTGCAATAGATTTAAAAATTCCTAAAAGACGATTTTGTACAGTCCCCATTGAAGCGTAAATTAATGGTTGTCCGGTCAATTTTTCATAGGGAAAATCAGGAACTTCCCGACCAGTTTGACTATGATAAGGGCCTGTAAAATGAAACCACTGGGGCAAATTCTGTCTGGGGAATTCCAACTCGGCAGGCTGTTGACTAATTTGAGCTAATGGTGAATAGTCTTCATTGGCAGTAAAGTGTGGCGGTAAGTTCCACTCTCGACGGTAGCCACTTATCACCTCTCTAATGGGTTTGGCAATGCGATCCAACAACTTATAACCCACTCTGTTACGTAGTTGTGCCCACCAGGCTGGGTTATAGCCCCAGTTTGTCATAAATGGGGGAAGACTCTCTTCTCGATTAAGTACTACAGCACTGCAAACGGTAATAAACGGAAGTCCTAAAAATTCTGCAACAGTTCCACCCTCTGGCGTTACTTGATCTACTAAAAGTGCCTCTACACCTGCGTCTTTAATTGCCAGTGGTGCATCCCTGAGTAGAACATCTGCCCCTTCTTTGAGCAGATTAACAGTGTATTGTAATGCTGCAAGTCCACTCATCTGCCCCAACTTAGCCAAGGATTTTGTCCTGTTCCCAAAAGGAAATTCAGATTCACCGATCGCTCTAAATTCTAATCCTGCCGCTAGTGTCTGCGGTTGAGCATCAAGAAAGCCAATTAGAGTGACTTGATGACCCCGATTTTGCAGTTCTTTGCCCAGGGGGAGCATAGTATTGAGATGGCCAGTCGATGCTGGACAAATCAGGCCAAAATGAGTCATATTTCCTGCTTTTGGTTAATTACAATGATGTATACCAGAAAACAGGTACATAGGAGCAAAAAAAGCAATTTTTGTTACAGCAGTTTTGATGTATTTGAACCACATCTTTTGTAGAGGCACAGCACTGCCTACTGGTGTCAACTTAAGCTCAAACGCCTAGCCGACATAGGTTTTATCCCTCCCTTTACCAAGGCTACGGTGTACACACAAGTTTTTTAAAGTTGCTTCGTAACGTAGGGTGGGTTAATTTTTGTAGGTCGATGCAACAAAGGTGTGAGTCGATGCAACAAAGGTGCGAGTCGATGCAACAAAGGTGCGAGTCGATGCAACAAACGTGCGATTCGATGTAACAAACGTGCGATTCGATGCAACAAACGTGCGATTCGATGCAACAAAGGTGCAGGTCGATGCAACAAACGTGCAGGTCGATGCAACAAACGTGCAGGTCGATGCAACAAAGGTGCAGGTCGATGCAACAAACGTGCAGGTCGATGCAACAAAGGTGCAGATCAAGAGACTTGTGTGTACACCGTAGCTTTACCAAGGGGAGGGGCGGTTTTGGCTTTAGACAAAACCGGGGTGGGGTGATGCGTTGAGTGATGGTAAGTCAGAGAACTGAATATGCCTACTGGAGTTTTAAGAATTTATCTAAAGCTGCTACCATACTCCCAGGCCAACGACGGATATTTTTTACCCAGTTGATGTCCTTATAACGGTTATCCAGTCCATAAGCTGCTACCCAGTTACTTTCAGCTTCGCCTTGTTTGCCATTCACCCAGTAAGCAGCTGTGAGGGCGGCACGCATATCGGCAAATTTGGGATATTTACGGACAATATTTTGCATTTCTCGAATTGCTTGGTCTGTTTGGCCAGTTTCATAAAGGGCGAGGGCGTAGTTAGCGCGGGCAAAGGCAAAATTTGGGGCAATTTCCACTGATTTTTGATAATCAGCGATGGCCGAATCCCATTTTCCTAAACCACCTTCGGCATTACCGCGATTGTTATATGCCATCGCATCATTAGGATCGAGTTCTAGGACATGATTATAATCTGCGATCGCTTCAAGCCATTTTCCCAATCCTTCCAACGCCGCACCCCGATTCAAATAAGGATCTGTGGCATTTGGAGCAAGTTCTATGGCTTTGTTATAATCAGCCAGCGCCTCTTGTAATTTGTTCTGACTTACCCGCGAATTTCCTCGGTTACTCCACGCCCCCGCATTGGTGGGAAATTGCTCAATAATCTTTGTCCAGTAAGTTTCAGCCGTGGCAAAATCACCCTTATTTGTAGCTTCAAAAGCCTGATTTGCCCACTCATCACCTTGTTGTAATTGCTCTGGAGTAAAACTTGGTAATTGGGATTGTGCGATCGCTGGTGTACCCCAGCCAAACACAAGTAACAAACTGAGAAAAATACCAATCAACTTTATCATCTGGATTTACCGTAAGTGGTGGGGAGGTGGGGAGATGGCGAGATGGGGAGGTGGGGAGTGGTGAGTAGAGAGTTAGGAGTTAGGAGTTAGGAGTTAGGAGTTAAGAATTATTCTCCTTGACCCCAATGCCCCATGCCCAATGCCCCATGCCCCATGCCCCATGCCCAATTTACAATAACGACAACTGTCCGCTAGGCGGCGTAAATCCCAAATGCTTGTATGCTGCTTTTGTTGCCATTCTGCCACGGGGAGTCCTAGTTAAATAGCCAATCTGCATCAGGTAAGGTTCGTAAACCTCTTCAATTGTTTGGGTATCTTCACCTGTGGCAGCTGCCATTGTTTCTAACCCCACTGGACCGCCGTTAAATTGTTCAATTATTACACTGAGCATTTGACGGTCTGTCCAATCTAAACCACATGGATCTACTTGAAATAACTGCAATGCCTCAGATGCAACGGTTTCGCTAATCTGGCCAGATAATTTTACTTCTGCATAATCACGTACTCGTTTAAGTAATCTGTTAGCAATACGTGGTGTTCCGCGCGATCGCCGAGCAATTTCTGTGGCACCATCTTCTGTAACGGGGGTTTTGAGTAATTCAGCGGTTCGCAGTACAATTTTACTGAGTTCATCGACTTCATAAAATCGCAATTTTTGAATTAAACCAAAGCGATCGCGCAGTGGTGAAGTTAAAGCACCCACGCGGGTTGTAGCTCCCACCAAGGTAAATTTTGACAACGGTATACTTCTGATGCGAGCGCTCGAACCCTTACCAATAGTAATGTCTAACCGATAATCTTCCATCGCCGGATAGAGAATTTCTTCAGTCATCCGCGAGAGACGATGAATTTCATCCACAAATAAAATGTCTCCCGGTTTCATGTTCACCAGTAGCCCGACAATATCTCGTGGACGTTCCAGCGCTGGGGCACTGGTAATTTTGTAATTTACCCCCATTTCCGATGCTAAAATCATTGCCATTGTGGTTTTACCCAATCCCGGCGGACCATACAGCAGTAAGTGATCCAGCACCTCACCACGAGACTTAGCTGCTTTGATGGCAATGTCCAATACATCCTTTAAATCTTTTTGCCCAATGTAATCGGCAAATCGCTGCGGTCGAATACTTTCTTCCTGTGTGTCTTGTTCATCAATAGCAGCTTCAGGTTGCAAAATATCGTTTGTGGATGCTGCTTTCGCCGATTCCCGACGCTGTTTTGGTTCTCCGTTGGGTTCTGGAGGCTGTTTTTTCGAGGAGATTATCGCCATAATTCAGCTATCTACTTTTTAGGGGACTCTTTACTGGGGAGACGCGGGGACGCGGGGACGCGGGGACACAAAGAAAAGGAAGCATTGGGGAGATAAGGGAGATGAGGAAGATAGGGAAACAACTTCCAACAAGTCTTTCTCCTTTCTCATTCTCTTCTTTCCCCGTGTCCCCGCGTCTCCCTGTCTCCGTGTCCTCTTTTTCATTCCCAATACTTGTGAAAATTTTCGTTTGCAAATACCCGCGCCAATTTAAAATTTAAATTCCGGCCAATTACCTAGAAGTACAAAAATTACTATGTTATCTAAAAGAATCTTACCGTGCTTAGATGTGAAGGCGGGACGGGTTGTAAAAGGAGTTAATTTTGTGAACTTGCAAGATGCAGGCGATCCTGTAGAACTGGCAAAGGTTTACAACGAAGCCGGTGCTGATGAGTTAGTATTTCTGGATATTACAGCCACTCATGAAGACCGAGCTATTATCTTAGATGTTGTTTACCGCACTGCTGAGCAAGTCTTCATTCCATTGACTGTGGGTGGCGGTATTCAATCCTTAGAAAATGTTAAAGCTTTGTTACGATCTGGGGCAGACAAGGTTAGTATTAATTCTGCGGCAGTGCGTGAACCAGACTTAATTAATCGGGCAAGCGATCGCTTTGGTAATCAATGCATAGTTGTTGCTATTGATGCCAGACGCAGATTGAATCCGGAAAACCCAGGCTGGGACGTGTATGTACGCGGTGGCAGGGAAAATACAGGCTTAGATGCCCTACTTTGGGCACAAGAAGTTGAAAAACGGGGGGCCGGAGAACTGCTAATCACAAGTATGGATGCTGATGGAACCCAAGCCGGATATGACCTAGAGTTAACCCGGACAATCGCTGAACTTGTAGAAATTCCAGTCATTGCTTCTGGTGGGGCAGGCAACTGCGAACACATACACCAAGCCCTAACCGAAGGCAAAGCTGAAGCAGCACTACTGGCATCGCTCTTACATTACGGACAATTAAGCGTAGCTCAAATCAAAAATTATTTGCGCGATCGCCATGTTCCAGTACGTCTGTTTTAGAAAGTGGTTATTTCTCAATAAATGGCATCTATCTCTGGTTAGACACAGTTCCCCAAAAGGATGTTAATATTAATTTACATGTATTAATAAATATTAAGAAATATGTTGCTTCCTATTTTAATTTTTGATGTAGCCCTGGTTGCATGGTCGCTGCACCTCATGGAAAGAGCCTACGAGAATAAGGAATTCTCTTTGATGTTGGCTGGTACATTGGTCGCTCTAGCAGCAGCGGCTATGTTAGTAGTTTACTTTTTAATGGGTCACTGCATGGCTTATTTGTTGCAAGTATCTTAAGCATTGCTGAGTAGTATGAGAGATAATTAAAATCTAATATCAAAATTTTGACAAAGCAGCGATGAATAGGCTATGCTAGTTAAGGCAATTAAGGGGTTATAGCTCAGTTGGTAGAGCGCTGCAATGGCATTGCAGAGGTCAGCGGTTCGAACCCGCTTAGCTCCATTTAAAATTAAAAGATTTACTCACCAGTTTGTTTCTTGGACAACTACTGCTTGTCACCGTGGACAACTTATGCTTGTTGTCGCAGAAAACAGTATGGCAAATTTATGAAATATTTGTGTAGTAATTTTAAGCACACAAATATCAAATAAAAACTAATAAGAATCGAGAAATTTCAACTCCTATCGGAAACATTAGGAGTATTCTACATAATTACCCAGTAGTGAATAGTGATGAGCATTCTTAACATTATTTATACTTTTGTACTGTGCAAGTAGCAAAAATCAGGTAAACCTTAACTGGGATTAATAATTTTCTACTTTGTAGAAAATAAATTTTCATCTAGAGTAGGACAAAGATACCTGCTGTGACTACAGAAATAAAAGCTAGATTGAGCCTTTGGCTTCTAGCTCTAGGAAACCAACTTTAATTCTTGAGAGTCTGGTTTCAAAATGGGTAACAGCACCATTCCCCATCAGCTTGATCACCTATGCTAAAAGTTATGCACTCGGCCACCAACTCAGCCACTCCAAATGCCCAGTGGGAGGATTTAATCAAGCTTCCAACCCCAAACACAGTTCAATGGGACAATATCAAAACCCAATTAGACTTGGTGCTGTTGGCGCTAGAAACCTTAACTGGGATTGGTTCTGAGGCTATGCTTTCGGCGGCAACTGATTTGAATTTAGAGTCAAGAGTGCCAGATCGCGTAGCTTTATGGCGACTGCGCCAATCAAATCCGCTACGCAAAGGTCAAGGAGGGCGAAAAAAGCTAGATATAGAAGAAGCGCGATCGCTTGTTCTTATCACCTGCTACCTAGCCAAACAGCACCAAGAATTGATTCGCCGCGCTGTTGGCTTGTTAGAACAAATGGCAGAAAGTAACCGGGAACCTCACCAGGCTGCTTTACTTGGAGATTATATTGATGCTTTTTGCAACACTTACCAAGAGCGTATGGAAGAGGACGAGCAAATCTCAACAGATTTACTTAATAACCTGGCGCTAAAACTGCTTGTAGATTTACTTTTTTACAGTGCCCCTGGTGGGCATCGCCGTCTTTGGCTAGCACTTATAGACCGTTCTACAAAATTTTAAATTTGACATTTGAGATTCCTCAACCAAAATTCGCCGATGTAAGTTTGCTATGTCAAGAAACCCTTTTGACGATCGCTAGCCCTCAAGCAATGTGATATCAACATTGGTTCTTCTTTGCACATCAGTTTGTACAAAAAAAGAATCGAACAAGTTGTAAGTCGCAACTTTTATTTGTCAGCAACTGACTCAACTTTTGTCTTTGACACGCTACGCGTAACTTGCTTCTACCTTGGAGTACGCAAAATCCCAAATAGTCTTCCAGTTCCTGCCATGCCTCTATCAAATACTGTGATTCGTCGCTACACACCCCCTACTTGTACGCTAGAAGTATTCGCGCAAAGCTCCCCTTTGTCGCGGTGGATGGGGAGAACTGTCCTCAAGCACCTCAGCTTTGAGCTGCGTTTTGATGATCCCCGACTACCAGAAGAACATAGAGTTCCCATTCGGGGCGATCGCAACCAACTAGAAGCTTTGTCTGATGCAGTCACTAGCTATGTACAAGAATTCCTCCAACAGTCTCCAGAAAGCTTTTGGGTTAGTTTCTCAGGTACCCAAGAATCAAGCGCGACACTGGATGAACCAGAATTAGACCTATCAACAAAAACATTAAATTCTTTTAATAACCAACTTCCAGGCGCAAATATACATTTAGAACCCAGCAGCTATTTAACTCACAATTTATTTCTCGGTTCTCTTGCTAACCAAACATCCGGCCCGGTGATTCAACTGAGTTTGTTGCAGCTATTCGATTTGGCAACTGCTTTAGACGAATACTCAACCGATGTCATGGCACTACCAACTCTTAACAGTAGGAGTTCAGATATGAGCTTCCCCGCTTGGGCGCCTATTGCCGCCGTATTAGTATTAGCTGTCGGCTTCTTACCAGTTACTTGGCAATATGCCAACAATATCAGGCAAAAACAACAGACAGCCAAAACAGCAGATCCCACAGAGGTAAAAACTGCGCTACAACCTTCACCGTCTCTCACCTTTCCCGCACCCCAAACTGGACTCACCAACCCAGCAGATAATTTGCTCGGTTCCACCCCTCCACCATCGGCATCGATTTTGCCCCAAACACCTCTAACATCGCCTGGTTCGAGTTTGTCTACGACACCACCTCTGTTGCCAAATAATGCACTGGGCATACCTCCCATACCTCAGGGGACTACTGCAACTGTTCCTAAGAATTCAGCCGCACCGTCGAGCAAAATCCCCGGACAGGAAATCGCCATACTACCAAATCTGGGACAAAATCTTACAGCCTCAAATCCCCAAGCTGACGCTCTCCCTAAGAGACGGAATTTACCCTCCAGTCTATCTACCACAAACACCTTATCACCCAACAACATCTCACCAATAGCTCCCCCCTCTATTGCCACCATACCCAATAGCAACCGTGGCAATATCCCCACCCAACCTGCCCCCCTATCCTCACAACAACTTGATGAAACAATCAGTGCCCTACAAGCAGCTTCTCCTGTAAATAAACCTTCCTCAGAACAGCCCGCCTCTGGGACTGCTAATAGTAACCCATTTATTGATCGATTAGGGGACGGAAGCAAAACCCCCACATCTACAGAAGTCGCAACCGGCACATTATTTGATACACCTCAAGTAGCAGAAGCCAGAGAATACCTCACAAAGCGCTGGCAACCACCTGCGGGATTGGGACAAACATTAGAATACAGTTTGATAGTCAGTGTTGACGGCACAGTTGAACGAATTTTTCCCCTAAATAAAGCAGCGAGAGAATACGTTGATAACGCTGGGATGCCACAAGTTGGTCAACCTTTCGTTTCCGCCAATACACGCGGACAAAACCTTAGAATTCGAGTTGTTCTCAGTCCTGATGGCAAGGTACAGACTTTTCCAGATGATTAAGTAAACTCATCGGTTTGTTGACACTTTTACAACTGGTACAAATCTTGTGCCAGTTTTTATTTGCTTCAATTGCTCTGAAGCTAGGCTTTTTCAGTCCAGTTAGCAAACTGGTCTGAATATTCATATCAGTAAACTTACCAATCCATACAATTATTGTTAACAGTAATTAACCGAAATCAAACTAAAAATACAAGTTTTAGAATTCAACCGTGAGTTAAAAAAATCTAATTTTAATCCCTTCTATTGTAGGTAAGGGATAAAAATATGCTCCAATAATTAATTCTGGATTTTGAATTTTACCGATTCAAAAATCTGTAGGGGCGCAAAGCTTTCCGCCCCTACCCAATTTATCTGTCTCATTCTTTTTCCAAAGTTTTTAACAATCACTCAAGTAATAAGGTAGGGAATATGCAAACAAGTAGTACTCAAAAAGACAGTCTAGCTTGGATTATTCAAACATGGGCAGCTTTTCTGCTTTCTATTTCCATGACTAGCTTTGGCATTGTGCATTTGCCAGTGGATAGCTGGGTAAAAGGCTTTATGGGTATGGGTTTGGCTTTTTCTGTTGGCTCGACTTTCACTTTAGCAAAAACTACTAGAGACTTGTACGAAACTAAAAAATTAACTGCTAGAATCGACGAAGCGAAAGTAGAAAAATTGCTTTCACAACACGACCCTCTCAACTTTAAATAAAGACAATTACAGTAATTTTGCATTAAAAGCTTTTATCAAAATAAAAGGACTGATAGATTCAGTCCTTTATCATATTCATTTAAATTTTTTATCTTAATAACGGGATTTCTTACTCCTTAACTTTTGCTTTTTGCGTCGCCGTTCGCTAGCAGCTACCGCTTGTTCTACCGGATAGCCTACTACAGGAATTACCTGATATTTGCGCTCTTCTTCTAACTTTTTGAGTTCAGTGTAATCAACCCAGTGGATGCAATCAACCGGACAAGTGTCAATTGCTTCTTGGATAATTTCTTCGGCGTCCCCATCTTGGCGAATTACTCGCGATCGCCCATAATCTGCTTCAATGTAAAAGGTGTTACGCGCAACATGGGCGCAGTGCTTACAACCAATACAGGTGATTTCGTCAACATAAACACCGTTTTGGCGAAGCACACCGCCCAATTCCGGTTCAAAACCAGAACGTTCTGGGGCATCCCGCAAAAAACCCCCTAATTCTGGTTCCAAACCGGAACGGTTGTCTTCTTGTTGTTCTTCCGGCGACGGCAGAAAATCAGCCATTACGCACTCCAGCGTTGTACTACCAAGCGAATTGAACCATCTTCATTTTTTTGTTCTTCAGCGACTTGAAAGCCAACACGAGCAGTTTCTTTCATCACTGTTTGGTAAGCATAGCGCTGTGTTACCTGGCGCAAAAATCCATCCACAGAAAGATCTTGCTGCCAATATTGTAAGTCAGCCACCAGTTCATATTCCTTGCCATTCCATCTAAAGCCGATGTCGTAGCCATTTTCCTGCTCAATGCTAACTTGGGCAGGATGAGTTTGACCGCGATAGCCGCGTACTTCGCGTGGACCTGGTTTCCAATCTATGCCTAATTCAGTCAGAGCATCCTTCAAAGATTCAAGGTTACGGATTTGAGTCTTAATTTGGCTAAAGTGTGACATGGTGGTTTGAATTAAATGACACTAAACTACTGTGAAAACTTACCAATCGCTGTAAGTGTTTTGCGTATTCGCCACGTTCGATTGCTGCACCTTGGCGGCGAAATATTCTGAGGTTGGCTCATTCTTAAGTACTTGCCCCAGCTGCGCCTCTATTGCTGCTGTAACCTCAGCGCAAGAAGCACCCACAATGCCAGTGACTTTTTCCTGTACCCGACCATCTGGATAAATTATGAATTCTAATGTCTCCATGCTCTTGGCCAACCACGATAAGTACGTTTGAATTGTACTGCGTTAGCAGAAGGCTACAAATATAGCCATCGGAACATTTTTACTTAGATACAAACTTGCCATTTGTTAACTAATGTTCCATCTTTCAACATATATATCTCAGAATCTTTACAAAAATTATTAATTTTGCTATCACATACATCAGTCTTTAGTTAGTGTCTCTTAACCTCTTTGATTAGTCAAGGTAAGCGATGAGTCTGCTAAGTAAGCGCCAAAAGTCCTAAAAATAAGGATTAGACGTAGTAAGGTCGGTCAGTAGATTTACAAAAATATAAAAATTCTTGAAAAAGTTTATCATTTATGATTCAGCTTGCCGATTGCTGAGGTGAAATTCAGCGTAGGTAGCCCGACAGCAAAATGGTAGGGTGTGCGATCGCAGTTCTAAACCTTTTGAGATAATAGTCAAAATCAGCACTAAAAAGTGTTTACAGATATCTGCTGTACTGAGGTTTAAAGTAGTTTATTCTGCAAACATTTCAGCTAAGGTATCGATAACTAATTTTTGTTCCTGGTCGCTAATTTGACCAAGCAGTTTAACTAATCTAGCTTTATCCACTGTGCGTATTTGATCTAGGACAATCTGCCCATCTTTGCCTTGAAACTCACAAGCTATGCGTGTAGGATATGCCTGACTCTTTGTAGTCAGGGGAGCAACAATCACAGTAGAAATATGCCGATTCATCTCATCTGGCGAAATTACTACACAGGGGCGCGTTTTTTGGATTTCACTCCCAACAGTGGGATCGAGATTAACTAAAAAAACATCAAAACGCCTGACTACCACTGCCATTCCGACTCATCCCAACTGGTTATATTAGCCTCATCTAGCAGAACATCATCCTGTTGTTCTGCCATTGTTGCAAAAGCTTCGTCCCACCCAACTCGTAATTTTGGTGCTGCACGAACAATTAAACGATCGTTATGAACTTCGATTTCAACCTCTGTGTGAATACCGCTTTGCTCTAACAGAGGTTTGGGAATACGAATACCTTGGGAATTACCAATTTTCACAATTCGGGTTCTAATAGCTGCGCCCATATTTAAGTTGCTTTGAGGACAAATAGTAATTACATTGTATCTACATTTGGTAACAATCATCAAATGTAGCCAAAGAATTAGCTATTGGGTGTAGCAGCTAGTTAATGTCTAGTTTTTGATGTGCGATCGCCTTTGGTAAACTAATTTTCAAAAAGGCTGATTTGAGAGATGCGTTGGTGTAGTGTTGAAATATGCCGAAAATCTGCTGTATTTTTTATTTTAGTGCTGCGATCGCTCTGCATATTGTCGCTTAAGTTGTCACCATTTCCGGTACTGAATCAGGGGATGCTGGCTCAAAATGTAACACCATAATTTGCTCTGGACGTAAACCGATAGATTCGTATGTGCGACCGTGGCGTAGGCGTAGCCCGCCGCAGGTATCGCTAAATTCAACTTCAAATGCAGCACCACCAGCTAATAATTCGACTACTGTACCAACTTGACCACGATATAGGTTGTATTCAGGTAGGTCAACTGTTAGTGCTACTACATCCAGCAACTTGGCCGTATTTTTAGTCATCTTCTATCAATTCCAAATATTTACAGTGGATAGCAGGTTGTTAATCTTGGGACATCAGAACCTTTTTGGATACTTCTGAATGCGAGCTTATTTACGACCAAAATCTGCTGGAATCTCTCCCCAAGACACAGTATCCCATTTGAGAATAGGATTACTATACTCATTATTCTCCAACCATTTTAATGCTCTATCTACCAAATTAAATATTTCTTCATTGTCCGTACTTCGGTTTAATTTTGTTCGCACTTTCTTATTTTTGACCCACAGAATAGCTGTTTCTGAATCTGAATAAATAGGTATATCACTACCTTGATTATTGAGGTGTGCAAGAGCATGAACAATAGCCAAAAATTCTCCAAGATTATTTGTTCCATTCGGCATTGGACTTTTATGGAAAATAACTTTACGCGTCGCTGTATGAATACCTCTGTATTCAACAGAACCCGGATTACCCAAGCATGAGGCATCAACACAAACACTATCCTTAATTAACTCTTCCGCTGGAGAAATTTTTGTTTTTGTCTTCTTTTGCTTTACTTCTTCTTCCTCAGTTGGTAGGATGAAATTTTGTTTTGTAAGCTCCAATGCTGCTTCTGCTTCTTCCCTAGTCTTAAAAGACTTGTACCGCGCACCACTGAAACCATTGATTTGTTGTTCGCATTCCTCCCAACTTCTGAATATACCTGTCTTTCGACCTTTAAAAACAGCGTAGTATTTATTGAATGACATTTAATCTACAATTCCACTTCATTAGTTTCATAATAAGCAACCAACTCATATAAATCTTCAACATATTTAACGAATTGCTTCATATTTGCAAGTCAAACTACCTTATCTAGCTTGGGTGGTAAATGTGGATGTCCTGCTTCGTTACGGCATATTCTACAAAATTGAAATATCTATTCAGTTTTAATTTTTAAATCATTTTTCGTAAACTTTTAGACAATAGCTAAATTTCCCATTCTTAATGTCTATGCGTTTACAGCCACTCTCTAATTTTTCAGCAGATGACCATTGATTTCGCTCAACAAAAGACTTTAGTTGAGCATAATGCTTTTCTTGGATTTCAGACATTACAATACTCCTCTAATTACAGTTATTGTCTAGATATCTTAACTAAAACCTTAAAATACCCTATATGCCGGAATCTTACGGTCTAACTAAACTGCTATAGACAAAATTTCCGTATATTCACCAAATTTAGAATAATATCAATAATTTTCCGTAGATACCTTAGTGATACCAAGCAAAATTCTGGAAATTTAAGCGTTAAACTACGTCTTGAACGTAGAGGCGTATCGCTACAGCTGGGCGCTAAATCACCAGCGAAAACTTTCCTGTAAAAAAAATGCATCGGTCAGCCGAAGAACCAAGGATAATAAAGCATAATTAACCTCTATAGCTTTTAGACATCAGCCACAAGCCTGAATATAAGACGGTAAATACTGAAAGCTGTTAACTCAACTCAACAAATTGACTATGAATACAGAACAAGCGAACAAAACAATCCGCGTGGGAGTACTGGGGTTTGGCGGACTCGGACAAGCCGCCGCCAAGCTACTTGCTGGCAAACGCGAAATGATTTTAGTCGCAGCCGCAGATCAAAAAGGCTACGCTTACACTGCTGAAGGTTTAAATACTCAAGAATGTATCGCTACCTATCAGTCTCAAAGTTCGGTAGGTTATCTAGAGCCAGTTGGGACATTAAGCAATAACAGTATTCAAGATTTAATCGCTACTAGTCAGCCTGTAGATGGGTATTTTCTGGCTTTACCCAACTTACCAAATGATTTTATTCCTTCTGTTGCCAAGCAGTTTATCGAATCTGGTTGGCGGGGCGTGCTAGTGGATGCAATTAAGCGCACGAGTGCTGTAGAACAATTACTGGCGATGAAAGAGGAACTCCAAGCAGCTGGAATTACCTACATGACAGGATGCGGTGCTACGCCTGGACTGTTAACTGCTGCTGCTGCACTAGCCGCCCAAAGCTATGCCGAAATTCACAAGGTAGAAATTACCTTTGGTGTGGGAATTGCCAACTGGGAGGCTTACCGCGCCACTGTCCGGGAAGATATCGGGCATATGCCTGGTTACACAGTGGAAACTGCGAGGGCGATGACTGATGCTGAGGTGGAAGCACTATTAGATAAAACTAATGGGGTGCTGACTTTAGAGAATATGGAACACGCCGATGATGTGATGTTAGAAGTAGCGGGAATAGTGGGGCGCGATCGCGTTACTGTTGGTGGTGTAGTCGATACTCGCAATCCTAAAAAACCCCTCAGCACCAACGTTAAGGTCACAGGACGCACCTTTGAAGGTAAGATTTCCACCCATACCTTTACCTTGGGAGATGAAACCAGCATGGCAGCCAATGTCTGCGGCCCTGCTTTCGGCTATCTCAAAGCTGGTAGACAATTGCACCAACGGGGCATTCATGGAATATTTACCGCTGCCGAAATTATGCCCCAATTTGTTAAGTAATAAATGTTGACTGTTGACCATTGACGGTTAACAGTTAGCAATTAACATCAAATCCCACCCCTAAAAAGGGATGGGATGAGTTTAATTTGATGAAGTTTATAAATCGTAATCTCCAGCAGATTCTGACAGCGAAATTTGCAAATGTTTGAGAACGCCTACGATAAGGTGAAGCGATTTCTCCCCCCCACCTCCCCATCTCCCTCATCTGCCCCTCTCCTGTTCTTCCCATAACTGGGGTTTTCACTAGGTATTTTTTCCTACTTTTGGGGTGGTTTTTAGGGTACTTGTTACCCTAAAACTACAAAAAATCCTGAAATCTATATAAATTAATGGTTTCATCTATCCACATCAGGCTACAACACCTTAGAATGATTCATTGAAAAGTCGAGCCGATGGGATGTACAGCCGTTTTGAGTAGAAATACTCCCAAAGGATGATTTTTGCATTTCTGAGAACAGAGATTTAAGTACAGATGTATTAAAGTATATCCGTAAAAAATCTCAAGTAAACTTTAGGAGTTTGACATGAACAAAGGTGAATTAGTTGATGCCGTAGCTGAAAAGGCTAGTGTTACCAAGAAACAAGCCGATGCTGTTTTAACTGCCGCACTGGAAACGATTATTGAAGCGGTTTCCTCTGGCGATAAAGTAACTCTGGTGGGATTTGGTTCTTTTGAATCACGAGAACGTAAAGCTCGTGAAGGTCGCAACCCGAAAACAAATGAAAAAATGGAAATTCCCGCGACGAAGGTGCCTGCCTTCTCCGCAGGGAAGCTATTTAGAGAAAGGGTAGCACCCCCAAAATCATAGGCTCTGTTTCAGGAAACCTTTTTTTGATGCGGCAACCAGCACACGGGGGAAATTTAGCCTGGGCAGCAGCACTGGCTGGCTGTCCCCCTGATGCTATTCTGGATTTTTCTGCTAGCATTAGCCCCTTGGGACCGCCAAACAGCGCGATCGCTGCGATTGTGTCCCAAATTGGTAATATTAAGCACTATCCAGACCCCAACTATAGTGAACTGAGACTAGCTCTCAGTCACTTCCATCAATTGCCGTCTGAGTGGATTCTGCCGGGTAACGGCTCAGCAGAATTACTTACTTTAATCGGTAGAGAATTAGCACAATTGACGGCAACAATTTTAATAACTCCAGCCTTTGGCGACTACTACCGAACCTTGGCAGCGTACAAGGCTAAAGTGCTGGAGTGTCCTTTGTCATTAGTCATTGGTCAAGAGTCATCGGTCATGAGTCCATTGTCATTATTTCTTGACAATGGACAAAAGACAAAAGACAAAGGAGTGTTGTTAAATAACCCGCATAACCCCACGGGCAAGCTATTTTCGCGGGACTCGATTTTGCCCTATCTGAAGGAATTTGCCTTGGTAGTGGTGGATGAAGCGTTTATGGACTTTGTGCCGCCCAATGAGGAACAAAGCTTAATTGGGGTGGTGCAGGAATATGCGAATTTAGTAGTATTGCGATCGCTGACAAAATTTTACAGTCTCCCAGGACTGAGATTGGGATATGCGATCGCTCACCCCGACAGTCTGTCTAAATGGCAGCAATGGCGCGATCCTTGGCCAGTAAACACTCTAGCAGTAGCGGCGGCAATTGCGGCACTCCAGGATAGGGAGTTTCAACAGCAAACCTGGACATGGCTACCAGCTGCACGAAAGCAACTCTTTGAGGGTTTAGCTAAAATTCCGGGATTGCAACCCCAAGCAAGTGCTGTTAACTTTTTACTGGTCGAGTCTCAAAAATCCACCTCGCAGTTACAGCAAGAATTACTCAAGCACTATCAGATTTTAATCCGCGATTGCCTTAGCTTTAAAGAACTAGGCGATCGCTTTTTCCGGGTTGCTGTACGTGAAGAGTCCGATAACCAACGCTTACTCACAACGCTGAGTGAGTGGGGAGTTAGGAGTGAGGAGTGAGGAGTGAGGAGTTAGGAGTGATGGCTGTAGTTCACCACATCTCCCTCATCTCCCTCATCTCCCTCATCTCCCTCATCTCCCTCATCTCCCTCATCTCCCATGCCCCATGCCCAAATAACAAATGACTATTGATTACGATGTCGTAATTATTGGTGGCACTCTTGCCGGATACCATGCTGCCCTTGCTGCTAGCCAACTACGTGCTACAGTTGCCCTGGTGCAACCCGAAGTAGACTATGGGTTTATTCATCATTACGCTCTCAGCGAAATTGCTAAACTGGCACAAAAATTGCGTAATGCTGCTGGCTTTGGTATTCATGCCAGACACACTGATACCTCACAAGAGTGTCAAATATCTCTGGCATGGCAGGAAGCAATGCTGTATGCTCAAAGCGTTGCCTCAAATCTTGAAGAACAACATTCTCCAGCTATCCTAGCCGCGCAGGGAGTCGATGTCATCATTGGTGCTGGGCAATTTCAGTCCTCAGCACAACTGGCTTTTGTTGTTAACAATCGTTTATTACGCGCACGCACCTATTTGCTAGCTAGTGGTTCGCGTCCGGAAATTCCGGAAATTGAAGGATTAGAAGCTACGGGCTATCTTACGCTAGCTAATATTTGGCAGTGCCTAAACAAAACGGCCTTACCCCAAAATTGGGTAATTATTGGCGGGGTTCCCCAAAGCATTGAAATTGCTCAAACTTTAGCGCGGTTCGGTTGTAATGTGACCCTGGTAGTCAAGTATTCCTATGTTTTACCTCATCTTGACTCTGAAATAGCTGTACTGCTTCAAGCACAGTTGGAAGTTGAAGGTGTGCGTGTCCTCACTGCCAAACCAGTGACTCAAGTCAGACGAATTGATGATAAAAAGTGGCTTCAGGCGGGAGATAAAGCCATTGAAACTGATGAAATTTTAGTGGCGACTGGACAACAGCCAAATCTTGAATCTCTAAATTTGGCAGCGGTAGGTGTGAAATGGCATGGGTGTCGTTTACTAGTGAATGAAAAACTACAAACCACCAATCACCGCATTTATGCTTGTGGTGATGTCATTGGTGGTTACGACTTTGTTAATATTGCTAATTATGAAGCTAAAATTGCTCTGAAAAATGCACTATTTTTCCCCAGGTTACGAGTAAATTATCGCTGCATTCCTTGGGGGATATTTTCAGTACCAGTGATGGCACAAGTAGGTTTAACTGAAGCAGAGGCAAAACGCCAATTTCGTCGAGATGAATTTTTAGTTTTGCGACAATATTTTAAAAAAGTGGCAGCAGCCCAACTCCGGGATGAAACCACTGGTATATGTAAATTAATTGTATTACGCAATGGCGAAATTTTAGGAGCTTCAATATTGGGGGCAGAAGCCGGAGAATTAATTAATTTGATTGCTTTGGCAATGTCTGAAAAAATTAAAATCAAAGATTTAGTAAATTTCTCTCCTATCTATCTAAGTTTCTCAGAAATTGTGGAGCAAATTGTCGAAGAGTGGAGGAAACAGAAGTTAAATGCTAACATCCCTTTGGAAGAATTTCTAGAAGGCTTCTTCCATTTTCGCCGCAATTGGAATTTGTGAATTATTGGGCATGGTGCATTGGGCATTCGGCATTGGGCATGGGGCATGGGGCATTAAAAAGTCACGCATTCAAAAGTTCTTTAATTTTGAATTTTGAATTTTGAATTTTGAATTGATTTGTCTCCCTCATCTCCCTCGTCGCTATAACGCCTGCATGATTATCCAAACTACTGTTGCGGCTACTAATGGTACACTGAGGTTATCTGTGCCGTGGGGTGAGACTGCTTCGGCTAGGGTTGCAAAAGTAGCAGTTGCGATCGCTGTTAATAAAGCCCATCCTAAAGTAAAAGGGATTGCTAGGGGGCTAAGAAACGAACCAGGAAGTAGCAACAGCACCAAGAAAATCGCTACTGTACTCGCTACAAACATCGCTGCTGAACCTTCCCAAGAACGCACAGAATTACCTACTTGGTATTTATACTTACCGAAGCGTCTACCAATTAAGGCCGCCAGTGCATCACCCCAAGTCATAGCCATCACACCAGCTACAGCAATTGGGACGTTATCTACAGGGCCACTTGGTCGCCATAGTAACCCAAACAGTAATGTCACGGAAATAGCGAAATAAACTGTACCAGGCGAACTATCTTCGGTATCCATTGCGCCAATGACTCGGTAGCGATAGAACAGGTAATTGAGCGCGATAAACGTCGCAAAAGGTATAATTCCGATTTCCCAGCGATTAAACAGCAGCAGGACGCCGAAAACCCACATTCCCGCACCAACATGGATTACTTTGCGAGTCAAATCCGGCTTGACGCCAAACACCCTACGTAGTCCCTCGCCAATAACGAGTAAACTAGTTGCGTATACGTAAGAAATTACTAACCCGATAATATCGTTGTTTGTCATTAGGCATCTCAAAAATAGTGTATTTCTAAGTTATTTGACACAAAAATTTCAGTGAAATATTAAATAATCAACTTTCATCACGATAGGCTTTACTACGATGACTAACGACTAACTTTGACAATACTTACTAATAAAATATCGTCTTTTATCTGATAAATAACTCTATAATCTCCTACTCTAATCCGATACAAATCATCATTATCTAACTTTTTTACCCCGTTAGGACGAGGTTCTGTTGCTAACTCATTAATCTTTGTTTTTAGGCGTTCTTCGAGGTCTGATGATAATTTATTGAACTGTTTTAACGCAGCTTTGGAAAATATAACTTGGTAATTCACGCTACGTCCTTGTTCATATCTTTTTTAATTTCTTCCCAAGGTATACCACCATTGATTTTGATATCTTCTAATTCAGCACGAGCGTCTCTAATATCTTCTTCATCTTCTTCATCATCCACTTTGTTTAATAATCCGAGAATTTCATCTAAAGTACTGTCATAAGCTTGATTTAACAGTACATTGATAGCCTTGATAATTTCTTCTCTTTCGCGTTTGGTTTTCATTTTTACACCTTATTTAATTACTACTTAGGTTACTGGGGAAACTTGGTTAAGTGGCTCCTCCCAAAGTTATCCCGAAGCCAGACAACTTTTTTTAAGTTAATCTATAGCACGAATTGAATAATCAAATAACTCTATAGCATAAATCACTAAAATTTTATTATCTTGCCACTTTAAACATTTAGTAATTACCCCGATCGCTATTTTCGTTTAAAGTTCTTTTCTATTAACGAAACGCTACCAATACCTTGAAGAATACCACGACCAATTAAACCTAAACCACGACCGATGATTTGGGTCAAAATGAAGACAATGCCGCTACCTAAAAAGGCTAATAGTGATTTTAAACGCGGTGCGATCGCATCACTAAATTCTAAAATTAATGTGACGAATAAAGGAATATAAGAAAGTTTTGCTAATTCCTGATTGCGCGGGGCATAAACTGAAGTTTTGGCAATGCCGCGAGGTGCAATTACAAATATTTCGTAGCGGCTTTCAAAAATCGCCTGGGCTTCATTTACATAATTATTATAACGATACTTCCATGACAATTCGTTCCTAAATCTTTCAATCTCTCTTGTGGAAATCAAGCGGCTCCCATAAAAATTTTGCTTAATGATTTCTATATCTGCTAAGGAATTGAGCAGTGGTTGTACAACTCCGTTTGCTACCTGAATCAATAAGTTCTCTAAAATCATTGATGCTTGGTTTTTTGCTTCAACGCTAACTGCTGGATAGGAAGCATTATCAATATACATTTCTGTTTGAAATAACAGATAACTATACAATTCAATAACTAAGGGAATTTTATTGAGAATTTCTGTTTGCACAATCTGGGTATTTTGCAGCAGAATATTGACAATTTCTCTATTTTCTTTACCTAATTTAATTAATGAAAATTTACCAAAAAAATCTGTTACTGCTGCTTGCCACAAATCACTTATCAAAGTACTTTTTACTCCAGATAATTGATTGATATCAATTTGAGAAGCCCGCAATTCATCCAATTGTTGAGCTAGTTTTTGCAGAATCAAATAAAGTAATTCCCGCTTTTTTTGTTCGCGCAAAATGTCAATCTCTAAAGGAGCATCTGTGACATTTTCTAAAGGAAATTGAAGTTTAGTAACGCAAGATGCAAACAAAGCAGATTGTAATGCTGCTGTGGTCAAGAGAGGTGGCGGCGTTTGGGTTTGTTGAATGGCACTACTAAATGAATCACTCACAGGCGGCTCATCTGCAACCAAAATATTGTCTTCTGGCTTTTCTTGTGGCGAAATTAGCAATTGATTGAGCAACCAACGAGCTGCTAGCAGTTCTCGTCGTTGTCCAGCCAAAATTGCCCGATCTAATACTGGTATTCCTGGTACTTGTAATTGTGCTGTTACTGTCGCTAAGGTAGCGTTAATGTAACCAATTCCTGACAAACGTAAATTATTTCGCAGTTTGAACAGAGGGAATGGGAATTGGTTAGAGACGCGATTCATCACGTCTAGTGTTTGGGTTTGCTCAAGCCAATGGGAACCACCAGCTGCAACTTTTTGCATGGCCGTGACTAGCTCAGAAAGAGGTGTGCCTTTGGGAGAGTAGCCATTTACACCAATGGATTTGGCAGCTAATAGTAATCCTTGGTCTTGAACAGAACTGAGGAGGAAAATTGGCAGGTTGGGGTACAAGGCTCTCAGTTGCCGACAGAATTGTAATCCTAGCTGCTGGCTGGTAGTCGAGCGACCATTACCTAATTCCAAAACTACCAAATTCACTTCCTTCTGGTCTTGTTCGGCAATTTCTACTAAAATCTGCAAGGAAGGTGTATAAGTTTCTACTACTGCCGTCACTTGCACATCAGGAATTGCTTCTAAAGCTACCCGTAATCCCAGACGAAAAATCGGGTCTTGGTCGATTAACAGTAATTTTAAAGGGCGATCGCTCATAGTCTGCTCAATTATACAAGTACTGTTTTTTAGTTAGTAAAAAACAGTTTTGATACAAAACTTTGCCTTACCCATTGTGACTTGTTTTCGCAAACTGAATAAATCGATCATAATTGCCATAGCAGCCTTGGGCGTGTAATTAAATGAACCTAAGTATTAGGCACTGGTTGGCAGAACATAATATCGCAATCAATAGAATCAGCGGATTTTCAGCCGGACAATTGGCGGGTATTGCTTACCGTATTGTTCAGGATATGGAAGTCAAAAGTCTGATGCCTTTTGATATCTGTACTTTGGTAGAAATTTTAGAACTACCCTTAAGTCTTGTTTGCCAAGAAATTGAGGTGATTTCTGAGTTAACAGCAAGCTTGTTGCGTAGCCTCAGCCAAAAAAAACCTTTAAAACGTAACGAAGGCACATGGTTAACCTTTCAAGTTACCTATCTCCAGGCTTTGCAAGCAATTTTACAGCAAGAATCAAGCCTGGAAAAACCGTGGCTAGACAGAGCAAGAATACCTCAAGAGGAAGTCGGTAACATCATCCTCCAAGATCCTCAACTGCAAGGACTACTGAAAACTCTCAGTCCTGGTAAATTGACTGACACTCAAGCTGAACAAGCACTGTCTTTACTTGCCGACTCATTACTGGTACAACAAATAAATAATGCTGCCATAGCTTGGTTAATCGCCAACGGTGCAGAGGAAGCTGAAGCTAAACTGATAACACAGCGTTTGCTGAACTCTTTCCCTGGTCATTTACTGGTAGTAGTGACCGAAAATGCTGCCCCTTTAGCCCAACTGCAAAAATTTGTCCGATTGGGGATTTCATCAGTTGATTCTAAGGTGAGCGATAAAATTGACTTGCACCGAGAACATTATCGGGCAAGTTTGATTAAAAATCTGAGCATACCATTGCTTACGGAATGCTTTGCTCTTAAAGATATTTATGTATCACAAAAAGGCTTAATAGTAGAAGAAAGCATTTCTGACCAGGATAAAAAAGCTCTGACCCCAGTTGATTTAAAAACATGGGCACAACAACAGCTAACAGATTTAGAAACCATCGCTGTTATTGAGTCTGAATCTGGTTATGGAAAAACTAGTTTTTGTCAAATCTGGGCGGCAGAAGTAGCAGAAAAATTTTACCCTGATTGGATGCCGATACTAATTAAGTTGCGAGATGTAAAATACGGCAAAACTTTTACTGAAACCCTCAATTCGGCTTTTTTTGTTAATCTTTCAACTTGGTTAGAACAAGAAAATCTTCGCTGTTTGTTGTTTTTAGATGGTCTAGATGAACTGCCACCTTCTACTCAAGGTATAAGAGCAAAGGCAATTTTTCTTGAGCAATTGCTAAGTTTTCAGTCTCAGCATCGCCACAAAATTGTGTTAACGAGTGAGTCAAATACGTTACAGGAAATTGACCCAAAAGTATTGTTTTTATGCAAACGAATTAGTATTCAACCGTTGGATGTGGAAGAACTCAAACAATGGTTTCAGCAATGGGCAAAAGTACAATCTTTGGCGATCGCTCAAAATTTCTTTACATTTTTAAAACAGGCAGGCTTGTTTGCCAAATCAAAGTTTCCAGAACTATCTGTCTTTGTGCGTCAACCTTTAATGCTGCATTTATTGGGGATTTTGCACCGTGAGGGACTGCTAGATGATGAGTTATTGCAATTAGCTAGCAAAGCTCCTTTATTATGGGAAATTCATCATCGCTTGAGTCGCTGGTTGTTAGGTTATCCCCTAACTGGTGGGATGAAAACTATGCTGCTGCGATGGGGATTTGTTCATATTCACCGGACTCCAGAAGCGATCGCTAATTTACTTGGCGATCGCCATCCCCAAGATTTAGTTAAACAGATGCAAGCAATGGCTTTGAAAATATTACACTCCCAGCGTTATCAAGTCAATGACCAATGGAAGAATTTACCCGGTTTTTATTTTGATGTTAGGGATTTAGAAAGCTCACACAAAGGCACAAAGACAAAGCAGCACCTTGCGGGAGTTCCCCCCGTTGTAGCGACTACCGCCCAAAGTAATTGGGTTGAATTTTCACATATTAAGTTGGGAGAATATCTTTGTGGAGAAGCTGTTGCTAGTGAATTAAAATTGTTGACTCAGTATCGAGATGATGTTTATGGGATGATTAGTTTTGTGCTTGATTCTCCCAGTAGTGTAGCCGAGCATATTTATAATTTACTGGGTTATGGGATACTTAGTCAGGAAATTGAAGAACTGGCGATCGCAACTTTACGCCAAGAGCAAAAATATCGGTTTTCTTTTGAAGTTTTATTTCAACGACTTTTGTCTTTTTGGCGTAGTTACTGTCAAGGGTGTTGGTTAGATGAAGGAATAGCACATAAAGCCTTGACTCATTTTCACCAAGTACAAAACCCTGTGAATGTTGAGCAGATAAATGCTGCGGTGGGATTGAATGTCTTTTTATTACTTTGTGCTTGCCAACAGGAAACAAAAATTCCTTTTTGGCCTTGTGGCAATCCAGTTAATTTGACAGAATTTAATCCGGAAGCATTAAATATTTTGATTGCCAGAACAAAAGTATTGCACAAAAATGCCTTTACAAACAGAATTCAGTCTTTGGCTGGACTCAACTTATCAGGAGTCTCTTTATTGCAAGTAACATTAACTCAAATAAATCTTGAGCAAACAAACTTATCGAATGCGGAATTGATTGGAGTGAATTTTGCAGGTGCAAATCTCCAAAAGGCAAACCTCACAGGCGCAAACCTCGCAGGCGCAAACCTCCAACAGGCGAACCTCGCAGGCGCAAACCTCCAACAGGCGAACTTAATGGGGGTAAATCTGAACTTTGCTAATCTTGCCAATGCTTGCTTATTTGATACCACTATGAGCGAGAGTGACAAAAAATTAGCTGCCGATAATGGTGCTTTATTTGATAAAGAATCATTTCAAAAACTGAAAAATTTGCCATCACAGCAACCCTTATTCAACAGCAAAAAAATTACATCAACCACAAACACTAATTGGAACAATCCCGCAACAATCGGACTAATCGAAAGCTGCGAAGGGACAATTGTACCAGTAGATTTATATGATGATGACGTAGTTGATGAAACTGTTTTTTAGGGAGTGGGGAGTGGGGAGTGGGGAGATGAGGGAGACAAATCAATTCAAAATTCAAAATTCAAAATTCAAAATTCAAAATTAAAGAACTTTTGAATGCGTGACTTTTCAATGCCCAATGCCCAATCCCCCATGCCCCATGCCCCATGCCCAATGCCCAATGCCCCAATTCCTAGCCTTCTTGCGAATTCCGGTAACCATAAAAGTTAATACTGTAGTCAGTAATTCGCACTCCTGTTTGTTCTTCAACTTGGCGGATAAAATCTTCTGGTAATTGTACGTGAACATCCAGAATTTGATTTGTATCTATACAGTTGACATGACTGTGAGAATCACTAATATTACCGTACAAACGCCCGTCGCATCTTTCAATAGACTCGATGATGCCTTGGGTTGATAATGCTTCTAAATTTTGATAAACCGAAGTATGACCGATTTCTTTGCCTTGATGGTTTAAGCGATCGTAAATCTCTCTAGCAGAAAGATGTTCGTTTGCTTGCCAAAGTAGTTCCAAAATAAAGCGACGCTGGCGACTGACGCGCATACCCAAGACTTGACAACGCTCTAGCGCGTCTTCTAGGGAACGAATTGGCTTTGTAGAAATTGTTTGTTTTTGCATATTACAGCTTATTAACTGCGGGGGAATTTTCCCATCTCAATGTTTATTGGTTATTCAATTTATGTATGGATATTGCACACGATTTTTCTACCTGTACTTGTGTTTTGGCTTTTGATGCTGCGGAAGTCACAGGTTGGAATAATGATTTTTTTGCTTTTGATGCCTACTTTCTCAAACCTTAATCTAAAACAAACTCATTACAACTTTAGCTTAAAAATGTGGCAAATGTCTACCTGAGAGTAGGCACTGCCTTGACAAAAGACCCTTATTCTGGTGAAGTGCCATGTTTGTGGTGTAGTAATTTTTAAGTGAAAGGTGAGTAATTATAGCAGCTATCAAAGTCATATTTCAATTGAGCAAAATATGGTGTGAGTAGCGATCGCGAGACATTACAAGTTTTATGACTGAAGAGTTTTTTGTGGAATCTAGCATCAATGGCTCAAAACTGCTACTGTGTATTCTCGATCCTAGAGTTGAGAATAAAGAAAGTGGCTGCTGAGTCAAAACCAATTGCGATCGCACTCAATAATGAATTGATTAACAATTTAGATCTGTCGCCTGCATCAGTGGCGATCGAACAACTGCTGCAAGATGGAGTCGCATCCCACGAACAGCAGCTACGATTTGAGATCGATTACCATCGAGAACCTGGCGATCCACGGGAACTTTCAGAAATTCCAGAGATTCGGCTATGGTTTGTCCGTTTAGATGCCAGATACCCCTGGTTACCATTTTTACTAGATTGGAAGTTTGGAGAATTTGCTCGTTATTCCGCCATGCTAGTACCACATCAGTTCAGTTCCCAAGAAGGTATTCAGTATAATCCCGAAGCGTTAGAAATATTTTTGATGCACAAAATCTTTGTCTTAGGTGATTGGCTCAAACAGCAAAACATTCCCAGCTTATCGCGGCTGAAATCTATGGCACAAATGCTCGGTTACGAATTAGACGATGCTTTTTTCGACATCTTTTAAATTTCTCAACAGCGATTATCAACAGGACTTACGCAAAAATCACGAAAAAGCTTAATTTATCGAACCGCCTTCTCTACGAGAGGCTTCGCCAACGCGTAGCGTCTCGCAGAGAAGACGCCAAGAACGCCAAGAATTGATAGAGTGTGCGTAAGTCCTAATCAAGTAAAAAACTACACAAAACAAACTTGAAAATTTCTTCCCTAACTCCCCACTCCTAACTCCCCACTCCTAACTCCTAACTCCCCACTCCTAACTCCTAACTCCTAACTCCTAACTCCCCACTCCTAACTCCTAACTCCCCAGCTAACAATGCGAATTTTGCTAGTAGAAGACGATCCGGAGCAAATTGAACCCCTTCATGAAGCCTTGGCTCGCTCAGGGCATATTGTAGATGCCGTGGAAGATGGAGCAACAGCCCAATGGTTGATGGGTGAAAAAGATTACGATCTGCTGATTTTTGACTGGATGTTGCCCGATGAAGACGGTATTTTTCTGTGTAAACAGTATCGCCAAGCAAAGAAAGCTGCTCCTATTTTGATGTTGACGGCAAAAGATACCACTGCCGATAAAGTCATGGGGCTAGATGCTGGAGCCGACGATTACCTTGTTAAACCTGTAGATATAGAAGAATTACTGGCACGGGTGCGAGCATTGCGGCGGCGATCGCCATTGTGGTGTGGTGATACATTACAAGTCAACGGGCTATGCCTGCATCTGGACACCATGCGCTTGGAATGGGGAAGCGCCAGCTTGAAACTCAAAAGCCGCGACTTTCAACTACTAGAATACATGATGCGCCATCCTCACCAAATACTCACCCACGATCAAATTGAACAAGCACTCTGGGAATGGGGACAAGAACCTGAAAGCAATGCCGTAGTTGCTCGCGTCAAACGCTTACGCCAACGACTCCGCGAAATCAATCTAGAAACCTGGATTGAAACTGTTTATGGCACTGGCTATCGTTTAGAACCGACTTCTGGCTAAAATTTCGCAATAAATCAATCCCCACATCCCCGCCTCCCCGCGTCCCCCCCTCCCCACCTCCCCCCCCTCCCACCCCCTCCCCCCTTTCCTATTTTTGAACACCCTCGATCACTATAATATCCAAATTTGATATATATAATACTTTCCCAAAAGGGGGGGGAGGGAAGAAGGGGGGGGGGAGGGGGGGGGGGGGGGGGGGGGGGGACGGGGGGACGGGGGGATGTGGGGATTGATTTATTGCGAAATTTTAGCCAGAAGTCGGTTCTAAACGATAGCCAGT